>NZ_WOFU01000002.1:0-677923 GCF_016879755.1 Bacillus sp. B15-48
CCCAGTGTGGCCGATCACCCTCTCAGGTCGGCTACGCATCGTTGCCTTGGTGAGCCGTTACCTCACCAACTAGCTAATGCGCCGCGGGCCCATCTGTAAGTGACAGCCGAAACCGTCTTTCAGCCTTTCCTCATGAGAGGAAAGGAATCATCCAGTATTAGCCCCGGTTTCCCGGAGTTATCCCAGTCTTACAGGCAGGTTGCCCACGTGTTACTCACCCGTCCGCCACTAATCGTCAGGAGCAAGCTCCTTCAGATTCGTACGACTTGCATGTATTAGGCACGCCGCCAGCGTTCGTCCTGAGCCAGGATCAAACTCTCCAATAAGAGTAAGCTTTAGCTCATTAAATAAAACGTTGGCTCATGTTCTCTATATTAAATAGAAGAAACACGATAAATATTGTTTGTTGACGCTTGTTTGTTTAGTTTTCAAAGAGCAATCATCACTGACGTTTCAGCGACAAGAAATTAATTATACAATATTAATTTCAACTTATCAACACTTTTTTAAGAAAAGTTATTGTGATGTGTTTGTTTTTTTAATCGCTGGCGAAGCAGCTAAATAAATATATCATCCTTTCTATTTAACAATCAATGGTAATGTTTGACAGTTTTTAAAAGAGACTTTATCCAGTTTTCCTAAAATAGCGTTAATATTCGCCTGAGGAAACGCACTGATTGGAGTTCACATGAGCGCCTACACCCATGCCGGCCTACATAAAAAGGGACAGCCTCCATTATAGCTGCCCCTTTTCTATCACTATTTTAACCGTGCCGACACCTTTCTCGTCACCCATTTCTCAATTTCAACGACGATAAAGACAATAATTCCAATCATAATTGGGAAAATCCAATATTCGGCCTCAATCGGCACGGTTCCTAAAATCGTATTCATGAACGGCAAATACGTCACACCTAACTGAATAACAATGAGTAACCCTGACACGAGAAACGCAACTTTGTTCTTAAAAAAGTCTTTTGATAAAGCAAAGTTCCGCTCACTTCGACAGTTATACAAGTGAAACAATTGCGCAAGAACAATCGCCTGAAGTGTAACAGTATTCACTATTGCCTGATCATAACCATTATTGATCAAATCAGCATTCATCAGTAAGATTCCGCCACCAATTAAGAGTGAAACAAAGACAATCCGGAAAATATAATATCCGCTTAACAGCTTCGTTTCTGCTTCACGTGGCGGCCGATCCATTGTGCCTTTTTCTAATTTTTCAAAAGCAATTGCAAGTGAAATGGTCACGGCTGTAATCATATTAACCCAGAGAATTTGCACTGGCGTGAGCGGCATCATCGTACCAAATAAAATACTGGCAAAGATCAGAAAAGCCTCCGCTCCGTTTGTTGGCAAAATAAATAAAATCGTCTTCTTTAAGTTATCATAGACACGTCTACCTTCACGGACTGCACTGACGATCGTATGGAAGTTATCATCGACGAGAACCATTTGTGATGCATCCTTTGATACTTCAGTTCCTTTAATTCCCATCGCTACCCCGATATCAGCCCGTTTTAATGCTGGTGCATCATTCACCCCGTCACCCGTCATCGCACAAATATGTCCATGCTCTTGTAGAGCTTGAACGAGTTGCAGTTTGTTTTCCGGACTCGTTCGAGCAAATACATCATATTCTATTGCTGCTTGTTTAAGCTCTTCTGGCGTCATCTTGTCAAGTTCGCGACCTTCGATCGCACGCGTTCCATCACCAATGCTAAGTTCCTTTCCAATCGCAATTGCTGTTTCTCTGTGATCACCGGTAATCATTTTCACGACTATTCCGGCTCGCTTACATTCTTCGACTGCCAGAATTGCTTCTTCCCGAGGAGGGTCAATGATTCCGGCCAAACCGAGAAACATTAGACCAGACTGTACATCTGCATGATCAATCGTTTCTTGATCAGAGCGAACTTTTTTCATCGCAGCCCCAATCAGTCTCTTTCCCATCTTCGCTTGCTTCGTCATTTTATCTTCCCAGAAAACTCGCTCCTCGGAGCCCACTTCCATATTTGCCATATCAAAAAGTCGATCCGGGGCCCCTTTCACTAATACAACTCGTTCCCCGTTCATCTCCACTAAGCAAGCCATGTATTTGTATGCTGAGTCAAAAGGAATTTTCGAAAGAGCTTCTAACCTTTGAATAGGATGATTAGCTTTTCCCACAAGCGTGATCAAGCAGCTTTCGGTCGGCTCACCGTTAATGACCCAATGTCCTTGATCATCTTTGTATAGACTCGCTTCATTCACTGTCTTCACACATGTTAGGAAGTTTATTAGGTTTTCATCAGCCTCAACCTTTACTTCCTTTCCATCACGTTCGACCTTTCCTTCAGGAGCATACCCGGTGCCTGTTACATCGTACTCATGGTTAGCTAAAATAACGGATGTGACTGTCATTTCATTTTTCGTCAGCGTCCCTGTTTTATCTGAACAAATGACGGATACGGCTCCTAATGTTTCAACAGAAGGCAAATTACGAACAATCGCATTGTTTTTCGCCATTGTTTGAACACCTAGCGCTAAAATAATCGATAAGATTGCTGGCAAACCTTCTGGAATTGCCGCGACAGCTAGACCAATAACTGCAAGCAATAATTCTGCCGTTTCATAATCATGGAACATTAAACCAAAGACAAACATTGCCGCTGCACCAAATAAAATGACGATGGAAATCATTTTCCCGAACTTCGCCGTTTGCTTTAATAGTGGTGTTTGAATTTCTTCCACTTCAGTCATCGACGTATTAATTTTCCCAAGTTCAGTATGTATACCGGTCGCGACCACGACTCCCATCCCTGAACCAGAAGCAATCGACGTCCCCGAAAAAACCATGTTTTTCTTATCACCTAACACCGTATCTTCCGGCAACGTATCAGCATTCTTTTCAACAGAAACAGACTCACCTGTCAACGGTGATTCCTCGACTTTCAAATTATCCGCACGTAAAATACGGAGGTCGGCAGGAACTTTATCTCCTGCACTTAATAACACAATATCACCTGGAACAAGTTCGTTAGAGTGAATTTCTGCCCGTTGACCATCACGAATAACATTCGCTTTTAATGACAACATGTTTCGAATGCCATCAAGAGCCTTCTCTGCTTTATTTTCCTGCACATAGCCAATCACTGCATTAATGATGGCCACAAGTAAAATAATAACCGTATCGATGTAATGACCTAATACGAAAGTAATTATAGCAGCTGCAAGTAACACATAAATCAATACATCATGAAAATGCTTAAGAAATTTCCTCCATTTCGGTTCTGTCTGTCCTGCAGGAAGTTCATTTTTCCCATGTTCTCCTTGGCGCTTAGAGGCTTCCTCATTCGACAGCCCTATTTTTGAATCGGTCTCAAGCTTCTTAATGACATGATTTGAGTCTAAGTTGTACCACTTATTCTCTTTCATCTTTACCTCCTCATTAATTAGTTGGTTTACTATAATTGTAACTTTTTCCAGTCCATATTTGCTTGAAATCCTGGAAATTTCAAGAAATTTTTGGAGATTTTCAAGTAATAACTCGCCACATACTGGAAAAAGGATTTTAGGACTCCTACCCTACGGTTATTTTTATGCCTAATGAAATAGTGATAGAGAATAAAGATTTAATTTTACGAGATGATTGGGTGGCTGAAAAAGGAAATGTAGGGAGATATTTATAGATAGAAAGTTTTAAGAATTTATAAAGAAATATAAATTGGTGAAATTCCATAGAAATTAAATGGGTCGAGGGAAATGGAAAAAATTAGGGAAACATCAGAACCGTCCCCATGTTTCAGTTTCCGACAAAATACAGAATTACCAGAAAATATATTGACCGTTTAAGCGAATCGGGATATTATATAACAATACAATTTATAATATAAAAAGAGAAAAACGAAAAAGATAGTAAGAGAATAATTAGAAATTAAGATCTACTGGAGGGAAATTCGATGGAACATCGCAGTAAAATTTTAGACTGTACGATTCGCGACGGAGGATTAGTGAATAATTGGGATTTTAGTGTAGAATTTGTCCAAGACTTGTATAACAGCTTGAGTGCAGCTGGGGTAGAATATATGGAAATTGGCTACAAAAATTCCGCTAAACTTCTTAATGCAACTGAACCAAATCCATGGAGGTTCCTTGATGATGGCTTTTTAAAAGAGATCATCCCCGAGAAAAAGTTTACAAAGTTATCAGCGCTAGTCGATATTGGACGCGTGGATCCAGATGACATTCTCCCGCGTGAGCAAAGCGTTTTAGATATGATTCGCGTGGCCTGCTATATTCGCGAAGTCGACAAAGGTTTAGAGCTTGTCCAAATGTTTCACGATTTGGGCTACGAAACGACACTTAACATCATGGCTTTATCTAGTGTTCCTGAATATCAACTTATTGAAGCATTTGAATTAATTGGGAAAAGTCCTGTAGACGTTGTTTATATCGTTGACTCCTTTGGAAGCTTAGATCCTATAAACATTGAACATCAAGTGAAAAAGTTCCAAGCTATGATTCCGAATAAACAGCTTGGCATCCATACACATAATAACATGCAGTTGGCATTCGCTAATACATTAACTGCGATGCGAAATGGCGTCACGTTCCTCGATTCGTCTGTTTATGGAATGGGTCGTGCGGCCGGCAATTGTCATACAGAGCTTCTCGTTAGCTACATACAAAAAACAAGCTATGAGCTTAAGCCTGTTCTTAATGTCATTGAAAAGCATATGCTTGACATGCGAAAGAAATGGGAATGGGGCTATATTATCCCTTACATGATTTCAGGTGTTCTAAATGAACATCCTCGAGTCGCTATGGCTTATCGAAATAGCGACGATCGCGACAAATTCGGTGACTTTTATGATAAGGTGACTACACCTGAAGTCACAGTGGCCACGGCATCGAAATAAAATAAAGCTAAAGGTACTCTGTTTATCAGGGTACCTTTTCCTATTTTTAACATATTACTAAAAGATAAAAATAGAATCCGAGCTTCCATCCCATTGCCGTAATTGTCACAAGATCGAGACCTCTTTGATTAGCTTCATTAAGGAAGTAGGTCAAATCCAGCGGTAAAATGTCTTAATGAGGTTATCGGGCCTTCATAAGTCAGTTTCATTCCGCGATACTGCTTTCTGTTTTGATAAATTTCTCCTAGTGCGTTGGCAATGACATCCATATGGCTATTCGTATACACTCTTCTGGAAACGGCAATTCTCATCGCTTCGATATCAGGAAATACATCCTCCCCAGTGATGGAATCTTTAGAACCGAAAGCACAGGCTCCCAGTTCAACTGCTCTCACCCCCGCTTCTTCATATAAAGCGACAACCAAGCGTTGGGAGGGGAATTCACTTTGAGGGATATGTGAAAAAAATCGTCTGCCGTCGACGTAAACTCCATGCCCTCCGGTTGGTTCAATAATTGGAATCCCTTGCTCCTTCAGGTGGTCCCCTAAGTATTTCACCTGGTTAATTCGGTACTCCAAATATTCTTCTTCCGCAGCCTCTAAAAGGCCTACAGCTAGCGCCTCGATGTCACGTCCAGCTAAACCACCGTAAGTGATAAACCCTTCATGAACAATTGCTAATTGCTGTGCTTGTTTTAAATTTTCCTCATCTCTTGTGACGAAAAGGCCACCAATATTTACGAGACCGTCTTTTTTCGCACTCATAATTGTCGTTTCACAATAGGACAGCATCTCTCTTATGATTTCTTTTATTGTTTTATGTTGATAACCTGATTCTCTTTGTTTAATAAAGTATGCGTTTTCAGAAATCCTCGCCGCATCAATTACGACCGGAATATTATACCTTTTGGCTAACCGACTCACTTCACGAATATTTTCCATCGATACAGGCTGACCACCATTGTTATTACATGTCACAGTAATCATAATAACGGAAACCGACTCCGGTCCCTTATCTAGAATCAGCTTTTCCAGTTTTTTTATGTCAATATTTCCTTTAAACGGGTGCGGTGGACTTTGAGCATCCTTCCCGATATCTACAACATAATCAACTGCTAAGGCGCCTAGAACTTCGGCGTTTCCTCTAAACGTATCAAAATGCATGTTTCCCACTGCATACTTGCCTGGTTTTGTATAAATTTTAGCCATGATGGAATCCGCTGCTCTTCCTTGATGGGTCGGCTGGACATAAGGCATTCCGAAAAGATCTTGAACAGTTTCCTTCAATTTATAAAAGCTTTTTGAACCAGCATAAGACTCATCGCCAAGCATGATAGCAGCCCATTGTTCGCTGCTCATCGCCGATGTACCGCTGTCGGTAATACAATCGATGTACACATTTTCCGCTTTTATTTGAAAAACATTATAGTTCGCCTCTTTTAACCATGTTTGCCGCTGTTCTTTTGTCGTCTTTTTGATCTTTTCCACTACCTTGATTCGGAATGGTTCTGCTGTCATAAAGCGCATGTCAGAAACCTCCTTTAAGTAATACATTCTTTTTCATTCTTATAACTAGTTTACAACTCAAAATGGATGACTAGAATGAAATGGAAAAATTTTCATCCCCTTTTAGTCTGATGAAAAATGGTCTGACTCCCCAATAAAGCAAATGCTTTACTCCATTGACAATCAGAACCTATTTCACTAAATTTTTTCCATCAGGATAGCTTTATAGGAACCGGCTTATCAAGTATTAATTCATCTTCTTTGACAATACATCATAGGCTAGTATCTGCACACCTTGTCGCGATGCTTGAAGTAACACATCCGCAAAGGACGAATCCATTTCTCTATTCGGGATGAAAGCTCGGCAACCTTTTAATTGTACGACAAATAAGATCGTACAGTGGTATCCTTCTTGAACAGCTTTTGCTAATTCTAGGATATGTTTCGTTCCTCTTGTCGTCGGTGCATCGGGAAACATTGCAACTCCGTTATCCTCAAGCGTAACGCCCTTTACCTCAATGAATCCTTTCTTCCCTTCCTTTTCAAAATAAACATCAAATCTGGATGCCCCATAAGTAACCTCTCTTTTTAACTTGCTAACCTTGCCAAACTCAGAGATTTTCCCTTCCTTGAGTGCTTCAAATGCTACGCTATTTGGCGCCTGAGAATCAATATTGACCCAGCTGTCATTTTTAGCAACTGATATAAGCGAATACCTAGTCTTTCTGTTTGGATTGTCACTTTGTTCTAAAAGCACTTCAGCATCTTCTTGAAAAAGTTCTTTTAAACGACCAGTATTTTTAATATGCACTTGTTCTTTTACGCCATTTATGTAAACCTCGGCAATGAATCTGTTTATTTTCTTATAAAAATGGCCGGGTACAACGTTTCCATATTTCATTTTTTCACTTCCGTATCAATTGTCTTTAATGCCATTTTACTCTATCAGAATTTTAGGTTCACGTTCAATTGCTTGGCTTAATTCTCAAACCGTTGTAACTTAACATCGAGATTCTTTTTTCTAATAAGAAAGGCTAACTCGAAAAGGTGTTGTTAACCACCTTTTCGAGTCAGCCTTATGAATGTTAATTATTTTCACTAACAGAAATCTTATTTTTCCGTAATGTGTGCTTTAGGACTTTCCCACTGGCATTACGAGGAAGAGTATCGAGAAATTCAATTTCTGCAGGTATCTTATATTTAGCTAATTTCTGTTTACAATAATCAATCACCTCTTCGGTCGATAGATACTGACCTTCCTTTAAGACGATAAATGCTTTCAGTACTTCCCCATATACTTCATGCGGAATGCCTACAACGGCAGCTTCAAGGATTCCATCTAGTTGATACAACACTTCTTCCACTTCTACTGGATAGACATTTTCACCACCGCGAATAATCATGTCTTTCTTTCGATCAACGATGTATAACAACCCATCTTCATCAAAACGGCCTAAATCACCGCTATACATCCAACCATCCTTTAATGTATTTCGAGTCGCTTCGTCATTTTTTAAGTAACCTTTCATCACTTGTGGACCTTTTACAACGATTTCACCTACTTGTCCTATAGATACGTCATCTCCATAATCATCTACCACCCTGACTTGTGTATAAGGCAAAGGTTCACCAACTGAGCCGATTTTGTCTAAGGCGTAATCATCCTTTAACGTTGTTGCACCGGGGGAGTTTTCCGTTTGGCCATACAAATTTTGAACTTTAACCTTTGGGAATAAGGCTTTCACTTTTTTTACTAACTCATATGGCATTGGTGCTGCACCATAAGTAAACAGACGTAGATTCGATAAATCAATTTCTGTTAATTTCTGTGTATTTAAGAGAATGCTATAAATTGCCGGGACTCCGAAGAAAATCGTTACTTTTTCTTTTTCCATTGTAGCTAACGTTTTTTCAGGCGAGAATGCCTCTTCAATCACCACTGTACCACCTTTTAATATCGTCGGTGTGCTAAAACAATGGCTGGCTGCACAGTGAAATAAAGGCGTAACAATATGCATACGATCGTCTGCTTTCATTTCTAAAGAATCTGCCCAAATCTCTGAAATCGCACGAACATTTTCAGCTGATAGCATCACACCTTTTGGTTTTCCGGTTGTACCTGATGTATAAAAAATGACAGCCGTGTCGTTTTTTTCAATCTTTGGCTGTGCAAATGGAATAGAATGATCTGTAATAACAGCTTCGAATGTTGCTTTTCCACCAACTTCAAGATGATCTTGAAAACTTTCCATCGGATTTTCAAGCTCATCCCATAAATGATAGATGCTGTCATCATATATGATTGCCTTTGCTTCTGAATGCTCGATGATATATTCAACCTCTGGTCTTGCTAGCTTAATATTAATCGGAAGGACAGCAAATCCACCCAGCTGGCATGCATAATACGAAATAAGAAAATCATCCGAATTTTTTAAGTAAAGGGCAATGATATCTTCTTTTTGATAACCTTTTGCTTGAAAATAACCAGCTAAGTTCTTTGCCTTTTGATAAAACTCACTATATGTCGTTTCTCTTCCATTATAAGAAGAAATCACTTTATTTGATTGTGTCTTTGCATGTTGAGCTAACTGTTCAAAAATAAACATGAGCGGCATCCCCTTTTGAATATTTTAAGTTTTCCTAATATTCAAAATTATACTACAAAACAGCTT
The DNA here is from genome assembly GCF_016879755.1 of Bacillus sp. B15-48. GTDB lineage: Bacteria > Bacillota > Bacilli > Bacillales > Cytobacillaceae > Mesobacillus_B. The sequence continues at coordinate 9,085 of NZ_WOFU01000002.1, forward strand.
CTTGTGACAGCCTTTAAAAAATAGGGGGCCTGCTTAAACCCATTAAAAAATTAGAGTGAATCCACTTATTTTTTTAGTAAAATCTCTTTAAAATCAACCGAATCTCACGCTAATAAGCAATCCAATATAAGAAAATTGGATTGCTTATTAGAATATTATCTATTGTTTTGTACACGATCCCCTTCCCTTCTGAATCTTTAAATTCTCCCTTTAACTTTTAAATAATCCATTGCTTGCACTGCAAACTCTAAGATTTCTCGTGATTGAAAGGCATTGTTTTTTAAACCAATCGCCTCTGTGATTCGTTCATACTCATCAAATAGATTGCCTTCGTTTCCATATGGAAACGAAAGATATTGAAAACCGTATTTGTCGTTGTTGATGAATACTGAATAAACCATCAAGGCATTTTGATTGGCCGCCTTTGTATTAAGCAAGTAAATCCCTTCTACTTCTAAAAGATTCCCACGCTGATCAGTTGCAGTCAACAAGCCGTCGGCTATTTTTAAAAACAGGCAACGGTTGAACGGAGGTAATCGCTTTATATCTACATAGGGATTATTCATCATGAGAATTTTCTTTGTATCTTCCTTACTTAGGATAATTGTCTGTCGTCCCGTTTTATAATAAAAAGCTGTTACCAGGATAGCAGGTAATATGTGTTCTTTCACTCGATGCTCGTTTTCTTTGCCAACCACTTCAAGAACTTTTTCCTTCACATAAGCTAGATCTGTCGCCTTCGAAAAATTCACTTTTGCTGCAAGTTGCTTATAAAAATCCCCCATTATTAAGTTGTCCCAGTTGCTTTTCATTGCTTGAAACTGATGATTCTCTGTCATAGGAACCCTCCTATACTATTTTCATCGCGCGATTAAGCTTTGAATGGCAACTTCAGTTTGAATTTTTTTTCAATTGACTGCAGCTATCTGCTATCACTAATAATTTCACAGTATATGTTCTGGTGAATGCGTTTATGCTTGACGTGAATACCAGAGACTCGAAACGGAACATTTAGATTTCTCTATAATGTATGATTTTTTGCTTGTTTCATCCCTTATCTTCATAGAAAAATGAGTCCAATGTTCATGCTTTTTGTCACCTCCGCGTTCAACTTTACGTTAAATGAATAGTGGAGCGTCTAATGAATGCTCTTGTTAAAGGGATTGTGTGTCATTGATAAGGAGAGATAGGATGGTTCATTATGTTTTGTTTGATTTTGATGGAACCCTTGCTGATTCTAAGGATGTATTTATGGCTGCTTGGAATCAGTTAGCGAAAACGGGTCACATTCAAAAAATTGATCAACAAGAATTTGAAGAACTTAGAAAACATTCGATACGTGAGCGTGGGAGACGATTAAACATCCCATTAATCAAAATGCCGATGATTCTTTCGAAACTTTATCGTTCGTATCGGCATTTTTCCAGAGAAATCAAATTGTTTCATGGCGTGAAGGACTTGCTGGATGATTTAGAAAGCCATGGCTACCAAACCGCAATTATATCGTCTAATTCTGAGGATGTGATTCAAGATGTCCTGCACCGAAACGAGATTACAAATGTTTCACAAATTCTTTGTTCTAGGCGAATTTTTGGAAAGGATCGATTGATTCGTCAATTTCTAAGGCAGCATCAACTGCAAAATGCCGAAGTCGTGTATGTCGGTGATGAGCAACGAGATGTTTTAGCTGCGAAAACCGCTGGAATAAAAATCATTGGAGTCAGCTGGGGCTATGATACGAAAGAGCTTTTACAATCTGCACAACCTGATTACATGGCACAATCACCACAGGAAATTTTAGAAGTGGTGAATCAAAACTGGGCCCTCCGATAGCTGGGGCCCTGTTATTTTTATAGACGGATTAAGATTCTTTATGAATATAGTTTCACCCTGTTTCTTCCGTCTCTTTTTGCCGCGTATAGTGCATCATCGGCTTCCCTTATTGCCGTTTTCATTGAAATATGATAGTCACCTTCGTGAATGAGCTGACATGAAACGCCGATACTTACCGTTACATTGAGCTCATCTCCGTTTACGACGAACCGAGATTCAATTAAAGATAGTAAAATAGATAAGTATGGTCTTGAACCTCTCCTACCTCCAATAAATCATATTAAATCCGTACATTAAGTTTACAAGGCTTTAATATTTGGATGATATGATTGGATTAACAAAAATTGAGGAGGTAGTTATATGAATGCACGTGCAATATTTATTGATATGGATGGGACATTACTAAATGCCTCGAATGACATATCCAGCCGCAATCTCGAAGCCATTAATCAGCTCGTTCGTCAAGAAGTGAAGGTTTTTCTAGCTACTGGTCGACACTATGAAGTAACTGCTCCATACCATAAAGAAATTGGTTTACGAACGCCAATGATTTGTTTGAATGGTGCCGCTATTCACGATCCAGCAACTGGTAGAGCTTTACAAATGAAAACCGTCCAACTGAACGAAGAACGATTCCATCACCTTACCGCGAAACATCCTTGCAATGTGATGATCCACGCAACGAATGGGCTCTATTGTAAAGAAATCAATGAAGAAGTCGAATATTGGACAAAAATTGGGCAAACTCCACCACAGTATATTGGAGATTTAAGAGAGGCAAATTATCAGAATGTATTAAAATATAGTGTTCGAACAGGTGAACCAAGCCCTGAATTATCCGCTTTGTTTAAAAAGGAAGCAGAAGTCATCAACTGGAATGACGGGTTTGAGCTGGTTGCTCCTAATGTTTCCAAATGGTCTGCCATTAAAAGCTTACTCCGTACCTATCGAATTAGTCCGAATGAAGTCGTCGCCATTGGAGACGGACCAAATGATCTAGAAATGCTTCGTCATGTCGGTACTGGTGTGGCAATGGAGAACGCTAGCGAAAAAGTTAAAGCAGCTGCCGATTTTGTGACAGGTCACCATGAAAACGATGGGTTAGCTGAGTTTATTGAACGTTATCTTCTGAAATCATATGAATCAAAGGTCATTTAAATGGATAGCAAAATAATTAATCGCATAAAAAAAGACAGATGTGACTGATATCTTCGATTCACACCTGTCATTTTTATTATCACGAAGATGTTTCTTTTGACTAATTCCCTCGATGCAAGAAAGGACATTTTCTTTCTATTATATTAAATCTCTCCTATCAGCATCTCAGTGAACACTGCTTACAAAAAAATATCCATGCGATCAATCAGGTTATAATGTTTCGCTTCTTCTAATAAATCATCTTTTATCTTTTTTGCCAGTTTGATTCTTCCCGCTTCTATCGTAGAAATCAGTTCTAATCCTGATGTGTGTTCCTTTTCATGAAAATACTCTATTATAATCTCTTGATATTTTGTTTCATCTATCACTTCAAGATTGAGAAAATCGTCTCCCCGATCTGTTACTTTTTTTGTAGCAAGGATAATGGCATACAAACTATATAAGCCTGAAAAATATTGAGGAGAACCATCAATCTGATAGAAGATTCTTTGCTCGCCAGATTTGCTTATTGTAAATGATGATTGAATAAGTGAATCTAAATAAATGGCGTGACCATCAATTTTGTCGACAATTTTATATTCTTTCCCATTCACTAACTCGCGAAAATCATTTCGAATGAGTTGATTTTTTGTAATATACTTCATTTCCTCATGCATCACGTTCACCTCACTAAGGTTATTAAGCTTTTCCACTTTATAAGCTAAAATATATTTCTGCTTATCTTTTATAATCTTATTGTATCATTCTTGTTCTTTTCCTGTTTTTCTTCCAAGTCTTCAGTATCTCTGGATATACTTTCTTTAAAAACATCTATAAAACGACAACATTTTTAAAAACATATGTCACAATTAAATTATGCAGATTTTTAATTCAATCGTTCATTGGTGTTGATTTCCCTTATAGGCACTTCACAAAAAATCAACATCACACTTTAACACAACCAATCAAAGGGGGAAATATCGTTGTCTTTAAAAGTTGGGGATGTGATTACATTCGAACGGTCTTTCACAATCGAAGATGTTAAATTATTTACGAAGATTTCAGGTGATGAAGGTACGCACCATCTTACTCCTGATGAACAAGGAAGACTTGTCATCCAAGGTTTGTTAACCGCTACATTGCCTACAAAAGTTGGTGGAGATCACAATGTACTGGCACGTACAATGAATTTTGAGTTTTTGCGACCAGTATTTACAGGAGATAGAATCGTCTGTGAAGTCACGATTGAAAACTATCAAAAGCAAGACGATAAGCGAACAGCGATTTCAGCATCTTTCCTATGTAAAAATCAGCATGAGAAGCTAGTATTGAGAGGAGATTTTGCGGGAGTCATATTGTAAAGCAAAACTTCCATCAGAGTGGGGGATTCATCCCCCACTAATGGTTAGTAACCCAGAAAAAGGAGCAATCTTTAAAAAACGGATTCATGGTTCTTATAGTTTACATCAAAAGTGTATTCTTCAAGCTATCACTTTTTTTCTTTTTTCGACAATCCATAGACTTAGAAAGAGGACCACAAACATTAATAGAAAAGAGGCCATACTAATCATTAGGATTGTTTCATCACTCCAACTTGTAAATCTGGTAAAAACATCAGGGATAAAAAGAATTGCTGGTAGCCAAATAGGAAGCCATGTTTTACTCCAAATCGCCGTGAAGATAAAAATACCAGTGCAAAGCACGACAACCATCACATCCGTTGTCCTACTACCTATTAAAAACGGATCAACCAAAAAATAACTAACTACCATTACGAAAATTACCATAAAGGTTACGATTGAACTTGCAATGATTCCCCCAATAAAAAGCTTCTTCATAGAATATTGCTTCCTACCGGCTTGCTGCAAAAAGGAAACGTAAATCACAAGCCCCAACACAGTGATTATCGGTAACCCAACGACCTGTATGATATTTAATGTGAACTCCCCTCTTATAGCCGGCCCCATTAAAAAATAGGCAATGACTCCAAGAAAATAGATTGGTAGGAGTTTTATTAAATGTTTATAATCTGTCTTCATTTCCTTTTTCAATGAAGCCATATATTGTTCTGGTGTAAGATCAATGATATCATCTATGCTTCTCCCAGTTTTCTCTACTTCAATGAGGTGATCCTTTAACTCCTCAAGTAATTCCTTAATTTCTCGTTCATTCTTTCCTGACACCATTAAATACATTCTCAGATTTTCAATAAATGTCTCACTTTTTGTTGAAAGCAAACCCTTTTCCTCCAATCTCCTTTTTACACTCCTTTTATTTTCTTATTCACATACATAGCTAACAAAAGAACGCCCCCAACAAGGAGTGACGCCCACCATGAAAAATCAAATGACGGACCTAGTTCTGGTACAAATCGAGCGCCTAACATGACAACGGCCATCCCTATTGCCCCAGCGAGACCTGCTTTAATTGTATCCTTCCGGGAATGACGTTTTTCTTGGAACAATGACCGTTCGACAAGCTTGAAAATATAGACAATCGTGATAATCACAAAGACTGCAATGATCAGTCCAATAAATAGTGCGGAAAGCGGATAAACCTTTGTATTTATCTCTGTAAATTGCGATAACACAAGGAAAAGACCTCCTCTTATAATCAATAACCAGCCTACAATATTAGCAATGATTCCTCCTATAAAGGGGATAAATTTCCGTTTCTTCTCTTTTGGAAGATGTTCAATCATTTCATCTGCATAGTCCTTTGGTTCATCCCCAAAGATGTCTTTTGCTGTTTTCCCCTCGTTTTGTCCATCGAGTAAATGATCGAGCAATTCCATTAATACTTCTTCAGATCGCTGCTCTGAAAGCGTAAATTTTAGTCGAATATAAATGAGCAAATCACTATAATAGGCTTCATTTTCTGGAGTTAACATTTCTCTTTTACGATTGTTTTCTTCAATTAACTTCTTCGTGTTCATCATACTCTCCTCCCCAGTAGCAATTCGCTCACCGGCTTTGAGATTTGTTCCCATTCTTCGGTGATGATCTCTAACGCCTCATGCCCCGCTTCTGTTAAAAAATAATATTTCCGATTGGGTCCTGATTCAGAAGGTCGCATTTCTCCACGAATGAGTCCATTCTTTTGGAGTCTTAAAAGAATCGGATAAATCGTCCCTTCACTTACATCCGCTAAACCGATATTCAATAGCTTTTGGGAAAGTTCATAGCCATAAACAGGCTCCTTTTCAATGACAGCCAATACACAGCCATCTAATATTCCTTTTAACAATTGGCTTCTCACTGACATTTTCATGATCCTTTCTCCACTAACATGTTATACAAGGTAGTTGGAAATAAAAAATAGGTCATCTTATGGTATTTGGCAAAGCAAGATAGTTCATTTTAAAACAACTACTTTGTTATACATAGTAGGTGTTTTAAGTGTAAATTTTTTCCGTTTTTTTGTCAATAGGCTTTTAAGCTATCTTCCTTTAAAACAAGTAAACCACTTGAAAGGTTTTACATTATTGCCTATAATGAGTTTTTCGTGTCATTTATCCTTTTCCTCATAAGGCATTTAATATGGTTGTTAAATGAATTTAAAGGGGATTCATAGATTTTATCTAATTATAGGCAATACTTTGGAGGACAACATGAACCAATATCCATTTTCCCGCTATCTTTATGTATTTTATTCTTTTATCTTTTTACTCTATATTATGAATGTGTTTATCGGGAGTGAAAGCTTAAATTATCTCCTAGGTATCCTTACTATCATTACATTAATTATTTCATTTCCATTAGCTTCAGGACTATTTAAAATTCTTGGGGGAGCATTCCTTGCTATCGGTAGTTTTTTATTTTTTACAACGGGGCAACCTCTTCTCAATGTTCCCCAATTGCTAACATCCAATTTGTCATTGTTAGCCCTTTTAGCAATGCTGCCTTGGATGAATACTGTTGTTCAAAGTGGCCGCTTTGATCGCAGTTTAAATCAACTAATAAAAGTGAACGTTTCTGACTTAGGCAAGCTATATCCGCGTAGCTCAATCATTACACATACATTGGCTGCCTTTTTGAATTTACCAGCTGCGACCATCTCTCAAGAAGTTTTAAAGACGAATTTATCTTCACTTAGCAAAGAACTACGCAATTCATTTATTAATACTTCAACGCTTAGAGGTTATTCATTGGCCTTAGCATGGAGTCCTTTGGAGATCACGTTAGCAGTCGCCATCTTTACTACTGGGGTTGACTATGTTTCGATCTTGCCTTGGGTATTATTGATTACGGTAATTACTATTTTACTTGATTCACTATGGGGTCGATTTCATTATCAGAAATACTCATATGGGAACACCGATGAAGATAACAAACAGAAATTAAATGTGAAAGAACTAACAAAGAAAATTGCCCATCTAGTCCTATCGCTTGCCTTGTTTTTAACACTAGTTATTTTATTTGGCAATCTATTTCAGTTAGGTTTCACTTTAACGGTAACACTCCTAATTTTCCCATTTGCGTTTGTTTGGTCGATGATCATGAAAAGAAGTCGTCGTTTCTGGGTAATTGGTTGGAATACATGGAAAACAAAAACAAATACGATGCAAAATTTCATCGTTCTTTTTATATCACTATCCTTGTTTTCAAATAGTTTAAATCAATCTTCGTTTTTAGATATTATCCAAAAGCCGCTATTACTCGTTTCAGATTACTCGTTTATTTTATTATTTTTCATTCAAGCTATCTTTGTTATCTTAAGTTTGTTTGGGATTCACCCAGTCGCAACGATAGGGATTTTAACTGGGATTATTACGCCTTTATTAGAAATAATGAATCCAGTTAGTATTGCGATTGTTTTGATCACTGGCTCTGTAGCTACATTCACCGTAGGAACATATGGCTTGCTTGTGACGCTGACTTCAATAAATTTAGAACAAAGCCCATATCGAATCACTTTAAAAAATATGCCGTTTGCCTTGTTTACCGGTCTAATTGGTACCCTTGTTGCTTATTTAATTTTATAAAAATAGTTCCAATGACTACTTAGATTAAAATGATGTTGAACAAAGCATTCACGGAGGGGGAATACAAGGTTAGTTGCTAAGTTTCATCCTAGAGATTCCTTTTACAGAAAAAAAACAGGTATGATTCATACCTGTTCTTTCATTTAAATGAGCGCATATTAATGACCGAATCAGCTAGCCATTGTTTTATGTAAGATTAAGCAAAGACTTGACTTACCTGCATTAAGTCGTCCCTTGCTTCGATATATTCTTGATGGAGCTGATCCACAAATGCTCTTGCACTTGTTACTTCCTTAACCACACCGATTCCTTGGCCACTGCCCCAAATATCCTTCCAAGCCTTTGCTTTCTCAGCTTTCTCATCACCTGCAAAATTCATTTTTGACGGATCACTTTCAGGAAGATTTTCAGGGTCAAAGCCTGCCGCGCGAATGGATGGAGCAAGATAGTTTCCAAGAATTCCCGTAAATGAATTGGTATAGACAATATCATCAGACGTGCATTCAACGATTGCTTGCTTGTATTCCTCTACTGCTCGTGCTTCATGGGTAGCAATAAATGGCGAACCGATATAAGCAAAGTCCGCACCCATCGCTTGCGCAGCTAATATTGACTTTCCAGTTGCGATCGAGCCTGCTAAAGCTAATGGACCATCGTACCACGCGCGGATTTCCTGAACCAATGCAAATGGACTCTTGCTTCCAGCATGTCCTCCTGCCCCTGCAGCAACGGCAATGAGACCGTCTGCTCCCTTTTCAATCGCCTTGTGAGCAAACTTATTATTGATGACGTCATGCAGAACAATTCCCCCATAGCTATGAGCAGCTACATTCACCTCTTCACGTGCCCCTAACGAAGTGATAATAATAGGTACCTTGTATTTCACACATAGTTCCATATCTTGTTCAAGGCGGTCATTGGATTTATGTACGATTTGGTTAATCGCAAATGGTGCTGCTGGACAATCGGGATTTTTCACATTGTAATCAGCTAGCGTTTCAGTGATTTCGTGCAGCCATTCATCTAATTGTGAGGCTGGTCTTGCATTTAATGCAGGCATCGAACCAACGATTCCTGCCTTACATTGTTCAATCACAAGCTTTGGATTGCTAATGATAAAAAGCGGTGATCCGATTACAGGAATCCTCAATGATTTCAAGACAGATGGAATATTTGTCATTACTACTCCCCCAATTTCAAATTATATTGACTAAAATGAAAGGACATCTATTAAAATTTTGTAAAGCCTAGGTATATACAAATCATCCTTCTATTTAGTAGTACTATATTTAATGGTCTATAGTCAAATAGTTTCCTAATTTTACAAATATTTGATATTTACATAGATGTTTAGTTTAAGATAGGAATGACTCTCCTCTGACTGCATTTCGATTCCTTCAATTATATCTTCAATTTTCACTTGCATTTAGCTTCTCTCCTTCGATTCAGGATTCTGTCCGAATAAACCCCTCTTTCAGACTACTTCTCTCCTTCGGCTCAGGATTCTGTCTGAATCAGCACCTCTTTCAGACTACTTCTCTCCTTTGACTCAGGATTCTGTCTGAATAACCACCTCTTTCAGACTACTTCTCTCCTTTGACTCAGGATTCTGTCCGAATGAACACCTCTTTCAGACTACTTCTATCCTTTGATTCAGGATTCTGTCTGAAACAGCACCTCTTTCAGACTACTTCTTTCCTTCCGCTCAAGCTTTGAACTGCACCCATTTGATAGTCAAGTTCCCTTAGTAGGCGTTGAAGGCTCTTCGAACACCACATTATTATGCTGATGTCTATAAACATAGCGTTTTAAAAGCGGAACAAAAATAAATAAAATAAATAACACTCGAAACAGCTGATAAGCACTAACTAGTGACAAATCGGCATTAACGACGGCAGCGGTCATTCCCATTTCTGCAATCCCTCCTGGTGCCGCTCCTAAAAAAGCCGTTGATAGTTTCATAGGTGTAACATGGGTAAGAACATAAGCAAGAATGAACGAGAACAAAACTAGCAAAACACTGCTACCGACCGCAAGCAAACCTAGTTTTTTCTGGTTTCCGAGCATATCCGGCTTTACTTTCATACCAATATTCATCCCCATCGCAATTTGTGCAAGAATCAGTATCATCGGCGGTAAAGCCGGAGCTTCCCTTCCAGTCAAAATTGCTAAAAAAGCGATTAGCAGAATCGGGCCTGTCAACACGCTCGTAGGCAAGCCAAGCCTTTTCCCTCCCAAAAATCCGACAACTGCCGTACATCCAAACAAAAAGTATGTCGAAAAGTAAGCTGGTCCTGCCTTATCAACAGCACTATATATTGGCACCTGACTGCCGACCGCATTTCCTTCAATGCCGTAGACCGTTAAAAACGGGACAAATAAGACAACCAATAAAATTCGTATCACCTGTAAAAAGACAATAACGGATAAATTTGCTCCTTTCATTTCCTGACCAATGATCAACATTTGCGATAAACCACCTGGGACACTGCCAACCAAGACACTATTTTTATCTAGGTTTGTATTACGAATGATCATCAAGCCCATTCCAATGCTTAACAAAATCATTAATAATGTGGTAACGATCATAAATGGAAAATGATGTAAAACCTCTAGCGCCGTCTCACGCGTAAATGACGCCCCGAGTGTATAGCCGAATAATAATAACGCACTGTTAAATACCGTTGTAGGCATTGATAAAGATTTTTTCGTCACTAACTGCCATATAGACACGGCAAATAAAGGCCCGAGCATCCACGATAAAGGAACGTGTAGAAATGTGAATAAGTATCCGCTCCCAATGGAAATCGCTAATGCTTGTAAAAAAAGAATGAATTGATTATTCATGATTCTTCGCCGCCCTTAAAGCATAGATGCATCATATTTGTTGTTCCATTCAATAACTCATACTCCAACAAATGGAAAACAACCTTATTATAACATCTAATGGTTGCTTCATCGATACAGTCGTACCACACAGCCTGCCTATAGAATTTTTCATAAAAATTATCAAAAAAATCACTTAATGCATTCAAACGATCTCCTCTGTAAATCCCTCATACAACAAGTTGTTCGATGTATTCCACTTTATGCCTTAGTAAAATATTTTTATTTTAAATATTTCGTTCCATATTCACTTTTTGTACATATGTTAAGTAATGAGGGGTGAAATATGATGAAAAAAACACCGGAACAGTTTGAAATCGAGACGCTAAAGCAAATTAGAAATAGACTTGATTATATTAACTCCATTGCAAAAACTTACAACTATGACAATCCTGAATTAATGGACACAATTGATAATTTAGCAGCGGTGGCGAACATGTTTGCAAAAGTTAAATTAGAAGAGTTACAAGGGAAAGCAGAAACATCGAGCCCTCAAGGTTACATTGTAAGTAAATTAGGAAATTCATATTCAAGAATGAAAGCTTATGAAAAGAAAAAAGATACTGACTTTCCACCTTGGAAGCTCTAACGTTTAAAATATATCTGAAAAGCACCCATTAACAACTGGGAGCTTTTCAATTAAATCACTTGCTTATAATCCAGAGTAGATTGAAGAACATTAACACTCTTAAATAATGCTTAAATCAATTAAAAAAAGCGCTAGGACAAAGAAATCACCTAGACGCTAGACAACTTATAAATAGATTGGCCCCTCTGGACCAACTGGAATACCAAACAGGTACCAGACGATAACAAGAATGATCCAGAAAATACCGAAGAAAATGGAGTATGGAAATAATGCAGCAATCAATGTTCCTAAACCAATATTTTTATCATACTTTTTCGCAAAAGATAATAGTAATACGAGATACGGCAACATCGGGGTCACAGGATTGGAAATCGAATCCCCGATACGGTAAAGTAATTGTGTGAATGCAGGATGATAATCGAGAAACATGAACATTGGCACGAAAACAGGTGCAAGAATAGCCCATTTTGCAGAGGCGCTACCAATTAATAAATTAACGAATGCAACAAAAAGAATAAAAGCGACAATTAACGGTACTCCAGTAAATCCGATTTCATTTAGAAAATCAGCACCTTTTATTGCAATAATTGGGCCTAGATTACTCGCTGAAAAGAAAGCAAGCATTTGCGCAGCAGCAAATACTAAGACAATATATGGGCCCATTGTACTCATAGATTTCCCTAGCATTTCCCCAAAATCCTTCGAGTTTTTAATCGTCTTAGAACCAAGCCCGTAGAAAAGACCAGGTATGAAGAATAGGATGGTTAAAAGTGGGACAATTCCATTCATAAACGGTGAATTTTCGATAATTGATCCCGTCTCAGCATTGCGCAAAATTCCACTTTCAGGAATAATCATGACCAATAATGCAATGACAAACAAAACAGCAGAAATACCTGCCCATTTCAAACCACGCTTTTCCTCTTCTGTGACCTGCTCCATTTGTTCAAGCTCGCCAGTATAAGTCCCGAAACGCGGAATCGTAAACTTATGTGTAACCCAGAGTGAAACTAATAATAGGAATATTGTGGAAACCACTAGAAAATAATAGTTCATCGTTGGGTTTACTGTATAATCAGGATTTACGGTTTGAGCACCGATTTCCGTGAAACCAGCAGCAAGTGTATCTGACATCCCGATGATCAGGTTGGCAGCAAAAGCCCCTAAAGTTGAAGCATAAGCGACCACTAACCCTACTAAAGGATGATAACCAAACGCCATAAGCACTGTTGCAGCAAGAGGCGGTAAAACGATGGGACCAGCATCACCGGCAGCATTCGCAATGATGGCAATTAAAATGATGCTTGGAATGATGATTTTTTTAGGTGTCGCAATTACGGTACGCTTCAATAAACTATTAAAGAAGCCACTTTGTTCTGCTAGACCTACACCGATCATCATGACAAGCACCATGCCAAGGGGTGGAAATCCGCTAAAATTTTTCACCATATTTGAAATAAAATCAGCCAATCCAGCACCATTAAGAAGATTATTAGCAACTATTTTTTCACCGGTACCTGGATGAATCGCTGTTACGTTAAAATAACTTGTTATAAAAGAAGCTAGCAAAACAATTCCGCAAAGAATAAAAAACAGGACAATTGGGTCAGGCAGTTTATTCCCAGCGTATTCAATCGAATCTAGCATTCGATCAAAAAACGACTTATTTTCTTTCTTTTTTGTTCGAGCCATAGACTCCCTCCTTAAAAAACCAGTTTACTAGTTTGCAAGTGTCAGTGCCGCTAATACATGAAATTTCAACCCATCTTTCATCGCTGATTCATCAACGTCAAACTTAGGATGATGGTGTGGATAGATGATGCCTTTTTCATCATTCTTAGCCCCAACCATAATGAAACAACCTGGTTTCTCGTCACTGAATGCTGAAAAATCTTCTCCACCCAGCATTGGGTCGATCCATTCAAGGTTCCGGTCAGGAAATTTTTCTTGAATTAAACATGCTACCTTATCGGTTAATTCTTTTTCATTCACAACTGAATTGTAGCCATAAGTATATTCGACTTTGGCTTCGGCTCCATGTGCTTTTGCAATTCCTTCAGCAATCTCTCTGATTCGAGTTTTAATCAGCTCTCGCACGGACTCGTTAAGAGTCCTTACCGAACCGCCAATATTCACCGTATCAGGAATGACATTTAATGCGGCACCACCGCCGTGAAATCTCGTTACCGATACGACACCAGATTGCAAGGGAGCTATTGAGCGCGATACGATATGATTTAATCCTGTCACAATTTGTGCACCAATCGCTAAAGGATCCGTTGTTAATTCAGGCGTTGAGGCATGTCCTCCTTTGCCTTGAACGGTAATTTCGAAAATATCACTTGCGGAGCTAATTGCGCCATGCCTAATGCCAATGGTCCTGTATGGAAGTGTCGTCATTAGGTGAATACCGAGTACTTGGTCAACCCCGTCCAAAACACCTGCTGCGACCATTTCTCTTGCTCCTCCTGGAGGCAATTCTTCTGCGTGCTGGAAAATAAAGACGATTTCACCGCTTAATGCATCTTTATGTTCTTTTAAAATTTTCGCAGCCCCCAAAAGCATGGCTGTATGGGCATCATGGCCGCAAGCATGCATAACACCATCATTTACTGAAGCGAATGGCAGACCTGTCTCTTCATGAATGGGCAAAGCGTCCATATCCGCTCGGAGGGCAATCACTTTACCAGGATTGGCACCTTTTAATCGAGCTAACACACTCGTCTTTGTCGGCCTTGATAATTCAAAGCTACCAAAGCCCTCCAGGACACTGTACACATAGTCGGCTGTATTGTGCTCTTGAAATGATAGTTCTGGATGTTTATGCAAGTATCGACGCCATTCAATAACATCGTGAAAAACTTTATCTATTTCTTGCGTGATTCCGCTCAAAACCATATAATTCCACCTCTATTTAACGACTATTTAACGCAATTACGCTAAATATAATATAAAGAATTCATAAATAATTATCAATAAAATTTCATAAAAATATTTTTCTAGAATAAGGAAAGCACGAGCAAGTACCACTATTTAGTTGAATCAGAGCTCTTCATAGTGTTGAGAAACCTTTATTTTGGATAGGATATGTTGAGATTGTACGACATCCATTACACGCCCCCATTAATGTAATACATAACGAAAATTTTGTTATTACTATAAATAAACAAATAAGCATCCCAATTTGGATGCTCATTTTAGACGGTATATTTTATTTGGTCGTCCACGATGATGATTAGACTCTTCACCTATACACTCAGTTAAGCCCACATCACACAATTCAGCCACAATCCGTTGAGCATTTCGTTCACTCATCTGAAGATGTGTAGCTAAATCCTTCGTAGTAAAATTACTCCAACCCATTTTTTGAATCAAAGCATCTATTTTATTAAACGTTTTTACACTGATGTTTGCCTTCTTTACTTTCTCCAAAAAATCTTTATCATCTGTACGATAAGAATACGTCAGCTCTTTCCCTTGCCCTACTGACTCAATAATCGTTCCATCATCCTGAACAATAATAATCCCTTGTTCCGCCTTTTTCTTCGACTGTTGGAGAGCTCGGTGAGCATTTATTTCTGCCGATAATACCGTTTTACCGAAACCGATTCCTACGGAAACAGCTGTATTCGCTTCAAGTGACAAGATTTGGGCTTTTTCCTTTAATGTCTGAATTTCTCTTTCAATTGCACCTCGAGAACTAAAAATAGTGTATCGTCCATTTCCTTCCTCGAAGAGAGATCCATCTATTTTCTCACTGAGCTGGATAAGCGTTTCTTTCATCCTAATCTCTAAATATTGGATTTGATACGTTTTTTCCATTTTCTCTTTAATCAAGTCAAAATCCTTTACCTCAATTTTTCCAACACCAATCTGGGTATCTTTATAGTAAGAAGTCTTTATCTTTTCGAAAAATATCCTTATCGTTTGAAAAATTTCAATGCGTGTAGGTGACATCAAATATGTGGGAACGCCTACTTTATTTAAGGCATCGTGAACAATTGGATAACATGTCAAAGCACCATCAGTCTTTTTTTGACTCCATAAATCATAATGGAAAGTAAACAATTCCTCGGAATCAACGTCAATATCAAGCGTTTTTATGTAAAGATCTTTTAGCGTTTTTTTCAATTCTTGCAAGCTTTCTCCTTCTGCAACATATGTGGCAGGAATCATGTCAATGCTTACTCGGTTGATCAATTTCCCTTGAGAAAAAATTAGTTCCATGAAGCTTTTATAAATACTAGATTCCGCTGAAAATATATATTCCATTTTCTCTTCTGAAAATAATGTTTTTTTAGCAACCATATACGGGATATATCCTGAAAAGAGCCAGAAATCAACTTGATGATCATATTCTAATAAAATATTCCTTATTTCCTTTGTTTCTGTATAAAGATAAGGAATAAACTCCATTTCCTGTTCAATTTCTTTCGCTAATTCAATAATTCTTGTTACTGACATACTTGGACCAACTACTCCAATTCGATACATTATCATATTCCTACTTTCCAAAACTTATATAAGAATAGTTTATCTTCCGTTTCAAAGGAAATCCATTCCTTTGTCAATTATCTAATATAAAAGAATGTGAAAATCAAAAATGATGGAAAAAGCTCTCTAAACAAAATATAAAATCCTAATATGGTGTTAATAAAGGAAAAATGGCGTGATTTTATGGTTATCTTTTTGCAAATGGCTGTACAGCTTGCACTTGATAATGTCAACGCGAATACTGGGGGCCTTTTGATGCCATTGTCGGGGAAATTATCGGCATTTGACAAAATCATGTTACTAAATTAAATGATCCCACCGCCCACGCTGAGATGCAAGAAATTCGGGAGGCTTGTCAGGTTTTAAATTCACATCAGTTAACAGATTGCGAAATCTATACGAGTTGCGAACCGTGCCCAATGTGCCTAGGTGCCATCTATTGAGCAAGACTAAAAGCGGTATATTTTGCCTCTACAAAAGTTGATGCGGCAAAAATTGGTTTTGATGACCGATTCATATACGAACAGCTCATGGTTCCTCATAAAGACAGACTAATCCCAATGATCAAATTGGATTCAAAAACCACAGATTCCCCTTTAAAAGCATGGGAAAATTCAACTAAAAAAAACACCCTATTAATCTGATGAGAAGGGAAGATTCATGAAAAAATGGTACCAAAAATGGTACCTGGCCCCCAGTACATTACCGCTTTCCTATGCTGGGGGTCAGGCACCATTGTTGCTAAAATGCTAGATTCTTTTTTTGACATCTTCTTTTATTGATTCAATCATTTGATCGCTTAAATTTGCAGGGAGCGACGTTTCCTCTGTAAACACCCAGCTATTGACCGGTTCAAGGTCTCCTTTTTTAAAAGTAACACTGTAATTTTGACCTTCGTGGACAAAATTAGCTGTTACGAATTCCTCACTTTCAAAATCATCATCAATAATCATCCCGGTAATTTCATATGGCTCCACAAGCAATCCACCTTTATGTTTATTTATTAGTAGAATGAACATTTTCGGTACGCTTTATTCTATTTGAATTGCGGTGCTGCCACAGGTTATACCCAAATAACCTCGTTTCATAAGCTGGTTTTACAAAATAATGGTACCTAATCCCCAATACATTACCGCTTTACTAAGGCACCAATCTTCTATCGCAAAAGTGAAATAGCCACATATTGAATAAAATTTAGCATTAGAAACAAATGTCGCCTTTGTGATAAGATAGCACTATACCTGTAATGTATACGTTTACATCATGAAATGAGGGATGCAAAAATGAAAGTAAGAGACTTTATGATTACAAAAGTTTTTACTATTAAACCTACGAATACTGTTAAAGAATTATTAACAATCCTCAATACGAACCGAATTGGTGGAGTCCCAGTTGTTGATGAAAAAGGGCATTTAGTCGGAATGATCTCAGACGGCGATGTTTTGCGCTACTTAGCCCCAAAACCGCTCGGAATCGCTGGTCTAGTTTATATCATTGAAGATGGAGAGTTAGAAGATGTCCTACGAGAAAAGTTAACAACCCCAGTAAAAGAGATCATGACAAAAAGAAACGTTCTCTCCGTGTCTCCTGATGATGAGTTTGAATGGACGATTCGGTTATTATCGCGGCATCATTACAAGAAGCTTCCGGTTGTAAATGGAGCTGGGCGGGTTATTGGCGTCATTAGCAGAGGAGATCTTATTCATAATATTTCTAAAAAAATGATTACTTCCGAAAGCGATCCATCAACGAAACTGCTAGTATAAGGATTTTTGCACTTTCATGTGAACAGCTCTCCTAAATATATAAAAAACCATTCGTAATAAGTGTTTCTACGAATGGTTCTCTTATTTTTATTTAAAAAAACTGGAAAATCGGTTAAAATCTGTTTCTTTCAAGAAACAATATTTAAACGACTTCTTCCTATTCACGCACAGGTTCTGTTGCCTTTACAGTACCAGGTACTTTTTCCAGTACTTCATTTGGCTTTTTAACAAAAAATGCACTAACCAAACCTATTACTGAAACGGCAGTAATAAAGTAGAATGCATATTTGACTCCAGCCGCTAACACTTCTGGCTGCGTGGCATTAGGAAATTGAACTAAAAATCCATTTTGACCTGCGGTGAAGACTGTAATCGCAATGGCTGTCCCAGCTGCACCTGCAACTTGATTCAATGTATTCATCGCCGCTGATCCGTCTGCGTATAATTCACGTGGCAATTGGTTGAGTCCATTTGTTTGTGACGGCATCGTTACCAACGTTAATCCGAAGAATAACACCATAAACGATACAATGATTTGCCATACAGGTGTTTGACTTGAAAGAACGGTAACAAAGCTGATATTTCCAAGCAAAACAAAAATAAACCCAATAATAACAAAATAGCGTGGTCCCCATTTATCAAAGAGCGCTCCAACTATTGGTGACATAACAACATTGACCGCATTTCCAGGCAGCAACAACAGCCCAGCAACTGCTGCACTCACTAATAAAGCACCTTTTAAATAGAGTGGTAAGAGGATGGCTGTCGATAAAATAATTAAAATGCTAAGAAACATTATCAATGTTCCTAGTGTAAACATTGGATATTGAAACACGCGTAAGTTCACCATTGGCTGATCCATCTTCATTTGACGAATTCCAAATAAACCAAGGGCAATCACCCCTACGAACAAAGGACCTAAAACTTTTGGTGAGGTAAATGCCGCCTCTGCCATCGTGCTTAAGGCAAAAATTAAACCACCAAAGCCAATGGTTGATAAGAAAATTGATAAGAAATCAATTTTAGGCTTAGTGATTTCTGATACATTTGTCATTTTCGCTGCCGCAAAAGCAGTTAATAGTATATAGAAAAGTGTGCTTATCCAGAAAATATAAGTCCATCCGAGTGTACTAATAATGACTCCTGAAAGTGTCGGCCCTAAAGCTGGACCTAATGTAATTACGAGTCCCATTACCCCCATAACGACTCCTCGTTTATGGATTGGAAAGATAAGTAAAACGACATTTAGCATAACTGGTAGTAACAAGCCTGTTCCAAACGCTTGTACAAAACGACCTGCTAATAACATCGGGAAGTTAAATGATAAGGCCGCTAAAGCTGCTCCCAGAAGGGAAATAACTAGCCCGCCGACGACTAATTGTCTTGTCGTAAACCATTTCATTAATAATGCCGATACCGGTACGAGTATTGCTAAAACCAATAAATATCCGGTTGTCAACCATTGTGCGGTCCCGGCAGTGACAGAAAACTCCTCCATTATATTCGTTAAAGCCATATTTAAAGCTGTTTCACCAAACAACCCAAGAAAGGCCCCTAACATTAAAATAAACGCCATTGTCTTAGGATTTTTTACTTTAACCTGTGTACTCATTCATACGCTCCCTTTACATTCCATCAAATCATTTAAATTTTTATGTTTTTTGTTCCTATAGGTCGCTCTTAACAAGAAAAAAAGAGCATCTCGGGATATCAAATATCAGAGAACCTTCATTCAGCCCTTGGTACACCTCCACATACCAACGGTGTGCCTTTTACTATACCAATAGCAATTTCGAAATATCAAGGTTTTTTTATAAATTTCCGATAAAATAACATCTTTTCCAAATGAAAGCGGTTCAAATTCCATGAGACTTTTTGCTGATGGGTTTTCTATTTTAAAGAATTTGAGAAACTTGTGGGAAATAGGAGAGGTGTAATTGAAGTCTTGAGTTTTTATGCCTTGAAGAAATTAAAAAAGTGTCTACAAGTTCATTTAGATCATGAACTGTAGACACATTTTCTATGGATGCCATAAGCTCCACCTTCCTTCTCTATAACGCTTACGAGGTTAGCTGTCGGATTCGGACCATGAGTAGCCCTACCTTAAAAAGGATTCACCCCTTGGACTCTTTTGAATCCAGATGGTTCCCCCGCACACTATGGTTTCGGCGATTTAGAAATGGGAAACTTTTTTTATCGTTGGTATTAGATGAGTATAAAAGGATTGTCTCTTTTAAGAAACTTTTGCGTTTAAATAAGCTTCTTCAATTTGTTTTGAATCAAAGTCGTTATAGTAAATGACCTCACTTAGAACTTTGCTCCCTTTAATTTCCTTAAAAGATTCTTTTGCCTCTTCTTGATTATCAAATTCAAACATTTGAATATCGTTTTTTGCATACACAGTAATTACCCACATAAAAGTTCCCTCTCTTTGTTATTTATTTCACAAAAATTATCCCAATGCCGTACAATCTAAATTTATAATTAGTCTTTCTTTTTCTTAAACCGCTGTTCTCAGCTTCCCCCTTCCTCCAATCGTTGAAATGAACTCTCTGTATGAAGTTCACCATAACGGATTATCAAATTTTTATGAATAGAAATTACTATTCATATATCATTGTAACCCATTTTTATCATTTTAATTTGAAAACTTTATGACAAATTTATTTCAGATGTCATTTAGATTGAAGAATTTCTTGACGATGGCTTAAAACTTAGTTCACGTACAAAGTCACCTTCACTTGAATTAAAATTATATTTTAAAAAACAGGAATTCAAGGTAGTTATTGCTAACATTTTCTCCGTTTGAATTTAAAAGAACTTGGACTTTAACAGTCATCTACATTATACTCTTTAGTTATGAGTGACTTAAAGATAATTCTCTTTTGCGATGCAAGTAAGGAAAATTAGAGAAATACATCCTCAGCGAACAATACGAACAGTGTCAGGCACTATTCATATCGTACCTTATTCTAAGTCACCCCACCTCCCTCACTTTCTCCTGACGTTTTTCCTTAATCATCATGACGCCAATCAAACCAATGATTGAAAAAACGACTGGGGTAATAAATCCGTATGAATAACCAGCGCTGATGCTGTTTGCGGGAGACTGAAAATGGTCTAAAATCATCCCAAAAATACTAGGTAACAAAACGGCACTTAGAAATCCACCTGTGTTCGCAAACCCAGAGGCAATCCCAGCTTCAACGACCGGAAAAGACTGACGCACGGTCGCAAAGGTTAACGCATTTGCCCCATAGGCCAGACCGATTACAAAGAAAAGAACCGTTAGCATGAAAACTGGCGGATTCGCGTTCGTAATAAGAAACATAGTCCAACATAAAACAATGATAAGATGGACAACTATATATGGCCGCTTAATCATTCCTAACCGACTTGAAATCCACCCGGAAAGTGGCGCACCAATCAGTGCTCCAACTAAACCAATCAAAACAAGTTGACTCGCATCGGTCCGAGTCATTCCGTACATGTTCATTCCATAAGGAACCGCCCACGAACCGATAAAGCCTACAAACGTTCCGACAAGTCCAAAGTGACAGAGGAACAACGCCCATGCTTGTCGATTGGTAACTATGTTTTTTAGTAAGACAGATGTTCTTTTTCGCTTTATATCCTTATTTTCAAAGAATGATTGATTTGGTTTTTTTACTAGAACAAAATATAGAAGAACGCCACATAAACATAATAAAAAGCCGATTGAAAAGAATGATGCTCTCCAACCAAGGAGATCAATGAAGGCTGCGAATGGAACGGTTGCTAACAAAAATCCGAGGCTGCCCGTCATCGCCACGACACCGATTAAACGAGTAAATTCTTTCGCACTAAACCATTGGCTCAAAATTAACACCATATTTACCCAAATCGTTGCATCTCCTGTCCCCGTCAAAATTCGTGCAAAAAACAAGACATATTCATCTGTTCCGAGACTATAAATGATAGTCCCTAAGCCAGTAAGAACCGCACCGATGATGAGAAAAAAATTAGGGCCAAAACGATCGGCTAAAATCCCCATCGGAATTTGCAAAACCGTATAAATAAAAAATTGAATGCTTGCTATTAACCCAATCGTTGAAGCAGTAACCTGAAAATCCCGCATCAATTCACCTGTAATCAAACCCGGAGCTGTTCGTTGAGCCGACATGAACAAATAAGTAACCAGTACACAGCCAAATACAACCCATGTCAACAACCCATGACTAATGTCACGGGCTTGTAAGGTCTTACGACCTTTAGAATTTACAGCGGACAACAAGACTAGTGTCCTGCCCTTCAAACCACGCTAGAGGTACTGTTTGGGCTCCAAGCAACCCGCTTGTCTTATTTAAACCACAACTACTTGTGGCAGAATTTTTTCTTTAGTATAACGTTCTCCATAGTGTTTTAGGTTGAACGCCGAATTAATATCTCGATCATGATGTGTGCCACAAGAAGGACAATCCCATTCACGAATATCTACATTTCCTTTTAGTGCAGTATTCTTATGACCGCAAGTTGAACATAATTGTGTAGACGCAAAATCCTTCGGTGCTTTGACAAAGTATTTTCCTCGTTGTTTTAGTTTGTATTTTAGATACAGACGGAAATTACCAAAACCATTATCTTGCTGGTTTTTGGCATAATACTTGTTTTGTCCAATAGCACGGAGGTCTAGGTCCTCTACTACAATCATGTCATAACGATTCGCAAGAGCATAGGATTTCTTGTGAAGCCAATCTTTTCGCTGGTTTGCTACTTTGGCTGTCATTCTTGAAACGACAAGTCGTTGTTTTTCCCAACGATTAGAGCCTTTTACTCTGCGTGATAACACTCGTTGTTCTTTCGCTAGACGTTCTTCCATTTCTCGATAATATTGAGGATAATTGGCTTTCTTACCCTCATTGTCTATGAAAAAATGAGATTGAGAATAATCTAGTCCTAGAATACGAGTAGGTGTACCAATGCTTGCGATTTCCATTGGAAATTCAACACAAATAGACACGTCAAATTGCCCTTTCGTGTTCATAGTAACCGTTACATTCTTAATTTTACTGCCTTGTGGTAATGGTCTATGTGTGTTTAGATTTAACCCAACTACTTTCACAGAAGACTTTTGTGCAGTTGGAAGATATAATACTTCATCTTTAATGTAGATATTTCCGTTTTGATTGAATGTAGTATAGCTGGCTTTGCTATCCTTACGAGAATGGAACTTTGGTATTCCTTTTAAATCACGAAATGTCGGTTCTATCCCTAGTGTCTTCTGACGTTTTAAGGCAGATTTCTTGTATTGTTTCTTACATGCAATCTTGTTAAAGGCGGTTATCGCCTTGTTGAAGTGTTGCTTTGCTTCGTTAGAGGCGAATGCGTCTACAAGATATAAGTAAGCCACATTATCATTTACACATTGTTTTTTGAATTCAGATACAGTCGGCATACCCATCTTCTTTAAAGAAGGTAATGGATCGCCAACTTGATAGTTACTCTTTTCCAAATAATCATATAGGTGAGCAACATGGAGGTTATACATCTTTCTATCTGCACCAAAACACTGCCGTAAATATGTTTCTACTTCTTGAGAAATAGGGGTAGCGCGATACACATAGCCACGGTTTACTAATTCAAGCATTGGTTTCACCACACTTTCACTCTGCTTTGACTCGGAACATACGTTCTAAATTCACATATAATATACCACAAGGGTATTATTTATATCTAGTAGAAAGTAGGTATATTAAAAAAATTTTTTTGATTCTACAAATCAAACGGCAATTCATCACACGACTATAGTCGCGTGGGTTCTTGCCGAACTTCTAAAATGGTCACTCCGCTGTAAATAGATATCCATTCAGTTTACATAATAAAATTATAATCTCTTATAATTTAGTAATTGATTCCCGGGCACAATCCAGTAGACCTGTTGAATTATGGGATTGATTAAATATTTTCAAGTTATTTCTACGTTTTGAGGGTTTGACCAAAAGAGAAGCATGTTTTGATGAATGATTCATCAAAACATGCTTCTCTTTTTATGCTTCATTTTTAAAAAGAATAATTATCCCCGATACTTAATCGCTAAGCCCTTTAAAAAATTTCGAGCATAGCGATCGCCACATACTTTATAATTTTTATGCCCTTCTTTTCTGAGCAGTGCACTTAATTCTCCCTTGCTAATCTCGACGCCTGCTGATTTTAAAACTTCAATCATATCTTCACTTGTTAAGCTTAAAGCGATTTTCAACTTCTTGAGCATCACATTATTGACACTCTTATCATTTATGATTGTCATCGCTGGCGTTTCTGGTTGACCTGGTTTTGGTTCTTGCTTGCCGCGTTTAAATACAATCAATCCATTTAAAAACGACTCAAACTGATGATTGCTGCAAGGCAGATGATCTTCTTCGTCGTCTCCATGGAAAAACTCAAATTCTTCTTGTTCTTTTGATTTTGTTAACAGTTGGCATACTTCCTCTTTTGTGACTTCAACATCTCCGAGCTTAAAAATTTTGACCATTTCGCTTTCTTTAAGGTCGAGCGCATAACGCAAGCGAATTAAGCGATCATTATTATTCATATCCATGTCTTTTTCCTCCTAAAATGCACCATATCTCACACGGATCTCTTTCCCTTTTTCCTTCCAAATAAAAAAAGATAAAAAAAAAGATTATGGATGTAGAGATTCATGTGCTATACTAGACCTACCGTTTTCTTTAGTGTGTCATCGCCCCGCTTTTTTTATAAAGCGGGGTTTTTATGTATAAGCTGTGTTTTTTCAAAAAAGCCGGTTAAAATCGGCCCATAGACAAAATAAAAAAGGCTCTGTATAAGAGCCTTTTGACTGTTAGGTGATTATGCTTTTTGAACGTTGCTAGCTTGAGGTCCACGTTGACCTTGCTCTACATCAAATGTTACTTTTTGACCTTCGTCTAAAGACTTGAAGCCGTCACCTTGGATAGCTGAGAAGTGAACGAATACATCGTCTCCGCCTTCGCGCTCGATGAATCCAAATCCCTTTTCTGCATTAAACCATTTCACTGTACCTTGTTCCATTTAAAAATTCCTCCTCGTGTGTTTTCCACACATTTTGTTACTATCCTTGCTTACATCTTCAGGTCAAAAAGTTTACACTTTATCAGTCCTTACCGAACAAACAAAAATAATTCTTCTTTAGAATAACAGGTTTCTCATAAAAAAGCAAATAAGATTATATTTATTTTTTTTGCTGGATTATTATTAAATTTTTCATCATTCTTTTCGCTCATCATCGTTTAAAGTTAACGACCTATTGGATTTCTAATGTAATCTTCCCAAAATTATCTCCCTTTTCCATATGATGCAGTGCTTCTTGGGCATCTTTAAGAGGGAAACATTTATCTACATATGGATGGATCTTGTGTTGTTCAAAGAACTGGAGCATATCTTGAAAATCATCGGGATTTCCCATCGTTGAACCCTTAATATCCAATTGTTTAAAAAAGATTCGTGGAAGGACGACTTCTTTAATTGGGCCATTTGTGGCTCCGAAGGTTACAATCCGGCCGGCTGGATTCGCTAAACTCACCATATGATGGAAATTTTCGCCGCCAACTCCATCGATGATGAGATCTGCTCCACCCATCAGCTTTTTCATTTCCTTCACCCAATTTTCGTTTCGATAGTTTACTCCGCCCTTTGCACCTAGCTCCCTAGCTTTTTCAAGCTTCTCATCACTGCTAGAAGTGACAAATACATCGGCACCATAGGCAACGGCAATTTGTAAAGCAAATAAAGCGACACCACTACCAATTCCTGGGATAAGGACGGTTTCTCCCTGTTTAAGCTGGCCCCTAAACATTAGCGAACGGAAAGCCGTTACCCCCGCTAATGGTAATGCAGCGGCTTCTTCCCAAGAAAGATACTCTGGCTTTGGAAACACATTTTCAGCTGGAACAACCACATATTCGGCGAACGTTCCATCTGAAGGCATTCCTAATATTCGATGGTTAGAATCTTGACTAGCCCGATTCTCTCCCCAATTCAGAGCAGGGTTAATCATAACCGCATTTCCAACTGTGACATTTGCGACTTGGTCTCCAACGGCAACAACCTCACCTGCACCATCGGCCCCTAAAATGGATGGTAGCTCGATTCCAGGATACATTCCATAAGTAATAAACAGGTCTCGGCGGTTTAATGAAGCATATTTCAAACGTATTAACACTTCATTTTCCTTTGGAGCAGGAACCTCCACCTCTTCATAACTTGCTTGCTTCGGTCCGCCCAATTCTCTTAAAACAATCGCTTTCATCTAAATACTCCTTTCATTGAGCGAGCGTTCACTCAATTTTTTAGTTTGTATATCTAGGAGTTTCCTAATCTTTAATCTATTATGAAATGGAAACATTTTCAATAACCCATCATATAAAAGGGCTGAAATCATGCTAAAATGAAAACAAATAAGCGATGCTTTGATTAAAATGATGAAACATCCTTTTTATCCCAACGCGAAATGAAGTTAAAGGAGATAACGATGACAAAATTCGTTGACTGGAAGAATGGTGCTTGTGGACATAAATTCATCGCTTCTTTTAGCGGTGGCAAAGATAGTGTTCTCGCTCTATATAAAGCGATGCAAGTTGGTGAAGCGGTTGGCTTAATTGTAATGCTAGAAGAAGAAGGGAAACGTTCTAGGTCTCACGGAATGCCTCCTGAGATTATCCAGGCCCAAGCGAAATCGATTGGACTGCCTGTGTTTACGGCTGCTGCCAGCTGGACCGATTATGAAAAGGAATTCATCCAGCTTTTAGAAAGGGCGAAACAGCTAGGAGCAGAGGCATTAGTCACAGGAGATTTGGATATGCCTGCCCATGGTTGTTGGCATGATAAAGTGACAAAGGAAGTTGGTTTAAAGCTGGGCATGCCCTTATGGGAAATGAATCATCGTGAAGCAGTCTTACAGTTCATCAACCTTGGTTTCACGACAATCATCGTTGCGGTTAATCTATCCTTAAAAATGAAAGAAGCTGATTTAGGGCGAACGTTAACACTTGAATACGTAAAAGAGCTTGAAGCGAGAGGAATTGACCCTTGTGGGGAGGGCGGAGAATTCCATACCACTGTTATCGCTGGTCCCCTGTTTAAACACCCAATAACTATACGGAAAAGGGAAATCATTCAGGACGGAGATTATGCTTTTTTATCGCTGGAGCTTGGTTAGGTTCTTTTAAGGCACGATGGTCTCAACCCACCATAGGAACGTTTTTTCTTCGGTGGAGACTCCGGGGCGTCAATGCCTACCTATTTTTGAAGAGTAGGTTGAAAGGGACTTTTTTACTTGTTTCTATTTTAAAGGTGTATTTGATTTTTCCCTTTTACTAAACTTAACTTATCGATATAATAGTGCTAAAGGAGGTGTAGCAAATGGAAAAGTCGGGACTACATGAAATTCTTAACGCTCTCAAATTACATTCTGAACACATTGATAAAAAAATTGAAGGTCTAAAATTCGATCTTGATAAACGGTTGGATTCTATGAATCATCGGTTGGATTCTATGGAGAATCGTATGGATACTAGGTTTGATCGTTTGGAGAAAAAGGTAGATGGAATACGTGTTGATTTATCCGAAACTCAAGAAACCGTCAATTTCTTATCAAGCAAGTATGCACAGCATGAAAAGAAAATACAAGGCCTCATGAATCAACAACCCTAAAAAAGCCTCATTTCATATTAAAATTCCCATAAAAATGCCTTCGCTATCCCCATCAAAACCTTTGAATGGAAATTAGTGAAGGCATCTTTACAATTTTATTCCTACCTCTTCATTTTAGCAGCTTTTCTCTACCGGCTCTCTTCTATTATAAATAAGAGTCTCTTAAAAAATTTCCTTTTCAAAAATCGAACCATCTCGATAAACAACTTTGATTGCAAAACGGTTCGCTTCAGATCGGTTGACTTGATTTAAATGAAAAATCCGCATTTGTCCATGCTGATTTTCCAATTCGATTTGTTCCTCATCAATTATGAGTTCATTGTCATACTTTAATAAGTAAGCTTCTTCAATAACCTTGGTCTTGTCGCTCGCCTGATGATGCATGACCGTCACACTTGTATTCTTCTTATCCCTATGAACGTCCGCTTGAATCATGCCATAAACATCTGTTCCATAATAAGCGAAGGACTCCATCTGAATCTCCCCACTTTTGATGACATCCTCAAAAACGACCGAGACGAAGTATTTCAGTGAGGATTGCCCTAATTTCTCCCCTACCTCTGTTTGGCTCATTTCTTCAATGTTCGAACGAGATTCTCTCATCGTTACTTCCCAACTTGGCTGCACATCAACCTCAACGGGAATTTCCATTTGAAACAACCCTTGTTGGATTTCTTTAGCTGGAAGAATGACATACTCATCTTGGTCTCCTCTAGCATAATTGAAAAAAACTTGTGAACCTTGTTGCCACTCCTTCACCTGCCATTTGAAAAGAACTTCTACTTGACCTTCCTCTACAGCTTTAGAATTGACCTCATAATGGATTGGACCAAGCCAACTCTGTTCTTCTTTGAATTTGTTTAATACGTGTTCAATTTCGCTCGTTTGCCAGTCGATAGTGCTGTGTAGATTCTGTTGCTCGCTCGAAATTTGATTTAGTTGATTGTCTAGCCAATTGACTTTCGATAATAACATGAAATTCATTATTAAGCTGGAACTTAAGGCGACGATGATAAAAACTTTAAATCTTTTCCTCTCCTTCTCTCGATCCAACACTTTTCCCCCTCTATGAATCCATCAAACTAGACGATGGAATATTGTGGATATATTCTATCATAATTTGGTCCGAACTTATACAATACAAAAAACCTCACGCGATTGACTTTCACGTCGGTTGTGAGGTTTCTTCCTTATAACCATTGTAGGGAGATTTTACAGGTCTGTTTTTTAGATTTTAAATGCTATGAAAATCTAAATGGTAAAAAAGTTATATTTGGAAACGACAAAAAAAACCAGACACCTTCTACAATTTTGATGGTGACTGGTTCTTTAGCCATTGTGAAGTTCATTTTAAAGGATTGAACCGAATACTATTCTTTTTTAAGCGAAACAAATCAATCGATTTATTTCCTTGCGAATAAGACCGTACAAAAACTATTTCACATAATGCTTTTTAAAATCGGGATGGATGGAAAATTTTTGACGTAAGTGAATCAAGTTTTCTCCGAAGCTCTCTTCTAAAAGCTCACGATGTTTGTCCATAATTTCCATCACGTATAAGTCATGAATAATCACTTCAGTAATGGGCATGACTAAACCGACATGCATCGTCCAGGCTGCCCGGCTGTCTTCCCCAAGTGAAACAATCCCCGCGACTACTTCAGTATCATCTCCGCTAAAAACAAGCCATCGTCCACCATACTCTTCCGTCATTTGGCTCCCCATATAATGGCAGTAAACCTCTGCAAAATCAGATTCAATCTCGCCGTACGCAATGATGATAACCTTCACGCCACTAGTGGCCACCTGCCTTAATTCCGATTCCAATTCGATAAAATCCTCTTTCCATATTTCTAAGAGAATTCTTTTTTTAGCGGCTAAAATACATGTTTTTACTTTTTCAAGAATGTCACTCCGCCCAGTAATATTCCATATATTTTCACGATCGTTTGCTGATTGTTCAAACTGAGCTAACGACTTCTCTGCCAGTTCAAAATTCTCTTCTGCCTTCAATCGTCGATGTTTAATTAGCTCCTTTGCAGGAACCGGTGTGTACTGGAGGGAGTTTCCAGGACTAACTAAAATATCTCCGCGTCCGGCCAGACTATCGAGAACTTCATATATTTTCGAACGAGGAACACCGGAATGTTTAGCTACCGCATAGCCTGTTAACGGTGATTCCTCCAAAAGAGTCAGATAAGCTTTCGCTTCATACTCAGTAAAATTCAAATTCTTCAATGTTGCTAAAATATGCTCTTTCATTCTCTCAACACTTCCCTTGTTTGGAGCCTTATAACACATATGTTAACAAATTTTGTTGATTTTTTCCAAAATCGTTGTTAAAATATCTTAGGTAGTTACTTAGGTAGTCACTATTATAAAATCAAAACTAAGTTCGAAAGGAGAAACCGTATGGAAAGTCTGTTACCCTATATCACAATTGCAGCGATGATGGTTGTCATCCCAGGAGCAGATACGATGCTGCTTGTAAAAAACACCCTTAGCTATGGGCCGAAAGCTGGTCGTTATACGGTTCTCGGAATGGCAACAGGCCTTTCTTTTTGGACATTAATTGCAATTCTTGGCTTAGCCGTTGTCATAGCCAAATCTGTATTTCTTTTCAGCGCGATTAAATATTTAGGAGCGGCCTATTTAATTTTTCTAGGATTGAAAAGCTTTTTTGCGAAAAGCACATTCTCATTAAAAGAGCTTCAGGAACATGCCAAAACCCCTGTAAAAAAGCGGCATAATAAAGAATCTTTTTTACAAGCATTGCTTAGCAATATTCTCAATCCAAAAACGGTCTTACTCTATATCACCATCATGCCTCAGTTTATAAATTTAAATGAAAATGTAAATCAACAATTGTTTATTTTAGCATCAATACTTACCTTGCTGGCTGTCATTTGGTTTCTAATTCTTGTCTACTTGATGGACTTCGCCAAGAAATGGTTAAACAACCCAAAATTCCAGAAAGTTTTCCAAAAATCAGCTGGAATCGCGTTAGTAAGCTTTGGGATAAAAACGGGAGTGTAGATTTTACAGATTCTGATCCAGATTTTAAATTGACTTTAATAAAAGATAAAAGAAAAAGCCTGATTCATTTTGTTCTAAATTGAATCAGGCTTTTTACATCCCATACCTTAGTGTTTTCCTACATCTTAAGGAAAGGAATTAAACTCTCGAGTTGCTCCCCTTCTCTATTTCTACTATTTGTTCGGCAACCGCAATTGTAATTTCCTTTGTTATGTTCGGAACGAATTTCTTTAAGATTGTCTTTTGCATCGCAGCCATTGGACCTCTCGCTTCTGGTTCAATCACAAGATAACCGGTGATGTGCGTATGATTGTCGCCCAGAGCCACAGCCTCGTAACTTCCATTTCCAACAAAATCACCGGAAAGACTTTTAAAATCAAAGCTTACCTTTTTAGGTTCCTCCCATTGTTTGATGTCCACTTGAAGGTTTGCTGTTTTTTTCATCAATCCAAGATCTCCTTTGATCGCCCATTTTGATTGTTTTTCATTAACAATCTCATGACTAACATACCCTGGGATCGTTGGAGCCCATCTGTTGATATCACTTATATACGTCCACATTTTATGAATGGAAACTTGCAGATCCATTGTATGCTTTCCACTTGCCATCATTTCACCTCTTGTATTTTTGTTTATTGAGTAGCTCCCTCGTAAAAGCTGCTCATCCGTAGTGTCCAATAATAACCTTATGAATCCCTTGCACATACTATGACCTTTACATCCCAAATAACCTTGTTACACAGAGTTTTTCACTAAATAAATATAAAAACCCTAAAAAACTTATAAATAGTAACAAGTTCTTTTCTTTTCTATCTAGGAATATGGTAATAAATGTTTCATAATAAAGGAAAAGAATTGTATACTTTGAAATAGAGCATAAGACTTAAGAAGTAAAAGGTTGTGTGTGGGGGGATTTTTATGGAAACACCTGTCATTCATTCCAGTGGTGAAGTAAATCATTTACGAAAAAAACATCGAAAATGGTATAAAAACTGGAAGGTTATTACAA
Source organism: Bacillus sp. B15-48 (assembly GCF_016879755.1). GTDB lineage: Bacteria > Bacillota > Bacilli > Bacillales > Cytobacillaceae > Mesobacillus_B. Next base: position 40,506 of record NZ_WOFU01000002.1, read on the forward strand.
TCATTTCAATAGGAATGGTTGCTGCCCTTTTAGGTGGCATTAGTTATTATCAAGCAAACTACTTTAATTCTAACAAGACAATTAATCACATAAATGTAGGCGGACTAACTGCTGAGCAAGCTTTCGAAAAGCTGCAAACAACTGAACTAAAAAATGAAATCTATATCGACGATCAACTGATTTTAGATGGAAATGATACAAAAATGGGAATGACTGAGAGGGATCTACCAGAAGTAAAAAAACTTTTAAAAAGCCAATGGACATTTTTCCCTACGTTCGAAAGTGAAAATTACTCGTTAATTCCTAGCGAGCCTGACTTATATCGAAGTAAAGGACTAAAGAACGAACTAAAGAAAAAAATCCTTTCAATGAATGAAGAGTTACCAGCACCCACAGATGCACAAGTAATCCTCGACGAAGGGAAAATAATTGTTTCTAAAAGTGTAGATGGGAAAGAATATGATGTTACTAGTCTATTAACGGCATACGAAGAGCATGGCTATTCGAGTGAGATCTATCTGGACCCTATATATAGCCTCCCTATTACTGAAGACAGTGAAATCATTAAAAATGGAGAGAAAAAGTTGCAAGAACTCCTTGACTTTACTGTTGACTATAACGTTCAGGATCATGTTCATTCCTTAAAGGGTAGCGATGTTATTCATCACGCCACTGTGTCAAAAGATCTCGAGGTTGCCTTCGACCCTAGTGGTATTCAAAAGAAAGTAACTGAAATTAATGACGCTCAATCAACATTAGGGAAAGACTTTAATTTTACTACGACTTCTGGCGGAGTGATATCGGTGAAAGGTCAAGGTTATGGGTGGGCACTAGATGTAAAAAAAGAAACCGATCTAATTCAAGCCGCATTCCAAAAAAACGAAACATCGGTTTCCGCTACAAATATTATCGGAAACGGCTGGAACAATGAAGGCTACGGCTATGAAACGTTAGCAAACAATGGAATTGGCAATACATATGCTGAAGTGTCCATTGCCGAACAGCGTATTTGGTTATATCGGGATGGGGAATTAGTTGTCACTACAAATGTTGTTACTGGCAAACGTAGTACAGGAGAGGATACTTCTCCTGGAGTGTGGTATATCCTTTTCAAACGAACACCTTATACACTTAATGGGAGTTCAGTCGGGAGTGGAACTTATTCCATCGAAGTCGATTATTGGGCACCATTTACGAACAGCGGCCAAGGTTTCCATGACGCAAGTTGGCGAACAAACTGGAACAGCAATGCCTATCATACCGGAGGTTCTGGTGGATGCATCAACGTCCAACCTAGTATGATGAAAAAAGTGTATGATAATCTGACCGTTTATCAGCCAGTGGTTGTTTATTAACATCCGTGTCAGAAACGCCTGTCACTTGTCAGAAATTATAAAAAACGTTAAGGGAGAGCATAATTGTTTTTACACTTGCTTCTCCCTTTATTTCCCTATCATCAAAATATTAGGACCTTACTCATTCTTTATAGGGAAGGAATCTATTTGTAACGTATTTATTTTCGAACCATCCTTTGCGGAATAAACAAATAATTCAAGTCTTCGATTTTCGCCAACGATCAATTCTTTTTCTAATGTGATTTCAAATTCTCCCCAAGCAGGACCTCCATCAGTCTGGTAGTAATTTTCTAGCAATACCTCATCTCCTTCGTAAACAGCATATTGGAATACTCCTTCAAAAACTTGTGTTTTTCCAGTTATAATGATTTCTTTTTCTGATTCATTTACGATGACTTCCTTGAAGGCTTCGTTTTCATAAACGATTTCATCTTGATCATTCGCATTCCCCTCAGACTCAATTGAATCTGCCGAATTCTCATCATCTCGATTTTCTTCTTTCTCCTCAATGATTTCTGGATTTGCCTCATTCGGTTCTTTTCCACTAGTATTTTCATCTTGTTGATTACAACTTGCCAAAATACCAATTAACATTAATAAAACCAAGATTTTTTTCATCACTATCATCTCCTCTGTTTATAGATTTTACAGCGTATTCTTGCAATTGTGAGTAAACTTCTCGTTTCCTATCTTTATTTTAAAACAAACCGAAAGCTTAAACCATTCATTCATGGGACAGTGAATGACATTAAAACTACAGGTCTTTGTAAAAACATCACTTAAAAGAATGGTTCTTACATTATTGACTAATAATATTTCTAAGGAGGGAAAAAATGGTAAAAAGGGAATTGAAATCCAGGAAATGATCATTTGTCCAATTCGGATCAGGTTAGAAACAGGCAAATATTTTCGAAATGCAGTTTTAGATTATATAGAAGGTAACGCTTAAACTTGCCAAAGGTTAAATGAAAAACCCACAATGTACCTGCAAAGAATGGACCTAAAATAAAACTTAAATCCATAAAAATGAGTTCTCTTATTCCTCCTTTCACCTTCCACCACTTATATCGATATGACCTTCAAATTGTATCTTAATTTGGAGGTCTATTTTCATGAAATAAAGGAATTTCGATCATTATTTTAGAAGACCTGTAGTGCCATTGTTAGATTAACATGTGTAGGTACGTACTGCAGAAAATACACTCCATCATTAATCGAAAATGGATATACTGAAAAATATTAAGGTTAGGCTCTGCTAGAACTGAATGTTGATTTCACTACGTCTGAAAAATAACCGGAAAAATTCCCGTTAAACTGGGAAATACCGATATTTCCTTAAAAATAAGGGGAGGTTTTCCGGTTATATGATCCAAATCTTTGAATTTTGTCTTATTTAGAGCAGTTAAGCGGAATATCTCCGCCTATATCCGCTTCTAAAGCTTCTCCTAACTACAATAGCAGGAAATTCTCCGCCTATGAATTCTCAAACCTACACAATAGTTCAAAAAGGATTACATCTCCCTGTGCGAATTGACGTTTTGCGATAGGAAACGGAATCCTTTACCATGTTAGGAGATGATTTTCAACCCCCTATCTTGTCGATGCACTTCGATTGTCTAGCATTACACGTTCTCCTCGACAAGTTCCAGCCATCTAGTATTCATTTTTGAGCCGCATATCATACATTAGACTTAGTAACTTGGACCCTCTCTTTTTATTATAGGACTTTGTTATAATTAGTTATTATAGGTTGTTTTGGAAGCAGCTAATATTCTAGCACGACCCATTCGTCTCAGGAACTTCCACTAAGATCTCCTTATTTTTCATTTAGACAGCATGCTTCGCTTTTCGGTTAATATTTTTGCCTATTAAATATTCATAATATTAAATATATTCAGTAAAAATTTACTCTTTTCAAAAAAACAAAGAGATCTATCACATATTCATTATGGAGGTTAAAAATGGTAAATGAATGGACGATAAAAGAGTATATTTCTAATTTGAATAAAGTTTCAACTCAAGAGGAAAAACTCCATTTATGCACTAGAGGTCTACTCGAATTATTTCCGTTCCAAGAAGCTCATCTATATAGATATGCACCTCTTGGGAACATTGTTGAAGGAATCATTAAAATTAATTCTTCAGGTTTATCCTATATTGGACATGTTAGAGATGACATCCGAAATTTACCACCTATACATAACGCCTTACGAAAACGCAAAGCTATCTATATTTCAAATGAAGAGTTTTTTGAAAAATATGGGTGTAAATACACGAACCCTAATGAAAAAAATAACCACTTTATCATACCAATTTCCTTTAGTTCATCTCTAGTCGGCTATTTTATTGGACGTGAACTACCCGAAAATTTCATTTGCAATGAAAACCTTTTATCTCATCTTACTCTATACGGAAAGTTAGTAGGAAAAATTATTGAGAATAACAACGAAGGGCAGTCATTTGACAACCTAAGCAAACGGGAAAGCGAAGTGCTACAACGGATTGCATGGGGAGAAAGTATAAAAGAAATGTCTAATTCAATGGGAATAAGTGAATATACGGTAAAAGATTATATTAAATCTGCCATCAAGAAGTTAGGAGTCAATAATCGTGTCGAAGCGATAGCTGAATTATTACGAAGAGGTTGTATTACATGATACATCTTTCCTGGATAAAACTGATTTAAAAATAACCTGTAGTCCAACAAGATGTGACTACAGGTTATTTCCTATCACTCAGTCAAAAGATTCGATTATCGATTTATGCTTTTTTTAAAGTAGATTCTAAAGAGAAACCTTCATACCCTTTCGATGCAACTTCGCTACATTTTTCACGGTACGGGCCGACTCCTCCAAGATAGATGAGAAATCTTCGTGGCTTCCCAGGAACATTCGCACCCGTATACCAAGAATCCGTCTTTGTAAAGAGAGTAGCTTCAGCCACTTCCCGACAATGCTTGCTCCATTCATCTTCTGCTTGCTCTTTCGCCTCAAGGGCTTCAATGTCATTTTCGCGAAGATATTCGATACAATCTGATATCCATTCGACATGTTGTTCGATAGAAGTAGGTACATTACTTAATACCGATGGACTTTCAGGACCAGTGATCATAAACATATTAGGGAAACCAGAAGTTGCAATTCCTAGATAAGTTTTCGTTTGTTCCCCATTCTCCCATTTTTCTTTCAGTGACAAACCATTTTTTCCACGAATGTCAATTTTAAAGAGCGATCCTGTCATCGCATCATATCCAGTAGCAAATATAATGACGTCGAGTTCATATTCTCCGTCCGTTGTTCGAATCCCTTTTGGTGTAATCTCAACAATTGGATTTGCTTTAACATCGACCAAACTTACATTATCACGGTTATACGTTTCGTAATAATTCGTATCCTGAATTGGTCGTTTCGTTCCATAATAATAAGTTGGACATAGTTTCTCTGCCACTTCAGGATTTTTGACAGTCTGTCTAATTTTATTGCGAATAAATTCGGACAATGTTTCATTCGCTTCCGGGTTAACGACTAAATCTTGATAAGTTTCTAGAAAGAAACTACTAACCGCGCCCTTTTCCCATGCCGCCTCGTATAATTTCTCACGCTCTTCTGGAGTATCTTGCAGTGCTGAAGGCCTAGCTTCTACATCATTAGGGAATCCACCGAAGGAATATCGTCTTTTCTGCTTATATTCTTCAAAGCTTTCCTTCACTTCGTTTAAATATACCGGATCATAAGGATGATTCCTTGCTGGTACACTGTATTGTGGTGTTCTTTGGAAAACAGTAAGATGCCCTACCTCAGGTGCAATGGCAGGAATGAGTTGAACTCCCGTCGATCCTGTACCAATTACACCAACTCGTTTCCCCTTGAGGTTCACTTCTTCCTTTGGCCAGTTTCCAGTATGGTACCATTTGCCTTCAAAACGATCAAGCCCTTTAAAATCAGGAATATTTGCAGTTGAAAGACAGCCTACTCCCGATATAAAGTACTTAGCGCTAATGGTCGTCCCTTCATCTGTTTGAATGGTCCACCTATTCTGTTCCTCGTTATAATAAGCAGAATTAATTCGAGTATTAAGCTGAATATCGCGACGGAGATCAAACTTATCAGCTACGTAATTAAGGTAATCTAGTATTTCGGACTGCTCAGAAAATTTTTCAGACCAATTCCATTCTTTGTAAAGCTCCTCAGAGAAGGTAAAGCCATAATCGACACTTTCATTGTCACAATGGGCTCCTGGGTAACGATTTTTATGCCACACCCCACCTACACCATCAGCTGCTTCGAAGACGCGCGTACGAAATCCAGCTTCACGTAAACGGTAAAGCATATACATCCCCGAAAACCCTGCTCCTACGACCACTGCATCTAAGATAATGACCTCAGTTTTTTGATTTGCCATATTAGAACCATCCTCTCTTAATTCTGGTATTTGAAACTCTTTATACAAACAAATGTTTGTTTGAAAAATTCGATTAATTGGTCTTTAGTACATGATGAATAAAACAGCGATTGACCATTAAGTATTTTTAACCTTTTGATCAGCTTCGGCTAAAAACTGACTCATTCTCGCAATCGTTCCTTTAATCCGATCTGGAAAAACAGCCATATTGGTAAAATAACCATGAACTAATCCTTTTTCACAAATCGTGTCAACTTTGACACCCGCATCTTTTAAACGTTTTGCATAGGCTAATCCTTCGTCCCTTAGTACATCACATTCTGCTGTGATAACTAAAGCTTGTGGAAGATTGCTTAAGTCTTCAGCTAATAACGGGGCTACATATTTGTTCTGCCGATCAGATTCGTCTCGAATATAATAAGTCCCAAACCAAATCATCAGATCTTTATCTAACCCAAAACCTTGTTCAAATTCTTTATAAGACTTTGTATTATATCCCAAATCTGTCACTGGGTAGATGAGCACTTGCGCTGAAATTTGTGGTCCATTTTGATCACGAGCCATCATCGAGACAACCGTCGCAAGATTCCCGCCTGCGCTATCTCCACCGACAATTAACTTGGAAGCGTTACCATTTAATGACGATGCATGATCATGGACCCATTGTAAAGCCGCATATGAATCTTGCAATGGAATTGGAAACTTATATTCAGGAGAAAGTCGATAATCCACCGATACGACGACTGAACCTGTCCGATTTGCAATCATTCTGCAGCTTGCATCGGATATTTCAATATCTCCGATGACCCATCCTCCACCATGATAGTAAACAAAGAGTGGGAAAGGACCTTCCCCTTCTGGAGTATAAATTCGAATTTTTATCTCCTCATCTTCACCAACTGGAATTAAACGATTCTCCACCTTTGCAAGCGGCGCTAACTCGACCTCAACAGGAGGGGCTTGGGCAAACATTTCTCTTACTGCTTGAGGATCCATTGATTGAATGGCAGGCATTTGATTAAACATTTCTAAATATGCTTTTGCTTCTGGTGCTAAGTTCGGCATAGAATCATCCCTTTCTCTTTATAACTAGTTCTATACTTAAGATACATTATTCTGAATTATCTAAATATTCCCACTTTAGAGTGGGTCCCCCCCCCTTAAAAGGGGATATTTTTACTAAAAGCGATTATTTGATCGAATAAAGAAACCTCTTTCCCTATCAAGGGGAAAGAGGTTAAAAATGAACTCTAATTATCAGTATTAAACCGCAACCTATGCTTCCTGTAACAAATGAGTCTTTTCTTTTTCTTCCTCCGCTAAGCCTAGTGTTTCTGTTGTAAACGATTTGATTTCCTCTAGAAGATCTTGATCTTCCATCAGTGAAATGCCGTAAGAAGGGATCATTTCTTTAATTTTCGGTTCCCACTCTTTCATCTGTTCTGGGAAACATTTGTTAATGACTTCAAGCATCACGTGTACAGCTGTTGAAGCGCCTGGAGATGCGCCAAGTAATGCTGCAACCGAGCCATCAGCAGCAGTAATCACTTCCGTTCCAAATTGAAGTGTCCCCTTCCCTGCTTCCGTATCCTTAATAACTTGTACACGTTGACCCGCAACAACTAAATCCCAATCTTCAGCTTTCGCATTCGGGATAAACTCACGTAACTCTTCCATCCGTTGCTCTTTCGATAACATCACTTGCTGAATTAAATATTTTGTCAAGGACATTTCTTTTGCGCCCGCGGCCAACATCGTTAAAACGTTATCCGGTTTGATCGAAGTCAGCAAATCGAACATGGAACCGGTTTTTAAAAACTTTGGTGAGAAACCAGCAAATGGCCCAAATAGTAATGATTTTTCATTATTTATATATCTCGTGTCAAGATGCGGAACAGACATTGGCGGTGCACCAACCTTTGCCTTGCCATATACTTTTGCATGATGCTGTTCAACAACATCTTGATTTTTACAAACCATAAATAATCCACTAACCGGGAAGCCACCGATATGTTTGCCTTCCGGAATACCCGTTTTTTGCAATAAGTGCAGACTTCCGCCTCCACCTCCAATAAAAACGAATTTTGTTGTATGGCGTTCAATCACACCATTCTCAAGATTGCGAACTTTCAATTCCCATAAACCATCACTTGTCCGTGTAATATTTGTTACACAATGATTGTAGTTTACATCGACATTTTTACTTTCTAAATGAGTAACCAACATACGCGTTAAAGCACCGAAGTTAACATCCGTTCCAGTATCAATCTTTGTTGCCGCAATTGGTTCAATTGAGTTACGTTCTTCCATTACTAACGGAAGCCAATCTTTCAGTTTTTCCGGATCATCAGAAAATTCCATCCCTTGAAATAGTGGAATATCTGTAAGTGCTTCAAAGCGTCTCTTTAAAAATTCGACATTTTGCTCCCCTTGGACGAAACTTAGATGAGGCAAAGGCATGATAAAATCCTGCGGATTCTGAATCAGCTTATTCTTTACAAGATAAGACCAGAACTGCATCGAACTTTGAAACTGTTCATTAATTTTTATCGCTTTGCTAATATCAACAGATCCATCCGGTTTTTCCACTGTGTAGTTCAATTCACAAAGTGCCGCATGACCTGTTCCGGCATTGTTCCACTCGTTTGAACTTTCCTCTGCTGTTTTTTCAAGTTTTTCAAATGCAGTAATTTTCCAGTTCGGTACCAGTTCTTTCAGCAATGTCCCCAATGTCGCACTCATGATTCCAGCGCCAATTAAAATAACGTCTGATTTCGTTTCTCTTTTACTCATTTTAGCTCCATTATCCCCCTATGTTCGCAGAAAAGATGCTAGCGCTTCTGCGCATACTCACACTATACTAGATGATCATCTAGTATACATCTTCCCCGTCACAAATATTGCCAATTAAATATCTATTATTATATGATAATTATAAAGTATTTAAAAGGTATTAATGTTGATAAGTTTGCTTTTATCACCTGGAAAAAGAGTCAGCATATAACAGAAGATTAAAAGTTTCATTATAAAAGTGTAAGTTGCATTGTGGTTCGTCTCAATTATTCAGCCATTCGTCCATTATTTTAGGTAGTAAAAAGGAGAATTCAAATTCTCATTCATTAGTTGTTTTTTTAAAAAAATTTTAAAAAAGCCTTCGCTTTCCTTTATTTTCAAAAGGGATATGAAGATAAAGCGAAGGATGATGATTTCTCAAATATAGTTGTACTTTTTTCTACCTAATCAGTAAAAACTATCATTAAATTGACTGGATTGCGTCCTTAATCGGTTTCGTTCCAGTCACTACTTGAAATTCCTTGCCAATGGTCGCGACATTTTCTAAACAGGCGATGATGACACTTGCTACATCTTCCCTCGGGACTTCCCCTCTAGGAACTTCAAATGCTGCATTGATTAGGCCAGCCCCACTTTCATTTGTCAAAACCCCTGGATGAATAATCGTATAGTCCAAATCGGTTGATTTTAACCATTCATCGGCATAATGCTTCACAGCGACATATGGAGCAAACGATGGAGGAGCAGACTGGATAGCCGATCGTCGCGTATCAAATGAACTAATCATAATAAACCGCTTCACACCGGCCACTTTCGCTGCCTCGATTGTTTTTACAGCACCATCTAAATCAACCATAATTGTTTTGTCTTTCCCTGTATGTGCCCCAGATCCTGCAGTAAATACAATAGCATCGACTCCATCGGCAGCTTTGGCAATCGTTTCGATGTCCTGTTCAAGATTCGCGACTACAACTTCCGTGCCTAAATTTTCAAAAAAGGACGCTTGCTCCTCGTTACGAATCATCGCCTTTGCTTCCAGATGATCCGTTTTCTGCAGCAATGAAACTAGATGTTTTCCTATTTGCCCATTGGCGCCAACAACAAGAACTTTCAATTTCTTCATCCTTTCTTTGAGAAATAAATATAGACTTTTTCAACTAACTGTAATGGTAAGCCAAATAACAGGTTTATGTCTAGTTATTGCCCTTGTCCTAACACTAGTTTTAGTCTGGTGGATCACTCAAACATTTTCCTGATAAAAGATATCAAACCCTTAAATGATTTGATAAAATGGAAAAAATAAATATTAAGTCATTTTATTTTCATAGTTTCCTAGCAAAAATATACGTATACTAATTTTATGAGGACATACTAAATTACATACTACTTATACATCAAGGAGAGATTTAGATTGAAGATTACTCTATCTGAAAAAATGAATGAGTTTCAAACGTCAATTTTCAACGAACTAGCCAATTATAAGAAACTAAAGCTTCTAGAAGGAAAAGAACTCATTGACTTAAGTATTGGGAGTCCCGACTTACCACCTCCTGATTTTGTCATGGACGAATTACAGAAAAATGTTCAAGACCCGTCTCAGTATGGCTATACGCTAACCGGAACTGAGGAGCTTCACCAAGCAATTACAAACTATTATCATCGCCAATTTGATGTTCATTTAAAAGGAGAAACGGAGGTCATCATGTTGATGGGCTCTCAGGACGGACTTGTGCATTTACCTCTTGTGCTGACAAATCCTGAAGATATTATCCTTGTTCCTGACCCAGGGTACACCGCTTATGATGCAGGAATCTCCTTAGCTGGTGCCCGCCCCTATAAAATGCCGTTGAAAGAAGAGAATCAATTTTTACCCGATTTAAATGCAATCCCGGAAGAGATTTGTAAAAAAGCAAAGGTCTTAATCTTAAATTTCCCAGGCAACCCGGTACCAGCCATAGCTACGAAGGAATTTTTCAAAAAAGTCGTTCAGTTCGCAAAGGAAAACCATCTAGTCGTTATTCATGACTTTGCCTACTCAGAGCTTTATTACGAGGAAAAGCCAATTAGTTTCTTATCTGTCGACGGAGCAAAGGATGTGGGGGTTGAATTTAATTCTCTATCTAAAAGCTTTAATATGGCTGGATGCAGAATTGGCTATATTGTTGGCCATGAATCAATTATAACTGGATTAAATCGTTTAAAGTCTAATCTTGATTATGGGGTATTTTTACCAATCCAAAAGGCAGCGATTTCTGCTTTAAATCACTCAGCTCAATATAGTGAGCAGTTACGAAACATCTATAAAAAGCGAAGAGATTCTTTAGTAACTGGTTTAAATGAATTAGGTTGGAAAGTTGAGTTTCCGAAGGCATCGATGTTTATCTGGGCAAAAGTACCAAAGCCCTTTACTTCAACCGAATTTGCCTATAAGTTAATCGATGAGGCTGGAATCGTGGTTACACCAGGAAATGCTTTCGGGAAAGAAGGCGAGGGCTACGTTCGAATTGCGCTAACTCAGCATGAAGAACTATTAGAAAAGGCTGTTTCTAGGTTGAAAGAGTTACCGATATTCTCGTTGAATTCCCAGAAGTAAGTTAGCTATAGAGAGGAATCTAAGATGACATTACAACAATTAAAATATGTAATCGAAGTGGCAAGAAGCCGTTCAATAAATAGAGCGGCGCAGAATTTGTTTATTAGTCAGCCAAGCCTTTCTAACGCTTTAAAAGAACTGGAGAAGGAATTAGGCATTACGATTTTTTCGCGAACCAATAAGGGCATTATTATCACTCCTGAAGGCTCGGAGTTTCTAGGTTATGCACGACAAGTGTTGGAACAAGCAGAGTTGCTTGAAAATCACTATTCCAATGCACAATCGCCTCAGCACCATTTCTCAGTATCAACTCAGCACTATGCGTTTGCGGTGAGTGCTTTTGTACGACTGTTAGAAGAGTATGATCGGGAGGAATATGAATTTACTCTACGGGAAACGAAGACCTATGAAATCATTGATGATGTGAAAAATCTGCGGAGTGAAATCGGGATTTTATATATGAGTGAGTTTAATAAAAAGGTGATTCAGAAATTCCTAAGAGAAGGAAGTTTAAAGTTCCACGAGCTATTTGAAGCAAAACCTCATGTTTTTATTAGCTCGACTAATCCACTAGTGAACCAGGATTTTGTGACATTAGATGATTTACTTCCATACCCTTATCTCTCTTTTGAACAAGGAGATTATAATTCTTTTTATTTTTCCGAGGAGATTTTAAGTACTCTCTCTAGACCGAAAAACATTCGAGTGAGTGATCGGGCCACTTTGTTTAATTTACTAATTGGCTTAAATGGGTATACAATTTCAACAGGTGTCATTAGTCAGGAATTGAATAGTGACATTGTTGCGGTTCCTTTGAAAATAGATGAAGTGATTACCGTTGGATATATTACTCATAAAAACGTAACAAACAGTTCTCTTGCAAATATTTATATTCAGTATTTAAAAGAAACCATTGCCCAAGAACAAGGCCAGATATAGTTTAAAACTATAGCAAGGAATGTGGGGTACAATCGCCAGTGTACCGCAGCCAAATACACTACATTTTTAATTGAAAATTGATATCCGGATTTTTTCATTTAAGGTTAGGCTCTGTTATAACTGAATATTGATTTCACTGCGTCTGAAAAATAAACGGAAAAATTCCGTCTAAACTGGGAAATACCGATATTTTCTTAAAAATAAGGGGAGTTTTTCCGTTTATATGATCCAAACCTTTGAATTTTGTCTTATTTAGAGCAGTTAAGCGGAATATCTCCGCTTATTCATTCTCAAACCTACACAAAAATCGATATGGAGAAGGCGGAAATGATTTGCAAACATCTTAATAAGTAAAATTCGCAATCCGAAGAATTAGCAATTAAAAGTAAAATAGCAAGGGTATAAACCCTTGCTATTTCTAATGTGTTTTAATTTCTCTAGCCTTACAAATTGCCCTACATTTTATAGCCCAAAAAGAATTGCATTTTCCTGCGTAAATTTGACGTTTTGCGATAGGAAACGGAACCCGTTACTCTGAGCTTCCTTCTTTTTTTTATAAGTATTGTTATTTAGCGTTGAACCGCCTATTGTTCTACCCCAACCTGTTCAGAAACAGTTAGCGACCGTTTTCGGATGAGCAACAGATAAGTTAAAAACGCAGAAGAGCTACATACGGCAATTACAATTCCTAATGGAATCGCTGTCTGACTTCCTAAAATTCCGACAATTGGGGCAACCATGCCGCCAATGCCATAATTCATCAACCCAAGCAGTGCAGAAGCACTTCCTGCATTTTTACTTTGACTTTGCATCGCTAATGAAATAGAACTCGTGTTAATAAACCCTGTACTTGAGACGATTAAGAAAAACGCAAGCGAAACCGGAACTAACCCTGACCCAATTAAAGTAAAAACGAGCAACAACAATCCGCCAACGAACGACATGATGATTCCTATCATCAAAAACCGAGTCTCCCCAAAGCGAGGTGATAATCTTCCTGTCAACTGTGAAGCAACCACTAGACCAAATGCATTCATCGCAAACAGCAAACTATACATCTGGGGAGACAACTCGTAAATCTCTTGAATAACAAAAGGTGAACCAGATATGTAAGCAAACATCGCTCCGGCTGAGAAACCTAATGCTAATGCATAGCCTAAAAAGATGCGATCAACTAGCAAACTTTTAAAATTAAATAAGGTTTGACCAAATCCTCCTGTTGTACGTTTTTCTTTAACCAATGTTTCAGAAAATATAAAAATAATACATGTTAGCATAACAGCTCCAAGGGCAAAAAGAGTAAAGAAAATCCCCCGCCATGACATATATTTAAGCAAAAGGCCCCCAATGATAGGTGCCAGAATAGGCGCAAGCCCCATAATGAGAACAAGGATAGAATAGACCCTGGTCAGATCACTCCCAGAATACATATCGCGTACACATGCCCGGGCGATGACAATTCCTGCACCGCCTGCTGCCCCTTGTATAAGTCGTAGCACTATTAAGAACCATATGGAAGGAGCAAACGCACAAAGAATAGATGCGATGCAAAATAAGATTAACGAAATCATTAATGGCTTTCGTCTTCCGTAAATATCGCTTAAAGTCCCACCTATTAATTGACCAACTGCCAAACCAATTAGCCCACCAGTTAAGCTTAACTGGACAATCGATGCTGTTGTTTGAAATTCGTTCGTAATCGTTGGAAATGCCGGCAAATACATATCAATGTTCAATGGCCCAATCGAAGTTAAAGCCCCTAATAGGATGATGATACTTATTGAAACTTTTGTTTTTGTGGCACCCTTGCTGACCACCTTTGATTTTTCCAAATCACTTTAACCTCCTAGAATATTTCGAATATATAAACTTTAATTCTCTTATTATAAAACAAATGTTTTTTTATTACATCCTTTTCAAATCCTTTTTCCAATTATTTCATAAATGCTCAAATAAAACGGTTGGACCTTGCAAACAAATCATTTAGTGAACATGAACATTCTTGAATATAGACATTTTTAATTATCCTATTTGTATTTAAAATAAAAAAACGAATAATTCAATTTCTACTACACAATCTATTTATGGTCAGGAGGTGAAAAACATGGCTAATCAACAAAATAACAACAACAACAATAGCAATAAAAACAATCAGCAAAACAACAAAAGTATTTCAGAAGGAATTAAAAATACCGCAGGGGCTGCATTCCAAACTGTTCATAGTGCATTAGAAACAACTGAAAATGCTGCAATGAACGCAGTAGACGCAACAACAAATATGGTTAATAATGTAACAGGGAATGAAAACAAAAATAAACAAAATCGCAATCAGCAATAAACACAACTTCTAGACAGTGGGGATTCCTCATTCCCCACTGAGCACAAAAAAATCCCCAATCCAAACGGATTCGGGATTTTCACGGAAGGAGGATGGCCTCCACTCTTGCCTCTGCTAGATTTTCTTAAATCCAAGCTGCGCCAATGATGACTAGTAAGATAAATAACACGACAATTAGCGCAAATCCGCCACGAGCGCCAAACCTGCCGAAACCATAGCCACCATATCCAATACCATGACCACATCCATATCCAAAGCCCATTTTATCACTCCTAACGTTTATCGTTCATTTATTTTAGTAACCAAAGCCGATGTAAGATGCTCCTACAATAATAAGGAGGATAAATAATACGACAATCAAGGCGAAGCCTCCTCCTGCGTATCCACCACTCATTAACAACACCTCCTTATTCATTTGTTATTACTATATGGGTTTTCGTATTTTTGGAAATGGCAGATGCCCATTTTTTTAAAAAAATGGGCTCAGTCTGACTAGCCTCTTAATAAGAAGCCTTTTTCAGGAAAAATAAATGTTAAATTGTTACAGTTATTAAATCATATGAAGGAGACATGGTAACTGTTTAGGCGAACGTCGCTTTTATTTTAAAAATTTTCCAGTTGATTTCCTTAAATTAGAAACGACCTAAACTGCTGCTTTAAGTGACCTCGCGGTGTTCAATTCCTACGGTCATGCTAACTGCTGTTCGGCAAATTCCCGATATAAAGGGTGAGACTGGATTAATTGTTGATGCGTTCCCATTCCGGTGACTTTTCCTTTTTCAATAAAAATAATTTGATCGGCGTCGACAATCGTTGATAACCGGTGGGCAATGACAAATGTCGTTCGCCCTTCCATTAATCGTGATAAGGCTTGTTGAACGATGCTTTCTGATTGACTGTCCAAGCTGGCAGTTGCTTCATCCATCATTAACACTTTTGGATCACGTAAAAATGCACGTGCAATCGCAATTCTTTGCCTTTGACCGCCAGACAATTTTACCCCGCGTTCTCCTACCTCTGTATCTAAACCTTTGGCAAATGATCGAATAAATTGATCGGCATAGGCCATTTCAGCTACCTCCCATAGACGCTGATCTGAAATCAACTCAGCATCTTTCAATCCATAGCAAAGATTTTCACGAATGGTTCCGGCCATCATTGCACTCTCTTGTGAAACATAACCAATTTGGCTACGCCATGCAGCTAGCGATAATTGCGAAATTGGGGTATCACCAATCACGATTTTGCCAGACGTTGGTTCATAATAACGCTCTAACAACCCAAACATCGTTGTTTTGCCGCCACCGCTAGGCCCTGCGAAGGCAATCATCTGACCGGGCTGTGCTTCAAAAGAGATTTTATCGAGAACAGGCTCATCCTCGCTATAAGCAAAGGAGACATTGGAAACAACAATTGGTTTGTTCCCAATATCCATTTCAATCCCATTTTGACCATCTTCTGAAGGGAGAGCCAAAATATCAATCATTCGTTCTGTTGCCCCTTTTGCTTTTTGTAGTTGAGTAAAAAACATGGCAAAAGAAGTAATTGGAAAAATAATTTGAAAAAGATAAAGTAAGAATGCAACGAGCGAACCGGTTGACATCGTTCCATTCGCCACCCTGACACCTCCGTAGCCGATGATAATGACAATCACAACCATGACGACAAAATACATAAACGGGCCAATTAACGCAAAGATACGGGACTCCTTTAATCCGAAAGACAATAAATTATGTATCCCATTTTTCCCCTTTGTTTCTTCAAATGCTTCGGCGGTAGAAGATTTCATTAAGCGAATCTCACTAATTGTTTGTTGAATATCTGCTGTAAATTTCGCTGTTTCATCTTGTAAGCCACGGGAGATTTTGGACATTTTCCGTCCTAGGGGAATCATAATCGCCATCGTGATTGGCACTGAAATTAACATTAATAACGTCATTTTCCAATCCATAATAAAGAGAATAATAACCGCCCCGAAAATGGAAATTAAACCAGTAATAAACCGTGGAAAATGCTGTGAAATTAAATCTTTAACAATTCCTGTATCGTTTACAACTCGACTCACTGATTCGCCGCTCTGATGTTTATCAAAATAACGAACGGGGAGACGAATCAATTTAAACCACATTTTCTCCCGCAAGCGAGCCACAATCTTTTGGCCAACTGCCGCTAGCAAATAGGTGGAAACTCCATCAAGAACGGCTTGAAGAATGAATACACCACCGATGAGTATAATTAAGGTCATGCTAATTGTTGAAACAGTGAACCCATCAACCAATTCGCGTGTTAACAATGGAATTGAAAGGCCGACAATCGTTGTTACAACACTCGCAATTAATCCAATCGTTAATGCCCATTTAGGTATTTGAATCGATAAGATGAGTGAAAAAAACGGTTTTAAACTTCCTTGTTGTTTTTCCATGTGATTCCTCCATAATGGACTAACTTTGCTTCCTTCCTATCTTACATCAATTGAACGATGATTTCAGTTCGAAACACCCGGAAGTTCATTCACAAGCCCATTCATATGAGACTGTAAAAAATCCAGGAAGATTCACCACAAAAAGCCAGAATAATGTTGAAATTTGTATAAAATTATAGACAAAATAGGTCTAATATAGTAAAATTATTTAAAATTAACAGAATATTTAGACTTAAAACTGAAAGTTGTGATCAGCATGATAGAGACGTATATCGAATATCTTTCTTGGGCAATTGGCATGTTCTTATTTTTCTGTTTCGTTCCTAAATCAAAGATTCAGCAAGCAATCATAGGTATCCTTGTCATGCAATTGTTAACTTGGCCACTTGGACTAATTGTCGTTGAACTAAACTTAATCACCTATCCAGTCCGTTTCTTTGATGACGCAACGAAAGCAAGTTTTACTTTTGAATATTTTATCTTTCCAATTGTAAGCGGTTTATTTAATATTCATTATCCGAAGAATCAATCTGTTTGGAAAGTATTTATATACACGAGCGTAATCGTCTCATTGTTAACGATTGGTGAAGTCCTTTTAGAGATATTTACAAATAATATTGAGTATGTGAATTGGCATTGGTACTGGAGTTGGCTATCCATGTTTGCTGTATTACATCTCTCATATCGAATCTATCGCTTTGTTATTCTCTTGAGAGCCTAATCATTTTCACAGCGGTGCTAACGGTTTTGTTTCAATATCATGTTTTATCACTAATAGGAAAAAGTAAGCTCCATCCGGTTTCAAATTGGATGGAGCTTACTTTTTTTGCAAATCATTTTGTCGAATCAAGACAGATGTTTAAGAACATAATTTCAATAGGAATTTTTTTCGTATCCAGCGAATGTACTAAAGTAATTAAGGAGGTGAAAAAGATGGAACATCATAACGATTCATCTGGAAACTTTGAGACAGTGACCTATCAACTTGAGGATAATGTATACGAGGTCGTCATAACAAACCTTAAAAATAATATCTCAGTCAATGGCTCCGGAACAACAGAGATTGAAGCATATAGCAACGCATTGCAAAGACTAGAGGAAGAAAAGGACAAATAACCTATGTCGTAAAAAGTGATAGGCTTGTACTCCTTTCAGAAGGATACAAGCCTATATGATACTTTTATCATTTCTTAAACTAAGGCAAGCCCTCAGCGAAAGTTCAACTCCTCCAAATCCTCTTCACCTCCGCCCAAACGATAGCATAGACTATTTTAACAATTATTAGGTTGCTATTCAGAATAATAGGAGGTTTTATATATATGGAATTAACTGCAGCCCATTGGATGTATTTAATTGGAACCTGTATCATTATTGTAACGATGCTGCTGCGGCAAAATGTGGTAGTACCTTCGATTATCGTTACCTTTTTAGTAGGCTGGGTTTTCACTGGGTCCTTAACGGTCGGTTTGCAAACAATCTTTAATGCGAGTTTAATTGCCGCTGGAGAATTATTTAATATCTTCCTCATCATTACGATCATGACCGCGTTACTACACTCGTTAAAATCACTTGGAACAGATCAACAGATGATTACTCCGTTTCAACGTGTAATGAAAAATGGCCATATTTCCTTTTGGACTCTCATCTTCGTTACGTATGCAATCTCCTTATTCTTTTGGCCAACCCCTGCTGTCCCTCTAGTTGGTGCCTTACTCATTCCCGTTGCGATTCGAGCTGGACTTCCACCAATAGGGGCAGCCATCGCGATTTCCTTAGCTGGTCAAGGGATGGCTCTATCCTCTGATTACATTATTCAAATTGCACCTACATTAACAGCGTCTGCTGCGGGCGTGGATGTGAGTACCGTTGCTGACCGAGCATTCGTATTATCCATCATTACAGGGATCACTGCCATCCTGATCGCTTATCTATCATTAAGAAAATGGATTTTAAAACCTTCCATTGATCATCTTATCGCTTGGGAGAAACTTGATCAATCCGCTGAACAAAAGAATGAAGCGAACGAAATGGTTGATACAAACAAAAGTAAATACAGCTTACTCTTTGCCTTCCTTGTTCCCCTAACATTTCTTATCATTATTCTTTACATGTTTCTCGCGAAATTTTCCGGTATGAATGCATCAGTTGAGGGCGGAACTGGAGCGGCTTTAATTGGCGGTGCTTCAGCCCTGCTTTTAATTGCTGCGTCCATGGTTAAAAACTTTCGTTCGTCTTTGAATCAAGTGAGCGACAACCTTATAAAAGGCTTCTTATTTGCTTTTAAAGCGATGGGGCCTGTTATTCCAATTGCTGGCTTTTTCTTTATTGGCAGCAGCGAATTGTCAGGTAAAATTTTAGGTATGAATGCAGAAGAATCCCCGTCCTTTTTATTTGACTTAGTTGTTTCTGGTCAGCAATTCATTCCTGAGAGCACATTTATCGCGGGGTTCGGGATTCTTTTAATTGGAATGATTACTGGGTTGGATGGTTCCGGATTTTCCGGTTTGCCTCTAGTCGGATCTCTCTCCGGTGCTTTAGGTACTAGCGTTGGTGTCGATCCAGAAACATTATCGGCTATTGGTCAAATGGGCTCGATATGGGTCGGTGGTGGAACATTAATTGCTTGGTCCTCGCTCGTCGCAGTCGCGGGCTTCGCAAAAGTCCCTGTCATGGAGCTTGTCCGTAAAAGCTTCTTCCCAGTGATGATTGGCTTAATTTTATCAACTCTAATTGGGTTATGGCTCTTCTAAAAATAGTAACTAACACAAAATTCTTATTTCAATAAATTTGCCCCCTTATATGAAAGGGGGCTACATGTTTGGAAACCTGTAATGTTTGTCAAATAGCGCTCATCTTTATGCATCTCGACAGCTACTTACAAATTGGAAAATCTTATCTACATTCTTCTGACCAGGTTTTTCTTCCACACCTGTCAAAACATCGACTGCATAAGGATGAACTTCACCAATGAGCCCTTTAATGTTTGTCGGTTTAAGCCCACCAGCCATGATAACAGGTAAGCTGCTTTGTTTTTGAATCATTTGAAAGGTGGACAAGTTCACCAATACCCCTGTCCCGCCTGGCATTGATTCAGTATAAGTATCAACTAAAAGAGCAGAAATGCCCGTATTAGAGAGTGCCTCGACGGCCTGAGTCGGATCTTTAATCTCAAAATCACAATTTCCATCTTTATCGATTCGCAAAGCTTTTATCGTTTTGATGCCATCTTTCTGTAATTGATCGGCAATTTCACTAACTTCAGAAAGTTTTTCTTTATAATGCAATTGAACAACATTCGGACGTGTTTTCTCTACAACGCCCAATATTTTGTCAACGGAACCACCCGTTACGACACAAGTACTAACAAATGGCGGTACGTTTTGAATTAATTTCCTCGCTTCTTCTACTGTTAAATTCCACGGAACAGAAGTTGGGTAATCAACGACAAAGCCAACCATATGCACGCCTGCTTGAACACATGCCTTTACATCTTGATCGGTCATTAAGCCGCAGATTTTTACTCTTGTCATCTTTTGTTTTGCCCCCAAGGAACAGTTAGCTCTTGATACATTGCGACCGGATCTTTTGCTTTTAAGATCGTTGTACCGACTAACACACCATGAGCACCAGCCGACGTTGCTCGGATCACATCAGCGGCAGAAGCGATTGAACTTTCACTCAACACAAATGTATTTTCCGGGACAAAATGTGCCAGTTTTTCCGTCGTATTGACATTCCCATCATCCATTTCCCATACAAGAATGTTCCGGTTGTTAATCCCGAGAAATGTCAACTGTTCTTTTTTAATCGCTTGAATTTCTTCTTCATTATGAGTTTCGACTAACGGTTCTAACCCAAGTGAATTCGCTTCATCAATCAGTTTATAAAGCTGATCCTTTTCTAAAATAGAAGAAATGAGCAGGACCGCGCTTGCTCCATACTCAACACTTTCCTGTAAATGCTCTTTTGTTTTAATAAAATCCTTGCGCAAAACAGGTACGTCGACAGCTTTAGCAATTTGCTGCAGCATTTCTAAAGAACCCCCGTAGTGTTCGGATTCAGTCACAACTGAAAGAACAGGGGCACCGGCGGCTGCTAAGCTTTTTGCCAAAACAACCGGGTCCCTCCCAACCATCAAATCACCTTCACCTGGTGATTTACACTTAATATCCGGAATAACCGGTGTCACTCCTGTTCGATACTTGTCCCATAAAAGGTTCGTACATTTTCTTGATTGAGAATTCTTGTTCATTTCCATGTTATTTCACCACTTTTAAATCATTTGAAGCCGTAATCAATTCCTTTAGTTTCCGCTCGGCTGCGCCACTGTCAATAATATCATTGGCCAGTTCAATTCCCTCCGCAAAAGAACTTGCCTTATCACCGATCATTAGAGCGCCTGCCGCATTGATAACAACGGCCTGACGTCGAGGTCCTTTGTCTTTTCCTGAGAAAACATTTCTAATCATATTGGCATTTTCTTCTGGCGTTCCCGTGGAAATTTCATCAAGCGTACAGCGGGACATCCCAAAATCTTCTGGTGCAATTTCATAAGTTGATATTTTACCATTCTTTAATTCATTTATTCTCGTTTTCCCTAAGAGAGAAATTTCATCCAAACCATCCAATCCATGAACAAATAATGCATGCTTATAACCTAAAGATAAGGCAACTTGAGATACAGTATCCAACAACTCTGGTTTATAAACACCTAAAACATGCTTAGTCGCTCTTGCTGGATTAATTAGTGGCCCAATAATCGTATAAAAGATTGTCTTTATGCCCAAATCTTTTTCTGGAGGCAATACCTTGCCCATTACTGGATGGTATAGTGGTGCATATAGAAAGGACATCCCAATGTCTTCAATAAGCTTTTCAACAGCATCAGGCGTTAAATTAATTTCTACATTCAATGCTTCTAACACATCTGCACTTCCAGACAGACTTGAGATCGAACGACTGCCATGCTTTGCGATTGGAATCCCAGCAGCTGCTGCAACAAACGCAACAGAAGTGGAGATATTAAAAGTACTTAGTCCACCACCGGTACCACAAGTATCCATACATTCTTCATTAATGTTCGGACGGATTGGAACACAATGATCGCGCATCGCCTGAGCAATCGCCGAAATTTCCGTTAATGTCGGCCCCTTCATTAATAATGCCACTTGAAAGCCAGCAATCTGTACTTCACTTAATTCATCATTATTGATGGCCACAATTAAACGATAGGCTTCTTCTGACGTTAAGTCTTTTCTTTCTGTTAATTTTTGCAAGACATCTTTAATCATCGTCATCTCTCCCATTGGCTATTTTTGTTCAATCATAATTTGACGTTGCTCCTTAAAAGAATGAACTTTTTTCCATTAGCGAATTGCAGCGACCATCGATTGCACATACTCTCTCACATGTGGTACACAGTCTGAACCATATTGTCCAATGATTCTGACAATCGCACTTCCAACAATGACTCCATCAGAGAACTGCGCCATTTTTTCTGCCTGTTCAGGAGACGAAATGCCAAAGCCGATTGCGCACGGAATATCTTTCACTTCTTTGACGATTTTAATCATTTTTTCGACATCATTTCCAATTTCCCTACGGACACCAGTAACGCCCATTGATGATACACAATAAATGAACCCTTCTGCTTCATTTGCAATCATGCGGATGCGGTCATTTGATGTTGGAGCAATCATAGAAATAAAGGTAACCCCATATTGTAAACAAAATGGAAGGAGTTCCTCTTTTTCTTCAAACGGCAGGTCTGGAACAATTAATGCTTGTACCCCCGCTTCTCGACAATTTTTCATGAACCTCTCCGCTCCATACGTAAAAACCGGATTAATATAAGTCATAAAAGCAATGGGAACATCACATGTTTGACGGATTCGCTTCACCATAGCAAAAATTTTATCCGTTGTTGTACCCGCAGCAAGTGCTCGATCATCAGCCTCCTGAATAACCGGACCTTCTGCAATTGGGTCGGAAAATGGAATTCCGAGCTCAACTAAATCTGCCCCGGCTTCCGCCATTTCAATAACCAATTGTTCGGTTATTTCTAATGAAGGATCACCAGCCGTTATAAATGGGATAAACGCCTTGCCATTTGAAAATACTTGTTGTAAGTTAGTCATGAATTTGCACCCCTTTGTAGCGCGCAATTGCCGCAACGTCTTTATCTCCTCTTCCCGATAAACAAATCACCATTACTTGGTCTTGACTCATTGTCGGAGCAAGCTTTTTTGCATATGCAATGGCATGTGCACTCTCAATGGCAGGAATAACCCCTTCCATACGTGATAAATATTCAAACGCCTCCACCGCTTCATCATCGGTAACCGGCACGTATTCTGCTCTACCTTTATCATGGAGGGCCGCATGCTCAGGTCCGATTCCCGGATAGTCAAGTCCAGCCGAAATGGAATGGACTGGTGCAATCTGTCCGTATTCATCTTGACAGAAATAAGACTTCATTCCGTGAAAAATCCCTAATGTACCTGCTGCGATCGTTGCAGCTGTTTTTTGCGTTTCTACGCCTAGACCTGCTGCTTCACAACCGATTAAGCGAACATCTTCATCTTCGATAAAATCATAAAAGGCTCCAATGGCATTGCTGCCTCCCCCGACACATGCAAGGACCGCATCAGGAAGTCTTCCTTCCAACTCCAACATTTGTTGTTTAATTTCTCGGCTAATTACACTTTGAAAATCACGAACAATTGTCGGAAAAGGATGCGGACCCATGACAGAGCCAAGTACATAATGTGTATCATGAACACGTTGTGTCCATTCACGCATCGTTTCATTTACCGCATCTTTTAATGTTTGTGTCCCGCTCGTAACCGCATGTACTTTCGCACCGAGAAGCTCCATTCGATATACATTGAGAGCCTGTCGATCCGTGTCCTCTTTCCCCATAAAAATCTCACATTCTAACCCTAATAGCGCAGCGGCTGTTGCCGTAGCTACACCATGTTGTCCTGCACCTGTTTCAGCAATTACCCGTGCTTTTCCCATTCGTTTCGCCAGAAGCACTTGACCTAGAACATTATTGATTTTATGAGAACCTGTATGATTCAAATCTTCACGTTTCAAATAGATCTTCGCTCCGCCGAGATCTTCCGTCATTTTTTCTGCAAAATAGAAAAGTGACGGACGACCAGCATATTGATTGAGCAAACGAGTGAACTCCTCAATAAATTCCGAATCCTTCTTGTAGTAATTATACGCACTCTCTAGTTCATTGATGGCATTCATTAGTGTCTCTGGAATAAACTGCCCACCGTGGATTCCAAATCTTCCTTTTGACATTTGCTTCAATCTCCTTCTAAAAAAATAAAATAAAAAAAGCCTTTATCCCCAAAAATAGGGACAAAAGCTTTTTGCTTCTGCGGTACCACCCAAATTGACGTAAAACGCCCACTCATTCTTGTATACATAACATATACATCCTGCTGATAACGGCCAGGTTCCGTAAGTGCCTACTTTCAAAAGAGTTCAGCCTTCCCTCACAAGTCCATTCAGAATATTCTTTGTAACCGCTTCTCACCAAGCGCGGCTCTCTTTGTACAAGTCATTATTCTTACTACTCTTGATCATCGGTTTCTAATTTTACGAATATTTTATCATTTGCTTCTGAACTTGTCTACAAATTTCTCCCCTTCACTTCCCCTGTGTAGCACCTTTTCTGATTTCACAGATACATCGTCACAATTTGATTAGCGTTTTCCACTTCTTCATCTGTTCGATTAGTATGAATGTAAAAATCGAGAATAAACTAAAAACACGGCCTAACATACAATTACATCACTTTATTGGAAATGGTATCAACAAACATGCATTTCGGAAAGGAAGGGTCTTTTTGCGTAACGTTATTGTCTTTTTCATTACTTTATTGATTGGATTTGGATTAGGCTACCTCTTTTTCACAGCGGGAGATGATCGGACGACAGAAGAGACTGAGTCAACTGAACGACAAACTCCTGCTGAAGAAGGAGAGAATCATGCTGCCGAAGACCTTCTTCCCCCGACAAGTGAAGAGGAAATCGGAGAAGGAAGTCAAATTTTAAATGAGAAAAGCTGTATTTCCTGCCATTCTGTATCGGCTTTGAATTTGCAAGGTGGTGCAACAGGCCCAGACCTTTCAAATTCGTATTTAAATGTGGAAGGTAAACATGGGAAGCCGTTGGATGAATATTTACAACAACCTACCTCAGCGGTCATGACTTCCGTAATCGAAGGAAATCCTCTCAGTGACGAAGAAAGAGCACAAATTATTGAAGCGTTGCGAATAGCAGCGGAACAAAATTAACCAAAAAGAGACGGTCCACGATCGTTGTGGAACCGTCTCCTCCCTTTTGATTATTTCCCGCAGCATTTCTTATATTTTTTTCCGCTGTTGCATGGGCACAGGTCATTTCTTCCAATTTTCTTTTTCGTTCGCATATCGATTAAATTGTCTTTTTTAACTGATGGAAGCGACCGTAATGCTTTTTTTTCCTGCATTGCCAGCTCATTTGAAGTATATCCTTTTAAAAACCATTGCCTTGTGTTGTTCATTAAACCAACGACTCTGTCCATAACTTCACGGATTTCTTCGATCGAATCAAAGACCAATCGTTGGCTTAGAAATTGGAGAATCGCATTTGGACTTTCCCCAATCCTCGTGGCATACACACTCTCTTCGGCAATTTGTTCCGCTACTTGCTCAGGGAGATTATAGTTCTTAGTTAGATGTGAAACAAGGTTTATAAAACTTCCATTTTTCTCCACAAAATCAGCATTCCCAGCCTTGATTAATTGTTTTTTGGATAATGGGAAATAATTTAACATCTTTCGCATTTGCTGCTCTTTTAGCACTCTCCCCGAATCAAATACTCTTATATTAGAGAAACCATGCTCATCTATTCTCATGTTTTTATAGTATGAAATCGCATGTTCGATGACAGAGTAATATTGTCGCGAGTCAACTGGACTCCCGATATATTTTTCTAATAAGCTAAATAAATCATTTACGGTCAGCGCCCCATAATAGTAAAGCAACCCATGGGTAAGTTGAATCCAGTCTGTATTTCTTTTAACCATAGCTTGAAATTCGTTTGTTTTTACGAGAGTTTCTAATTGCTTAACCATTTCCTCTGGGACAACGAACACCTGTTTCTCATTATAAGTTCCTGTAAAAATAAACCCAAAGCTACGGTAGTAGTCGATTTTATGTTGTTCAAAAACTGGTGCCTTAATCAAGCCATTTTCACGAATGATTTGAGTGATGACATTATAACTTTCCTGGTCAAATACAGAAAATACATTCTCTATTGATTCAGGTAGCTTTTCTGCCAGTAAATGGACAAGCTCCGCTTTTTTTAAACTGCTGGCATTTTTAATTTCTAGCCGTTTTCGAATTCCATCTAGTTCAGATTTTGTTTGCTTTGTAAGCCCCTCATGGAGAGTCAATGGAATTGAAATCTCACTCCACACTTTTTGGTGCCATCTCTCCTGATTTCTCTTAGTCGTTTCTTTTAGTCCATCTAAAGCATTTGTTAGCGCATTTAGTGTTTGTTTATTATCCATTTTTCCACCTTTTTGTTTCAAGTTTGCTTAAAAAAGAGGCTCATCAGCCTCGTTCAACTAGCTTTGTCTCTCTTCTTTGAGACAAAACCGACAGAACTCATTGTATCATAAAGCGTAACCTCCATCAGAGGGGTGGTTCTTCATCCCCCACTGCTGCCAGTTAATCTGCGATGAAAATTTTTATCTCAAACTACTTGCTCAATCTGATTATTTCTTTAAGAGGGTGTGAAAGAATTAGAGGACAAAGGAAAGTCATTCTGTCTGAAAAAAATTTGAAGAATGTTCGCGACAATTTATTTCCCAGGCAAGCGCAAGAAATGACAATAAATTATAAAACTTTTTATTTTCCACTAGAATTTTGTTGATTATTAGGGGTTTTTGCGGGTTCTTAGGAAGATCCGTCGAAATAGATGGTCTTTATGACTTATCTATCATAGTAAGTTTTCATGAGTCCATTTTTCCTCAACCTATCTTCTGGTATGATGGATTAGAAAGAGATACCAGTTTATAATTTAACATTAAATAGGAGGAATTTAAAGATTGTTTTTAAAAAATTCGCTAAATAAATCCAATTATACGGTTGTTTTTACTGGTGCAGGCATGTCTACCGAAAGCGGCTTACCTGATTTCCGCTCGGCAAACAAGGGATTATGGAAACAGAAGGACCCAAGTAAACTCGCAAGCACAGCTGCATTAAATCATCATGTTGAAGATTTTATCGCTTTTTATCGCGAGCGCGTCTTGAGTGTAAAAGCCTATCAACCAAATCAAGGGCACCACATTTTAGCAAAGTGGGAACAGTCAGGAAGGATTCAATCAATCATTACCCAAAATGTCGATGGATTTCATCAATCAGCTGGAAGCCAGCGTGTTGCTGAATTACATGGAACGTTGAGAACCATTCATTGCCAGTCGTGTGGAACCGTTTATGATAGCGAAGAATATGTAAAAAAGGAATATTATTGCAAATGTGGTGGAGTATTACGCCCATCCGTTGTCTTATTTGGAGAAACACTGCCAGAAGAAGCCTTTCAATTTGCATTTGAAGAGGCTAATAAAGCCGAACTATTTATTGTGATGGGCTCTTCTTTAACCGTATCACCTGCCAACCAATTCCCTCTCATCGCAAAGGAAAATGGAGCCAAATTAGTCATCATCAATATGGAACCAACTGATTTTGACATGTATGCAGATGAAGTAATCAACGGGATGGAAATTGGCAAAGTTTTAGTTGAATTGGATCAAGAAATAAAATCATCATGAACTGCTAAGGCCCCTATGGAATTTTATCAAAGGGGCTTATTTCGTCCTGTGGAACATTTTGTGAAACAAAATATTCGGTACGTAGCTGCTGTAGTGTTATCCTCGCGTTATACGTAAGTTTTGTGTAAAATGTAACTTGGTGTGTCTTTTTGAGTAAGTCTATTAGGGGGATTTTACATGAACGTTATTGAAGTTCAAAATTTACGAAAAGAATTTAAGGCGTACTCAAGCCGGGCTGGTTTAAGCGGAGCTTTCCGAGACTTGTTTACAAGAAATTATAAAGTACTAGCAGCGGTCGACGGGATTTCCTTAAATGTCAAACAAGGTGAAATGGTCGGCTATATTGGAGAAAACGGAGCTGGGAAATCAACGACGATTAAAATGTTGACTGGAATTCTGACACCAACCTCTGGTTCAATTGTAGTTAATGGAATGAACCCGCATAAACAACGAGAGGAGTTCGTACGCACCATCGGTGTCGTGTTCGGACAACGGTCACAGCTATGGTGGGATATTGCTGTTCAAGAATCTTTTAGATTATTAAAGAAGGTTTATCGTGTATCAGATGAAGATTATAACCGCCACATGGGCCATGTGATCGAAACTTTAGAAATTGCCCCTTTATTAGATAAACCCGTACGAAAACTATCACTTGGGCAACGGATGCGCTGTGAGTTAGCGGCTGCGCTTATCCATAATCCTCCCCTCCTGTTTTTAGACGAGCCGACAATTGGCTTGGATGTTTTAGTAAAATTAAAGATTCGTAAGTTTCTTAAAGAAATCAATGAACAATATAAAACAACCATTCTATTAACGACACATGACTTAACCGATATCGAGGCTCTCTGTGAACGGGTCGTTTTATTAGATGAAGGAAAAATTATTTATGACGGGAAACTCAATGAGCTGCAAGGACAGGCAGTTGAAGGGAAACAAATTGAATTTGACTTTTTGACCGAAGTTACACGCCACACTCTTCCTTACCAAGTAAATGTTCAATGGGAACAAAAAAATGCCACTTCTTGGCTTGCCTACGTCAATGGCGATGAACGCCACGTTTCCCAATTAATTAGTGAAGTAGTTCAAAAGAACCCAATTAAAAATATCCGAATTAATGAAGTATCAACGGAAGAAATTGTCCGCAAGATTTACGAAGAAGGAATGGCGCTTGCATGACTATGTATTTTGAGATGATTCGAATTCGCTTTTTAATGATGCTTGCTTACCGGACGAACTATTATAGCGGCATTTTGATTTATAGCATTAACATTGGCGCCTATTATTTTTTATGGGCGGCAATTTATGGAAGCAATGAGGAAATACAAGGATTGTCCGTTTTGCAAATGACCACCTATGTGGCTGTGGCTTGGATGGCGAGAGCGTTTTATTTTAATAATATTGACCGCGAAATTGCTGCGGAAATTCAAGACGGTAAAGTAGCAATCGAAATGATTCGCCCCTATAATTATTTAGGGATGAAGACGATGCAGGCTCTTGGAGAAGGACTCTTTCGCCTATTGTTTTTCTCTGTCCCAGGAATGATCATTGTTTCCTTCATATTCCCAATTAGCTTTTCGTCTAGTTTAACGACGTGGATGTTTTTCCTTCTTTCACTCGTGTTTAGTTTTATCGTCAATACTCAAATCAACTTACTTACCGGGCTGATGACATTCTTTTTATTTAATAACACCGGATTAATTCGCGCGAAACGGGTCGTCATCGATTTATTCTCAGGGCTGTTGCTTCCAATTTCCTTTTATCCGTTGTGGGCACAAACCATCATGGCATATTTCCCGTTTCAAGCAATCAGCTATATCCCTAGTATGATTTTCACCGAAGGCTTTGTCGGTCAGGAAATTTATCACGCAGTATTTCTGCAAGTATTCTGGGTGTTAATCTTACTGATTCCAATTAAACTATTATGGTTACTTGCAAAAAAACATTTAATTGTTCAAGGAGGCTAGGAGAGTGTTTTACGTTTCAATGTTCTTTCAATATGCCTCTCAATACTTAAAAACAAGACTAACGTATCGTGTCGATACTGTGGTGGAAATCTTTTCGGATTTCTTGTTTCAAGCAGTGAATTTGATTTTTATTTTAGTCGTATTTGGTCATACCTCTTTTTTAAGCGGCTGGAACCGTGAAGAAATTATTTTTATTTATGGATTTTTCCTTGTTCCTTATGCGATTTTTTCAGCGTTTTTTAACATTTGGGACTTTAATGAACGCTATATTGTCAAAGGAGAAATGGACCGGGTTTTAACTCGCCCAGTACATAGTCTATTCCAAATTATTATGGAACGGATGGAACTTGAATCTTTATTCGGGGTTATTACGGGGATTGTGATTATGGGCTATGCAGCAATGAACCTAGGATTAACCTTCACTTGGTATGATGGGTTGATTTTTATTTTTATGGTCGTGGGCGGATCATTTATTTACGCCGGAATATTTATAAGCATCGCCAGTATCGGATTTTGGTCAGATAGTCGAACCGATATTATGCCAATGATGTACAATATCGGCAATTACGGACGCTATCCTGTTGATATTTATCACCGCGTCATTCGCTTTGTGTTAACCTGGATTTTACCGTTCGCCTTTGTCGGCGTTTATCCTGCCGCTTACTTCCTTAAGCGAGAAGAATGGTATATTTATGCGTTTTTAACTCCTGTGATGGGCATTGTTTTCTTTTGTATCGCCGTTTTTCTATGGAATAGCGGGGTAAAAAAATATCGTGGAGCTGGGAATTAAAAATTCATAGGGACAGTGGGAATTCGAATGAACTTCCCCTGTCTCTTTTAAATTTCACAAAATTTTAATACTAATCATGGTCGTTACTCGCTTTTATCTTTTATAATAAAAGTAGATAAAGAAAGCGTTTTCACTATCTTTGACAAATCACCGGAACAATCCTACGGAAGAAAGGATGGTAAAAATGAAATATACTGAAGTGAAAGAACAATTAGAGGCAATCAAACTTAACTTAATCAATAAAATGGATAACCCGGAACTAACGTTAGAAGAAAAAGAGGAGTTAAAAAAATCAATTGTTAATTACGAGTACATCATTGAATTAACCGATATGAATCATTATGAGCGTGGCTCAATCAACTAACAACACATCACTATCTTCAGAGGAGGAATCTGTACATGATCTACAGGTTCCTCTTTCGATTTAAGTCCATTAATTATCTTAATTGCGTGAGTGAATCTCATCGCACTTCCTCCTTATATAATCAACTAACTTTCCTTTAAATCAATTCCCTTCATATTACTATCCGTTTGTTAATACAAAAACGCAGCTCAATTGGACAGTTTTACATATATTTTCCGTTAAAAATAGACCCATCTTTCGGCATTGAATTTTTCAAATAATAGTTGACGACAACGCTTATCTGTTATATAGTAATTATACATTATATTAATTGTTATATAACAGTAAAAAAATCAAGGGAGATGAATAGAATGGGAATGTATCAAAAAGCATATGAAAGCTATTGCGTTGCATGCGAAAACTATGGAATGGAGTCCATGAATATTGAGCAATTTATTAAAAATCTAACAAAAGAACAACTTCATGAATACTTGAAGCATGCCATACATTAAAAGGACGTGAAAATAATGGAAACAGACGTTAAATAACTCCTGCTACGGAAACCAAAGTGGCAGGGGTTTTTTTGCTATTCAGCTACTAAGTTAGATTCATATCCTGTAAGACCTTGTCAATCTCCGAATTCATCAATTAATGGACACGTTTAATTTCTTGAATTTCCTCATCATAATGAACTTTAAATTTCCTAATAATTACCTTAATTGTAAAAAAATGAAACGTTTTGGTTGTTGATTCGTATAAAAATAGATTAATACAAAGGGAGTGTATAATTTGAAAAAGAAAATTTCGATCATGAGTGGGTTTCTGCTTGTTTTTTTACTGCTTGCAGCATGTAATGGGAACTCCGAACAAGTAGACCAAGATCAAGTAGACGCGGGACCTGTGGAACAAGCTGAAACCGATGAGAATGAAACGGCATCCGACCAATTGACCATCGAACAAGTTTTTGAAAAATCAGCTCAGGCTTCAGAGCAACTCCTAAGTTTTGCGATGAATATGGATTTAGTCCAAGAGGTGACCTCTGAAGAGACTGAGGAGAATATGGAGATTCATTCTTCCATTCACATGGAAGTCGTTTCTGATCCAATTGCCTTTTATCAAAAGATGTCTATGGAACTAGCTGGAGAATCGGTAAATACTGAAAGTTATTTTTCACAAGACGGTTTTTACATGCAGGATCCAGTAGGTGGTACATGGATGAAATTGCCTACGGAAATGACCAATCAAATGATCCAACTCTCGGATCAACAAACAAATCCTGCCGTTGAAATTGAAAGACTGCAAAAATTTAGTGAAGATTTCACCTTTGAAGAAAATGAACATGAATACTTGCTCTTATTAACAGCGTCTGGGGAACAATTTAACGAGTTGATTCAAGAGACAATTGAACAAACCTTACCAGTCGAATTTGCTGACGACATGGATGCGATGGAAGACTTGAAGATTCATACAGTAAAATACAAAATTGCCATTGATAAAGAAACCTTTTTCCCGCGTACAATTGAGATGAACATGGATATGGAAATAATCGTTGAAGACCAAACGATTCAACTCACTCAATATATAACCGGTGAATATTCTAAGTACAACGAATTTGATGAAATTACAATCCCACAAGAAATTATTGATTCTGCCACCGAAATCGATTTTAACATTCAAAACTAGTGGAATATGAAAAAACTGAGCCATCTCCTAAATGGAAATGACTCAGTTTTTTTCATTCCTAGACGACAATCCACTATTTTTTCTCCAACTAGCTATACTGGTAATCTTTATCTTCTAACCGCTGTGCCTTTTGTACAACCTTTAAAGATCTAAATGTATCGATATTGGCACCTTATTTATCTAGCAACCAAATTATTAAAAATACAAATACCCCAAGTACCCATAACCATTTCGCTGAAGGAATATATTCATTTTCCTGCATGACTAACTACCTTCTTGAATCTTTCACCTTGCTGTTGCCAAAATATTTCTAATTTAACCGCTAATCCTCCTGGACCAAATTTCACTTTTCCACCGTTATTTTCAGTGATATGAATATAGTCAATAAAGGATAAAATCGTTTTTCTTCGAGCGGTAATTTCATTGACTCCTCTTTTATAAAACCAGAGGTCAATTACATTCAATACCCCTTTGTTAATCTTATATTTTTCATCACATAGTTTTGCAAAAAGTATATCCGGCATATTGGAGACTTTTTCTGTCAGAACTCCCATCCATAAAACACCTCCAAAAGTACGTTAGAAATCTTTATATAATTATTGAAAAGGTTTCATCCGTTTGACCAGCACATAAAAACATTGTTTTCGCCTTTTCAATATCGTTTTTAAGTTGTTGTTTTAATTGTTCAATTGATGGAAACCTTATTTCATCACGTATAAAAGATACAATTTCAATCATTAATTGTTCGCCATAAATGTCTTTTTCGAAATCAAGGATATATACTTCAATTGATAGTGTTGGCTTTTTTTCTTTAAATGTAGGCCTTAACCCTATATTCATCACACCATTAAACTTCTTGGTTTGATGATAAACATTTACTGCGTATACCCCTTTTGACAGATTGAGTTGTTCTTCGGAACTAACACGTAAGTTCGCTGTAGGAAACCCAATGGTTCTCCCAACTTGGCGGCCATGGACAACCTCTCCATTAAAAACAACTAAACTAAATTGATCAAACCTTCTCATCATTTCACTTACCTTCTTATTTAAATAGAAAATTCTAATTATTTACTTTGGCGGAATTTCTTCCATAATGGCATCACACTTCTGAGCAAGCTGAGATTGAGCAAAGTTAACAGGTAAGCCCTCCCTTTTTTTAAAGAGGGCTTCCTCTTCCTAATATGGTGATATTTGGATTAAACAGTTAATGTTTCCAATTTAGGAATCACTTCTTTTCCGAATAAGCGGACAGATTGAAGCGCATGATCATATTTCATATTTCCAAAATTCATTTGAAGCGAGAATAAATGTACACCGAAAAATTCGGATAGTTCTTTCATCCGCTCAGTTACAGTTTCTGGGTTTCCAATCGCAACGCGATGTTCTCTCAATACTCGATCATAAGTCATTGAACGAAGAGCATCCGCAATCATATTGTAGCCTTTGTATTGATCAGAAGTTGTATTATCCCAAGCTGTTGCAGACTCTAGAAAAACGTTTACATAATGATTCATATAACCTTCGCCTTCTTCAATCGCCTGCTGTTCATCTTCACGAACATACGTATGAAGCGCCATCTGAATTTGATCTTTCTGAACTTTTCCATGTCCTGCATTTTCATAGGCATCTTTATATAATTGAATGTTGTCACGCAATTTATCGTAGTCAGCTAAATAAGGAACTACCATCAAGTTATGGCCATTTTCTCCAGCCCACTTAAATGATTCAGCCGTTTGGATTGCAGCCACCCAAGTTGGGATTTTCTTTTGAGTTGGACGAGGAAGTACAGATACATTCTCAAATTTATACATTTCACCTGCATGGGTAACTTTATCTTCTGTCCATAGTCTTTGAATAACGTCTAAGCTTTCACGGAAACGCTGATTGCTCTCTGACATCGGAATACCAAAGGTATTGAACTCATGTGGAAGGAATGCACGAGCAAACCCAACTTCCACTCTTCCACCACTGATTGCATCAAGCATTGATAATTCATGTGCTAGTTTAACAGGGTGTGTAAAGACCGGTAGCACACAGCCAGTGATTAAACGCAAGTTCTTTGTTCTTTGTGAAGCTGCTGCTAAGAAAATGCTTGGATTAGATGAGTACCCACCATACGCATCCTCGTAATGTTCTACGATTCTCGTATGATGATAACCTAATTGATCCGCTTCCTCAGTAAGATTAAGTGCCTCTGTGTAATACGCTTCTCCTGATTTATCCTCCGGATGACTATCTGGGAAAAAAGAAATTCCAAATTTCATGTTTAAACATCTCCTTTATTTTATATGATTCACTTAGTGAATTATCTGATTCACTTTATAAACAAATTATAAAGCGTTTACACTAAATTGACAATAGAAATGTTAGAAAATTTATAAGATTCCTATTAAAGATAAATAATATTTTTTGAATAAAATAAGTAAAAAGTCCGATACTTTTAAACCTAAGTTTAATGAGAATTACCCTATAAATTTAAACGGATGCAGGGAAATAGTGGATAAAAATGCTGTTTTATCAAAATTCCTATTGTTTAAAACGGAAGATGTAGCTACTATTAAATAAAAGCAAGATGTTAAATCACATTTGGGGGTTTATACCGTGAGAGATGTAAACATTAAATTAAATCAATCGATTGAAAAGGCAAAAAGCATATTAGATTGTTTTGCCTATGATCAACAATATTTAACCATTGAATATATTTGTAAAGTGGTAGAGATCCCCAAACCAACAGCTTATCGCCTTTTATACACGATGGAAACTTTAGGACTGATTCATTATAACGAAAAGGATGCTACATACTGTTTAGGAATGAAAATGTTTGAATACGGAGGAATTGTCCTCGGACGGTTACAGGTGATTAATGTAGCCAACCAATACCTTAGCGCCCTACATCATGAAACAGGGTTTACGGTTTTGTTAGCGATTCTTGAAGGTGGCAATCTGATTTATATCGATAAACGCGCTACACGGGAAGGATTCGGCTATACTTCTACAATTGGAAGGTTTAGGGACCCACATTACGGAGCACTAGGGAAAGTATTAATGGCTTATTTAGATGAGGATATGATCTTAAAACTTTTACAAAAAACACCGTTAAAAAAATACACCGAATACAGTATCACCGACCCAGCCATCTTTTTAGAGAAGATGAAACAAACGAAACAACAAGGTTACTATATAGATAATGAAGAGGTTGTCTTAAACATTACAGCAGTGGCTGCACCAATTAAAAACAAGTTTGGCGAAATCATTGCTGCCGTTACAGTAGCCGGACCAAAAGAAGAAATCCAAAACTACTCACTATCAAAGTTGGTTAAAAACACCTGTCATTATACTGATCTCATCTCGACAGAATTGTAGTATCGATATCTTGAAAGTGATATTCCAAGAAACGAAAACATAGCCAATTCATTTGATTACAGTACACCCATAGAGAGTTTCAGCCGCTTCCTCTCGAATCGGCCCCTCTCCTTAACCTTTTCCCTCTAATGCAAAAAAAGGCGTAACTCCTTTATGGAATTACGCCTTACGTTCACTCCTTGATAATTAAAATTACATATTCCTTCGGTATTGCCCTCCCACTTCATATAATGCGCTCGTAATTTGACCGAGAGAGGCCACTTTTACACATTCCATTAGTTCCTCGAAAACATTACCATCTTGTAATGCCACTTGTTTTAATCGTTGAAGCGCGTCTGGACATTCGTTTTTATTTTTTTCCCAGAATTCGTTTAAATTGCGAATTTGTGTCTGTTTTTCTTCTTCAGTCGAACGCGCTAATTCGATTTCATAGGCATTTTCATTTACATTTGGATTGATGAATGTATTAACACCGATAATAGGCAATTCTCCTGAATGTTTCTTATGTTCATAATAAAGTGATTCTTCTTGAATTTTTCCACGTTGGTATTGTGTTTCCATTGCTCCTAACACGCCGCCGCGATCATGAATACGTTTAAATTCTGCTAATACAGACTCCTCAACAAGATCTGTCAGTTCATCGATGATAAATGCACCTTGCATTGGATTTTCATTTTTCACGATGCCCAATTCATTGTTAATAATCATTTGTATCGCCATTGCACGACGTACTGAGTTTTCTGTTGGCGTCGTAATTGCCTCGTCATAAGCATTTGTATGCAAAGAATTACAGTTATCATAAATCGCAATCAATGCCTGCAAAGTTGTCCGGATATCGTTAAAATCCATTTCCTGTGCATGCAGTGAGCGTCCAGATGTCTGGATATGGTATTTCAACTTTTGACTCCGCTCATTACCACCGTATTTATTTTTAATGACCGTTGCCCAAATTCGCCGAGCCACACGTCCCATGACCGTGTATTCCGGATCTAGCCCATTGCTAAAGAAATAGGATAGGTTCGGGGCAAAATCATCAATATTCATTCCACGGCTTAAATAATATTCAACAAATGTAAAGCCGTTCGCTAACGTAAATGCTAATTGAGAGATAGGGTTAGCTCCCGCTTCAGCAATATGATAGCCACTAATGCTCACTGAATAATAATTTCGCACTTTGTGGTCAATAAAGTATTTTTGAATATCCCCCATCATTTTTAAAGCGAATTCTGTTGAGAAAATACATGTATTCTGTCCTTGGTCCTCTTTTAAAATATCTGCTTGGACGGTGCCACGTACGGTTTGCAATGTCCAGTCCTTTATCTCATTAAATTCGGTTTCATTTGGTTGACGGCCATTTTTCGCAACGAATTGCTCAACTTGTTGGTCAATCGCAGTATTCATGAACATCGCTAAAATAATCGGTGCTGGTCCATTAATTGTCATCGACACACTTGTTGATGGATGACATAAGTCAA
The DNA here is from genome assembly GCF_016879755.1 of Bacillus sp. B15-48. GTDB lineage: Bacteria > Bacillota > Bacilli > Bacillales > Cytobacillaceae > Mesobacillus_B. The sequence goes on from NZ_WOFU01000002.1 coordinate 77,801, forward strand.
AGCCTTTATAAAGCTTTTTCATATCATCTAACGTACAAACGTTTACCCCACTATTTCCGATTTTCCCATAAATATCTGGACGAAAATCTGGATCTTGGCCATATAATGTTACACTATCAAAGGCCGTCGATAAACGTTTTGCCTCATCGTTTTCACTAAGGAAGTGGAAACGGCGATTCGTCCGTTCAGGTGTTCCTTCACCGGCAAACTGGCGCTTCGGATCTTCATTCGTACGTTTAAAAGGAAACACTCCAGCTGTAAACGGAAAATAGCCAGGCAGGTTTTCTTTTAGTCGCCAGTGAAGGACTTCCGCTGGATCCTCAAATTTCGGAACACTCACTCTAGGAATTTTATTGCCGGATAGAGATTCACTATACAATTCAGTAACCATTTCCTTATCGCGAATTTTCGTAACTAGTTGATCCTGTTGATATGCTTCACGAAGCTCCGGCCATTCTTCCACTAGTTTTTTGCATTCAGGATGGAGTTTGGTTTCATAATGAGCAATCATCTCATCTAATTTCGCTGCGAACATTTGTGCTTCTTCCACTGACATCGAACTTGTATCCCTATCAACAATTAGTGCTTTTGTCCCACGTAATTGGTACAATTTTCGAACGATATTTACCTGTTCCTCAGAAAATTTGCGGTATTGATAAACGGTTTGAACGATTTCTCCTAAATATCCAGTCCGATCTGGGGGAATGATTAAATTTTGTTTCGTCACTTTTTTAATCTCACTATCAAATTCAGTTGGCCAGCTGCCACCAATCTTCTCCTCAACCAATTTCATCATATTGGCAAACAAGACATTTGTACCAGGATCATTAAACTGGCTAGCGATTGTACCAAAAACCGGTGTCTTATCATCTTCTATTTCAAATTGGTTACGGCTGCGTTTATATTGTTTTCGAACGTCACGCAATGCATCTTCCGACCCGCGGCGTTCAAATTTGTTGATGACAATTAAATCGGCAAAATCAATCATGTCAATCTTCTCAAGCTGTGTCGTAGCACCGAATTCACTTGTCATTACATACATAGACAAATCACAAATATCGACGATGTCAGAATCGCCTTGCCCAATTCCGCTTGTTTCAACAATAATAAAATCGTAGCCAGCAGCCTTGACGACATTAATTGCTTCTCTTGTCGCGTGACTTAACTCAGATTTCGATCCACGGGTCGCTAAACTACGCATATAAACGCGGGGATTATTAATCGCATTCATGCGGATACGGTCACCTAAAAGAGCTCCTCCTGTTTTCATTTTCGAAGGGTCAATCGAAATAATCGCAATCGATTTTTCAGGGAATTGATCCAGATATCGGCGGACCAACTCATCAGTTAGTGAACTTTTCCCAGCACCACCTGTACCAGTAATCCCTAAAACAGGTACTGTCGGAGCATCAACAAGCAATTGCTCTAATGCCGCAGATACAAATTCATTTGATTTCGCATTGACCAAGTTTTCCTCGGCAAATGTAATTAATCTTCCGATTGACCCCCAATTTTTTTCGTGTAAACCGGCTATTTCCTTTTCAAGCTGTTTAGGTGTTGGATAATCGGATTCACGAATCATATGATTAATCATGCCTTGCAATCCTAAATCACGCCCATCATCCGGTGAAAAAACTTTAGCAATGCCATAGTCATGCAATTCCTTAATTTCTGATGGGACGATAACCCCGCCACCACCAGCAAAAATCTTAATATGCTCTGATCCCTTTTCTTTTAGCAAGTCGTACATATACTTCATATACTCTACATGTCCACCTTGATAGGAACTAATCGCAATCCCTTGGACATCTTCTTGAACCGCCGCATTGACCACTTCATCCACCGAGCGGTTATGTCCCAAGTGAATCACTTCTACACCTGATGCTTGAAGGATTCGACGCATAATATTAATTGAAGCATCATGCCCATCAAATAAAGCAGCCGCTGTCACGAATCGGACATTATGTTTTGGACGATAAATCTCTGTTTCCATTAAAAACCCCTACCTTCTAAAATAAATATTGAATAGCATGTAAATTTTTAAAACTATTTATTTACTCATAAAGACCAAATATGAATCATTCCTTGATGACATCAATCTATCTTTTAGGCTACAACTTAGATTCGCTCTCTCCCTTGAATAGCGTCTTAAATTCCTTTAAACTCAGGTTTCCGTTTTTCGAAGAAAGCGGCTACCCCCTCTTTATGATCCTCGCTTTGAAGCAGGATCGTTTGCATCGTATTTTCTTGCATAATCGCTTCATCTGCTTGTAGATTATTTGCATGATTAACGAGGTATTTTACATAATGATTAGCAACCATTGGACCGTCTACGATAAATTTCGCAAAATTTACAGCCGCATCTACAACATCACCTTCTGCAAGTTGATTAATCAATCCTAAAGCTTGTGCTTCTTTCGCTCCGACAACTTTCCCTGAGGAAATCCATTCTTTTGCCAATGGTGCCGAAACCCTTTCGGTTAATGCTTTAACCAACCCTAAATCAGGAATCAAGCCTATATTCGTGAAGCTTAAAGCAAATTTCGCATCCTGATTAGCGACAACAAAGTCACAAGCCAAAGCTAAACTAAACCCTGCTCCAGCTGCATAGCCATGAACAGCTGCAACAACGTATTTATCAAGATTAAGGATTTTTTTCGTCAGCTCAGAACCATTCTCCATCCATTTAGCTGTTTCAATTACACTTGTATGCTGTTGCATCGATTGAATGTCTCCGCCAGCGCAAAATGCCTTACCAGCTCCAGATATAATGATGACTCGAACCTCAGGGTTTTTGGCATGCTGATCTAAAGCTGAGATTACTTCATCCATTAGTTCTCCTGATAATGCGTTTAATTTATCTGGGCGGTTCATACAAATGTAACCAATTTTATTTTCCACTTGAACTTCGACTAATTTACTCAATACAAACACCCTTTTCCCTATCTAATCGTTTAATCATCGGAAACATACACCAACACTCAACATAATGGTCCATCTCGGTCGTTACATAATAATTTAAGAATATAGTCACAGTATAATTGGATGATTTCTTCCTTCGCTAAGCGCCCATTTGACTGGTACCATTGTTGAACCCAGTTCATGCCACCAAGTATGAACATTTTCGCGGTTGATGGTTCTTTGACAAAAAATTCACCACTTTGAATACCTCGTAAAATAAGCTGATCAAAGAGGCCTTCATAATTTTTCCGGAGTTTCCGCATATGCTCAAATTGTTCTAGATTTGAGAATAATTTTGGTTCAATACTGATTTTGAACGTTTCCTTTTCTTCAATCACATACTCAATATGAGTGGTGACCATTTTAAAGAGAATCTCTTTGACTGATCCTCCTCCATTTAAAATCTCTTCAAGTTCATTAATCGCTTGAGTGAGTACAAACCGATGACATTGGTACATTAAGTCACTTTTATTTTTAAAATAATAGTACAATGACCCCTTCGTCATTAATAACTCCGCAGCAATATCTTCCATTGTTGCGCCGTTATACCCTTTTTGGTTTATTATTCCAATCGCGGAACTAAGTATTTGTTCCTTTTTTCTTAATGCTTTTTTCTCCGAGAGTTTGATAAAATCACCTCCCAATTCCAGAAATCCCCTGCAGTTTAGTGTTTAATGACATAAGCTAGGATTCATAAGAAATTATGGAATATCGCAGTAGTTTGATGTTTTAAAATTTTCTGATTATTACTTCTTCTTTACTGTATCAGCTTATTTTTTGAATTACAAGTATTTTTTTGAATCTTAATTCAATTTTTGAATTAAGAGTTAATTTACGCAATTAGTGAATTTTTAACCGCCTGTAAATAGGGGTTTGTCACCTTATTAATCGCCTTTATTACTCGATTTTTTCTCCCAACGCAAACATCTCCTGTTGCCATAAGAAGCAACAGGAGGTTCTCTTTCATCGCGGTTAATAGGTTACTATTTAGAGACACTCGTTAATTAATGATTTTTTATGTGCTATAAATCTAGTTGTTTAGCGATAATCGTTTTCATAATTTCGGAAGTCCCTGCATAAAGACTTGTCACTTGAATATCACGGAAACGCCTAGCAATCTCATATTCTTCCATAAAACCATATCCGCCATGGAGCTGAAGACACTCACTAGCTACTCGTTTTGCCATTTCACTTATCCAATATTTTGCCATCGACACTTCTTTTACGATATTTTCCCCATGAACATGGCGGAGCGTCAACTGGTTCACAAACGTTTTGCCAAGTTCAATTTCGGTCGCCATTTCGGCAATCTTAAATTGCGTATTTTGAAACTTGCTAATCGATTGACCAAACGCTTGACGCTGCTTCACATAATCAATCGTTAATCGCAACATTTCCTCAGCTTCAATTTGGCATTGAATTGCAACAACAAGCCGTTCCTGTTGCAACTGCTGCATCAGATAATAAAAGCCTTTTCCTTCTTCCCCGAGTAAATTGCCAACCGGTACGACCGCATCTTCAAATATTAGTTCGCCCGTATCCCCGCTATGCATACCTATTTTCTCGAGATTCTTCCCTTTTTTAAAGCCTTTCGTCCCGTCTTCAACGACAAGCAAGCTAATTCCTTGATGTGGCTTAGCCGGTTTTTGATCCGTTCTACAAACGACAATCGCAAGATCTGCGCGATTGCCATTTGTAATAAATGTTTTTTCGCCGTTTACTATATAATGGTCACCTTCAAGACGAGCACTCGTTTTAATTCCTGCTAAATCTGACCCAGTCCCAGGTTCTGTCATAGCAATTGCCGTAATCTTTTCACCACTTAAACACCCCGGTAGCCAACGCTGTTTCTGTTCGTCTGTACCTAAGGCAGCAAGATACGGACTTGCGATTTCTGAATGTAGGCTGACACTGCTACTTACCCCTTGACCGACTCGTTCCAATTCCTCAATTAAAATTTTCGAAAAAGAAAAGTCTAAACCAAGTCCACCGTCCTCTTCGGCAATCCAGGGACAGAGATATCCATTCTCACCTAGCTTTAACCAAAAGTCACTCGGGATTTCTCTTGCCCTTTCCCAGTCTTGATAAAAGGGAAATGCCTCTTTTTCAAGCATTTTCCGGAGTGACTTTCGAAACAAATCATGGTCTTCCGTCCTTATCGACGTTTGCATATTGATCAAGCCTTTCAATCTTTCTATCCTGAGCATTCCTTTACTGCTTAGCAGCTTGTTCATTTCGTTTTAAAATAAAGCGCTGAATTTTTCCACTAGGTGTTTTCGGGAGGCTGTCCGTAAATTCGACTTCTCTCGGATATTGATGCTTTGATAATTTAGTTTTCACAAACAGACTCAGCTCATTCGCTAATTCATCAGAGGGCTGATAAGTTGGTTTTAGCACCACATAGGCTTTAACAATCTCTCCTTTTGTCGGATCTGGTTTTCCAACGACAGCTGCTTCTGCCACTGCAGGATGTTCAATTAGACTGCTTTCGACCTCAAATGGTCCAATTCGGTAACCAGCACTAGAAATAATATCATCGGCACGGCCCTCAAACCAAAAATATCCATCTTCATCTTGACTAGCGAGATCTCCAGTTAACAACCATTTCCCCTTCATTTTTTCTTCGGTTTTCTCAGGATTTTTCCAATATCCAAGGAAAAAGTATGGGAATCCTGTTGTATCGACAGCGATTTGTCCAACCTCACCTTTAGCTACAGGATTTCCATCCTCATCCACTAAAGCAATATTAAAACCAGGAGATGGCAATCCCATGGAGCCTGGTTTGATATCCATGTTAGTCACATTAAAATTATCAACAATCATTCCTGTTTCCGTACAACCATAGTGATCATAAATTGCTCTGCCAAACGTATCTTTAAAGAAACGGACAACTTCCGCATTTAATGGTTCACCCGCACTGCTAAATTTCTTCACTTTAATTTTATACTTTTTCGCGAGCTCTTGACCATATGTCATCATCAGGCGATAGGCGGTAGGCGCATATGCAAAGTTTGTAACTTCGTATTTTTCCAATAAAGAATACACCTTTTCCACATCAAAAGAACCTTTGTAAACGAGGAGTTTAATCCCATAACTTAACGGCACAAAGGTACAGTTAATTAAACCGAAAGCCCAGCCTAAATCTGCCCCACCAAACATGAGATCGTCATCTTCAACCCCGATTCCGTAGCGAACATAAGGATTAGAACTAAGTAAGATTTTGTGAGACCAAACCGCCCCTTTAGGCATCCCAGTCGATCCAGAAGTATATTGAATCACACATGGATCCATGATATCTGTTGATTCGGTTTCATGCTTGTCAGAAAATGAATCGATAAATTCCCAAAATGTCTCCCCATTTTTCCTTAAATCATCAATCAAAAGCAGTTCACTAGGAATAGATACATTTTTTAATTTATTTGCTTGTTCACGATTCGTCACCATGATTTTGCAGTCGCAATCGGTTAAACGATATTTAATTGCTTCTTGTTCGAAGGCGGTAAACATTGGCACATAAACGGCACCGACTTTCCACGTTGCCAGAACTGAAACAATAAGTTCCATATCTTTGCCGAGCAGCCCAGCTACACGATCACCTTTCTTTACTCCAAGAGAACGAAGGGCGTTTGCCATCCGGTTTGATTTTTCTTTCAATCTTTCGTATGTCCAAATATCGGTGTTTCCTTCGGCGTCTTCCCAATAAATTGCAACTCGATTTGGATCATCAGCCCAGCGATCACAACATTCATGTCCCATATTAAATTTTTCCGATACGTCCCAGTCAAAAGTTTTTATCACTTTCTCCCAAGAAAATCCGTCTACTAATTCTTTATAATTCATTTCAATTCACCTCGTTTTAATATGAAAAATATATGCCCTATCCCCTATATAAGCGCTTTCAAGATGTCAAACGAATACACCAACCATTTTTTTTCATTTGTTACCTACCACGCCTCCTCCAAAAGAGCAGTAATCTGAGTATGTAAATCATCGGTGTTTAAAACGAATGAATTTTCTTCCCCATGAATATCTACTAAAATATTCTTTACAACGGTGGGGATGCTATCTTTAGAAACATCAAAGTCTCTTAACCGGTGTGGGATTTCTAAATTCTGTATGAGACCTTTAATTAATGTTGACGCCATACTAGCATTTTCTGTTTCTTTGCCATTTCCTTGACTAAAGCCTAAAACCTCGGTAATTTGTGCTTGTTCAGCAATTGTTCGTGGCGAAAGAAACTTCATCACATGCGGCAACATGATAGCTGAAGTCATCCCGTGCGGAATATTATAAGTTGCGCCAAGTTGATGTCCAATACTATGAGATAATCCTAGTTTTATATTAACGACAGAAAATAATGATAGCCACGCTCCGATTTGACATTCAAGACGCGCTTCTAAATTCGTAGGATCCTTTTTTGATTCGGGTAAAGAAAGATAGAGCTTTTTTAACGCTTGTAAAGCTAAGCTAGTGTTTACTGGATTCGGAACTGGAGTATACAATGTCTCTACAGCATGGTCGACGGCACGGATGCCTGTTGAAATCCACAACCATTCAGGAGTCTCAGTTGTAAATACAGGATCCAAAAACACGAAAGCTGGAGTCATATTTAAATGAGAAAATTTATATTTTACATGGTCCTTCTCATTCGTCGTGCCAGCTATGCTGGTGAACTCGGATGCGGACAGTGTTGTAGGAATGGCGATATGAGGAAGGAAACTTTCCATTTTTGGTGTTTTTTCTCTTACATTTTCAGAATAAGGATATAATTCCTCCTCAGACTGAACTCCTTCAGCTAAAACGAGAGAAAGAATTTTCGCAGCATCGATTGGACTACCGCCCCCACAGCTAATGATAAAGTCCGGATTAAACTGACGAATATCATGAATGTCTTCCATTAAAACGCTACCAGGCACATGCTGCTTTGAGCAGGTAACATATAGTTCAAAATCGTTCGCTTTAAGATCATCGATCAACTTTTTATATGCATTTGTTTTTAACATACTGTTAGTCGTAACTACTAATAACCGCTTCCCATTTGATTTTACAATCTCATTAACAAGCTGCTCTTTGACACAATTAATACCGTAATGAATTCGTTCAACGGGTAAATATTGATAAATCATTTTGCTACCCCTTTCAATTCAAATGCATTTACTATCCCTATTATTCAAACCAATGTTTGTTTTAAATTATATACAAAAAAATCTCCTTTGTATATAATTTTTAGAATATTTTTAATTATCATTAAAGTCATACCCTCTATTATAAAAAATCTTTAAATATATGGATGATGAATCTCATTAAACGAATAGAAAAACAGTGAAATTCCGGAATGAAATTTCACTGCAAAAAAGAAACTCTAACAATTACTATTCTTTCTGCATAAAATCGATGAATTTTCTTAAAAAGGAGCATCACTTACCATGAATCCCTTGCAAAACAAAAGAATGAAATTGATTTGAAATGTCATCAAAGGAATATTCATTATCAGGTGAATACCAGCGCTGCATATAATTGTAGACACCGAAAACAGCAAAGGTCATCAATTTTGGATCTAGATCGCTTCGGAATTCTCCGCTTTCTATACCTTCTATAATTATTTTTCGGAAAAGACGGTCATACTCATCTCCTAAGGTAGCTATATCTCCACCAAATTCCGACTTAAACCATTCAATCGAAATCCACACAAATAATTCACTTTGATAGTTTTCAAAGCCTTTAATATGATTTTTTAAGGCCTTCTCTAATTTAGCCGCAGCTGGATCATCCGAATAGACAATCGCTTTTAAATTTTCCGTCATTTCAAGGAGAGGACGTTCAACAACGGCATATAATAAGTCCTCTTTTTTATCAATATAGTAATAAAGACTTCCTTTGAGCATACCGACTTCATTAGCTATATCCTCTAGTGTCGCCACTTTATATCCTTTTTCCCGGAAGATTTTTGCTGCTGCATCAACAATTTTATTAAATTTTTGAATTGATTTATTCGTTTTTTTAAAATTTGGTTTTGCCATAAACTTATCCCCCTTACCTTCCATCAGTGTATATCTATACATTCTCATTTTACCTTTAGTATATCTAAAAAGCTTTGCTTTTTAAACAGACGATTGGTTGAAAAATCATCTGTCCTATACTTTTTACGTTTTAGAAAGTTAAACCTTATACTGATGGGGTAAAGTTGTTATTTTTCAACCTATTATCATTAAAATTTTAATGTACTTCTTCGTTAATATTTTTCAGTTTGTGCGACTTCATATGCAGATCGCATAAGATTTCTTACTCTTACAATAAAGCCTGCAAACCGCTGGTCATCTGTCTGGCCTACTTTGAATCGATAATAAATTTGCTGAAGCGCTACTGCCAATTTAAAATACATAAAAGCAATATAAAAATTCATAGGAGGAATCTCAAATCCTGTTTGAATGGCATACTTTTGAATAAACTCACTCCGTTTTAAAAATCCCGGCTCTGTCGTGACGGTTGGCAGACTTTCTTTAAGATAATCTGGATCATCTGGTTCTAACCAATAGGCTAAAGCTCCTCCTAAGTCAAAAAATGGGTCAGCTACGGTTGCTATTTCCCAATCCAATATCGCTTCGACTTTCGTGAAATCTGGAGAAAACAACATATTGTTTAATTTATAGTCATTATGAATCAGACTAGCGTATTGAGATTCAGGAATATTTGAATTTAGCCATTTAGCGAGTTCATCTACATATAAAATATCATCGGTCTTATATTTCATGTAACGATTCGTCCAACCTTGTACTTGTCTTTCGATAAATCCATTCGGACGTCCGAATTTTGCTAAATCGACCTTTTCATAATCAACAGTATGCAGCTTCGCTAGTGCGTCAACTACTTCGTTTGAAATTCCGATTCGAAGTTCATTCGTCGCTGTAAATCCAGTGGGAAACTTGTCATTTAAAACCACTCCCTGTTTTCGTTCCATTACATAGAACGGCACTCCAATTACCTCAGTGTCTTCGCAAAAAAGATATGGTTTTGGAACAAGTGGGAAAACGGGATGTAATCTCGATAATAAGTCTGATTCTCGTTTCATATCATGTGCTTTTGGTGGCAATGGCCCTGCAGGCGGTCGACGCATAACCGCTTCCCAATCCCCACTGCGAATAAAGTAAGTTAAGTTCGAAAAACCAGTATTAAATTGTTCTACTTTGAGTTCTTCATTCGGGAAATCTGGTAGATTTTCCGCCAAATAGTTTCGCATTGCTTTACGATCAAAATCCTCGCCCTTTCGAACAGGAACCGTTTGATTGTCATTTAGTTTATTCAAGCGATTCTCCTCCTAAAAAATCTAACGTTTGTTTGATTTTATTATAAACGCAATTCGCTTAATTTTCAATATTATATTTAAAATATTCAGAAAAGTTAGCACTTAAAAAGGACGAATGAAGCAAGGCTTCACTCATCCTCATACAATCACCCCAAAGATTAGGAGAAATTTGTAATAACATACGTTCCTGTATTTGAGAAATTCTTCATGTCTTCAAATACGCGATTAACATCAGCAAGAGAAATCTCACCTGAAACCATTCTCCCTGGTTGTAAATCCCCTCTAGCTACAGATGCAAGAAGTGTATCAAAACGATGAACCGGAAGACCTAAAGTCGTGTACATATGGATTCCTTTCATAAGCATTTCATCGATTGGAATCGAAATAAAACCAGATTCAGCTTTTGAAGTAACTCCAATTTGTAAATGTCTTCCGCCTTTTCTCAAACTATGAATAGCATTAACACATGTTTGAGCAATTCCTAAAGCGTCAACAGAAACATTTGCTCCACCACCCGTTAGGTCTTGGACAGCTTCAATCGGATTTACGTTTTTGCTGTTTATTGTGTGGATTGCCCCCATTTCCTTAGCTAAAGCTAGATTTGCATCATTAATATCAACACCGATTACATGTGCGCCCAATGAATTGGCAATATGGATCGCTGACAGCCCAATTCCACCACATCCATACACAACAACCGTTTCACCAGGGCGAACTTTCGCAATATCAACAATTCCATGATAAGAAGTCATTACACGGCAACCTAGTGCAGCCCCTTCCGTAAACCCGACTTCTTCTGGTAAATGAACAAGATTTCGATCCGCATGCGGAACAGGGACATATTCACCAAAACCCCCGGAATAAGTGAATCCTGGAATATCAGGAGACTCACATAGATGGACATTTCCTTTTAAACAATGAGGACAAGAGCCTTCACTTCCAGTAATCGGGACAATGACGCGATCGCCTTTTTTGAAGTTTTTCACTTCGCTTCCTACCTCTTCAATGATTCCGGTTAATTCATGACCTAATACATTTGAACCAGATGCAAGCTCACCAGCCCAAACATGCCAATCGCTGCGGCAAACACCATTCGCTTGTACTTTAACGATGACCCCATCTTTATCGGTTGTTGGATCTGGGACATCGGTTAATACCAATTTATAAACATCTTCTAAAACTAAAGCTTTCATTTATTATCCCCCCCAAAAAGTCATAATATTCCGAAAAATTAGTCTAGATTTACCCATACATTCTTAATTTCTGTGTAGGCATCGATGGAAGCAGCGCCATTCTCTCTGCCAAGTCCACTTTGCTTATAGCCACCGAACGGAGAGCCCGGTTCAACAATATTGTAAGTATTAATCCAAACATTTCCTGTTCGCAATGCGCGTGCCACTTTATGTGCTTTGCGGAGGTCGGTAGTACAAATTCCCCCACCTAAACCGTAAACCGTATCGTTCGCTTGTTTGATCACTTCGTCAATATCGTTAAACGGCATCGCACCTACAACTGGACCGAAAATTTCTTCTCGGGAAATTCTCATCTCATTATTGACATTGGCAAGAACAGTCGGTTTTACAAAATGTCCATTGACAAGTTCTGCTTCAGTTGCATTACCGCCAATAACCATCTCCGCGCCTTCGCTTTGACCAATATCCAAGTAATTTAACACGCGTTCTTTCTGTTTTGCCGAAATAAGTGGACCAATCACTGTATCTTTATCAAAACCATTTCCAACCTTATAATTATTCGAATATTCAGCTAAATCAGCGAGGAAGCGATCATAAATCTTATCCTCGATAAATAATCTTGATCCGGCAAAACATACTTGCCCCGAATTAAAGAAGATTGAATTGGCAGCGTTTGCAAGAGCCTGTTCATAATTTGCATCGGCGAAAATAATATGAGCAGATTTTCCGCCTAACTCTAGGGTAACTTTTTTAATATTCGTTGCACTATTTCTAACAATCTCTCTACCAGTAATCGTCGATCCTGTAAATGCAATTTTATCTACATCTGTATGAGAAGCGAGTGCTGCACCGACGGTTTGCCCGTAACCGGTGATAATGTTTACTACTCCATCAGGAAAACCTGCTTCTTGAACAAGTTCAGCAAATCTTAATAAACTAATTGGTGTTTCTTCAGAAGGTTTAACAATCACTGTATTTCCAACTGCAAGTGGTGCAGAAACCTTCATGATTGCATTCATTAACGGCGCATTCCATGGAACAATCCCGGCACATACTCCGATTGGTTCACGAAGCGTATAGTTGAAAATATCTCCTGGAGTGGAAGAAGGAATCGTTTCACCCGTAACTTTCGTACACCAGCCTGCATAATAACGGAAATTATCTGCGGCCGCAGCAGCAAAACCAGTTGTTAACGATACTGGCTGGCCATAATCAAGCGTATCTAAGTGTGCTAGTTCCTCAGCATTTTCTTCAATTAAGTCTGCCAATTTTAATATAAGTCTAGCACGCTCATTTGGTTTCATCTTTGGCCAAGGACCTTCTTCAAAGGCCTTTCTTGCTGCTCTTACCGCAAGTTCAACATCCTCCTTGTCCCCTTCAGCCACAGTTGTAAGCAACTCGCCGTTTGCCGGATTGCGAATCTCTGTTCTTTTTCCAGAGATTGCATCTACCCACTTGCCACCAATAAACATTTTCAATGGTTTAGAAGTAAACTCTACTGCTTTCTTGTTTAATGAAATCAATGTAGTCACTCAGACTTCTCCTCCTCGTATTTTTTCTTAAGTAAAGACATGGAAGATAACCCTATTATATCTATAATTAACCAAATATCAAACAGGTATTTGAAAATATTTAGAATTTTTTAAATATTGTTGCAATAGTTCATTAAAGAGATTATAATTTAGATGAATATTAATATTTTTTGTTAGGAGGAAAGAAGGATGACATTACAACCAGCAGTAAAAAAACTAGTAGATCAAGTTAACGAAGCCTTTGCATCAGGTATTCCAAAAATTGAAGAAATGTCTGTTCAAGAAAACCGTGATGGGCTGTTAGCCTTTTACAAAGATTTACGTGGAGAAGTGCAAGAAGTAGCAAAGGTTGAAGATGTAAAAATTCCTGTTGATGGGGATGATATTACATTGCGTTTATACACACCTGAAGCACAAGGTCCACTACCAGTCATTGTCTTTTTCCACGGTGGCGGCTGGGTACTAGGTGATTTAGAAATTGTTGATCCAATTTGTCGTTCGCTCGCAAATTCTACCGAATGTTTGGTTGTTTCTGTAGATTATCGTCTTGCTCCTGAGCATAAATTCCCTGTAGGAATTGAAGATTGTTATGCTGCTACAAAATGGGTATCTGAGAATATTTCAAACTATAATGGGGATCCAAATCGTATTGCTACGTGTGGTGATAGTGCTGGTGGAAACTTGGCCGCTGTTATACCATTAATGGCTAAAGATCGTGGCGGCCCTAGTATTGCCTACCAAATTATATTATACGGAGTAACTGATTTCTCCTTCAGCACAAAGTCCTATTTAGAGAATGGCAAAGGGTTTTATTTAGAAACAACGGCGATGCGTTGGTTCGCAGATCAGTATTTTAATAATGATGAAGAGAAATTGAATCCATATGCTTCTCCGATTCTTGCAAAAGATCTTTCAGGTCTTCCACCTGCCCTTGTCATTACATGCGAATACGATGTTTTACGAGATGAAGGCGAAGACTATGCAGCTAAATTAAAAGAGGCTGGTGTCCCAGTAGAGCTTGTTCGATATGATGGGCAAATTCATGGTTTCTTCTGGATGCCTGTCATCATGGATGATGCAAAAGATGCAATGAACAGGATTACGAACGCATTGAAGAAAGAATTTTCAGCGTCTGTTTAATCCTTTGTTTAAACGATTTACCACCGAGGCTGTTAAGATCCTTTGACCTTAAACAGCCTCTTTTCTATGGATAAGGAGGAGTTCGTTTGATAAAAGTTTCAACAATTTTGATGAAGAATCATAACATATCCATCCAAGAGTTTCATAACCATTGGCAAAACGAACATGCAAAGATTGCGATGAGTACTCCTTCTTGGTATCAATATATGCGAAAATACGTACAATCTCATACTTATCATGCATTGCATAAAGACAAGCAACCACCCTTTGACGGTGTCGCTCATTTTTGGCTTGATCATATTGAAAGTTTTAAAGAATGGACACAATTGCCCGAACTAAGCGTTGTCGCTGAAGATACAAGGAAATTAGTTGATGGGAAAAAGCTCATCCGCCTGTTTACAAATGAACTTGAACAATATGCACTGCCAGACTGGAAACAAAGAAGTAAGATCAAAAGAATCTCATTTATAAAAAAGTCACCAAAGATGAAGATTGATGAATTTCATGATTACTGGGCTAATCATCATAGCCTATTGGTCATGGAAAGACCGTGGTGGAAATATTGCAATCGTTATGTTCAGAATCATATCCAGTACGATGCCTACCCAAACGGGGAATCCCCACTAGGGTACAATGGTTTTGCAGAAATATACTTTGATGATCTTCAAGCTTTTGAACGTTGGCAGGATGGGCATGTGAACGATGAAGTCGTCGTGGCCGATGAAAAGAAGATGGTCGGACATGTGGATACATTTTTCACTTATGAAATACAAATTCAGCCTTAGGATAGAAAACACAAGCATAACAAAAACGGAGAAAGGTTCTTTCCTTCTCCGTTTTATGTTATTTGTATTTTAGATGGATTCTGTTAAAGAACTTTATTTGCCAAGGTTCCAGTAATAAGTATTTAACCCTACACATAAACAACCGCCACTCCAGGTGCGATGACTTCACCCGCTTCATTTTTTACATATAATTCAATTGACGTTTCACCAGTTTCTTCATTATATAGGGTTATCTCCCCGCCTGAATAAAGTGTTTCCCCCACATAAGCCGCTATTCGATTGGAATACTCGATGGAAACTAAATGTCCTTCTTCCTCCAGCCAATCATTGACACACTGATTGAGCCAATCCCCGATTAAAGGGCCTGGCACAACGAGATCAGGATATTTTTCAACCTGAGTCGTATATTCATAGTCAAAATGAATGCGATGGGCATTAAATAAAACGGCATTATATAGAAATAATTGAACATGGTCTGGTTTAAACTCACGCTGTGGCAAGGTATCTCCTACTCTCATTTGTGTTTTTTTCAACATTGAGTGCACCCCCTAAAAGAAACATTGATTCTAACGGAAAATTCTCGTCGTTACTTCCTTTAACACCTTTTCACCAGAATCATTGACCACATCCATCGTTGTTTCATAAAAAATTAGCGACCCTTTCGATCCTTGCTTTTCGTAAATATTGGTTAATGTCCGCGTTGCGGTTAACCAGTCACCGGGGACAATGCGTTTGAAATACTCAATTTTCAAACCGCCAGCCATCGCTTTCTTTAAAGGAAATTCCGGCAGCAAAGGGTCAATCGAAACACCGTCAGTGCTTAACTGATTCATTTCAACGACATCCCAAAACAACGATACATGGAACATTGATGGTGCCTCGTCACCATTTAAGTATTTCTGTTTGCGTTGCCCGGTGGCAATCGCGTATTTTCTAATATCGCGACGAGTGACAATTTCTCTTCTAGGAGGAGCAGAACGACCAATATTTGCTAACAAATCGTTTGTTAATAATTCACTCATACCATCTTCCCCCGTTTATGCTGATGTTGCTCCCTTAATTCACGTTTAAGAATTTTACTAGTTGGTGATTTTGGCAGACTGTCGACAAATACAACAGAGCGTGGCTTTTGGTAAGAGGCAAGATGTTTTTTCGCAGTCTCAATAATTTCCTCCTCGGTCGCTGTTCTTCCCGGCTTCAATACAACAGCAGCCTTGACTAACTCGCCCCATTCTTCATCAGGAACACCGAAAACAGCAACTTCTAATACCGCGTCATGCTGATAGATTGCATTTTCTACCTGGGTGCTGTAAATATTTTCGCCGCCGGAAATAATCATGTCTTTAGCACGGTCAACAATAAATACATAGCCGTCCTCATCCCAAGTCGCAATATCCCCCGTGTATAACCAGCCATTTCTAAGCGTTTTTTCTGTAAGTTCCGGTCTTTGCCAATAGCCAATCATATTCGCATCTGATTTCACGATAATTTCTCCAGCTGACTTGCCATCCTTAGGAACTGGATTCCCATCATAGTCGACAATTTGAAGCGATGTACCAAATGCCTCCCGGCCACAGGAAGATAATCGTTCAGGATGAATTCCTTGGACCGCTTTTAAATGGTCTTCTTGGGAAAGAAAAGTCATCCCCATTCCTTCTGTCTGACCAAAACTTTGGATTAATGTACATGGGAAAGCTTCAAGCGCTGCTTTAACGACTTTCATCCCCATCGGTCCGCCCCCATATTGAATGTTTCGAAGACTTGAAAGGTCATATTTTTCAAAACCAGCGACAGACATCATCCAATTGAGCATCGTCGTGATGCCCAAAAAGGCAGACACACGTTCTTGTTCAATGACTTCCAGCGCTAATTTCGCCTCAAAATTAATTAATACAAGCGGGCAGCCATGTGCCATATAGTTGATTGCTAGAACAATTGGAATATGGAACATTTGTCCTGTGAGCATATAAACATCACTAGGAACAATGCGCTCAGCAACAGTTTGATTGAGCATCCCGGCATAAAAACTTTTATGGGTATGTAATGCCCCTTTTGATTCCCCTGTTGTTCCTCCCGTGTAAAGAATGAGCATTGGATCTTCATCACCTACAGCTGCTGATTGTGGGGGTTCTTCATTTGAAGCGGATTCTAGAAGCCGCTCATACGATCCATCGCCCTTTTTCCCATACTCGAGCCAATGATTAATTTCAACATGTTCCTTCAGTTCTTGTTGAACCTCATGAAAATCATCCGAGCTAATCAGAACGGATGGTTTTGCATCTTTTAAAATTCGGCTTAATTCAGTTGTTCCTAAACGCCAATTGAGCGGCTGAATAATTAATCCTACTCTTGCACAGGCAAAGTAATTTTCGATATATTCAATGCTATTTTTTGAAATAACTGCAACACGATCACCTTTTTTAAGTGCCAAATCATTCATATATCCATTTGCTACTCGTCTAACACGGTCGTCCAAAGTACCATAATTCATCCGGCGGTCATTTGGGATATCAATTAATGCTTGCCTATTAGGATCGAGCTTTGCATATTTTGCTGGGATTTCCCCAATATTCACCAATAGACTCCTCCCCCCTTGTTGAGATTGATAATCATAAAGTAATTGGTTCGAAAGCATAAAATGTGTGTTCCAAATCTAAATGTCGCATGCAAAATACCCTTAAACTGGCAACTCAATATCAAGATGCCGTTTTGATATGCGCCAACGCCCATCGACTTTAACGACTTCATCACGATAAATGCCTGTGGAAAGGAGTTGACAAACCCCGTTCTCTGTTGCAAATAACGTCAAACTGGACAATGTAGTTGCCTCATCTTCTCCTTCATTTTCAAAAAAGATATTTGAGATTTGGTGTAAACGTTTATCTGTTTGCTTTTTCATCGCCCGTTTCATAAAATTTACGATTGCTTCTTGACCATCATAAGGACCAATTAAATCCCCAGCGCCAACACGCAACGTCATCACGGCGTTTTCTACAAAACATTCAGTCAACATTTCGACATTATGGGAATCATAACCATAGGCAGCTCGATATAATAATTCGTGAACCGCTAATTTCTCTTCTGACTTCATTTTAAAAACTCCTTTTTCACTGGATTTCCTGAAGAGCGTCAATTAATTCCTTGCCGCCTTCCACTCCCTTTTCAAAAAGATCCCAAGAAGTTTTTGTCGCTTCTTTCAGGGAGGCAATTTCTTCTTCCGTAGGATAGTAAATTTCAACTCCCATTTCACTCTCTAATTTTGGTATCTGCTCTTGAAGCGATTGTACGATTGTTTCTTTAACATATTTTTCATAATCCTTGCCTGTCTCTACTAAAATTTCTTGAAGATCCTTTGGCAGTGATTCAAATTTATTCTTTGAAATTAACACTGGTGTAACAGGGTTAAATAATGGGGCAACCGTGTATTTATTCACCGGCAACTTAGCATCATACGCATACATCGGTGTCGTCAACAACCCATCTAGCATCCCTTGCTGAAGAGCGGGTATCGCTTCTGCACCAGAAATTGTCACAGAGCTCGCACCTATTGCTTTAAGCGTTTCAGGGGTGATGATGCCACCAGGTGTTCGAATCCTTAACCCCTTAGAACTTTCTGCATCCGTCACTAATTTATCGTTCGTAAAAATCGAACCAAAAGTATCAATATAGCCAATTGCGAGTACCTTCACCCCTTTTTCATCCATTATATTAGCGATGTGCTGACCGCCTTTTTCATGGCTGTTAAACTGGGCACGATTATTTAAATAAACAAGGGGATCATTTGGGTCATAATCAAAGATGAAAGGGAGCTCAAAGAAATTCCAAATCGGGTCAAAACTAGTAAGGACTGGGGAACTGCTGTGGACCATATCAATTTGCCCTTGGATTAAACTAGGGAGCTCTTGGTCAACTGGCATTAACTGCGCACTTGGAAAGATTTCGATGGAAAGGCGACCATCACTTCTCTCCTGTACTTCATTATTGAACCATTCCATAAACGTGTGCATAAAATGGGTTGTCGAGAAACCGTGAGCCAATTTTAATACATATTTTTCATTGGACTCATTTGATGCTGCAGCATCTGTATTGCCTCTCTCTGTTGAGCTCGTACTGTTTCCACAAGCACTCATAAACAAAACGAGCAAGATAACGAGGAATAAAGAAACTTTCTTCAAGATCAACCCTCCAAATTTATCGTAACCGATTAGCTACTTCTTAATATTCAGCAATCATTATTGGAACAAAAACAAACTTAACCATGGAATATAAATCAAGACAAGTGTTCCTAAAACCAAACCAATTAAATATGGATTTGTTCCTTTAACAACAACCCCCATGCTTTCTTTAAAATGTCCGCTAATTGCATATAAACAAGAACCAACCGGCGGAGTAATCTGACCAATCATTAAAGCTCCAACGGTAATAATCGCAAAATGAATCGGATCATATCCTAAAGAAAGGACGACTGGATATAAAATCGGCAATGTAATATAAAGAATCGGAATTGCGTCCAAAAACATCCCGAAAATTAGGAAGACCAAAACAATAATTAACATGATCACCCAATCCGCCACAGCTAAGCTTATAGCAAATTCAGTAATTTTTTGCGGAACTTGAATATAGGTCATCGCTGTCGAAAACAATTTTGCTCCGCCTAATAAAATATAAATAATTGAAGTCGTTACCATTGTATGAAGAAAACTCTTTTTAAAATTAGCAAGTGTGAAATCACTGCGATTAAATAAAAAGCTAATAACAAGGACATATACAACTGCGATCGCTGCAGCTTCTGTAGGAGTGAACACTCCTCCATAAATCCCGCCCAATATTACGACTGGCATTAACAGGGACGGAAATGCTTGTAAAAACGAACTACCTATTTCGGTAAAACTCGCTCGTTTTGGTCGTTCTTTTTTATCTTTAATACCAACAATGACTGCTACAAGAACTAATACAAGGGCCATAAATGCACCTGGTACAATTCCAGCCAAAAACAGAGCTCCTGGGTCAAGCTGTGTGGAAGCAGCAAATAAAATCATAAAAATACTCGGTGGGATCATTTGCCCTAACGTACCTGAAGCGGCTAGAACCCCAAAACTATTTTCTTTTGTATAGCCCATCTTAATCATTTGTGGGATTGCCATCGATCCTACTGCAACGACCGTAGCCACGGAAGAACCAGAAAGCGCCCCAAAAATCGCTGCCGTAACGACAACAGCGGCAGGCATCCCTCCTGGAAGATGTCCGACAAGATTATTAATAAAACGAAACATCCTGCTTGCCGGTCCCATATACGTCATCAAATTCCCAGCAAGCAGGAAATAAGGAACAGCCAATAAAATCCACTGGTCCGTTGCAATAAAATATTGCGAAGCAACACTTTCCAGCGGAAGTCCCATTTGTACCAATACCCAATATCCTCCGCTTGCTCCTAAGGCAAGCCAAATTGGCGCCCCAATCACAAGTAATACAACAAAAATAAGCAAGCCAATCGCAAACATTTTATTTCGCCCCTTTCGCTAGAGATTCCCCTGAATTATAATAGTTCATTAATACTCAAGCCTCTCAACTTAAGACCCCGTTTTCACCGCAGCTGGAGTTTCACAATCATTTGATTTGTAGGAGCGAAATTTATAAATGTCCTGAATAAGTTGTAACAAAGAATAAAAGGCTCCTAAAATCATCCCGATTGGGATTGCGAGTGCGGGTATAAACATTAACATGATTCCTGAAACTGTTGTCACTTTTAAACTAAATAAGGACATCGTCCATGCAATACTCGACCAGCTTAAATAAACAAATGCTGCCAATAAGAGAATACTAATAATTAATTGATTGGTTAATTTTGATTTCCCCTTAAGAATCCCTTGTAAAATATCCATTTTAAGATGCTCGCCTTTTTTAATAAGAGGACCTACATATAAAAAAGCACCATATATAATTGCATATCGACATATTTCTTCAATAATCTGATAAGACATATCAAGCACATAGCGTAAAAAGACATTAATCACAGCTCCGATAACACTAATTCCTAAACAAACGAGAGCGGTCGTTTCTAGACTTTTATCAAGATACTTAGTAGCAGAATCAAGTTTTTTTAATTTATCCATATTATTCACCCCTCTTAGAAGATTCCGAGTTCAATAGAAATCTATTGAACTCGTTTTCCCCATTATTTCAGTGCTTCTAAAAGCTCTGCTCCACCTTCAACTTGATCCTCAAATACCTGTCTCACAGGTTTTGTTGCTTCTTCCCATTCATCAATCTCTTCTTCACTTGGATAGTAGATTTCCACCCCTTGGCTCTCGAGGTCTGCATATGCTTTCGTCGCTTCTGCGAATACTTGCTCCATAATATATTGCTCTAAATCTGCTCCTGCTTCCATAAGGATTTGCTGAAGATCCTCAGGCAACGATTCAAATTTATTAGTAGAAATCACCAAAGGTGTCACACTATTAAACAAAGGAACAACGGAAAAAGAGCTAACCGGCAATTTTGCTTGTGAAGCGTAAATTGGTGTCGTTAATAAACCGTCAACCGTATTTTGTTGTAAAGCGGTCACTACTTCCGCACCTGCAATCGTGACGCTGCTAGCGCCAACCGCTTTTGCTGTTTCCGGCCCAATCATTCCGCCCGGTGTTCTGAGTTTCAATCCTTTCGCACTATCAGGACCAGTGACTAAATTGGCTACATCTGTTGTATAAACAGAACCAAACATATCAACAAATCCAAAAGATAAGATTTTCAAACCCTTTTCTTCCATCCTTTTTGCAAAAACTTGGCCACCATTTTCACTTTTATTAAAAGCCATTCGCTCTTCTAAAAAGACAGAAGGATCTTTTGGATCATAATTAAAGATGAATGGAAGTTCATAGAAGTTCCAAATCGGGTCAAAACTAGTAAGGACCGGTGAAGTAGAGTGACTCATATCAATTTGACCTTGCAAGATAGCCGGCATTTCTTGATCGACTGGCATCAACTGGCCGCTCGGATAAATATCAATTGATAATCGTCCGTCACTTCGCTTTTGAACTTCATCACTAAACCACTCGATAAATGTATGCATAAACGATGTCGTCGGATAACCATGAGCCAGCTTTAAAACATATTCCTCTTGACCAGATGGTTCTGTAGACCGATCATCGCTAGTTGATTGATTCGTAGTTGATTCATTTCCACAAGCAGTTAAAATAAGAACAAATAAAAGACTGAATATGAGTGTAATCCTTCGCAACTTAAACTCCCCCAATTCTGTTAACTAAATGATTAGAAGTATCGGCTATTAAACATTTATATTAGGAATCATTATTCCAATTCTTCTAAAGCTTTTAAAAGTTCTTTTCCGCCGTTAACCTGCTGTTCAAAGACATCTCTAGCGGGTTTTGTCGATTCTTTCCAATGTTCAATTTCCTCATCAGTCGGGTAGTAGATTTCAACCCCTTTATCTTCTAAAGTTGAGAAAGCTGTTTTCGCTTTTTCAAGGACCATTTCTCTACCATATTCTTCCAAGTCCTTTCCTGTTTGAACGAGGATTTTTTGAAGATCCTCTGGTAATGATTCAAACTTATCTAAGGAGATAATAAGCGGAGTGACCGTGTTGAACAATGGCACGACTGTTAATGTTTCAATTGGTAGTTGCGCATCATTTGCATAGATAGGGGTCGTTAATAACCCATCGACAACTTTTTGCTGCAAAGCGGTCACAAGTTCAGTACCAGCAATGGTCACACTGCTTGCGCCTATTGCTTTTGCCGTTTCTGGGCCAATAATTCCTCCCGGGGTTCTCAATTTTAATCCTTTTGCGCTTTCTGGTCCGGTCACCAAGTTGTCAGTATCAGTCGTATAAACAGAACCAAACATATCAACAAAACCAAGAGAAAGAACCTTTAACCCCTTTTCTTCCATCATTTTGATAATTTGTTGGCCACCATCTTCACTTTGATTAAATTTAATTCTATTCTCAATAAATACAGTAGGATCGTTTGGATCATAATCAAAGATAAACGGCATTTCATAGAAATTCCAAATTGGGTCAAAACCCGCTAGTACTGGAGAAAGTGTGTGACTCATTTCAATTTGTCCTTGTAGGATAGCTGGCATTTCTTGATCAGGTGGCATTAATTGTGCACTAGGATAAATATCAATTGCTAATCGCCCGTCACTTCGCTCTTGTACTTCTTCATTGAACCACTCCATGAAAGTATGTACAAAAGAGGTGGTGGGATAAGCATGGGACAACTTTAGGACATAATTCTGTTCATCAGAAGAATTTGCTGTGTCTTGCGAAGCTGGACTTGAATTTTGACATGCTGCTAAAAATAAGATGAGAACAAATAAGATTGTTAATGGAAAATGTTTCAACGGCTTGCCTCCTCAAAGTATAAAACCGAAAGCGCTTCCAAGTTTATAACAAATATTTGTTAGAAACTGAAGATAAATAGGTAAGAATAAATGGATTTTCTTCCATATTAAAAGAGGTTTATCCTCCCATTGTGCAAACAAGGTCACGAATGAGAGGATAATAGCAACTGATCTATTTTGTTGGATCTGGCAATCCGTATACTTTCATTGCATTTTTATAAAGAATTTTTTCTTTAAGATCCTTTGGCATACGAGCAAAAGCTGCATGTGGGGCATCAAATTCCCAGTGTGGATAATCACTTGCAAATAAAATTCTGTCTTCGCCAATCATTTTAATGATCTGAATGATATGCTCTTCGTCCTCGTGACGCTCCGGTTCAATGAACGGCTGTGTTCCAAACCACATTTGCTCACGAATTTGCTGACTAGGAGAACGTTTTACCCAAGGTACTTCACGTTTTAGATTTCTCCAATGGGTATCCATTGTGTACATTAAGTTCGGCAAATAAGCAAAGCCACCTTCAACAAACACCAGTTTTAAATCTTGGTACTTTTCTAAAACCCCACCAAAAACAATACTATTAATCTGTGCCTGATAAGTTAATCCATTATTCGTTTGCGCTTCAGGATAATAGTTTCCTAGAACTGGACCTGGTCTAAATAGACCTCCTGGCACGGAAACATGGAATGTACAAACAAGATTATTACGGATGGCTGCTTCCCAAATTGGATGGTAGCGTTTATCTCCCCAGCCGCCGTACGGAGAATGAATAGATAATCCTACTTGAGCCATTTGCGGATGACTGCCGACCCGATCAATTTCTCTTGCAGCAACTTCTGGTTCCTGAGAAGCAATAACGACTGAACCTCGCAGACTAGGGTCTTTTGACAACCATGTATCAATTTGCCAGTCATTATAGGCAGATGCAACTGCTGCAGCCATTTCATGCTGAGCAGAGGCTGATAACATAAATGTCGAATCTGGGAAAAGAATTGAATTTGCATAATTGTATTTGTCGGCTACTTGTTCCCGATAAAAGTCTAATGAAGAACAACCGAGACCACCTTCTGGAGGAATGCTATCCATCCGATGACCGGCATTCGCTACAATCGCCATAATTGGGATTCCCGGGAAGACGCCTTTCCATTTACAATCTGTTAAGAAATCACGCCAATAATCACTTAAATATGGATTTAGCTCTTCATAGCTTTTCGGATTAGGGTGAACATCACAATCAATAACTGGAAGGACATTACTATTAACAGCGGATTGAATTTGGCTTTTTACGATTGTTTTACTCATTTTGATCTCCTTTTTATTAAATAATTTGAGGTTCGTTCGTTTTCCCGTGTTAAAGGAAAAGATTTTTAAAATTAAAACAATCAACTGTTTGATTTTAAAAAAATTGAATGTTTGTTTGATTTTTAAAAAAGAATTGAATGTTTGTTTGAATTTTCTAGGTAAAATCTAAACTCTATGCGTAAACAACAACCTCATCATTCTCAACACTTACATTAAAAGTTTTAATTTTAGTATTTTCTGGATCATGCATTGAACATCCGTTTTCTACATCAAAACTCCAATGATGCCATGGACAATAAATATAACCGCCTTGTTTTTCATAGCTAACTTCTTTTATGTCAGTCGCTGTAGCTACCCCTCTTAATACTCCTTTTTCAAAACCTGCTCCTTGGTGGGGACACGCATTTCTAACAGCATAAAAGCCGTCTTCTTTACGAATGACTAAAATGGACATTCTTCTCACTTGGATGACTTTCTTATCCCCTGGCTTCATATCATCTTTTTGACAAACGACATTTCTTTCTAAATTTTTAACATCCGCTTTCAAAATGAAACCTCCTTTAAATTGAAAATATTTTCTATAACTTAATCCAAATTATAAATGTAGATACACTTTAAGTCAATTATGAATATTTTGAATTTTTAATTAAATATTTTCTGCTAAAATTATCTCTTCACCTCATAACCGACTCTTTCCCGATCCCATGTATCTTCGGTTATCCCTTCTTGGCGAAGCTTATACTTCTCTACTCTTTGAGATGTGTTTTTCGGTAATTCTTGAACAAAGCGAATAAATCTAGGAACAGCAAAGTAAGCCATTCGATCTTGACAGAAATCTAGTAATTCTTCGGGATTTAAGTTTACTCCCTCTTTAACAATTACCACAGCCATTACCTCTTCTTCTGAAAGCTCAGAGGGCACTCCAATTACCGCCGATTCGAACACGTTCGGATGATCATTTATAACACGTTCAACCTCATAGGATGAAATATTTTCTCCCCTCCTGCGGACAACATCTTTCTTTCTATCGAGAAAATAGAAATAACCATCTTCATCCATTTTCCCAGTATCACCAGTATGAAACCATAGATTTCTCCACGCTTCAACGGTTGCTTCTGGCATCCCGTAATAACCCGAAAAGAGAATATTTGGTTTCTTTGGCCGAACGACAATCTCACCTGCTACTCCAGGAGGACAAGGGTTGTCATTTTCATCATGAATCTCGACCTCATAAACCGGAACAGGAAAGCCACAAGATCCTTTTTTAAAAGAATCTGCAGGATTATATAAAGCTGTTCCTAATTCCGTAGAACCATATACTTCAGAAATTTTGACTTGGAATCGATTTTCAAAATCCTCGTAAATTTCAACTGGTGTTGGAGCCCCAAATGCCTTATTTACTGGATTATCTCCATCATCCGGACGCTCTGGCTGCTTCATGAGCATCGTTAAAAGAGATCCCATAAAATTGAATGCCGTCACTTGCTCTTTTCTCATAATATCCCAGAATCGTGATGCTGAAAACCGGCTATGCATCACCACATCGCATCCCACTAGAAGCGCGACTAAAATCGATGTATAACGAGCGTTTACATGGAATAATGGAAAGGCCGTAAACAATCGATCAGCTGGTCCGTACTTCATCAGTTCACAGGCTGTTTTCGCCACACTAAAGGTCGCTGTATGACTGAGAATCACCCCTTTTGAAGGTCCAGTCGTTCCCGATGTAAATAGAATTAGGGCGGTATCCTGAGCTTCCACATTCACAGTAACAGGAGCATCACTCGCTTCGTCAAAAAGGTCTATATACGAATGGTAGTTCAGTACTCCATCTATCATTACATAGTCATCCCCCACAACGATGACGTGTCGAAGATGGGTAAGTTCTCCTGAAATTTGATTAATTCGGTCCACCCATTGAGAAGAGACAACAATGGCTTGACACTCTGCTTTATTGAGAATATACGTAAGCAAGTCTCCCCTGAAGGCGGTATTAATTGGAACTTCAATTACGCCGATACGTGAAAGTCCTAACCATGTTGCTAAAAACTCAGGACTGTTCGGAAGCATAACAGCGCAAGTTTGTCCCTTTGTCAATCCTAGTGAAGCAATGAAATTTGCCACTTTATTTCCACTACGGTGAAGTTGTCCATACGTAAGGTCCTGTTCGTCAAAACGAACAATTCGGTCGTTTGCTTTATCTTGCGCGCGGTATTCAACAATCTTTCCAAATGTTTCAATTCCGTTATACATGATTTCATCCCTTTCCGTTCCTTTACCGACTTAACGATAAACTTTATAGCCAATTAATTCACGATCCCAAGTATCAGGAGTAATTCCTTCGGAACGAAGTTTATACTTTTCAATACGTTGCGAAGGTGTTCTTGGAAACTCCTTTACAAATCTTATATAGCGAGGGACTGCGAAATAAGCCATTCTAGGCTGGCAGAAGTCTAACAGTTCTTCTGGGCTTAACTCTTCTCCTTCGCGTAATTTTACAACAGCTAGCACTTCTTCTTCGGATAACTCCGATGGAACACCAACAAGGGCAGACTCTTGTACTTTAGGATGTGTATTCATGACACGCTCTATTTCATATGAAGAGATATTCTCTCCCCTTCTTCGAATGACATCTTTTTTCCGGTCAACAAAATAGAAATAACCGTCTTCATCCATACGGCCACGATCCCCGGTATGGAACCAAAGATTCCGCCACGTTTCAACTGTTGCTTCAGGCATCCCATAATAGCCGGAAAATAATACACCTGGACCTTTCGGGCGGACCACAATTTCCCCAACTTCACCTACAAGACAAGGTTGATCATTTTCATCATGAATTTCGACTTCATAGGTTGCGACTGCCTTGCCACAAGATCCTTTCCGGAAAGATTCAGCTCGATTAATCATTGCTAAGCCAACCTCAGTTGAGCCGTATGCTTCAGTGATTTTCACATTGAAACGTTTTTCAAAGTCTTCATATATTTCTAAAGGAACCGGTGCTCCCTGAATCATTCGCACAGGGTTATCTCCATCATCTGACTGTTCTGGCTGTTTCATTAACATCGTTAATAATGAACCCATATAAGTAAAACTCGTAATTTGTTCTGCTCGGCAAATATCCCAAAACTTAGATGCTGAAAAACGCTCATGCATCACTACATCACTTCCTGCAAGCAAAGCTGGTAAAATTGTAGCATATCTTGCATTTACGTGAAAAAGTGGAAATACCGTAAACAGGCGATCGTCGGGACCATAGTTCATTAGGTCACAACATGTTTCAGCGAGCGCAAAATTCGCTCGATGACTTAAAACCACACCTTTAGAGGGCCCTGTTGTTCCAGAAGTAAACAAGATTAATGACGGATCAAACGGTGTAATTTTAACATCGACCGGTTCAATACTTGCCTTTTCAATTAAGTTTTCATACGAATGATAGCAAATCGATTGAGAAGGTGACAGCTCCATTTCTCCTACGACAATAACATGTTTTAAGTTGGGAATGTCCTGAGAAATAGCCGCGATTCTCTCAACCCATTGTGAGGAAATCACGATTGCTTGACATTCGGCTTTATTCAAAATATAAGTTAGTAGATCTCCGCGATACGCCGTATTAATTGGCACCTCGATGACTCCTAGACGAGCGAGCCCAAGCCAAGTGGCAAGAAACTCCGGGCTATTCGGCATCATTACCGCACAAGTTTGTCCTTTTGAAAGACCTAACGTATGCATCACATTTGCGAATTTGTTTCCTTCCCTGTGCAATTGTTCATATGTGAGATCTACATTTGCAAATCGAACAAACCTTGCATTTGGTTGTTGCTTTGCACGATGTTCAACAATTCTTCCGAATGTTTGAATTCCCTCATACATTTTTATCTTCCTCCTACAACACACAACTTTCTAACAATCAAAGTATGATTCACAACAAAATTTTATTAACCTGATTTTAAGTAGAAATCAGTTTGAATTTTGGAATTGTAATTTCCTCAGACCAGTCCTCAAAAGTGACTTCTACATCCATCCCGATTTCTACGGTTTTAGGATCACAACCGACAACATTGCTCATCATCGTCGGGCCTTCTTCAAGCTCGATTAAGGCAATGACATACGGTGTTTCAGCCAAATAGGCCTTTGTAATTGCGCGGTGCATGATCGTAAAACTTTTTACTTTTCCTCTTCCAGATGCAGACACCCAATCAATATGATAGCTAGAGCAATCCGTACACATCAATCTTGGGTAAAATTGGTAATGTCCACAACTATTGCATTTTTGAATGAGCAGTTCATGATTGTGGCAGCCTTCCCAATATTTAGCCGTCTCCTTTGTTGGTTGAGGAAATAGTTTTCCAGAATGTTCATTCATACGTATCACCCTCGCATTCGTAGTACTCTTCTAAAATTAATCACGTTCTCTACCTAGGATTAGCGTAGTATGACTCGACATGATCCCACCTTGGCCATGAACTAGAGCCACCTCCGCTCCTGGAACTTGGCGATCTCCCCCCTGATGCCTCAATTGCAGAACACTTTCAGTTAAAGCAAACATCGAACCCGGATTTCCAGGATGACAGTGTGATAATAATCCACCATGCGTGTTGACCGGTAATTTCCCGCCTAATTCGATTGCTCCGTTCTCAACAAAAGCGCCACCCTCTCCTTTTTCGCAAAAACCGAGATCTTCTAACTCGATGAGAACCGTTGGTGTGAAACAGTCATAAAGCTGGGCCAAATCAATATCCTCTGGACCAATGCCGGCCATTTCATAAGCGCGTTGACCTGCTTCAACGGCTGCCGAGGTCGTCAGATTACGAGCCTGGCTAATATGCTCATGGCTATGACCTTCCCCCACACCTAAAAGGTATACAGGCTGATTAGGGAAATCTTTTGCTCGCTCGGCCGATGTGAGAATGACAGCAGAGCCTCCGTCTGAAATTAATGAGCAATCCAACAGGTGTAAAGGATCAGCAATCATGCGGGAATTTACTACATCCTCAATCGTGATTGGTTCCCTCATCTGAGCGGTTGGATTCAGGCTTGCATGCTTACGACAAGCAACCGAAATGGCCGCGAATTGTTCTGCTGTTGTCCCGTATTGGTTCATATGGGCCTTTGCAATTAAAGCATATAATGATGGCACCGACGGACCATATGGCAACTCGAACTGAGCATGACCAGCAGACACCTGCATACTCATCGCTTGTTCACGAGTCAACCCACTTTTTAAACTGTCGGCCATCGTAATTAATACGGTTTCGCACATGCCGGATAAAATGGCAGAGGCGGCATGATGGATAACAGAAAAAGTCGTCCCCCCCCCTGTATTAACCCCTAAACAAACCTTTGGGAAGATTTGCATATATTCAGCAATGGCCTCAGCATGATACATATACGGTTCAGCAAAAGAATTACAGGTTATTAAACCATCAATCTGCTCCTTTTTTATCCCAGCGTCAGCCATTGCCCGGAGGCCTGCTTCCACGCAAAGCTGGGTCGCACTCATATGGGGGACAATCCCAACTTCCGTATCAGCTGCGCCAACGATGGCTACCTTTCCGCGTAATGAACCCATTTCCTTCCTCCTTTTTAACCTAAACAATAGAAATGAAAGGATGTCTGTCATTAAAGACAGGGTAAATGCCTTTTACATTCACCCTGTCTTTTTTTCTATTCATTTCAACAATTGATTTCTCGTATTAATCAAGAAAAACTTTTCTTGTATGCTCTGTATCTAAATATTCTTTTACTTTTTCAATTTTCCCGTTTTCGATGACAAATAGAAAATGATATAAGTTATTATAAACACGGCCGTTATTTAACTCACAGTAGGATTCTGTCTCTACAGCGACACGGTTTCCTTCTGCCGTCACTGCCAATGGAGTTAAAGAAATCGCTCCAGTTTTCGTTGTGTTCGCAATTCCTGAGTTCATTTCTCTGAATTCCTTCATACCCTTTTCTCCGGAAATTCCGTCAATGGTACCGGCAACCCACCAAGTGGCCGTATCGGACATGAACTCCATAAAGGCATCAATATTTCCCGTTGAGAAAGTTTCCATAAAATCACGCACTATTTGTTTGTTTTGTTCTTCAATTTTTCCCATTATTTATCCCCTCGCTCTAAATAAATTGATTATTCATACCAATAGAAATGCTAAATTTGCAATCGATGGGGATTAAACGCCCACTCTTTTAGCAGGTGACTTGAAGTATGGCATTACTTCATCCGCATAACGCTTCATTGCTTTCATAACTTGGCGATGTTCTAAGTCTCCCATACGGAACCAGCAAGATAGACTGTCAATCCCCGCATCTTCAACTTTTTCAAGACGGTTAACTGCTCCTTCTGGGCTATCCAATAAAGCGACGCCACCTTCGTTCAGAGCAGAAATATTAAGCGGGCCATCGAATTCTTTAGCCACTTCTGCGAAACGCTCATACGTCGCTGGAGCTTGAGTACCTTTTGCACCAGGAATTAATTCTAGTACTTTATTAAAATAAGTAATCATTGATTTTTCAACATTACGAATCGCTTGGTCCGTATCATCAGCAATATGCATTTGCAAGTTCATATGGATCGTAGGATCAATTCCCTTTGCAAGTAAACGATCTCTCGTCCGTCTTGTATAGTCAAGAACGTCATCCATAACCATTAGCGTCGGTGTCACCATAAATTCCCGTGCATTCTTTTCTACCATTAAGTCAAAAGATTCAGGGCTGATACACGCATGGTAGAATGGAACTCTGCCTTGAACCGGTTTTGGAGTTAGTTTAAGGTTTTCAAAAGAATAGAATTCTCCATCATAGCTGAATGTATCATTGCTCCATAATCCTTGGATAATTTCAACATACTCCCAATAACGTTCCCTCGTCTTTTCTAAACTAATTCCTAGGCCTTTCGCCTCACTTGGCTGATAACCCCGACCAGCACCAAACTTTAAACGCCCTTTACTTAAAACGTCGACCATTGCATAATCTTCAGCAATCCGAACAGGGTTATCGAAGTTAAGAATACTAATTCCAATCCCGATATCCATTTTTTCAGTAATTTGCGAAATTGCTGCTGCCGCAACCTGTGGTGAAGGCATGCTACCGTAGGCACTAAAATGATGTTCTGCTAACCAAACACTTTCAAACCCAAGTTCTTCCCCATACTGAATTTGTTCAAGCATTTCTCCATAGGCACGCTCATAATTATCATCATGACACTCATTAACATAGAAAAGACCCATTTTAACACCCATACTTTAACACTCCTTTAAATTATTGTTATGTGAATTTATAAAACAAACATTTGTTTTAAAATAAGAATCCAAGCATTTTACTAAGTAATTTAAATTGCGATTGTTTTACACACCCTACAGGACTTAACCGATAAACAGACAGCATTCCCACTACGAATCTCCATATTAGAAACTAGATTGGATCCATCACTCCTTTCAGATATAAAAATTTGACTCCTATAGAAGTAACAATGTTGTTGATGCTTTCACCTAGGTCACGATAAAGCGCTTACACAAAGATGATTGTACTCATTACTGTGAGGAAAGTTTTTTAAGTAAAGCTGATTTTTAGCATTCATTTGAAGGAAACTATAATATAAAACAAACAACCATTTGATTTATATTATAGTCTGTAAAAAGTGTTTATGCAACAATATTCTGAAAATTTTTAATTATTTTTTATCTTTTTATTCGACAAAAACCCGAGTACTTTACTTGTTCTTTATGCCAAGGTTTTCAAGAACTTCTTTATTATGCTCACCCAGTTTCGGCGCATTTGCATAAATGGATGCAGGTGTTTCTGAAAGTTTAATTGGATTGCCAATTTGTTTGCCATTAATCCCTGAAACCTCATGAATCATTTGGCGGTTTTGAATTTGCTCGTTATTAGTCACTTCTTCAAAATTTAATACTGGAGAAACGCAAGCATCGTAATGACTAAACACTTCATTCCATTCAGCCAACGTTTTCTTTTTGATAATCTGAGCAATTTCACTTTTAAGCTCCGTCTGCTTATAAGGAGGCGAATCGAGAAATTCAATCAAATCTTCTCTTTCAATTGCTTTACAAAATTCCACCCAGAATTTCATTTCTAAAGCCCCAACAGCTAAAAACCGTTGATCGAGTGTTTCATATACTTCATAACACGCTTTCTCCCCAGATAAAGGCAACTCGCCACGGTTTGGCAAATTCTGATCTACTAAGTAGTTTGGCAAAGTCGTTTGCAGCCAGGAAACTGCACCATCTAGCATCGAAATATCGACAAACTGTCCTTTTCCAGTTTGATTTCTTGCTTGGAGTGCCATTAAAATGCCAACCACCGCCATTAGCGAACCTCCGCCAACGTCAGCAATTTGCACCGGTGGCGCAATTGGTTTCCGGTTCCGTTCACCCAATAAGTTTAATAAACCAGCATAACTTATATAATTAATGTCATGTCCCGGCTTATTTGCATATGGACCTGTTTGACCATACCCAGTAATAGCGCAATAAATCAATTTTGGATTGAGTTTTTTTAATGTTTCATATCCTAATCCTAATCGTTCCATTACTTGCGGTCGGAATGACTCAACCAAAACGTCGGCATTTTTAACCAATTCTAAAAACATTTCTTTGCCTTCTTCAGATTTCAAATCAAGTGTGACACTCTTTTTATTACGATTTAGCGAAGAAAAGATTGCGCTCTCAGTATCAATTTTTGGTTCTTCTAATCTAGCATAATCACCTAATTTAGGCTCTTCTACTTTAATAACCTCCGCTCCAAAATCTGCTAAAAACATTGTGCAGTATGGACCTGGCAGTAAACGAGTTAAATCAAGTACTTTTATGGATTGTAACGGGGAAGTCATCCAAAACACCTCCTTCTTCTTAATTTTAACAACTCCATTGAGATCCTATCAATCATTCTTCCTCTATTCAGATAGTGTCCCACCATCGATATAAAATGTTTGCCCTGTAATATAATCAGCAGCATCCGTAATTAGGAACAAAGCGATTTGTGAGATGTCTTTTGGCTCCCCTAAACGTCTCAAAGGTATCGACTTAATTGCCCCTTCCAGCCAATCCTGGTTTTCTCTTTCTCTTTCATTGATTTCTGTTCCAATTAGACCTGGCGCAATTGAATTGACCCGGATATTATGCCGTGCCCATTCAGCTGCCAACGATTTCGTTAAATGAATCACAGCTGCCTTTGAAGACGTGTATGGTCCAATGCGTTTGTATGGCTTTGCCCCGCCAACAGAGGAAATATTTATGATTTTACCAGAATTCTGTTCAATCATAATTTTTGCTGCTTCCTGACAAGCGAAAAATAAACCTTTAATGTTTACATCGTAAATATAATCCCATTCTTCTTCTGTAACCTCTACGGCATATTTCGTTACATTCGCGCCAGCATTATTAACAAGAACATCAAGCCTTCCAAACTCTTCCATCGTTACTTTAAATAGATTACGAATATCGGTTAGTTTTGATACATCACAAGAAACAGTTACTACTCTTCTTCCTAAATCCCGAATTTCATTGGCAACCAACTCACAGCTTTCCCTATTTCTGCTCGCAAGTACGAGATCTGCTCCAGCTCGAGCAAATTCCCTCGCCATTTCAGCACCAATTCCACGGCTGCCACCAGTAATTAATATAACCTTACCACTCACATCGAGTACCTTTCCCATCGTATACACCCCCTGCTAAAACTAGAAACTTCCATCAGAGGGGGGTTCTTCACATCCCCCACTAATGGTTAGTCACGCGTAGCCTATCACCAATCTATTTTAGCTCATTATCTGCTAGGATTGAATAAATGCTAGCAATTCTTCATTAAATCGGTCAATTTCTTCAATGAATGGCGCATGAGAACTATTTTCAAATACAACTAGGTTTGCATTTGTAATTTCCTTTACGCAATATTCTGATAACGAAAGTGGGACAACCCCATCATGAAGGCCATGGAAAAAGGCGACTGGAATCGAAATATCACTTAGCTTTTCTCGCAAATCAATTTTTCCTAAGTCCGCCATTGTTTTTTCAGTAAACCAAGACTGTTCCATAAAGTTTTGGAAAAACCAATCCTTCATTGCTTGGCCGACGTCTTGGTGAAAGCAACCATCTGCAATCGCACGAACTAAAGCTGGTCTGTTTGTGCGCATCGCTGCTAGAGTTTGTTCAACATTTTCTGGTGGGAATCCAAGGTCAAACCCCTCTGTCGATGTATACCTTGGCACTGCCCCGCCAACGGAAACAGCTTTTGTAACCGCTTCACTGCTATACCGTGTTGCATAGTCGATAACAATTGAACCACCGGCAGACCAACCAACGAGAGTAGCATCTTTTAATTCTAGCTTAGAAATAACTTCGTTTAAGTCATCTGCTAGTTTTGCAATTTCGTAGCCATGGGCAGGTTTATCTGAATTTCCACAGCCGCGACAGTCAATCGTAATTACTCTGAATTTGTCACTAAAATCCACAACCTGTCTTTCCCAAACTTTTCGATTCATGCCCCATCCATGTACAAAAACAATCGGTTTCCCTTGTCCTACGTCCTCGTAGTAATATTGGACTCCTTTTTCCACCTCAACATATGGCATCGTTAAATCCCCCTATCATTTTATTTGGATTATTGACTTACTTTTTGCTTTCGTTGAACAGCTTTAAAATATGGTAAAACTTCATCTGCGTAGCGCTTCATTGCTCGCATCACCTTTCGATGTTCCATCCCGCCCATGCGGAACCAACATGATAAGCTATTAATGCCAGCATCTTCAGCTGCCTCTAAACGGTTGATCGCTTCAGGTGCATTTGCTAATAGAGCAATCCCAGATTGATTTAATCCAGCAATATCGACAGGACCTTCCATTTCTTTTGCTACTTCAGCAAAACGTTCGTATGTTTCTGGAGCTTGCGTTCCCTTTGCACCAGGAATAATGTCAAGAACACGGTTGAAATAAACATCCATTTCCTTTTCAACATTCTTAATTGCTTGGTCCGTATTATCCGCAATGTTCATTTGCAGATTTAGGTGAATCGAAGGAGTAATTCCTTTTTGAATTAAACGTTCTCTTGTCCGCTTCGTATAAGCTATAACATCATCCATCACCATTAATGTTGGAGTTACCATGAACTCATGAACTTCTTTCTCAACCATTAAATCGAATGATGCAGGACTAATACAAGCATGATAGAATGGAACTCTTTTTTGGATAGGTTTTGGCGTTAATTTTAAATTTTCAAATTGATAGAATTCCCCATCATAACTAAACGTATCATTTGCCCATAATCCCTGGATGATTTCCACATACTCCCAGTACTTTTCACGGGTTTTTTCCATACTTACACCAAGGCCTTTTGCTTCATGTGGCTGATACCCTCGTCCACCACCAAATTTCAAGCGACCATTGCTTAAAATATCAACCATCGCATAATCTTCAGCAATTCGAACCGGATTATCGAAGTTTAGAATACTAATCCCAATTCCGATATCCATTTTTTTAGTAATTTGTGAGATTGCTGCTGCTGCAACTTGTGGTGAAGGTAAACTTCCATACTCATTAAAATGATGCTCTGCAAGCCAAACACTTTCGAACCCTAATTCCTCTGCGTACTGAATTTGCTCCAGCATTTCTTCATATGCTCTCTCATAGTTCCCGTCATGACATTCATTTACATAAAATAGACCTGTTTTCATTATTATTAGCCCCCTCATCGATTAGCCCATCAAACGATCATGATGGATGACTGCGATAGCATCCAATTAAAAAATCAACCGTTTGTTTGATTTTATTATAACAAGACAAAAAGTGTATTTCAATATTTTATTTATAATTTTCTGAAATTTAAAAAATTGGTGAACGAACGCCTTCATTGTCGAAGGCGTCTGCAATTTTCACTGACCCTATTTCGCTATTACTCTACGGCTGAAGGATTAAATCGATTTCTTACCATATCTATATCTTTATTGATCTGGACGACTAAGTTCGAAATGCTTGAAAAAGTAATCTCGTCCCGTAAGAAAAAGCATACTTTTACATCAATTGTTTTCCAGTATAAATCTTGGTCGAAGTCTAATATATGAACCTCGTAATGAATCGAATCCTCATTTTCATTGAAGGTTGGGCGATTTCCGACGTTCATCACTCCGATGTGTTCTTGATCATTGATAAACACTTTGACTCCATATACCCCTTTGACCAATTCTTCCACTGGTTTTTGCGGATGAATATTAGCGGTTGGGAATCCGATACTTCGTCCAAGCTTCCTCCCATTAATAACCATTCCATTAAACGTACAAATATCATGGTCTTTCTTCATTTCTAGTAGCTCACTCATTTTTAGCAGCGGTAAAGCATTTGCTTGTGATACTTCCTCAACTTCTTTCTTGCTCGCGACATCCCCATTTGTATTTAAAATCTCTGACATATAACCGATATGAATATTGGATACCATTTTTGCAAGGTCAACGACTGCCTCCGCCAAATCCACCCGCTCCATTAAGCCTCTTTCTTTACTTATTAGGGGAAAGATATGTCCTGGCCTTTTAAAATCGTCAGCCTGCACTTCCTCATATGTTAATGCTTTAATCGTATCTGATCTCTCAAAGCTAGATATCCCTGTAGTTGTGTCTTTGTAATCAACAGAGACGGCAAATGGTTTTGTGCCTTCTAATTGATTATCTTCCATTTTGGGAATTTTTAATTGCTTCGCTCTTTCTTCAGTAATACAAGCATAAACTAAACCTCTTCCAATTTTGGTCATTATGTTTACTTTTTCCGAATTTACATACTCCCCTAAGCCAACGATTGTTCCCATGTGTGTGTTTATATCATCATAAATAATAATTAACCCACCATCTTTCAATTGGCTTAACGGAAGTTTAGCTGATGACAACACACTCATAATTTATCATCTACTTTCCTAATTAATTGTGAATTAATTGCTGTTGCATTTGAACAATCTGCCTAGCAAGCTCACTAATATTGTTAAGCAATTCTGGATCTGCAATTTCATTTTGCTGGTTGAATTGTTCATTATGGGCAAACACAAAACTTGGCGCTACATAAGTATTTAAATAGCCCGCAATCGGCTTTAATTGATTTTCAATGACGAGATAATGCTGGTGATTTCCACCTGTCGCAACAAAGCCCATTACTTTATGTTTGAACTCAGTTGGAGGAACCAAATCTATTAAATTTTTTAATGCTCCGCTAAACGAACCCTGAAAAATCGGCGTACCAATAACGTAAGCATCAGCCTCTGATATGAGTTCAATCACTTTCTTCGTATCTCCTGTATAGTCAGATGGCGGGCGTCCGTCACAAAATTGAACATTGTATTGTTTCAAATCCAATACTTCCGTTTCAATACTAGGGGCGGATTTCTTTATTTCTTCAATCACTCGATTGATTACGATCGCAGTCTTTGAACCAGTGATGGTTCCCGAGATTCCTAAAATTTTCATAAATGAACTGCTCCCATCGTTAAAAATATTTCATTCTGAAAATAACAATCGTTTGTTTTAATTTTATCGCGGAATTTTTTGCTCACCTTCCTTTTGCTCGCTCATTGGACGACAAAAGTGGCGCAGATTCATAAAAGTGCACATCACTGAGACTTTTTATCCTCAGTGACATGACCAAAATGACTTAATGTGCTAATAATCTAATCCATTTTGCTAACAACAAAGAAGGGCCAACCGTGAATAGCCTTATTAAATCGTCAATAACTCTCTACCTTTTGCTTGTTGTCTAATTTCCAGTTTTGCAACTGTTTCTGCATGCACCTCATCCGGACCATCAGCAAACTTCATTGCGCGAACATGTGCCCAAAGCTGCGCCAATGGGAAGACATTACTTACACCGCCAGCCCCATGGGTTTGAATCGCGCGGTCTAGAACATTCAATGCCATATTTGGTACAAGAACTTTAATCATAGCGATTTCTTTACGTGCGACCTTGTTTCCAACTGTATCCATCATATACGCAGCATTTAACGTTAATAATCTTGCTTGATCAATCTCGATACGTGACTGTGCAATCCAGTTACGAATGACTCCTTGTTCGATCAGTGTTTTCCCGAAAGGTTCTCTGTCTTCTGCACGCTTAATCATCAGTTCCAAAGCACGTTCCGCCATACCAATCATACGCATGCAATGGTGAATACGACCAGGCCCTAATCTTCCTTGAGCGATTTCGAATCCTCGCCCTTCTCCTAGAATAATATTTTCAGCTGGAACACGGACATCATTGAAATCAACAAACGCATGGCCCATTGGCGCATCATCGTATC
This sequence comes from Bacillus sp. B15-48, assembly GCF_016879755.1. Classification (GTDB taxonomy): domain Bacteria; phylum Bacillota; class Bacilli; order Bacillales; family Cytobacillaceae; genus Mesobacillus_B. Next base: position 116,658 of record NZ_WOFU01000002.1, read on the forward strand.
CATAGACTGGAAGATGTTCTTTAACTACAACACCTGGTGTTCCCACAGGGATAATAATCATTGACTGTTGTTTATGTCTTTCCGCATTTGGATCTGTTTTACCCATTAGAATCATAAGTTTACAACGCGGATCCTTTATGCTAGAAATCCACCATTTATTCCCATTAATCACATACTCGTCACCATCGCGCACAATTCTTGTTGCAATATTTGTTGCATCAGAAGAAGCAACATCAGGTTCTGTCATCACGTAGGCAGAACGAATTTCTCCTTCAAGAAGTGGAACCATCCATTTTTCTTTTTGTTCTGGTGAACCAAACTGTTCTAGAAGCTCCATGTTTCCAGTATCAGGGGCAGAGCAGTTGAAAACTTCAGGTCCAATCATTGAGCGCCCCATAATTTCTTTTAATGGAGCATATTCAAGGTTTGTTAAACCTGGTCCATACTCGTCGCTTTGCAAGAACAGATTCCAAAGACCAGCTGCTTTCGCTTGTGCCTTCATTTCCTCAATGATCGGAGGGATTTCCCAGCGGGATTTTCCTGAATTCAATTGTTCTTCATAGACTTTTTCATTCGGCAGCACGATTTCATTCATAAACTCAGTAACTCTTTTCTCTAGTTCTTGGACTCTAGCACTTTTTTCAAATAACATAGATAAACCCTCCCGTATTTTAAAAGATTATATAAAAGAGAAATTCGGCGAAGTTTTAAGATTACTTATGGGTAAACTGAGCGCGGCGCTTTTCAATAAACGCCTCTACTCCTTCGCGTGCATCCTCCGTTTTAATAAGTTCTACAAAAAGATCCACTTCATTTTCCAGGGCCGCCTCCAGTGGCTGGTCAGCTCCTTCATCAACCGCACGCTTAATTCGACTTAGAGCCTGCAGCGAAAGGCGTGAAACCTTTTTGGCCATGGAAAGGGCAGCTTCCATCCCCTCTCCCTTTGGAACAACATGATTGACCAATCCAACTTGTAATGCTTCCTCCGCTGTAATCGAGTCACCAAGGAACATTAATTCCTTCGCTTTTGCTTCCCCAATTAATCGAGGTAGTCTTTGGGTCCCCCCTGCACCAGGCAATAATCCTAATTTCACTTCTGGGAGGCCAAGTTGAGCATGATCCTCAGCAATGCGGATGTCACAAGCAAGTGCTAATTCACATCCACCGCCTAAGGCAAAACCATTTAATAAAGCAATGGTCGGCTGTTCTAATTGTTCGATTAAATTAAACACTTCATGATTTGACTTGGCTACTTTTTTCACTTCTTCTTTTTCTAAATCAATCCAGCTTGGGAACTCCTTAATATCCGCCCCAGCCATAAAGGCGCGGTCACCATTACCAGTAACGACAACGGCGATCACTTCTGGGTCCTCTTGGATTGTAGTAAAGACTTCTTTTAATTCCTGGGTAACTTGTTTACTTAAAACATTCATTGGTGGATTATCTAAAGTAACTGTTGCAATTCCATTTTGTTTTTCAAGGTGTACGAGTTGGGTCATCAGAGTACCTCCTTTAAATTCTGTAAAATATTACTGTGAATAAATCCTTTCATATATCAGACGCTAGCCTCTTACTTTGGCTGCATGCGTATCGCACCATCTAAACGAATGACTTCACCATTTAACATTGTGTTTTCAATGATGCTTTCTGCAAGCTGTGCATATTCAGCTGGGCGACCAAGACGAGACGGGAATGGTACCATCTCAGCTAGTGATTCTCTAGCCTTATCTGGTAAAGTATCAAATAATGGCGTATGAATAAGACCAGGTGCGATTGTCATTACGCGAATTCCGTAACGCGCGAATTCCCTAGCAATTGGAAGGGTCATTGCGACGACACCGCCTTTGGAAGCACTGTAGGCAGCCTGCCCGATTTGACCTTCAAACGCTGCTACAGATGCAGTATTAATAATTACACCGCGTTCCCCTTCTGCATTCGGTTCATTATTCACCATTTTTTCCGCAGCTAGACGAGTAACATTAAAGGTTCCAATCAAATTGATTTGGATGATTTTATTAAACTCAGCCAATTCAATGACACCATCGCGTCCCAGTATTTTTTTCGCAGGACCGATTCCCGCACAATTTACAACCGTATTGATTTGACCAAATTTTTCAATCGCCTGTGATAATGCTGCTGAAACTTCAGCTTCATTTGAGACATCTGCCTTTGTAAATAAAACGTTGTCAGAACCTAATTTTTCGACAACAATTGCGCCTCTTTCTTCTGATAAGTCAATAATGACTGCTTTGCCCCCGTTTTCTACGATACGCGTAACTGTTGCTTCTCCTAGGCCAGAACCACCACCTGTAACCACTGCAATAACATCATTCATTTTCATACAAAATTCCTCCCTCTTTATTTGCTTAATTGATATAGTGATTTGAGCGACTTTTAATCAATAATTCTTTCAATAATTGTCGCATTAGCCATCCCGTTTCCTTCACAAATCGCTTGAAGGCCAAATCGACTTCCGGTTCTTTCCATTTCATGAATCATGGTAATCATTACTCTCGCGCCACTTGCCCCTAATGGATGACCAAGAGCAATCGCCCCACCGTTTGGATTTAACTTCGCAGGATCCGCTTGAATCTCTTCCAGCCAAGCCATCGGAACTGGCGCAAATGCTTCGTTTACTTCAAAAATATCAATATCGGAAACTTCTAAATTTGCTTTCTTAAGCACTTGCTTTGTCGCCTCAATTGGCCCTGTTAACATCAATGTCGGATCAGAGCCTACAACTGTCCGGGCAAGTACTTTAAAACGAGGTTTAAGCCCTAATTGTAGTGCTTTTTCTTTTGACATCAGCAACAACACCGCTGCTCCATCACTCATCTGACTTGCATTTCCCGCATGGATAATACCGTTTTCAATAAATGCAGGTTTTAGACTTCCAAGCTTTTCAAGCGTCGTATCTGCGCGAGGACCTTCATCTTGTGTAATCACCTTTTTTGTCCCATCATCCAATGTCACTTCAATTGACATAATTTCACGATCGAATCGACCCTCTTCTTGTGCTTTTAGAGCTCTTCTATGACTTTCGAGTGAGTATTCATCTGCTTGTTCACGGGTAATTCCCCATTTTTCACCAATTCGCTCTGCTGATAATCCTTGATGAATAATTTCGTGTTGAGAGGTGAGTTTTTCACTCCATGTAGTCCCTGTAAAGTTTGACAACATCGGAACTCTCGTCATACTCTCCACACCACCGGCAATCACAATATCCATATCCCCACTTAAAATGGCTTGGGCCGCAAAATGAACCGCTTGTTGACTGGAGCCACATTGGCGATCGATTGTCGTTCCTGGAACATGGACAGGGAACCCAGCTGTAAGTGCAGCTGTACGAGCAATATTGACTCCCTGTTCCCCGACCTGGGTAACACAGCCTAAAATAACATCCTCTATTAAATCAGGAGATACTCCTGCCCGATTCACCAATTCTCTTAATACATCAGCGGCTAAATCATCCGGGCGGAAATTACTAAATACACCTTTTCTTCTCCCAACAGGAGTACGAACCGCTTCCACTATTACTACTTCTCGCATAACTTTTCCTCCTAGCTATTAATTAAGATGAACCAGTCACTTTTAATTAATGCAATATCAGTGCCAACTTTTTAAATTTTTTAAATTTTTTTAAAATTATTTTAAAACCTACTGATATTTCACGCTTTAAACCAGTTTTTATATGTATATATGCCAAAGAAAACTTTCAATAAAAATTGACCAGTTGTTTGAAAAATAGAATAGAGTTTCCATTCCTATGTTTGAAAATCAAACAATAGATAAAAATTGATGTACCTATACCTAACAAAAAAAGCACTTAGTTGTGCTTTTTAATTTAAATGGATACGCATTTTCATTAAGTTATGTTTATCTCTTGATATTTTTTTAATTTATCGTAAAGGACCGAACGACTTATTCCTAATAGTTTACATGCTTTACTTTTATTTCCTTCTGATCTTTGCAAAGCCACTTTTATCGCCATTTCTTCAGCCTTTTCTAGTAATGTTTTTTCATCGCTTTCATTCTCTTCTTCTATAAATACATTCATTTCCGTTTTCTTAAGTAATGTTTCTGGCAAATCTTCCAATTGAATGATTCCGTTTTCAGCAAAAACCATTGCTCGTTCAAATACATTACGGAGTTCCCGAACATTCCCTGGCCATTCATACTCTAACAATACCTTTTCAACTAGCGGGTCCCAGCCAACAATACTCGTTCCATTCTGTTTATTTAATTCAGAAATAAACGCATGACTTAACAACAAAATATCCTCCTTTCTTTTTCGCAGAGGAGGAATCTCAATTGAAATGACATTCAATCGATAAAATAAATCTTCTCTAAAGGTTCCTACCTCCACCATTTCCTCTAGTTTTTGATGGGTAGCTGTGATGATTCGAACATCGACAGAAATCCGGTTTGTCCCACCAACACGATAAAACTCCCTTTCTTGTAATACCCGGAGTAACTTCGCCTGTAGTTGAAGAGACATATCCCCCACCTCATCCAAAAACAGTGTCCCACCGTTAGCCATCTCAAATTTACCGATTTTTCCTTTTTGCTTCGCCCCTGTAAAGGCCCCTTCATCGTAGCCGAAAAATTCAGACTCCAATAAATGCTCAGGAATCGCTGCACAATTTACGGTTATGAAAGGACCGTGCTTTCGATTGCTTGCACTGTGAATCGCATGAGCAAAAAGTTCTTTTCCCGTTCCACTTTCTCCGCGAACCAAAATGGTTGTTTTCCCTTTTCCAGCTTTCATTCCGCTTCTGAACAATTTTTCCATTTGCGGATTATTGGAAAGGATTTCATCGAAGCTAAACCGTGATGTCTCTGAATGTTTAATTTGCATATCACTTTCCTTATTCAATTTTTCATAACTGCGAAAGCGCTCGCGAACTTCGTGCAGTTGACGGTACACAATTTTCCCGATCGCACCAATCATTTGATCCTCTTGATATACTGGTATGCGGTGGACAATATAATTAATCCCCTTCACTTCCATAAAATCACTAATATCCGCGATCCCTGTTTTAAATACTTTCGTTAATTCAAAATGCGGAAAAATCTTATCAATTGGAACATCTTCAACTGCCGTCTTTGTAAGATCAAATAATTCCACTAAGGAGGGGCTTAGGAAGGTAATGTTTCCCTTTTCATTTACCATAACTAAACCATCATAAGAATTCTCAATCACTGTTTGTAAAAGGCTTTTCCATTTTAACTGCTCTGTAAGTAATTGGGTCTTCTGTATAAAACTTTTAAGAGCATCTGATTTATCGATGACGCCAATAGGTTTCCCTTCCGTGTTTACAACAAATCCAGTCCCTACCTCACTGACAGCTATCTGTTCTTCTAATTTTACAACGGAAATATTTTCCGAAATTGTTCCTATGTCTTTCTTAATAAATTTACCGATTGGTGTTTCCATTTTTTTATTTGTTAGAAGCATCTCGTAAAGAATACTTCGTGTAAAAACACCGATTAATTTATCTGAAGCGTCAACAACAGGTAACGTATTTAGCCGGTATTTATTCATTAATAAAATTGCTTCACGAAGAGTTTGATCAGGTTGTAAGTATTCCTCTATTGGGGTCATAAAATCTTTAATTGTTTCCAAGTTGAAGTTTCCCCCTTTGCTTCTATATTAAACATCCCCTTTATTCAGTATGTTCAGAAAATAAATAATAGTCAAGCTAAAAGACTACTATCTGCCCGAAAATGTTTGAAATGACAACACTATATATCCTTCCCTGTACGGAAAACAATCAGATTTACGGAAAAGCAATGCTGCGCTTATCCCTTCCTAATCACAATATGATTTAATCTATCACCACAATCGCCTTCTTTCTTAATTCCGGCATGATTATTGCATGTTTATTAGTCAATCGAAAGTTTATAGGAGGTAAACGATGTTAAAACATAAAATAACTGTTTCTGCTCAAGCTGAAAAAGAAATTAACTGGTCAGAATTTGAATCCTACCTTAGACAGCAACTTAATCTTAGTGAAGACCCAATGGAAGTGAAACAATTTTCAGAGGGGTATTCAAACTTAACATTCCTTATTAAAGTCGGAGAGTGGGAATCAGTCATGAGGCGTCCTCCTTTCGGGAAAATCCCACCTAAAGCTCATGATGTGGAAAGAGAGTATAACTTACTAAAAGGAATTAATCCTGTTTTCCCGCTCGCACCAAAACCTTACTTATGTGAAAACAATCCGAACATTATGGATAAACCCTTTTATATAATGGAGAAAAAAAATGGCGTTGTCCTTGATGATACAATGCCTCCGGAATATGATTCCATTCCAAATATAAAGAAGTCTATTTCTGAATCGACCGTAGATACATTGGTACAGCTTCACGACATTGATTATGAGCAAGCAGGTTTACAAGAGATGGGGAGACCTGAGGGATATTTAGAAAGACAAGTACATGGATGGATTAAACGTTATCATAATAGTAAAACAGATGAAATCGGTGTTTATCGTGATATCGAAAAATGGGTTTTGGCGAATATCCCAACATCCCCTCGTGCTACCATTGTTCATAATGATTACAAGCTAAATAATATGATGCTATCCTTAAGCAATCCAGGAAAAGTAGTCGGAGTTTTCGATTGGGAATTGTCGGCCATAGGCGATCCACTCACTGATTTAGCATCTGCAGTTGCTTATTGGAAGGATGAAAATGATCCTTATACAGCCATAAATTCTGTAACAACTCTCGGTGGTTTTATTTCTAGAGAAGATTTTATCGAACGATATGCCAAGAAAAGCAATCGAGATTTATCTAATTTTAATTTTTATTTAGGCTTTGCCTACTTTAAAATTGCCGTCATCTTACAGCAAATTTATTATCGTTGGAAAGAAGGGCATCTTTCAGATGATCGATTTAGCACCCTAAATGAAGGGATTCGTAACTTAATGACTTTGTCCCATAATGTGATTTTTTCAAATAAAAGATAGGAAAGGACCTAGTATGACCAGAATCCATGTATTGACGCAAAAGGAATTCATTGACCCTACGAAACTTAGAAACTGTATTGTTGTTGTTTTTGATGTTATGTTGGCAACAACGACGATTACGACCCTTTTACAATATGGCGCAAAGAAAGTAATTCCCGTTTTAAACGCCGAAGAGGCTTTACAATTGAGCGAAAATTTAAATATTGATAAAAATTCAGTCATTTTATCTGGAGAAGTAAAAGGACAGTCACTTGAAAACTTTAAGTATCCTTGTCCATTAGAACTAATCGAATCGAATGTTGAAGGAAAAACGGTAATCTTATCTACCACAAATGGAACAGTGGCGTTAAAGAAATCACTTAATGCTTCTCTTGTATATGCATCAAGTTTATTAAATGGGAAGTATGTCGCTCAAAACCTTTTACAAGCACATAAAGAGCAATCCATTCTCCTCGTCTGTTCCGGGAATCATGGTGGGTTTTCAATGGAGGATTTCATCGGCGCTGGCCATTTCATCCATCATTTGCAGAAGTTGTCAGGAAATGAATTTGAATTATCAGATTCAGCGATAGTAGCGCTTAAATTTTACGAGAATTGTCATGATGAGGCTCTGCAAGACTATTTTCTCAGCTCGCATACTGGTAAATTGTTAACAACTTTAGGATATAAACGATCCATTTATCATTCTGTACAACGAGATCTTTATCGGGTTGTTCCCGTCTTGAGAAATGGTGACTATCCTTATTTAGAATTGGACCAAGTAGGAATCACCATTCATGAAGGTCACCAAAAGCTGAGTAATTCATAAGAAAAGCGCAAGCGCCTTGCTCAGGGGCTGGAGCTAGACAGTTCTAACTTCTAAAATTTACACTTTCTTTTCTAGTAAAAAATATTTGCAACCCGTGTGATAAACGGAGGAGGATAATAAATGAGATTTCTTTTTCTTTCACTATTTTTGGCCATCCTTTTCGTCGGAGGCTATTTCACCCAAGATAGTGAAGCGTAGTACCAAAATTGTTTTACAGAATCAATTCAGGCTGTCGAGAATAACTCGACAGCCTGAAAGACTCTTATTTAATTAATTATTAAGACTCTAAATCACGTTTTTTATAGCCAATCATTCCGCTGGCAATCAGGGCAACGGCGATTATACTAAGAAAGAAAAGGGGCCTTAATGTCACTTCCTCTACTGGAGCTTGTGCTACATGACCAAAAGGAGAAAGTTTTCCTACCCAATCTGGAAATTGAAATAAACCACCAAAATAGATGACGATGAAAGAATAAAATACATAAAGCCAAATGATATTAGTCCATCTAGGTACAAAGCCAATCAATACAACTGCGACACCAATCATCACAAGTATAGCCGGATAATATGCCATCATTGCGCTAAAAATGGTTCCAAACCTTATCCCTTCATCCATCACAGCATTTCCTGCTGACCAAAGTCCTAAAGCCCCAAGTAAAACCATCACAAATCCATTTACAACGGAGATGAGCAAATATCCGCCAATTAACTCTGTCCGTGAAACAGCCCTACTTAATAGATGCTCCAAACGACCTTTCTTCTCTTCTGCTCGAAGCTTATTGATCGCCATAATCGGAGGAATCACCCCAATAAGGGTCATCACTATAATTAACATCGGGAGAAACTGTTCAGTAATGGAAACCCCCTCGGCTTGGACTAGCAATTGTGAATACAGTTCATTATCACTAATAAACGCTTCTAAATCCCCCAAAACAGATCCGTAAGATGCACCTAGCACGAACATACCTATTCCCCAAGCAATTATTCCCGTACGCTGAAGTCGTAGTGAAAGTGCAAGTGGACTTTGTAAAAAAAGGGATGCATATTTCCTACCGGGTCTTGCAGCGAAAAAGCCACTTTCTAGATCGCGAATCGCATTAAAAAAATTTGCGAGAATAAATAAGAGAAAAGAACCTATTGTCAATAAAAGGATCGGCCACCAATTATTATTCCAATATACTTCCGCCTTCGTTACCCAACCTAATGGCGAAATCCATGAAAGTGCTTCATTGCTAACATCAGTCATTCCACGAACAAGATAAGCTAAAAGTAAAAACGAAATGGATAATCCAATCGTTCCTCGTGAACTTTGCGAAAGTTGTGCAAAAATGGCAGTGATCCCTGCAAAAAAGAGCAGGGTAGCCCCTAGAGAAGCTCCGTATAACATTGATCCCTCTAGATTCATACTCTCGATTCCAAGTGCATATAAACCGAATCCATTGATAAGAGCTAAAAGGACACTCGTTCCTGTGATTACAAGCAATGTTGCATTAAGGTAGGAAAGTCGGCCAACTGGAAAGGAACGAATCATTTCAAGGCGTCCATCTTCCTCATCAGCTCTCGTGTGCCGGGCAACAAGTAAAATAGCCATCAGCCCGACGATGACAGCTGTCATTAATAGCATTTGATGGGCAGTCATCGCACCAATCGTGTAATCATCTAAGTTTCCTGGTCCTACCATTGCTGTCATTGCTGGATTGGCCATTGTTTCCGCTAACCCTGCTGTTTCGCCTGCTGAATCAGAACCATATAATTCATCAAATGCAATTGGTACGATGATTGTAAAGAACGTTAATCCAAATAACCACAGTGGAATTCGGATACGATCAAGGCGGAGAATAAAATAGGAAAGTCGAGCGGTTTTGGATAATAACGTTTTATCCATTCGTTCTTCCCCCCACTTCAGGACTCCCTTCCTTCCCCTTTCCTTCATAATGCCGCATAAATAAATCTTCTAATGTTGGTGGAGCACTTTCCAACTTCATCACACCAAATTGACTTATATACGATATGACCTGATCCATTTTATCCGTATCCACTTGGAAGGAAGCTCCTTGTCCCATCCCATCAAGTTCATGAATGCCCTCGAGTTCTTCCAATGCCAAAATAGGACTTTTTGTTTCCACATGAATCTGGGTACGTGTTAAATGGCGAAGCTCGGTTAACGTCCCGGTTTCGATGATTCTCCCCTCACGAATGATGGCTACTTTATCACATAATTTTTCTACTTCAGATAAAATATGACTCGACAGCAACACACTTTTCCCTTGGTTTTTTTCTTCCATCACATATTCCTGAAAAACTTGTTCCATCAATGGATCTAAGCCTGAAGTTGGTTCATCTAATATGTATAGGTCAGCATCCGAAGAAAAGGCAGCGATTAATGCCACCTTTTGCCGGTTCCCCTTAGAGTATGTACGACATTTCTTCGTTGGATCAAAATCGAAACGCTTAATTAACTCCTCACGTTTGCTTTTATGATTTGTTCCTCGTAATTTAACAAATAGATCAATTACTTCTCCACCAGTCAAATTAGGCCATAAGTTCACATCCCCTGGTACGTAAGCGAGGCGTTTATGAATTTCAACTGCATCATCCCAAGCGTCCTTTCCAAAGATTTTCACTTCTCCTTCCGACGCCTTTAAAATGCCGAGCAACACACGAAGCGTCGTTGATTTCCCTGCACCATTTGGTCCGATAAACCCAAATATTTCTCCACTATTTACCTCCAAGTTGACACCATCTAAAGCGAGAAACGAACCGAACCTTTTCGTCAAATTCGATACTTTTAATACATTCATCATCAAACCTCCTCGTTTTATAAAAACATCAACCATGTAATAGGGAAAAGCAGGGATTTCAAATTGTTCCTATCGTCGAACCTTGTTCTTACTACTCAAATAATGGACTGACTGCTTTTTCGTTATGAACGCGATCAATCGCTTCTACTAGCAATGGAGCAACAGAAATCTTTGTTACTTTTTTACAATCCTTCTCTTTCGGTAGCTCAATTGTATTTGTTACGACCAATTCTTTGATTGGTGACGATTCAATTTTATAAATGGCCTCACCGGTAAAAACAGCATGTGTAATTCCTGCGTAGATTGATTTTGCACCATAGTCAGCCAAAGCTTTTGCTGCTAATGTGATGGTATTCCCAGTATCGATTAAGTCATCAATGATAATGGCGGTTTTTCCTTGTACGTTTCCGATTACATTTAGGGTTTCAATCCCATCTTCCTCAAGGGTTCTTTTATCAACAAGGGCTAATGGTGCATGCAAAAAGTTCGCCATTTTTCTTGCGCGGCCAATGCTTCCATTATGCGGTGCAACTACAACAATATCTTCCAACCCCTTGTTCGCGAAATATTCAGAGAGGATTGGCACACCGATAAGATGTTCTACTGGAATATCGAAAAATCCTTGCGTTTGAGCTGTATGGAGATCGATTGATATAACTCTAGTCGCTCCTGCTGCAACTAATAAATTCGCCACTAATTTCGCGGTTATTGGTTCCCGGGATCTAGCCTTTCGATCTTGGCGTCCATATCCATAATACGGGATAACAACATTGATTTTACTTGCAGACGCCCGTTTTAACGAATCAATCATAATTAAAAGTTCCAGAATATGTTCATTAACAGGATCAGAAGTTGATTGGACGATATACACCTCACTTCCCCGTACACTTTCTTCAATATGAATTCGTATTTCCCCGTCACTGAATTTAGAAACAGAGCATTTACCTAACTCACAACCCAATAATCCAGCCATTTCTTTTGCAAGTGTTTGATTTGAATTTAATGCAAACATTTTAAACCTTGTTTTTAATTTATACGCCACCTTAAGTCCCCCACAATGTAAATTTCAATTTGAATTTCAATTTAAGTTTTTCCAATAAGCATTTCAATTATCTAATTTTACTATAACCATTAATAGAATGGTAGGGCGCCGCGGGAAATAACTAAACTTCAATCCTTCCCTAACAAGCAAGGATAGAGAGGATTTTTGCGAAATGAGCAGTAAAAAAACTCCCCTCAAGTTTGAGAAGAGCCCATATAGTCAGGAAGTCCCGATCATTAACCACCCATCTTTTATATAAATTTTGTATATTGTATATTCGTCTACCTTTACTGTAACAGGAGCGCTGGTTTCCAGGACTAAATCGATTTTTTCTTGAATGCCTATGTATTCATCTAGAAATATTTCCTTAATCATCTCTGCATAGGCTGGCAAGACGGAATAATGTCCTGAAGTGATATGAGCAATTGTTTCACCTTCTTTTGTCATTGCGAAAACATCACTATATTCGATTCCATATAGTTTTGCTCCATATTTTCCTGCCAATATGATTAATTTTCTTAAATTAGGAAACTTCTCGTCATCCATAATTAAAATATACTCATAGCCGTCAATTATGATTTTTGCTTCATCATGCGCACGAGTAAGTGTTTCTACTTGGGTACGATTGTTTTCAATCGATTGACTACTTCTATCAACCATTCGCTTTTCCTTCAAATCTTTATTACCAAGGGGACTTTCTCCTTTTTCTTGCTTTTGAACAGAAGAATTCGCGTCAATTGTAGTGGCTCTCACATTGATATCAACTGGTTGATCCGCATCTACATGGCTTTGGGAAGCTTGAAAATGGATTGTACTAGTAACTAAAAAGACAACTACCATAAAAATAGGTATTAATAACTTCTGTAACAATCTTTATCCCCCCCTAAATATCCCTATATATATTAGACGAATAAAGTTCAGATTTGTTTCAACATTTTCCAGCCTTGATTCTAAATATTACAACAAAGCATTATGAGAAAGGGAATTCAAAAGAATTCCGCAAAAAAAAACCTCTATGAGAGGCTCTTTGCCTTAATAGAGGTTGTTTTTTATTAAGCTCGCTTTTATTAAAGATTAAGCTCCCTTTTGCTGTAATTGCTCAACAGCGATCTTCTTAGGAATTTTTACTAATTTAGCCATTCCAATCGCTACGATACAAATAACGCCTGCTAATAAAAAGGCTTGGTTAAATGGAAGAACCTTTACGACAAACGGACCAACAAAAGCAGACAAACCGTACGCTTGGTACATGAATCCATAGTTCATTCCCATGTTTTTCGTTCCATAATAATCAGCAGTTAATGAAGGGAAAATCGCTAAAAAGCCACCAAAGCAAAAGCCAATTAACGAAACACAGACTAGAAACAACGGATAATTCATTGGACCAATGCTCATATAGAACATCATCAGTGCTGTTACGCTGTAAATAATCATCAACGTATTTTTACGACCGTAACGATCAGACAAGTTCCCTAAAATAATCCGTCCGGCTGCATTAAATAAGGCAATGACCATTACTGCATTTCCAGCTTTTTCAAGGCTAATATTTACTAAATCAACACCAATATCGACAGCAAAACTAATCACTAATAACCCGGATATGCTCCCAAATAGAAACATAAACCATAAAATATAAAATTGATAAGTTGAAAGCATTTGTTTCGGTGTGAACTGACTACCAGTATTCATCGGAGCACTTGCTTCGCTCAATGATGATTGCCCATCAGTTGGTGGGTTTCTTAACAGCTGTGCACCTGCAACGACGAACACTAAATAAATAAGGCCAATATATAAAAACGATGAAGAAACCCCTGTAAGATTGATTAAATAGTCGATAATTGGTTTGTAGATGAGTCCACCTAATCCAAAGCCTGCTACAGCCATCCCACTAATAAATCCTCTTTTATCAGGAAACCACTTAACACATGCAGACAGCGGACAAACATATGTCATCCCAATTCCTATTCCGCCGATGACCCCGTAAAAGAAATATAATTGAAATAAAGTCGTTGCTTGGCTTGCCATCATGACGCCAACCCCAAGGAGCAATCCGCCAACAGTTGCTACCAATCTAGGACCCAATTGATCTTGAAGTCTGCCTGCGAAAATCGTGACGAAGGCAAAAACGGCAATAGTAATAGAAAACGTTACAACAACATCTTCTCTTGACCAGCCAAATTTATCCATTAGTGGCTGGTTAAATAAACTCCATGCGTACACGGCACCTAAATTCATTTGAATAATCACTGCGCCTAATACGACTAACCATCGATTCATGTGAAAACCTCCTTAAAACCTTAAGCTATTTAGTTGAAAAAATAATCAAAAAAAGAGACCAACGGTGATGTTTTTTAACATCAGCGTTGGTCTCTTTTACACTCACACTCTGTGCGTTTATAGAAGCAACCATATTTTAACATTCCAACATACAATCAATAAGATCTGATTTCTTCTCTCCTTGTCACGTGACATTGATAAAAGCGATCAGCATTGTTGCTTATTATATGACACACTCATTTCTATGTCAATTCTACAATCAAGATTTTCATTCTTTTTTCTAAAGGAAGTTTTTATCATAATCAGATTGTAATTTAAATACCATTAAACGTTCACCTGTTTGAGTACTTATATCTGTATGGAAACTTTTCACTTCTCCCCCGGTGATGGAATGAATCATTTCCTTTAATTCATTCACCCCCGATTCAACTAACTCCGACCGAATTTTCTTGATGGATAATACTCCTTCTTTTGTTTGACAAACGGTATGTTCTGCTGGAGAAAGAACCCCCTTTAAAGTGACTATAATCATATCCCGCAAAATGTCAGATTTCACAGATACTGAACCTCGACCGAGGAAGTCCTTCTCCCATTGAGTAATTGCCTTACTAATTTCTGCTTCAATAAAACCTTTTGACTTCTCCATAACGACCTCTCTAATGACAAATTAACACATATCTTACAGTTTACCATGTCTAATTGGAATATACTCATTGACTTTGTATTTATTTTTAAGTTAAGAATACAAAGCGACTCCAACTAGCCCAGATAAAATTATGACAAAGACCGGATGCCAATTTAGCTTTGTAAGTGCGAATAGAGAAAGCGTAAAAATAACCAGTAAACTTCCCATGTGAAGAGAGGGTGTAAATGAAAGAACATCATTTGTAAGGGCAAATTTAATCGCGGCATAAATAATTAATCCAGTTACTACTGGCCGCAACCCATAGAACATTGATTGTACTGTTTGGTTTGAACTAAATCGGTAAAAAAAGGTAGCAATTAATAAGATCAAAAATAAAGATGGCAGGACCATCCCTAATGCTGATACAACTGCACCAAGCAATCCTGCTGTCGTGTAACCAACAATTACCGCACTATTTGTAGCAATTGGACCTGGGGACATTCCTGCAATTGCAATTACGTCCGTTAATTCCTGTGTAGTCATCCAGCCATGCTTGGATACTTCCATTTCAATTACCGGAATCATCGCGTAGCCCCCACCGAACGAGACAAACCCAATCATTAAAAATGTGTAAAACAACTGCCAAAGTATCACGATATCCCCCCTTTACCCTATCATTTTGCTTTTCTTTTTCTGCTCCTCTTCTTTCCTGCTATTCATAAAACCTAGTTTTCTCTTTAACTTAACTAAAACAATTCCTAAAAACCCACCACTAAGGATTACTAAGACCGGGTGAACATGAATAAATAGCAAAAATAGAACAGTAGCAGCAACAACACCAATCGTTGTTTTGTCAATAATAGCCGTTTTGCCGATTTTTACCGCTGCATAAACAATTAATGCAACGATAGAGGATCTTATCGCGACAAAGGCAGCATCCATTTTCGGATTCCCTTGCAAGAATAGGAATATAATCGATAAAAGGATAACGATTAAAAAGGTTGGCAATAAAATCCCAATCATAGCAGCAATCGCACCCCGTACACCTGCAATTCGATGGCCAATAAATGTAGCTGAATTAATCCCAATCGCTCCAGGCACCGACTCTGCCAAAGCAAAGATATCAGCAACATCCTCGGTTTTAACCCATTTCCTTTTCACAACCACTTCTCGTTCGATCAAGGGAATCATGGCATATCCACCACCAAATGTAACAGGACCTATTTTAAGAAATGACCAAAAGATTTGAAAAAGTTGTCGCCAAGTTACTTCTTTCATAATCAACCTTCTCTCTAAACTTTTCTTCATTTTGGATAAAAGAGGAGAAAAAAATAGCTCGTTCATCATCAACTTTGTTAAAATGAATTGTTTTCCTAATTTTTCAAAATTCTTATCTTAAGCATACCATACTTTTATCCATTTTGGTAAAAAGATTTTAAATAAAATCAAAAAATAACTAGCATTACTCAAATGTCAATGCTAGTTACTTAAAATGAAAATTTTATTCTTAAACAAAATCATCAAACATGGGTTAAGACTGAAGCCATTGGGGACATTGGAAACATTAGAATGGTCTGTCGATTTGTTTGAAATAAGTTTGAAACACCTGAATTCCAGCACCAATCGCGATTCCATTTGCTCCCAAGCCGCCTTTCTTAAATTGGATGGAGTCTTTATCTTTTGAATACGTATGTTTCAATGCACTTTCGACCACCCGTTCATAATAATAGGGCGATTCGTAAATTAAAGACCCATGTAATACAACCAATTCAGGATGTAAAACATTTATCATATTGGCAATCCCAATCCCATAATAATATGCAGCTTTTTTCACAATATCTTTCGTTAATGAATCGTTTTTCTTCAACTCATTAATAAATTCATCCATTAATATGGATGGATCTATTGCATTTAAAGAAGTTGATTCATGTTTCACCCGGCTTTTATATTCATCGAGCATTGCACCAAAGGATGCATAAGTAGTCAAACAGCCTTTTCGGCCACATGTACAAAGTCTACCTTCAGCTTGAATAATAATATGACCATATGCACTTGAGTCGCCTTGCTTAGAATGGACGAATTGTCCATTGCTAATCACCCCACACCGGACCCCAAAGCCACCAATACAATAAAGGATATTTTTATATAAAAATTGATGATGAGTATACTCTGCTAATGCTGCTGTATTTGCTCCGTTTTCAACGATAATCGGGACGGAGAATGTTTCGCTTAAAATCTCTTTTACTTTTACATTTTGCCATTTCGGTGACTGGAAGGCTTCAGGATTATCAATAATCCCTTCCTGACGGTTTAGCGGCCCTACCGTTCCAACGCCAATTCCTAATAATTGCTCCAGTTCAATTTTAAAATTGGCTAAAAATGTATGAATGATTTGAATAACCTTTGAAAAGACAACTTGTGGACTTTCCTTTTTGGTCATTTGAAATGTTTCAATTTCAATAGGCTGAAAGAAAAGATCCATTAGGATTACTTTTGTCTCAATTCTCGAAATATCAATACCAATAATATAAGCAATTTTTTCATTGATTTGATAAAGAACAGGAGGGCGACCGCCGCTTGATTTCCCATACCCACTTTCTAGAATGAAATTTCTGTTCAACATTTCATCAAGCATTCTCGTTAAAGTCGTTTGCTTAATATTTGTTTCCTCAAGGAGCTCGTTTTTAGATGTCTGATGTTTTTGATGGATTAATTTATAAACTTTCTTCAACATTTGATTCCTTACAGAATCATTAGCGATAAACTCTTTAAACATTCACTCACCGTTGCCAATACTTTATAAAACTCGAAAAAACCCTTGGTTGTTGTTCAAACGTCTACCTAGTTTTTCGTTCTTCTTTTCGAGTTTTATCTTATTGCCAGTTTTGACGAAACGGCTCCCCTCCCTATTCATTTTCGTATTTTATAATCATGACGATTCCTTTGACGATCAACACCGAAAATAGCGATTGCAACCAAAAATAAAATCGATGAAAGTGCTAAAACAATTCCATTCCATTCACCATCAAAAATCGTCACATTCACAAGTGTAATCGTATGCATAATTATAATAACCATGATTAAACTTGCCGTTATTTTCAAGCAAACACACCCTTATAAAAGCTTTAATTTAATGTTACCGTATTCAAACGATGTTTCAAGAATTTTTTTCATAATAGCCAAAAAATCAACACCATAATTGGAAGGGCACTGTAAGAGTCCCTTAAATTATGCTCGGGGTTAAAACTTAGCTGTTGATTTCCGTTCCAGGCGGCTTCGCTTTCCGCGGGCAGTCCGGGAGCCTCCTCAGCGCTATTCGCGCCTGCGGGGTCTCCCTTGGCCTTGCACTCCCGCAGGAGTCTTCGCCGCCTTCCACTCCAATCAACAGAGTTCTTTAACTTAGGTTAAATTTAGTTTAAATATTTAATGTTGAAAACCATATTTGACTTGTCCGATGTAGAAATAGTTGAGCGTTCTAAATACAATATGTCCTTATTCAGTGACAATCAAATCAATTATACATAAAGTTTCAAGAATGCGAATATTTTAAAGAAAAGGCAAAGGAACACTACAAAACTAAAGCTAAAAATAACGAATTAAAACAAAGGAACAGGTACGATGTTGCAAAACCCTTTGGTCTAATTAGCATGGAATGACAAAGTGCCATAACTATATTTACAGTCAATCTCAAAAGAATTTTAAAACTAATGGACTAAAAAAAGGCAAATAAGCTTCTAATTCACATGAAAAACGACTCTAAAATTCTATTTTGAATTTTAGAGTCGTTTTTGGGGTTTGCGAAGTTAACGTTTTTCAGATAACTAATGGATTTTCAGAGTCCTCCCATAATCGGAGTTGCTTTTTTGTCAAGAATTAAATAGAAATACTTCTAGCTAAAGAGTAATCATCAAGGTTTATCTTATGTTTTTCTTTGGAAGCTTGGACAAATGATGGATGAACTAATTGGCTCTTTTTCCAGCCAACCATTAACCCTTTTTCACCAGCAATTAATAAATCGACTGCTTTACCACCCATTCGGCTAGCCATCATTCGATCATACGCTGTAGGAGAACCTCCACGTTGTAGATAGCCGAGAACGACCACATTCGTATCGAGGTTCGCTTGCTCTTTAATCTCTTTTTTCAGTTCTTCTCCACTGCAAACCCCTTCTGCAACAACGATAATGCTATGCATTTTGCCACGTTCTTGGCCTTGGCGAATCCGATTTAATACATCGGCAATATCATAATCAGCTTCTGGGATAATAATGGACTCTGCACCAGAAGTAATCCCTGTCCATAACGCAATATCACCAGCATTGCGTCCCATCACTTCAACAATACATATCCGTTCGTGTGAGTAGGCTGTATCACGAATTTTATCAATTCCTTCAATAACAGTATTAACAGCTGTATCAAATCCGATTGAATATTCTGTCCCCGAAATGTCATTATCAATTGTTCCTGGAACACCAATCGTTGGGAATCCTTGTTCCGTCAATTTTCCAGCGCCCATAAATGAACCATCGCCACCGATGACGACCAATCCGTCAATATTGGCTTCTTGCAACTTTGCTAAAGCTTTCTGCTGGCCCTCAATCGTTTTAAATTCTTCACTTCTCGCACTTCTTAAAATGGTACCGCCACGATGTATGATGTCTCCGACACTGCCAAGCTCCATTTTAACAAAGTCACCTTTCATTAAGCCAACATAGCCATGTCTTACCCCATAAACCTCTAATCCATTATAAATTCCTCTTCTCACCACCGCGCGAATAGCAGCATTCATTCCGGGTGCATCCCCGCCACTTGTTAATACGGCAATTTTTTTCATGTTGTGTTTCCTACTTTCTTAATTTGTTTATTGGATTAACAAATGTAATTATACATTAAAAAGACATATTTTTCTTTTAAAGAGCTAAAACCTTGCAACATTTATTGGAGGAAAGATTAGTAGGGTTTTTTTTATAGTTATTCACATTCCCGCAGTAATCGCGTGTTTTTAATAACCAACTTCAACGGAAGCAACTACTATGTACATTAAATCATTTTGATCTCCTTTATCCGCTAGAACAATTCCGCTCGTCGTTAACATCCCCCCATCCATTACCTCAACAGTTACAATCCCATATGGCAAAGCCTCTTTCACAGCATCAATATCAAGTTTCTCTTTATCACATGGTACAGCTAATTTCACATTCACTCTCATATTGTCCAAGCTATTCCCTGGTAAAACGGACCGAATCCCTGGCATTGAATTAAAATGGATCGCATTTTTAACCGCACGAACCGCTGCTTTTGTAATATTTTGTCCATGCACATCAATCCCCATTCCAGTTTCAATAAACATTATTTTATCCATTATAATTTCCTCCTACTATTCATTGATTTGTCCCATATATTTTATCTCTTTTCGGGTTGCTTTGTCAGATATTCATGCTTATCACAAAATATATTGATTCTCTTAATATCCCTATTCTATACTCGTTTTTGAAATTAACAAAAAAATGCAGTTTCTAGACTATTAAAAAGGTACAATTATATTGGGTTTTAATATAAGATATAGATATAACACTATGAACATAGGAAAAACCACTTAAGACTTTGTCTGAATAACATATGGGAATCAGGAGGATTACATTTTTGAGGATACTTATTGTAGAAGACGAGGTTCGGATTAGTCAATTATTGAGTATGTACTTAAAACGAGAATCTTTTCTTGTCGATGTAGTTGACAATGGAAATGATGGATTATCCAAAGCCCTTCAAGAAGATTATCAATTAATTATTTTGGATCTGTTTTTACCAGGGAAAAACGGATTTGAAGTATTAGCAACGCTAAGACAGGAAAAAAACACACCTGTTATTTTGCTATCTGCTCAAAGTGAAGCTAATGATCAAAAACGGATGTTTGAATTAGGGGCGAATATGTATATTTCCAAACCATTCAGTCCAAACGACGTCATATCAAAAGTTAAACAGCTATGTTGTTTTAATTGATGGATTATTTGAAGATACTAATGTTGTTTTCGTTGTTTCTAACATAGACCTAAAAAATGATTAATAGGAAAATTAACTAGATGAGAAAAAGTTATTAACAAGGGGATCATATGCACATTTTATTTTTGACGCCTTACTTTAACCAACCGAGAGGAAATTCAACAACAATTAAGCGACTTGTTCACTTTTTACAGGTAAAAAATATAAATACATCAGTCATCCCTTATATGGAAGAGGATAATTGGTACCGTTCCGAGGCAGACATTTATCATATTTTACATGCAACACGCTTTATCCGATGGGCGAGAGAAAATGATTTTGCCATTCATCAACCGTACATTGTAACAATGGGAGGTACTGATATAAATATCGATTTACAGGAAACAATGGATGATGAGATGTTTTCTTTCTTAAATGACGCTTCTTTTATCACTGTTTTTACAAACGCTGCGAAGGACAAGGTAATACATTTGCATCCAGAATGGGCAACAAAAACAGTTGTCATTCCGCAAGCGATATGGCTCCCTTGGAAGATTTTGCCGAACAAGGAAGAGATGAGTCCTCAAATCCTTCTTCCCGCTGGTTTACGTCCAGTAAAGGATGTTTTGCACGTTCTTCCAGCACTCGATGAGTTAATCGATTCATATCCAAGAATGACCTTCACGATTCTTGGAGCGAACTTAGACGAAAAAGTAAACAAACAGGTCCAAACACAAGCCAAGAAGCGACTCTGGATGAAGTATGCAGGGGTTGTCCCATATGAGGTGATGAAAGGATGGTACGAACAAACACAAATTGTCATAAATACTTCCTTGTCAGAAGGACAATCGCTTGCACTTATGGAAGCGATGGCAATGGGGAAACCTGTTATAGCGAGAAAAAATGAAGCAAACCTACAATTTGTTCGCCATCATCAAACGGGTTGGCTTTATGAAACGATGGCTGAATTTAAAGCGGCCGTACATGAAATCGTAAACGAACCTGTACTACGGAATAGAGTGGTCAAGACAGCAAAAGAATGGATAATTGAAAATCATTCACCTGAAAAAGAAACGAGCAAATATATACAATTATATCAACAACTAAAGACCGAATAACCGTCGCGATTACTAGGAGTAAAAAGAGCCGACTCTCTTATCTAACAGTCAGGCTCTCTCTGTTTGTTCTGCACTTATTTTCGTACTTCATAAGGCTTTCCATGTTCATAAGGTTTAAGAACTCCATACAATGTTTCAATAACAGGAATTGTTACTTCGTGTTTTCTTGCTAAGCGCAGTGCACCGCCATGAAAATGTTCCACTTCAATTGGTAGTCCTTTTCGCAAATCTTGATGCATCGAGGAAGTTGCCTCTTCTGGAAACTTTTTCAATCGCTTAACCATATTTTCAATTTCTTGATTCGTTAACTCGATCCCCTCTTTTTCTGCAAGCATGCTCATCTCATAGATAACCTTTTTAGCAACCTCAAAAGTTGCTTCTACATTGGCAATAAACCCAGCCGGTAACTGTGTGGCTGAAGTAACGCCAGAGAATGCAGTAATAAAGATATACTTTTTCCACATATGCTTTAAGATATTTTCTTCTTTTAAAAGATTTGTTTTTACCCGTTTATGTAAGTCTTCAAATTTATCACATACATCTGTTTGCTCGGGATGAAGAGACCCAAACTTTAACGCACTACTCCCACTTGTGTGGACGACATGGCCTTGTTCATTTAGAGTTGCGATAATCGAAGCGAAACCTCCAATTACCTTTTCTTTTCCGACAGCTTTCTGAAGCTTTTCCAAATGCTCCATGCCGTTTAATAACGGCAGAACATAGGCACCGGTTTGATGGACAATTGTTTCTACCTGCGGAATTACTTGATCAAGATGATATCCTTTTACTGTGAGGACGATTACATCCACGTTTTCCACTTCATCCGTTTGCGTGAAAACATTTACATTTTTGCATTCAAAATTTCCTTCAGGGCTGACTATTTTCAAGCCTTCATCTCTTAATTGATTCGCCCGTTTTTCTCTAACAAAAAAAGAGACATTCTCCCCTGCTTCTAACATTCTACCACCAAAATAAGATCCCAAAGCACCTGCACCTTGTACTAAAATATTCATCACAAAATCCCCCTTTTGACTACTATTTTATCAGATTTGACGAAAAACATCCCCGATGATGACACCGGGGGGACGTACTTTTAAAAAAATTATTTGAATACAAGTTGAGAGAACATAACACGAAAAAAGCGAGGACTTATTGTGAATTAAACAATCCACACAAAGTAAACAATGATAGCAGTTACAATAAGGTATAAAATATTTAATGGAATCCCAACTTTCAGATAGTCAGAAAACCGATATCCTCCTGGACCATAAACAATTAAATTTGCTTGGTATCCAATTGGCGTTGCAAAGCTAGCCGATGCCGCAATCGCAATTGTTACAAAAAAGGCCATCGGGTCAACAGCTAATTGATTCGCAATTGCTAAGGAAACCGGGAACATTAATACTGCGGCTGCGTTATTGGTAATAATCTCGGTAAAAATGGTCGTTAAGGCATGGACAACGATAATCGCTCCAATTACACCCGCTCCTTTTGTGATTTGCACAAAATAGTTCGCAATTAAGCCCGCTGCACCCGTTTGATCTAACGCAATTCCAATTCCAATCGCACAAGAGATTAATAACAGTACATCAAATTGAATATATTTCTTTGCCGCCTCGAATGAAACTGCTCTTGTTAGGAAAAGCGCAATGACTGCCAACATTGCTGCTTTAAACATTGAAAGAACATTAAATGCAGCTAACAAAATCATTATCACTATAGTAACGACAACGATCATTGATTTTCTAGAATCAATAATTTCTGGATCTTCAATTTGCGAAATTAAATAGAAATCTTTTGAATTGCACCATCTATTGGTAAAATCTTTATTTGCTAACAGCAGCAACGTATCTCCCGCCTTTAATTTTATATCGCCAACTTTGCTGTTAATTCGCTCATCGTTGCGGTGAACAGCTACTATTCCGGCATCATATTTGCTTCGAAAGCGACTTTCTTTTGCTGTTTTTTGAATTAAAGGAGATTGATGGGAGACAATAGCCTCCACTAATGAGGCACTACCGTTTTGCAATCCATCTAGGTTTATCGTTGTTCCCGTTTCAACTCGAAGTCCTTTAATGTTTTGCAACTCGACAATCGTTGATAACATCCCTGTAAAAATTAGTCGATCATTTTCTTTTAATTTCTTATAAGAAGCAACTGGTGCCGTTCGTTCTCCATTCCTTACGATTTCGATTAAATAAAGACCTTGTAAGCTCCTTAGACCTGCCTCTTCAATTGTTTTCCCAGCTAAAACCGAATTCGGTTCAACTACCGCCTCTGATAAAAACTCTCGAGAACTTTCATCAAAAGCTTCTTCTGATGTTCTCCTTGCTGGCAGTCGTTTATAACCAATCGTTACCATGTAAAAAATTCCGAGTAAACCGGCAGGAAGGCTAACAATCGCAAGCTGAAACATCGAAAAGCCACTCATCCCATGTTCAAGCATAAAACCATGGATAACGAGATTCGTCGAGGTCCCAATTAATGTTAATGTTCCGCCGAAAATCGTCGCATATGATAGCGGGATTAAAAATTTAGATGGGGAGATTTTTCGCTCTTTACACCATTTCCGTACTATTGGTGTAAACATAACCACAATTGGAGTATTATTTAAAAACGCAGACAACGCTGATGTCGGAAGCATCAACTGCAATAGAGATTTTCTCTCATTTGCACCAGATCCTAGTGCCCTCTTCACTACTTGGTTTAAAATCCCACTTTGTTTTACAGCACCAGCAACAATAAAAAGGAGCGCAACTGTGAGCATCCCTTCATTTGAGAACCCTCTCAAAGCATCAGATGGAGAAAGAATGCCAGTTAACAATAGGACAGCTAGTGCACAAAAGACAATAAAATCAGGTCTGGCCACTTCTTTTAATAAACAGATAAGCATACCAATTACAACGAAAAGGACGAAGCCAATCTCAAATGTCAAGTTTCACACACTCCTAAACATCAATTCCGAGTTATCTTATTTATATTTACATAAAGGAACTCGGATGAATGTCCAGAGTAGAAATGACTCCATATAAAATGAAAATAAGTAAATCGGAATTCATAAAATACCTAAGCACAGTATATGTGCCTACTCTAAAGGAGTGCTAACCGAAATTATTAATATAGAACACCGCATGATTTAAATATGGAATGCACAAACTATACATACGAGGAGGTTTGTGTAATGACAAAAATTAATAAAAATGTAAAACAAGATATCAATTAAACGTCAAATTCCTACACTTCGTTCTCCTCTAATTATTTTTCACTAAGCTCTAAAACCGGATTTAAACCATTATAGTTTTCTAGTTTTATTTTCGTTACCTCTGATAGTTCACGTGCATCTAATGTAAAAATAATTGATCTTGGTGTTGCATCATCAGTACAAGGTCGTTCTGAATCAAGATCCAATTGAACAATCAATTCTGATTCCTCACTGCTTACTTTCACAGCGTTTATACCAATCGGACAGCTTCCTGATTCAATTAATCCGAGAAAAATGACAACGGTATTGTCCCATTGATAATCTGGAACATTTTCTTGTAAACCAAAATGAGACCATTGTTCTTTAAACGCTTCTGAATCGTAAACTACCTTTACTACAACCCCCTGGTTGGCCACGTCGTAAAAGTTAGCAGGTAACGTTTTCTCCGTTCCAATCACTTCAAACGCAACTTTCTGTTTGTTTGAACTAGAACATCCCATCAATCCAACACAAATTATATTTAAAGCAACAATAAATTTAAATAATTTCGCTCTCATCGTTTTAGCCCCCTTTGGATAGATAAGCTTTTCGTACTCTTATCTTAACGGACGAAAAATCGTTGTGAAGGGTTTCACTCTTCTATAAAATTCATGATTGAAAGTGCAAGCTTTTAATGGTCCCTTTTGTTTAGTTAAAAGCCGATGAATCTGCCTGTTTCTAAAATTGTTTAAGGGAATTTCTATTGGAAAAGCAAAATTTGCCCTTCCCACTCATATCATTAGTGTTAACCTTAGTTTTTATCAACATCTCCGAAGTCTAGAAATTTGAATATTATTGCCAGTTAATTTGATGAAGGGTGGGATGGTTATGCCAGCATGTGATGGAGCATCCTTTTTAAAAAGAATGGCAAATTTAAAAGCAGAAATATGGTTTGACGGAAAGCAATTGACCGAAAATATTTGTTCTCATAATGCCTTTAAAGGAATATTGCTAAGCAAGGCAAAACTTTTTGATATTCAATTAGAAAAATCAAAAATGGATTTTATGACCTACCCTTCACCCGTTACCGGAGACCGTGTAGGTACTTCATACATGGAACCACGTTCGAAGGAGGATTTGGAAAAAAGGAGATTGACGACACAAGAATGGGCCAAAACCTCTGGTGGCATGATGGGCAGGTCACCTGATTATATGAATACTGGATTGATGGCATTAGCAGCTATTTGGGATTTATTTAATGAGAATTCAAACTTTGGAGAGAATTTAAAGAAAATTTATGAAAATGCGCGCGAAAAAGATCTAACCTTTGCACATACATTTGTCAATCCTCAAGTAAATCGTTCCTCGTTTTTTTATGAAGGTAAAGATACCCCTATATCTGCACGAATTGTGAAAAAGACAAATGATGGAATTGTCATCAAAGGGGCACGTCTACTTGCTACTCAAGGAGGAATTACAGATGAACTTTTAGTCTTACCAATTGGGGGCAAATATATCGAGGAATCATTTATATATGCATTTTCAATTCCGAGTAATACTCCTAATCTTAAGTTTATTTGTAGGGAATCCTTTGCTTATCGACAATCCCATTTTGATCATCCACTAAGTTCAAGATTTGACGAAATGGATATGATTGTTGTCTTTGATGATGTTCTCGTTCCTTGGGAGCGGGTTTTCTTATATAAGGACTATAATATCGCCAACAGTATGTACGAAAATTCAAGCTTCTATCCTTTTTTACTGCACCAGACAGTCGCTCGACAAACAATTAAAACAAAATTTTTACTAGGGGTCGCTCAATTACTCGTTGAAACAATCGATATAAGCGAGTATTTGCATATAAAGGAAAAAGTTAGTGAGCTAATCCGAGGATATGAAACGATGAAAGCTTTTTTATTCTCTTCGGAAATGGGTGCAAAAAAAACCTCCCGCGGTACAATGGTTCCTGACGGGAATCCGTTATATGTTGCAATTACAACCTTTCCAAAAATCTATCCGAGGTTTACTGAGATTTTACAGCAAATTGGTGCTAGTGGTTTGATTTCTATTCCTACTGAACAAGATTTCAATTCACCAATTGAACAAGATTTACAAATTTATTTGCAGGGTGCGAATTGTGATGCGAAAAAAAGAACAGAAATTTTTAGACTTGCTTGGGATATTAGTACAAGTGCATTCGGCGGCAGACAAACCCTTTATGAGAGGTTCTTTTTTGGGGACCCTGTCCGCTTAAATGCAAGTTTATATAATAGCTACCAAAAGGACAATGCTGTTGAGCTAGCAAGATCAATGTTAGAAAACTAAAAAGCAATGAGTCCTCCTCTAGCTTTCTTGACCATTCCTATTATTTAAAACTCGTTTTTATATTTTTACAAAAAAAGCACAAATCGACTGCAGTACGAAATGTGCTTTTCTCTATTACTTAAATATTCCATTGTCTTTCTTCTGTTTGATTCATCTCTATTGTTGGGTTCTCCTGTATTGGTATTGTTTCCACTGGTATAGAATAAAACATCCAATACAAAATCCCATTATGGCAATGAGTGCTGCTAAAGCAACAACTGCCGTAAATACAAAACCGAGTGTATTCCATCCTAGGAGGAAACTTAAAATACCCACTCCAAGACAAATAACGGCAATTGTTTGATTAAATTGCTGCTGTTCCCAATCTTCCGGAATATAGGCTTTTGGATCTTTTTTTAAAAATCTCTTAGCTAGTTGCACGATCGGATTATACCCAAATAATAGCCCCATTAATCCAGCAACAAATGGGATGAACAAAAACCAAAATTGACCAGTAACCCAAGTTAAAAGAACACTAATCACAATGACCGTTTGATTTGTTTTCACAAGTGGTCGCGGGATGGATCGGACAGGCTCACCCATATTAATCCCCACCTTTCAGATTTGTTTTATCTGTTTAATGCCATACTATATGTTTTTTCTAGTTTTGTATAGTGATTAGGTTTATTTGTTCACGAATCTTTTCTAATTCTTTTAGTGGGAGATCACCTAAAGACTGTTTTATTTCTTTTTCAATCTCTTTCCGGTTGCTTTCGCGAAATTGATCCCACCATTCCCGTAGACCTTCTGTATGGTTTAAAAGGTATTCTATATCTATTTCTTCTACTTCATCATCTGAAAGATAATTTAAAACCGCGGCTAATAGCCGATTAAGCTTGGAAATTTCATCTTCCGGCTTTTCGTCAGCGACGATTTGATCACTCGTGATCTTAACCATTTCCTCCTTATCTTGCGAAGACTTTCTTGCCATAATCCCCCTCCTTTTATCCACCTAACTCTTCAATTATTGCGTAACTGCTATTTCCTATTATTTAAATATTGCCTTTTATTATACAAAAAAAGCATAGAGACTCCTTGTTTTCTATGTAAAAACAACCTTTCTCTCTATGTTTTTGTGTTTAAAACTATCCATCCCCTTTTCCTAACACCGATTTTACAGCCCTTTCAATTTCCTCATAGCTTGTGCAACGGCAAATATTCGATTTCAGCCATTCTTCAATCAGTGAGTCCGTTGCATCAGGATGATTTATAATAAGTGAGTGTGCGTTCATAATAAAGCCAGGGGTACAATATCCACATTGAAATGCAAAATGCTCTACAAACGCGGTTTGAATCGGAACATTATTTAATCCTTCAATCGTTGTAATGTTCCGGTCCATCACTTCGACGCTCAACATAATACAAGACTTGTACGGCTGATGATCAACCATTACTGTGCATGCACCACAATCCCCGTTATAACATCCGGGTTTCGTACCAGTTAATTGAAGGTGCCTTAAAGTAGTCAGTAACCGTTCACTTTGAGAAATAATAACATCGCGTTTTTGACCATTTACATTCAATCTAGCCATGATTTTATTTAGAGAGTTATTCAACCCGATTCTTCCCCCTCTAACGCATATAGACTATCCATTAAGATTTGTTTAAGCACGAACATTCGATACTTAGCCGACCCTTCAACATCGTGTAAAATAGGCGTTGGCAAATGACGAAAAGACCGTTCGATTCGCTCTTCATAAGAAAGAGACGGAAGATTTAGTACTGACTCCATTTTGCTTGAACGAAAAGGAAATGGACATAAACCACTAAAGGCAAACCGAAGCTCATCATCGACCTTCAACGCCGCAACTGTTATGAGCGGATAACCCGTTTTCCATTGTTGCCGAATTTTCGCTGTATAAAAAGGGGCCAATAAATACTTTTTCTCGGTGATTATCTGGACAAGAAACTCTCCTTCCTGTAAACGAATATGTTGATTAAATACATCATGAATCGACTCCACTCTAGTACCGGAACCGTTTGCAATCATAAAATGGCTATTAGCAAGTAAAAAAGGCAATATCGATTCACGATAAAAGATGTCTCCACATATGTTTCCTCCGATTGTGATTTTGTTACGAGCTGTACGATCAGCAACTTCTTTCGAAACAGTTGTTAATAGAGGAAAGTCATTTTTATTCTCAATGGTTGTTAGTGGTAGACATGACCCAATAACTAAATATTGATGATCATGAAAGTGATACTCCCAGCAAGCCGGGATTGCTTTTATATCAATTACAGCTGTCGGTCGTAAAAGGTCCAATCTTTCCAGTGTAAGAATCTCTGTTCCACCAGAATAATAGATTGGGGAATGGTGATTTTTTAATAATTCATTAAACTGTTGATTTGCATCTTGGATAGAGTTTGCCCGAGAGTACTGAAAACTCAACTTTTCCCCTCCTTTGCTCGCCAGATCTGTTCAGGCGTTAATGGCAAAGAATTTAGAGGAACGCCTGCGGCAAGTGATAATGCATTTGCTAATGCAGCCGGCATCCCGATGACACCATGCTCCCCCACTCCTCTTGAGCCATAAGGTGCATCTAATTGGGGCGTTTCAACGAAATCAACGATATATTCAGGATGCTCTCCATATCGCAACGGTCGATATGTCCGCAACTGAGAATTCAGCACACGTCCGAATGAGTCGTAATAAAATCCCTCTCGCGCTGCCCATGCAAGCCCCATACTCATTGCCCCTTTTACTTGCCCAATCGCGCCATCATAATTTAGGATTTTCCCAAGATCAACAACAGTTACCGCTTTTTTCACTTCATACCGATACGTCCGCATATCATATTCTACCTCAACACCTTGAGCGGCAACTGCCCATTCTGGACCTGGCTTCCCAGCTCCTGTTTCAGGGTCTAAAAAGGTTAAACCTCGTAAAATATATGTTCCTTTTGCAATGATTTGTCCGCCAATTGCGTTTCCATTTGGAAATGTATATCCATATGCAATGTCTTTAATATCGATTGATTGTGATGGATCGTCTCTTAAAAATACCTTTCCATACCCTACGTCTAAATCCTCCACTGATACTCTTAAGACACAGGAGGCAATTTGTTTTAATTGAAGAATTGCATCCTCCGCTGCTGATAATACCGCCCTCCCAGCCATAAATGTCCCCCTGCTCGCCACGGTTTTCCAATGTTCAGGAGTCGTTTGGGTGTCCAATGACATCCGAACGTGAATTTGATGAATATCCATTCGCATTTTTTCTGCCAACATTTGTGCCAACACCGTTTTGGTTCCAGTACCAATTTCGACGACACCAGAAATTAAATTGATACTTCCATCAGAATTAAATATTAAAATCACGCCTGAACTGGCATTCGTTTCAATCGTAGAATTTTTCCAAACACAACTGATTCCTTTTGCACGTACTTTATATCGATCAATCCGTAATAACCGTCCTTCATCCCAGTTCATGATTCCCTTTAATTGATTGATACAAGCCTCTAAATTGCCAACTGTACTTCTATTTAAAACCACTTGGGTTGGTGTTGTATGTCCGGGACGAACTCCGTTTAGCTGCCGAAAAGAGAGCGGATCGATATTTACTTTTTCTGCTAACATATCCAGCGCACGTTCAAAGACAAAATGAACCTCTCCATGACTAAAACCGCGATAGGGGGAAGCGTAAGGATGATTCGTATATAGACATAAAGAATCACACTGTATATGTTCAATATAATAAGGTCCTGTGCAATCAACTCCTCCAGCTCTGCTAATATGAGCCGATTTGTCCGCATATGCTCCGCCGTCAAATAAATAAAGGAGTGATGCAGCTCTTAACTTCCCATCTTTCGAGCAACCTAATCGAACAACCGCGTCCATACCAATATGAACGGGAGAGGAGACAATATCCTCTTCCCTTGAATTAACAATTTTGACTAATTTCCCACCTACAGCTCTTGAAGCGAGAAAAGCAAATATCTCTATATAAACGGAAGCTTTTCCCCCATATCCGCCACCAACAAGAGGCGTTTCTACAATTACCTTTCCTCGTTCAATTCCAAAATCACGGCTAATTATTTTTTTGACCATAAAGGGAGCTTGGGAAGAAGTTATAATATGTATGTCTCCGTTCGGCATCATTTCACAAGTAGCACTTCTTGTTTCCATCGCTGCATGATCGGAGGCTGGAAAACTAAATGTAGATTCGACCGTGACATCACTCTCAGTCCAACCTTTCGAGATATCCCCTTTCCTGATTTTCGTGCGATTAATTATATTTGTACCAGCTTCAGGATAAATGCCTTCATCACGCTCATATTGTTCTAAGTTTTCATGGAGGATTGACGCAGTTGTCTCGTACGCTTCAAGTGGAGAATTCACAACTGGAAGCGGATCATATTTTATATATACATGCTGAGCAGCTCGCTTTGCCACCGGTAAAGATTCAGCAACAATGAGGACGACAACTTCCCCATGATATCGTACCCGATCTGTAGGAAGTGCTGGTCGATCACGAACCTCTTCCCCAATTAATGGCAAATTCTCACCTGTAATGACAGCATGAACCCCATCTATCGCCTTTGCTTTTGTTATTTCAATATTGATAATTCGAGCATGCGCATAAGGACTTTTAATCATTTCTACATGGAATGCATCTACTGTATGAAAGTCGGCAGTGTATTTTGCTCTTCCAGTAACTTTATCCCATGCTTCCTGTCTAATCACACTTTTTCCGATGATTTGCATTTATGTCATCCCTCTCAGATAGATCTTCCCATTAACAGAGCTGTTAAATAATAAAATGTATATGACACTGGACAATAAAAAAGTAATTCGATTTTAGTCTCATATAAAACGGAAATCGTTTTTCGCTAGTAAAATAAAATCATTTACAAATGGGCATCTTTATTTTAGAATGTAGAACGTAACTCTTACGTTTTTAAATCGTAATCGTTCCGATATTTATCTATCATTATATTTCTATATGCCAACAAACAAATAAATAATGGAGTGAAAAAAATGAACACAATAAAATGGATTGCCACCACTTTTCTAGTTGCTAGTCTATTATTAGCTGGGTGTGGAAACTCTGAATCTAGTGAAAATGAAGAAAACAACCATGACGAAGATAGATTAACTATATATACGACAGTTTATCCACTCGAAGATTTCACAAAAAAAATCGGCGGCGAATATGTCGATGTCAAAAGTGTTTATCCACCGAATGTTGATGCACATTCATTTGAACCTTCCACGAAAGATATGATTGCCATCGCTGAATCCGATTTATTTATTTATACAGGAATTGGATTTGAAGGTTTTGTGGAAAAAGCTTCGGAAGCGCTGAAAAATGAAGATGTCACGATTCTACCTGTAGGCCAAGGGATTGACTTGATACATTTGGCTGATGAACATACTGAAGAGAATGATGACCATGAAGATAAACACGTAGAAAACGCGGAAAGTCATGACCATGCTGAAGATGAAGCTGAACATGACCACAGCCATGGCGATGAGGATCCACATATTTGGCTAGATCCCCTTTTATCAATTGAACTTGCCGAAAATATCAAAAATAAGTTAAGTGAACTATTGCCTCAACATGCCAATGAAATTGAACAAAATTTTATTCAACTAGAAAATGATTTGCATGAACTAGACGAGGAATTTAAGCGGACAATAGAGCAAACTCTAACAAAACATTTACTAGTAGCTCACTCTGCTTATGGATACTGGGAGAAACGGTATGGGATTAAGCAAATTGCTATTGCTGGTCTTTCCCCTACACAAGAGCCTTCGCAAAAGGCGTTACAAACGATTATCGACGAATCGAAAGAACATGAAATTCAATATATCATTTTCGAACAAAATTTAACGACTAAAATTGCGGAAATCATCCAAAAAGAAATTGGTGCCAAGCCCCTTACCCTCCATAATCTAGAAACGATTACGGATGAAAACATCAAGAATGGTGACGATTATTTCAGTATTATGAGAAAAAACTTACAGACCATTCAAACTGCTTTGAATAACTAGAAATAAAGGACTGTCTCTTTTAGGAGACAGTCCTTTACAGTTCAAGTACAGCTTTTTCTTTAGCTAATGGAAATGATACTTTAAAAGTGGTGCCTTTATTTTGTTCACTCATAACACTCCAAGTTCCCTTCATTTCTTTAATAATTTGCAGGGTAACCATTAAACCAAGACCTGTCCCTTTCTCTTTCGTCGAGTAGTATGGAAGGCCGATTTTCTCCACCTGCTCTGCTGTCATTCCGACTCCATCATCCGCAATCGTTACTTCAACACTTTTATCGACAATCACGACACTTACAGAAACATTTCCATCAGGTCCAGCGGCTTCAATCGCATTTTTTATTAAATTTATGAGCATTTGTTGTAGTCGACTTGAAATGCCCATTATATAAGCAGGTTTGCTTGTTTCAAGTGTTACGCTTACATTTTGCAGAGTAGCATAGGAAAATAATGTATTAACCGATTGATTCGCTACTTTTGAAAGGTCGATATGTCCATGCTGCTCCATTTCATTATTCTTACCTAAACTTAGGTAATCAGAAATTATTTCATTTGCGCGATCAAGCTCATCCATACAAATATGTAAATACTCTTTTTCACTCGGACTGATGTTTTTCGATCCAGTTAAGATTTGGATAAAGCCCCGTACACTTGTCATCGGGTTCCTTATTTCGTGTGCGACGCTAGCAGCTACTTCGCCAACTACCTGTAATTTTTCCTTTTTTCGCATTTCCTTTATCAATCTTTGCTTTTCAAGATGTGTCTCTAATAAGTGCACTGCAAGCCATACAGTTAGCACATTTGCAACAACATAGCCAACATTAATTAAGAACTTTGTTAGCGTCATCGGCTCATCAAGCAATACGGTACCTAAAAATGGAATGGCAAATGACAGCATCCCAATAAATAGAACAGATTTAATAATTTTCTCCTTACGGTCCCATTTAAAATATTGAGCGCGAAATTCCCAAATCATCATTGTCCCTAGTAGCAATACGATAAATGCTGGAATCATTCCGCTGCCACCTACCAAAAAACGTAGAATAACATAAAAAACAGTTACAAAAATCCCAACTGCTTTTCCACCATAAATAAAGGCTAAAAACCATGGTACCATCCGTAAATCCAGAAAAATCCCATCATTTATTTTAACAGCATAAGCAATACATAACCCCATCGTTATACTAAAAACGATTCCCCAATAGAAAGCTTCTCTAACTCCAAACCTTTGATTGCCCTGTAAAGCTTGATACAAAATGATTGGAAAAAGTACCATTAAGATTTGTAGCATCATATTGTCAAATTGCAACCCCATATTCGTTCCCTCTTATTGCGCTTATTTTTACATTTACTTTATGATACTTTGTTTATCTTTCCATTGGAAGCAAAAATTCACATAGTAAACTGAAACGATAAAGATATAAAATTTTATTATGCTTCACTCATCCCTAACCTGTACTTAAACAGCTTGTTTTTTTCTGCTTTGTTATAAAATAAGTTTCTCAAAAAAATTTAACGGATTTTTTAAAAATATAGTGGATAAACCAAGATAAATTTTCATTTAAAATTAAAAAACCCATCCTACCGGATACACCGATAAAGATGGATTTCAAGTTCGATTCCTTTATTTATCACCATCTAAACTAACTTGCCAACCAATACCAAATCGATCTGTTACTTTGCCATAACATTTACTCCAAAATGTCTCTTGAAGCTCCATTTCTACTGTTCCTTGTTCTTTTAGTTTGCTAAATGCGTGTTTAACCGCTTCTAAATCTTCACTAACAAACGCTAAAGTTATGTTATTTCCCTTTTCATATGCTTGTCCCGGAAAAACATCGGAAAACATGACTCGGCTCCCATTGATATAAAGTTCTGTATGCATAACAAGCTCTTT
Source organism: Bacillus sp. B15-48 (assembly GCF_016879755.1). Classification (GTDB taxonomy): domain Bacteria; phylum Bacillota; class Bacilli; order Bacillales; family Cytobacillaceae; genus Mesobacillus_B. The sequence continues at coordinate 151,714 of NZ_WOFU01000002.1, forward strand.
CGCTTCCACCGGAAGTTCAAACTCTGGATTCGGCGGCGCATCTCCAAAAGTCATAATTTGTGGTTTTTCAGTAGCGAACGCTTCCGAGTATAACTCTACTGCCTCTCGACAATTCCCATTAAACGTTATGTAGACATTAATAGACATATTCACAACTCCTATTATTAAAATTCTTACTTAGTCTAGCTAATAACGTTAACGGAAGCAAACCCCAACTAAATGTGATTGATGTCTATTATATTTTAGAAATAAGCGATTGAGAGTTCTTCCTATCTAAACCATTCTGTTAAACAAACCATGGAAATAAAACCAAAAATAAAAGCGATTGTTGAGGCTCTCTCATTTCCATCACCATGACTTTCAGGAATAAGTTCCTTATAGACAACAAAAAGCATGGATCCCGCTGCAAATGCGAGACCATAAGGAATGATAGTTACAAACGATTCGCCAAAGAACATCCCGACAATTCCCGCAAATAACTCAATTACTGCTGTTAATGAAGCTAGTAAGATTGCATTCCATCTGCTTACGTTTTGTGTAACTAAAAACAAGGCGATTAAAAACCCATCAGGGATGTTTTGTAATCCAATTGCAAAAGCAACTACAGTACCTAACTCTTGGCGATCACTCACATTACTAATCCCGACAGACAAACCTTCTGGTAAATTATGAAAAGACATCGCAATCATAAACAATAGAATGCTTGATCTTGAAGTCTTTTTATGCTTATTTGAATGGTCAAAATCGACATGAGGAATTAGACTTTCAAGCAAAGTTAGAGCGAATGTTCCTATTAAGATGCCAATTACTAGCACAAACATATTTGATAACTTTAAGGCTGACGGAATAAGCCCATAGGCGGATGCTGCAACCATGATACCTGCCGTATAAGCTAGCAATACATCTTTCCCTTTATGTGATAAATTTTTTATAAATAAAACAGGCAACGCTCCTAGCGCAGTACAAAAAGATGAAATAAAAATTGGCAGTAAATTCATTCAAACCTCCTAAACTATAATTATTTCATCTTATGTTAAAAACCTTTCAACAATCACAAAAAAGCAATGTAACAATTGATTCTCTTTCATATTCAAAGTCTAATAAACGCCTCCTCTGTAAAGGAGACGTTTATTAGATTTCAGGTTTCCTCATCAATATCTACTTTTTTTTCATCATCCCCTACTACTAATTGCAATAAGTCATTACTTAGTGTTTCCAAAGAAGCAATAAAACCCCCTTTGGATTCACTATCTACATGAATGGCATGTTCGACTTTGTCCTGCTTTTTCAAACACTTCACCTCCTAAGTTAGTTTTAGCATCTTCTATTTAATTATGAATATTTTTTGAAAATCAAAAACAAAAACAAGCAATCCAAATTTTTAACTATTATGTTTAAATATTATTTTCAAAATAGTTGAACTTTTTTAATTTCATTATTATAATAATAGTTAACAAGATTCACTATTTGGTGAATTTTATAAAAACAATGTTGTAAGCGTTTCATATTTTTACTTTATTCAAGGGGGAAATAATAAAAATGACAAAAAAGGGAAAATTCAGGAGTTTAGTAGCGATCATGTTTCTTACTACTCTCGCTATCTTAACAGCCTGTGGGAATTCACAGTCAAGCGGGGGTAATACAGAGACAAATGGAGATGGGACTTACACATTTAAAGCATCACATGTTGTCCAGGAAACTCATATTTGGCATAAAACTGCAGAAAAATTTGGCGAAGAACTTGAAAAACTATCAGATGGTCGCATGAAACTGGATATCTATTCTGCTTCACAATTAGGCCAAGAACAGGATATGGTTCAACAACTAGAAACCGGCTCACTTGACTTTGGGTTTCTGACAAACGCTTACATGAGTACACGCCAAGATTCATTAAATTCATGGTTTATGCCTTTTGCATTTAGCAATCTTGAAGAGGCTGCTCAAATGCGAGAATCAGAGCCAGCTAAAGAAATGTTGAAAGAATTAGAGTCTCAAGGGTTAATAGGGTTAGATTTTATTTTTGCAGGCAACCGCCACATTTTAATGAAGGATGGACATATTCAATCACCAGGAGACCTGAAAGGAAAGAAAGTACGGATTATCGGCAGCCCTTCCGTGCAAATGTTCTGGGAAGGAACAGGAGCAGGACCGACAGCGATGCCATTACCTGAAGTCTATACCTCTTTGCAAACGGGTGTTATCGATGGAATGGATATTGATTTAGACGCTTTGGTTACAGAAAAATATTATGAAAATGCTGAATATCTCACACTTACGAACCATGCTACGTTTCCATCTGTCATCGTAATGGGCAAGCCTTCCTATGATAAGCTTTCGGCTGAAGATCAGGAAATTGTGAAAGCAGCACTTAACAATGCAGTCGCTTGGGGCGTAAAAGAAGCAATCGAGCGTGAAGATTCAAATTTAGAAGAACTAGAAAAGCTTGGGGTTAAAGTTGAAAAGATTTTGGATCCTTCATCATTTAACGACATCACAACTAGAGTAAATGATGAATTTGCTACAAAATCACCGGTCATTCAAGCCTTTCTTGATGAACTAGATAAGTAAAGAAATAAATCCATTTTTAAAAATTAAGTAAAGATATGATTATACAACCAAGCTTTCCGTTATGATCTAACTGAAAATTGGGCTACCCTGCTTCCAAATTTAAGATGCAGGGTAAATTTTTGCACCAACTCCTAAATGAATGTTGAGAGTTACAGGGGGGACTACTAATGAAACTGATTCACATCATAAGCGATGGAATCTATAAACTAGAAAAACTAGCCGCTATTGTCCTATGTCTAATCATACTCATCTCCTTATCTGCTGGGGTGATTTATCGTTATTTTTTAAGCAGCCCATTAACATGGTCGGATGAAACGGCAATTTTTTCACTTATATGGTTAACTTTTATAGGCGGTAGCATGAGCATCAAGCGGCAAAACGCCCCTGCAATTACGATCATTTATGATCGACTTCATGGAATGGCAAGAAAAATATTCCTTATCTTCAGTACAATTGCTGTTTTCGTTTTTGTCGCCTATATTTTGTATCTTTCGATTAATTGGCTATCATCACCTAATATTTCCGTCCAAAAGTCAAGTTCGATGCAAATGCCAATGATTTATGCATATTTAAGCGTTCCAGTCAGCTTTTTATTAATGACCATTCATTCATTGGATGTCATCATTAAAAATTTGCGATTAAAGAAGGAGGGGATTTTTTAAAATGGCAATCGCTCTATTACTATTTATCATCCTCCTTCTACTCCGAGTTCCAATCGCGTTTGTACTCGGAATAACAACTGTAATTTATATTTTTGCATCAAGCAATTTAGGTTTGGTAGCAACCGTCCCCCAACGACTATACTCAGGATTAGAAACTTATAGTCTTTTAGCCATTCCGCTTTTTATGATGGCAGGTGAATTGATGAATTCTGGTGGAATTACTTCAAGACTGATTTCCTTTGCTAAAACACTGGTCGGTCACTTCCGAGGCGGTTTGGCCTATGTAAATGTGATTGCAAATATGTTATTAGCTTCGATTATTGGTTCTGCAACCGCCCAAATTGCAATGATGAGCAGGGTGATGGTCCCTTCCATGGAGAAAGAAGGCTACCCTAGAGAATTCAGCTCTGCCACAACGGCATCAGCTGGTTTATTAGGCCCAATCATCCCTCCTAGTATGATGTTTATTATTTACGGGGTCGGATCTGGTGCATCAATTGGTTCGATGTTCCTCGCAGGTGTGGTCCCAGGTCTCATCCTTGGTTTTTTGTTTGCAATCCTAATCGGATACTTTGGATGGAAACAAAAATGGCCAACAAGCAAAAAAGCGACAATTGTGGAGATGGGTATTTCATTTTTGAAGGTTCTCCCTGCTTTACTCGTACCAGTCATCATTATCGCGGGAATATTAAGCGGAGCTTTTACACCGACTGAATCAGCAGCGATTGCTTGTATTGTTGCCCTAATCGTAGGATTCTTCTTTTATAAAGAATTAAAACTGAAAGACTTACCTGGTGTGATGATTAATACGACGATTTCAACCGCAACAATTACGATGTTAATTGCGATGGCAAATTTATTTGGCTGGATGCTTTCGTTTGAAAAAATCCCTCATGCAATTGCCACATGGATGACGTCTTTATCAGATAATCCTTTAGTATTTTTACTTATTGTGAACATCGTATTGCTCTTTATCGGTATGTTTATGGATGGAATTGCAGCATTAATTATTCTAGTTCCGATTTTCACACCAATTATCGCAAATTACGGAATTGATCCTGTTCATTTTGGTGTCATCATTTGTATTAACTTAACGATTGGATTATTAACCCCACCTGTCGGTACAGGGTTATATATCGCTTCATCACTTGGAAATGTACGATTAGAAACTTTATCAAAAGCGATTCTTCCATTTTTAGCTGTTTCGTTCGTCGCCTTAGCAATCATAACCTACTGGCCTGCTGTCGTGTTATGGCTACCAGCATTCTTAAACTAAAAAAGTGGGTGCCTCGCACCCACTTTTTTAGTTTATTTTAGAAAAGTTTCATCTATTAATTGTTATTCAGCTAAGCATATAAAAACTGTTCCATTTTCCCTATTTAGATTATAATAATGGAAGAGGTTTTTCGATTAATGCGGAAGGATTGTTTACATGGAATTAATTGGCTCGTTATTATTTATCTTATCTGTCATGCTAATAATTGGTGTATTAGCGACAAAATTTTCTTCGCGTCTTGGACTCCCTGCCCTAATTCTGTTTCTTATTGGGGGAATGCTCCTCAACAAGGTCATATTTTTTGAGGATGTTCAGTTAACACAATTTATTGGTACATTAGCATTAATTATCATCCTCTTTGATGGTGGAACACAAACAAAATGGACGAAGATTCGCCCGATTCTTGTACCTGCCACGTCATTAGCTACTTTTGGCGTGTTTATTACCTCTGCTGTCACCGGTATTGCCGCGATGTACATATTAGATTTTTCCTTATTAGAAGGCCTTCTTTTAGGAGCAATTGTCGGCTCAACGGATGCAGCTGCCGTATTTTCAGTTCTAGGAAATAAAAATTTTAATAAGCGTTTAACAGCTACATTAGAAGCGGAGTCTGGCTCCAATGACCCAATGGCTGTTTTTCTCACTGTAACATTAATACAAATGATTCAACTACCAGAGCTGTCCATTTGGTATGCAATTGGCAGTTTAGTCCTACAAATGACTCTCGGCCTTGTTTTAGGACTGGGACTTGGAAAATTAACTGTAATCATTATAAACAGTATCAAACTCGACATTTCAGGATTGTATCCTGTTTTGGCAATGGGTGCAGCGATATTAACGTATGCAGTCACCGATTTCTTAGGTGGAAGTGGATTGTTAGCCGTTTACGTTATGGCCGTATTTGTCGGGAACAGCGACTTAACACATCGTTTTTCCATCTTGCGATTTAATGAAGGGTTTGCATGGATGATGCAAATCGTGATGTTCGCCCTTCTAGGATTGCTCGTCTTCCCTAACCAATTAACCGCTGTTTTCTGGGAAGGTATTTTAATTGTTATCATCTTAATGTTTGTTGCACGACCAATCGCGGTGTTTATCTCAATGATGTTTATGAAATATACGGTAAAAGAAAAATTATTTATTTCATGGGCTGGCTTAAAAGGTGCCGTCCCAATCGTTTTAGCCACTTATCCGATTGTAGCAGGATTAGACAGTAGCAATCAGATTTTTAATACTGTATTTTTCGTAGTCTTCATTTCAGCTTTAGTACAAGGTGGTACATTGTCTTGGTTTGCTGAGAAACTAGGTTTAACGAGTGAGGACGAGGACGAAAATGCGAGCATTGAATTAATTAACTTAGGAACAACGAACTCAGAAATAATGAAAGTCACAATACCAAAAAAAGCTCCTGCAATCGGGATATCATTACTCGACTTACAACTACCGGTAAATACATTAATCATTGGAATTATCCGCAAGGAAAAATTACTAACTCCTACAGGATTATCAGTGATTGAAAAGGGAGATACATTATTTGTCCTTTGTGAAAATAAGGAGCATCGGAGGGAAGCAAAATCCGCATTATTAGGGGAAGATAAGCAACGAAATAAAGCAACTGTCAAAAAGGAATCACCAGAAGATTAGATGTAAAAAACCTGTGCTCTTAATAATAGGCACAGGTTTTTTACAACTTTTTTACCCTTTTAGCTCATTTTCATCTTCCCATTTCGCTACTTCTTCACGTACAACCGGTGCTACCTCATTCCCAAACAATTCAATCGCTTTCATAACCTCTTCATGTGGCATCGTTCCAACAGGGACATGGAGCATAAACCTAGTAATCCCGACATTTTTACGCAAATGGATAATTTTGTCGGCAACCGTTTGCGGATCTCCAACATACAATGCCCCTTCGAAGCTTCGCGCAAAATCATAACTTGACCGATCATATGGCCCCCAACCACGTTCTCGACCTAATTTATTCATTGCTTGTTGAGTAGAAGGAAAAAATTTATCTGCAGCCTCTTCAAGATTCCCTGCTATAAAGCCATGTGAATGGGAAGCAACAGGCAATTTTGCTACATCATGTCCAGCTTTTGCAGCTGCTCGTTTATATAGACGTACGAGTGGTTCAAATTGCAGCGGCTTTCCACCAATGATTGCGAGGACAAGTGGCAATCCGAGAAGGCCCGCACGGACAACTGACTGTGACGTCCCACCACTCCCAATCCAAACAGGTAAAGGGTTTTGTACAGGACGAGGATAAATGCCAAGATTATTTATTGCCGGTCGATGTTGACCTTTCCAAGTAATTTTCTCATTCTCGCGTATTTTCAATAACAACTCCAATTTTTCATCGAACAACTCATCATAATCATTTAAGTCATAACCGAATAATGGGAATGATTCGATAAACGACCCCCTGCCCGCCATAATCTCTGCTCTTCCATTCGAAAGTGCATCAAGGGTAGCAAAGTCTTGAAATACACGAACAGGGTCAGCTGATGAAAGCACAGTCACAGCGCTTGTTAAACGAATACGAGTCGTTTGCGTTGCCGCTGCAGCTAACACAACAGCAGGTGAAGATGCCGCATAATCTTCCCGATGATGTTCACCGACACCAAAAATATCTAAACCCACTTGATCTGCCAATACTATTTCTTCTACTACTTCAGAAATTCGTTGAGCATGACTAATGACCTCACCCGTTTTTACATCTGGAGTCGTCTCAACAAATGTACTAATCCCTAACTCCACGCACAAACCCTCCATTCTTCCATAGAAAAGAATATCTCCTATTGATTTATTTACCATACCATTTTTATCTTGAATTAAAAAGAATGAACAATCAAACAACTATTTTTATATCTATAGTAAAAAGAATTCAAAAAATAAAGTAGGGAAACCTTTCACAAGGCTCCCCCCTTATCAAACCGTACGTGCCCTATTAAGGCATACGGCTTACCAACGTGTTACATTGAATACTTTGCTATTCTTTGTGCATAGTTCATTTTGCGAACGCGGTCAGGTGTATAATACTCCCTTCCGCGTTCTTTTGCTTTTTGGACCTTCTTTTGTTGTTTCTTCTCTTGGCTCTTCTTCATATAATCAATGTAGGATTCTGGAGTATAGCCATATTGTTTTCCGTAGTAATATTGAAAAGTCGCTACCAATCCGATTCGAACGAAGAACTCGATATTCCATTTCGTTGTCATTGTCCACCCTTTTCTTTGACTTGGGTGTTTATGAATCATGCATACTCGTAACCTTCTTCTAATATAGCCATCAATTGCCTTTAATTCATTTCCAATGACATTAAAGTAGCAGTTGCTTTTTAATCCATATTCTTCGTTTGCCTTTATTGCTTCCCAAAGAGTTAGAAAGTAATTTACTTTTCCTCTAATTACAGGATTTACTTTCTCTATCCAAACCTCTTTACTATATGTAAAGGTCTTTCTCGTTTTGGTTTTTATCTTTTGGCGAAAGTCATCCCATGTGGACTCTTTAGGTTTAGCTATGAAGTATGGTTTTCCATCTTTCTTTCGGTTTCTCCAGTGTTCAAAGGTGAATCCTAAGAAATCGAAATCATCATGGTTAAAATCCACGACTTTGGTCTTCTCGATAGAGATTTCTAAGCCCAATTCTGCTAGTTTGCCTTTGGTAATTTGTTCGGCTCGTTTGATGTCTTCCTTTGTTTTCGCAAATAGAAGAAAATCATCCGCATAACGCACAAAACGAATTCCATTAAGGTCTAGTTCCCAATCTAATTCATTTAAATAGAGGTTCGCAAGAAGTGGTGAAATTACGCCTCCTTGCGGAGTGCCAGAATCTGTTTGATGGAATTTGCCTTCTTCCATATAGCCAGCTTTTAACCATTTCCAGATAAGGTCTAGGACGGTCCCATCTGCTATATATTTCTGAAGCACCTTCATCAATTTCTTATGTGGAATATTGTCAAAGAAGCCTTTAATATCGCAATCATAGATATAGTTATAGCCTTTTTCCACGTTCCACATTATAAGCTGCACTACTCTTTTAGCACCTCTATTTGGGCGGTAGCCACATGACCAGTTGTGGAAAATAAATTCTTCACATTTTGGTTCTATTACGTTTACTACGGCTTGTTGGACAATGCGGTCTTCAATGTTGGGGATTCCAAGTGGTCGCATTTTTCCATTTTTCTTGGGAATATACTGTCTTCTGACAGGTGATGGTGTGTATTCTTTCGCTCGAAGTTTCGCAAGAAGTTGATTGATATTCTCGTTCTCGTTAGCTTCGTAGCTTTGAATGGTCTCACCATCGATTCCACCAGCTCCATTGTTAGACTTTACCTTTTCCCAGGCAGCCATTAGTTTTCGGTCAAAGAGAATTTGTCCGTAGATACTATGCCATTTCAATTTCAGTTCTTGATTCAATGCTTATTCCACACCTTTCATTGTGTACATCCAGTTCGTTTTACCGAGGTAACGTGTTCTGTTTTCATTACACACCTCTATTAGAGTAGAACCACGAGGTCGCATCCCCTTCCGTTCGGAATGTGTTTAGTCACATTCTTACTTCCGTACTATGAGAGCGTCTGACTTCTTCACTCGTAATGTCAACTTCGAATTACTCTTATATGACACCACCTGAAATTGAGAGTGAAGACCTCACGGGGTCATTACACTTTCCTTCTAAACATACCCAGCACCTTCACTTGATAAGCTCCCTTTAATCGGCTGGCTCTTTGATTAAAGGACTCCTGTAATTTACAGTGAGGACTTCCCGTTATTCTCGCACAGTCGTCAACTTACCCGGCCGTATGTGCTTCACGCTTTCGCATTTGGGTCTGCTTATCCGTCTACGGGTCTCTCGACATTCCGCATCTCCTTCAGACATTACTTCACAATAATGCCCTAGATTAGACTTCATAGGTTGTGCCAGCACTCCTATGGGAGGACTTACACCTCCGAGAGAGATAACCTTCCAGGATTCGGGGACCGTTTTACCGCCGTAGCGTGTCCCAACCTATATAAGTTAGTTCTTGCAGTGGTCCTGCAAAGGTGCAACTGCCCGTCGCACAATAAAAGCGAGCCTATCATCATAGCTCGCATTAAACATCCTTATTTAGTTATTCAACAATTCTTGCTCTTCTTTCCGAACATAATCAATTTCAAAACCCAAATCTTTGAGCATCTGATGGTCGGCATTCGATTCTTGACCGGCTGTTGTTAAGTAATCACCAACAAAAATTGAGTTTGCGGCAAATAAACCAAGTGGCTGTAAACTCCGTAAATTCACTTCGCGCCCGCCAGAAATGCGAATTTCTTTTGTAGGATTTATAAACCGCATAAGCGCCAGCACTTTTAAACAATATCTTGGATTCAGCTCATTTGTCCCCTCTAGCGGAGTTCCATCAATCGCATGTAAAAAGTTTACTGGGATTGAGTCAGCATCGATTGCTTTTAAACTCCTTGCCATATCGATAACATCCTGTTTTGTTTCTTTCATTCCAATAATTGCCCCAGAACAAGGAGAAATTCCTAAATCTTTAATCATTTGCACCGTACCGACGCGATCTTGATATGTATGCGAAGTAGTAATCGCCTCATGATGATTTTCGGATGTATTCAAATTGTGATTATACCGTTCAACCCCGGCTTCCTTCAGTTTTGCTGCCTGTTCACGCTGAATCAAACCTAAACACGCACATATTTTCAAATTATACTTTTCTTTTATCTCTTTTACCGCAGATGAGACTTGGTCAATCTCTTTATCGCTTGGACCACGACCACTTGCGACAATACAATAGGTTCCCGCTCCTAAGCGATTCGCTTGTTCAGCACCTTTTAATAACTCTTCTCTATCCATCATTTTATACTTATCAACGGTTGCTGTTGAAATACTCGACTGCGAACAATAGCCGCAATTTTCAGGACAGAGTCCAGATTTAGCATTCACAATCAAATTTAGCTTTACTTTATTCCCATAATAATGGTGACGAATCAGGTAAGAACCATGCATTAATTCAAGAATTTCTTCATCTGGACAATTTAAAATCGCTAATGCCTCATCATTCGTTATTTCATCACCTTCAAGAACATTTAACGCTAACTGCTTCCAACTCATTTCATTTCCCCCTCTATACAGGCCTGTTTATTTTCCTGAATTGACTCCGACTAAGAACAGAATGCTCTAATCGATAAGCAAAAAATGCTGCTCCGATTGAAAGAATAATATCCTTTGGTAATGGCGGGAGCATCCATAACCAAGCTAATTTATATGTAAAACCATCTGGGGCTGCAGCCCAGAACTTGTAAGCAAAATACATCCAATTCGTCCCGAAAAGATAATTAATGACCATCCCAGTAAGTGATGCCCAAATAAACATATTCAATGTTTTCTTCTTTTCAACCATTTTTCCAACAATATAGGCTGTAATAATAAATGAAACAATAAATCCAAATGTCGGACTTAAAATTTGGGTGAAGCCACCACTAAATCTAGCAAAAACGGGTGCTCCAACTAATCCTAAAGCAGCATATACCATCATACTAATGGATCCTAATCGACTCCCAAGTATCGCTCCTGCTAAAATAGCAAAAAACGTTTGTAACGTAATTGGTACCCCGCCTACCACCATAAATGGGACAATTGACGTAATATTTGCGCCAATCATCATTAACGCAACAAACATCCCTGCTAAACTAATATCTAAGGCATTCATTTTATTTTTCATCATTTTTTCCTCTCTCACAATGTTTTCTCAATATTTATCCTATTCAAATAGTAAATGGTTTCTTTTTTTGTGTCAACTACTTTTATTTTAGGTTAACATATTTGTAGTGTTGCACTATTGTCAAATCCTTTTTTCCACCCTATTTTTAAAAAAATGGCTCTGTAATAACTGAATGTTGATTTTACTATGTTTGAAAAATAAGCGGATAAATTACGCCTAAACTGGGAAATAGCGATATTTCCTTAAAAATAAGGGGAGTATTTCCGTCTATATGATCAAAAGCTTTGAATTTTGGCTTATTTAGAGCAGTTAACCGGAATATCTCCGCTTATTTTCGCTTCTTAAGCTTCCACTATATACATTAGGCGGAAATTCTCCGCCTATACTACAAGAAAATCAACAATGAATAATAACTAAGAATAAAAAATAAAAACGAACCCATGCTGATGGGTTCGTTTAAACACTTTGATTAACTACAAAATCAAATATTTGTTATAAGTAAATCCATATAAGGGACTTTATGTTTCGTTTAAATGACTATATAATTTTTATGTGAAACAACAGTCCTGTTATTCATAAACTCATATTCAGACATATTTTCAATAATTTCCACGATGACTGAATTTTCCTTCACTTTCTCCACTTTCCCTTTAATACCTGTTTTCGAGATAATTTTATCTCCAATATTCGCTTTTTTTGTTCCCATTATCATCTCTCCCTTTGTCATACTTTATTTAGGCCCCAGTAAGCTGGGGGATTTTAGCAAACTCTTTAATTCAACATCAGTAAGCGCTTTCATTAGGGTGAATAAATTCTGACTAATCTAAATATTATCACAATTATATACCAACGCTTCATTTTCATCAAGAGTTATTGTTAAAATACTCTATAAACAAAGTGACAAGAGGAAAAACAAAATTGTCACATTTATTTCATAATTCAGTTAAAAAATCCCCTATTTACCTAGTAATATTAATTTATACCATATTGGTAGTATTAATTAAACATTGTGATAAGGGGTGGTCCTATTGCGAACATTACACGAACATCTCCAAAGTATTATTGAAAACAAACGAACTCAAATGACAAACACTGCCTCCCTTAAAGGAATGTCTGCCAATGAAACATTAAAATTAAGTCAGGACTTAGATAAATTAATTATGCTTTCAATGAAGTACAAGCTTCAGCGATATTTATAAAAAAAAGAGAGCATCTGCTCTCTTTTTTAGTCTAACTCTTCTTCATCCATCATTTCATCTAACATTAAAGAAACCTTTTCAAATTCTTCATCGCTTTCGATTGCTGAAAAATCGCCATCCTCATCCACTTTTAAAAAGAATACATCAATATCCTCAATATTTTCTCCCTTCAAATCTTCAACAAAACTGACCGCTACATATTCTATCCCTTCATTTGTAATCGAAGCGAGAACTTCGACCTCCTGGTCTTCGTTATTTTCGTCACTAATAGTGAACACCTCACCGATTTCCGCCTTACCCATTTCATTCCTCCTCTCTATTTTAATCAATCTGCATTTATTAAGTATCTACCATCGGTGTGATATTTAACCTTGAATATCGGATGATTTGTTTTTTCTGAGATGTGCATTTTTAACAAAATTGTCAAAATCATATGTTATAAATGAAAATCTTTGCGTTCATTATACTTTTTTCGAAAAAATTATAATAAAATAAAAATGTGACCTATATCACTAAAATAATTTCTTCTTTACAAATAAAACCCACGAATAGAGGGATTATAATGCCCAATGACCGCGGCTTTACGTTAGTAGAAATACTAGTCTCATTTCTTATCTTATTCCTAATCGGGACCGTATTTTTTCAGTTTTTTACAATCTCTCAAAAAACGACAATGGGGAATCAAGATAAATTAGTAGCAGTAAATTTGGCAAAATTCTTTTTAGAACAAGTAAAAGCTGGAGAAATCGCAGAAATTGATGATGTTGGCATATATGGTAGTAACAATTGCCAAACGGAAGCAGGATGCAGCGACGATTACATAAAAACAGTAAATAATAAAAGGTATTCAATAAAAGTGGAAGTGAATGAAACTGGAGAAACCGATGAGGGTGAAATCCGCTTATACGTTGTTAAGATTGAAGTTTATCATAACGACCAAAAGCCTATTACGACCCTTGAAGGGTTGGTAGAATTATGAAGAGATCAACAATAACAAGAGAAAATGGACTCACCCTAGTTGAAGTGTTAGCTGGCATCGCCTTATTAAGTATCGTTTCTATTGCAACGATTGCTTATTTAACGAGCGGGTTAGACAATTTTAGAAAAATAAATGAAGACATCTCCTTACATGATGAAGCAAATTATGTGATGAAACGATTCGAAAATGAAATTTTGGTGGCAACCAAGGTAGAGATTGTTTCAGATTATCCTAATTCAATAAAAATTACAAAAATGGAAGGAGAGCAAGTTACATTAGGATTTGAGAATCGACAAGCGGTCATAAATGGAAACGCCATCCATTCACGATATGAAGTTTCGGAAGATTCATGGATAAAAATAGAGGATTCTACATATAGAGAAAAATATTTATCAATTAAAATAATTATGCAAGAAAAACATACAGACTCTGGCGGCAAAAAAATCGAACTAAAGAATCGAATACCTTATCTTATTATTGGGGCTGATACGATTGAAGTTAAATGAACGTGGTTCAAGTCTTGTGCTCGTGCTCTTAGTCATTTTAGTCTTTTCCGTCCTCGGTCTGTCTCTATTGGTTAACACAGTAGGTGAAACAAAACGAACTGTGAAAACAGAGTCCAATTCCCAAGCACAGCAATATGCACTTGATGGTTTAACTTATTTTGAAACCGCCTTCAAAAACTATGTACACTCGACAGATTCCAATTCTATTAATCTTTTACATTTTTTAGCCGATTATGAAGATTGGGTCACGGTCGGTCCAGAAATTGAACCAGTTAAAATCCAAGTTAAGGCTCAATTAATTGGGTTAGAAGACCAATATAATATTGAAGTCACTAGCAAAGGCGTAACTAGTGACACTAAGAAAACAATTATCGGGTATTATATGCTGAAGTATGATTTTGAGCATGATGAGGCTGTATATAAAATTATAGATTTAACGAAAGACGGAGCTTATCCATTAAATTTTACGAATGATAATGTTCTTAAGTTAGGGGTGGGTGCCGTACTAAATCTCAACTTAATTACAATCGGAGGTTCAGAAAAAAACTACCATCGAGTACCAGACGAACAAAGACTTTTAAATATAAATTTACTTAACCTCATCTCTATCGGTGGCGGTAATGGGGATTTTTCTATGTACAAAGAAAAACCGATTATCGCTTCAAGACAAGGTGCTATATTAGGTGTTGACCTATTGAAACTTGTAAAGGTAAATGTATTGAATGAAGAGGTGGTAGCAAATACAAATGTAGTAATTGATGGTGGGTATTCTGAACCAGTATTCAGTTTACTCGGAATACGAATTGGACAAAAAGAAAGCTTTAAAAATATTGAATTTAAAAAGTTGATTGTTATTGGGAACGTCGTTATCCAACAAGATAAAGTTGATCGTGGTTTGTTTTACAATGATAGAATTGATCAGGCAAATCCGCGGTACTTCACATTCAATGAAGGTCTTTTTGTCTATCGCTCATTAGAAGTTGGCGGAAAGCAAACAAGCAGCTCTAATCCGCCAATAAGCAACCTAATGCTTCGCGGGGATATGGTAACAATGGAAAATTTATATATTAACCATGTGAATTTAACAATTGGCGATAGCGACCATAAAAATTTATCAACTGAAGATAAATTTTCAAATATTTATGTACATGGAAATGCCGAGATTAAAAATGCTTGTATTAACCTCAAAAACAATGATTACCGCTTCGGTTTGTTTGTCGCAGGAAAGTTAACGATTGAAAATAACAGCAGTTGCAGCACTTTTCCAGGCATCTATTACGCTGAAGGCGGAATTGAAATCAAAACAAACAATCAACCGATGACGATCAATGGCGGCTTAATCGGGGAACTAACGGTTGATTATCCAGATAGGCTTACAATCAACTGGGATGAACAATATTTACCAAAAATAAAAGTGAAAAACATTGATTTAATTCCGCAAGGACGAATCGTTGATTAAGATTGCTCCAAAAGGCTTATAATAAAGGGATGGATTCATCTTCAACATATGGAGATGAATCCACTTTTCCTTCCATGATAAATCCCTAAACATCTCCATAATCCCCACACTTTTCAATGCTTTTCCTTATTGTACTTTATAACTCATACCACAGACATAGCCTCATCTTTTAAACAATATCTGTCGTAAATCCTTTTTTCTGAAAGGCTGTAAAGATTTCTTCAATATGCTCACGGTTTTTCGTTTCCACCGATAGGAGAAATTGAGCATATCCTGGATAGATATTTTCGCCCATATGATTTATAGAGACATCTAAAATATTTCCATTCTTTTCAGTAACTACTCCTAGGAATTTTTCGAGGTTTCCAGGCTTATCATTTAAAATTGTACTAAAACGCACAAAACGACCTGCCTCAACCATCCCTCTTTCGATGATTCGCGAAATGAAACTCACATCAACATTCCCACCACTAATAACCGGTACTACCTTTTTATGTTGAAGCGGCACCTTTTGATATAATAATGCTGCAAGTGCCACCGCGCCGGAACCTTCAACCAATAATTTATTCCGCTCTAAAAGCATTAACATTGTTTGGGCAATTTCCATTTCATCAACTGAAACCATCGCGTCTACATACCTTTGAACGAGTTGAAAAGTATGCAAGCCTGGTCTTTTAACGGCAATCCCATCCGCCATAGTAGGGCTGGAATCAACAAGGACCGGTTTCTGTTCCTTCAATGATTGTTCCATACTTGTACAAGCAGCAGCTTGAACTCCATAAATTTTAATCGATGGATGCTGTTCTTTCACCGCAGCAGCAATTCCAGCAATTAGCCCTCCACCTCCGACTGGACAAACGATTGCATCAACTTCTGGTAGCTGCTTTAAAATCTCAAGTCCTATTGTTCCCTGACCATTAATAATTGCTTTATCATCAAAGGCATGAACAAAAGCAGCACCAGTTTGTTTCTTCAACTCTACTGCGTACTCTAACGCCTCATCGAAGACCGTTCCTTGCAATTCAACGTTCGCACCGTATTCTCTTGTTGCTTGCACCTTGCTTAAAGGCGCGCCTTTAGGCATAACAATCGTACAAGGGATATTCAACAGATTGCTTGAGTATGCTACACCTTGTGCATGGTTTCCTGCTGAGGCTGCAACCACCCCTTTTTGAACTTCTTCTTTCGTTAATGAAATCATTTTATTGTAAGAACCTCGGACCTTAAAGGAACCAGTTTTTTGTAAATTCTCTAGCTTTAAATATACTTCATTATTCGCATACTTACTAAATGTTTTCGAATAATCTAATGGTGTTTTATGAACGATTCCCAACATCTTTTCATAGGCATTAACAACCTCATTATAGGAAACCATATTCCCACTCCTCACTGGCATATCTTTCATTGATTTCCTTAGTTTTCACACGAATAGATTGGTTATACAATTTTAAATTTGTGAAATGGTATTTGCCATGCATATGTAATAATTCCCTTGAAAGAAACGAACATTAAAAGTATCTTATAATTAGGTGGTCATATGGATAAAGAAAAAACAAGGCAAGAACATAATGAAGATGAAGAGGCTTGGGAGACTCTTTATTTAGATGAAGTAGATGAAGAATGGGAAAATGAGAAAGAGCGACGAAAAAAACGAAGATCCAAATACGTTAAAGTCATAAGTTTTTTTCTCGTATTTGCCTTATTAATAAGTGGATTGCAAGTATGGTTCCACTTATTTAATATCCCTGCGATTGAATTTTTGCAAGTATCAAAAAAGCTCTCAGAAAATCAAGAGGTAAGAAAATATAAACAATCGGTCGTGTCAATCGAATATGATGGTGTAAAAGGAACGGGTTTTAATATTGAACCTACGGGAACAATTGTGACAAACGAGCATGTAGTTGCTCATTCAGATAAGGTAATGGTTCATTTTAAAACTGGAAACACCTATATTGGCAACGTAATCGTCAAAGATTCAGAACTGGATTTAGCAATTGTCGATATCGAAGCTGAAAACCTTCCCACTCTCCCTCTCTCTTTTAAAAAGGATTGGGGCGAAGCAATGGGTGAAAAAATAATTTTTATTGGAAATCCACTGTCTTTTACACAGATTGCCAATGAAGGAGAGATTGCCGGTGAAATTCTTTTACGTAATTGGAACGTTCCGGTACTCATGATTGATGCCCCTGTATATAAAGGAAATAGTGGCAGTCCTGTTATAAATGAAAGTGGTGAAGTCGTTGGCGTGATTTTTGCAACCATCTCCTCACCGATGGGGAAAAATCGAGTCGGAGTGGCAACTCCCTCCCATTACATCTGGGATCTCTTCAAGAATGAGCATAATTAAACCAAAACCACATGATGAATGTGGTTTTGGTTTTCATCCACCTTCAACTAATGTTTGTACAATCGAATCTTCTATTTCTCTCACGGAATGACCTAAGTAATTGTTAATCATAATCGAAAAAATTAAAGGTTCTCCTTCCGTTGGGATCACATATCCAGAAATCGTTGAAACGCCAGTAATTGACCCTGTTTTTGCTTTCACATTTCCTTTTACAGGTTCTTCCTTCATCCGTGTCCGTAAAGTACCACCGACTAATCGATCTGAATCACCCGCAACTGGAAGAGAAGCCTCAAACTCCGGAAACCAAGCTTTTTCCTGAATAGTATATAACAATTGAGATAATTCGTTTGCAGAGATCAAATTTTTATGGGACATCCCAGAACCGTCTCGCAGCAAAATGGTTTCCCCATTCACTCCAAATTTTACAACAGTTCCTTTCATCACTTGAAGACCTTTATTCCAACTTCCTTCACCATGAACGACTTTCCCCATCTCTTTCGTGAGGGTTTCTCCGTGACCGTTATTACTCAGCTTCATAAACGGAACTAGTAAATCTTCCAGAGGCATTGACTTTTTTATTGTTAGCAACTGAGCATCTTCTGGGGTACTACCCGTTTTTACTTCTAAACTGTTACTAATTTTAAACCCTGCATCGATAAGAGCGTGTAAAAATACATCTAAAGTATATTCTGTCGGTTCCCAAACCGCTACCCATGCTTTTTCACTGTTACTTGAGAACGGAATCGTCCCATTAATATTGATTACGTTCGTCCCATGCTCTCTTTCAATTGTGATTTTTTTTTGAGCATTTCCCTCAACTGTTTCAGTTTCATTCCTAATTTCCACATAATTTGTAGCAGGTGTTACCTTCACGTTTGCATGCTTTCCGACCTTTTTAGCTGGAAACACCTCAACAATAACAGTCCCACTATCATAATCATGATCAGGTGAAAGCGTTAAAGCGGAAACTTGGGAACCGGTGTAGTTGGTCTCATCAGACCAGTTTAAGTCTTGAGAAAGACGAATATGATCATACCAGAGATCATCTCCAATTAAATTTCCATCAATTTTATGTATTCCCTTTGCTTTCAAGTCTTTGGCAAACTGATCTAAGTCTGCCTTCATTAAGGTTGGATCTCCCTTCCCTTTTAAATAAACATTTCCCACTAGCGTATTCCCTTCTATCTTCCCGTCTATCCAAACTTCGGTTGAAAACTGATAGTCCTTCCCTAATACTTCCAATGCTGAGGCCGCTGTTAAAAGTTTCATGTTTGAGGCTGGGTGTAAACGAGTGTCACCAAAAGGAGAATAGATTAACTCTCCTGACACCGCATTACGAATACTTACACCAGTAATGGCACCAGCCAAACGTTCATCTTTTAAAATTGTATCAATCTTAGCTAATGTCGCTGAATAAACTGCTTTCTTGGTGGCTGCGTTATCATGTGTTGGAAACGGTAAAAACAAAAGTATTGTCATTATGGAGATTATCCAAAAAAATTTTAAATGGAGACCTCTTCGCATCATTCACTCACATCCATCTATCTGCTCAATTTCTTTCTATTATTCCACAATTTAAAAAAGGCAAACCGTTTATTTGCCTTTGCATAAGATTCGCATGGACTCATTGTCAATCCAGCTTCATATAGACAGATCAGGATGATGCTATACTGCTAATTTCATTAAAAAAGGTACTAAAAAAATCCCCCAAAGCACTGTAATCCAGGCGGCAAAGATCATCCCGAGTGACGAAAATGTTGCTTCCTGTTCACCGTATTCTCTTGCCTTATTTGTTCCAATCGCATGTGCACCCATGCCAAGTGCAAGTCCCTTAGCAATAGGGTTTTTAATCGATAACCACTTTATTACTTTTGGACCAAGCACACCACCAACCATTCCGGTAATGATAACAAAAACAGTCGTTAACGTTGGGAGACCACCAATCTCCTTTGAAACTTCAATGGCAATCGGTGTTGTAATCGATCGTGGTAAAATCGATGTAATAAAGTCATACTTTAAGTGAATCATTAATGACAATAACAATGTTGAAAAAATAGCTATTAGTGACCCAGTTGTAATACTAACAAGGATTGTCCCTATATATTCTTTTATCGTCTTTAAATGTTTGTAAATCGGGACAGCAAAGGCAACAGTTGCTGGACCAAGCATATGTGTCAACCATTTAGAAGCATCCAAATATTGATTTGCCGGAACATGGAAAAGTGAAATTAATAAAATTAACAGCGATGGAGTTAGCAGCAATGGGTGGAATAGTAAGAGTGAATTTATAGAATAGATTTTTTTCGCTAGGCGGTAGACGAGTATCGTAACAATGGTAAATAAAACGACCATCAACGCAACTCACCCCTCTTTTTCCCAATTATTTTCTCAGCTATTAAGGCTGTTAGTCCGATTACAATCATCGTACTTACTCCTATTAATAATACGATTTTTATTCCTTCTATACTTAAAATTTCATCATAATTTATAATTCCAACTGCCGAAGGAACAAAGAAGAGCAATAATTCTGCTAACAACCAGTTTGCACCTTTTTCAACCCATTCTAATTTAATGATTCTTAAATATAACGCTATAAATAAAAAAGAAAGACCAAGCATAGAACTAGGGATTGGCAAAGAAACGATTGCTTTTAAACCTACTCCTAATAAGAAAAAAACATGAATGAATACGACCTGTAAAATAATGACTCCAAGTTTCATTGAATGAATCCTCTCTCAAATTAAAGGATAAATAAAAAAATTACAACTATTTCCAAATTAGAACTATAGAGTATATCATACGATAAATTTCAGCAATCGTAAATTAAATATTCAGAATTATAAAGATTAATTTTAGTAACAAAGTTTGGGGTTATTTTTGTTCATTTTTTGATATAATGAAGTGTGTTTAACAATTTTGAGGGGGATCCATATTTTTATGTCAGTCGAAGTAGGTAGTAAGGTACAAGGTAAAGTGACAGGAATTACAAATTTTGGAGCATTTGTAGAATTGCCTGGAGGTTCAACTGGTCTAGTTCATATTAGCGAGGTTGCCGATAGCTATGTAAAGGATGTGAATGACCACCTTACAGTTGGCGATCAAATTGAAGTGAAAATTTTAAGTGAGCAGGATGGAAAAATTGCCCTTTCAATTAAAAAAGCAATTGACCAACCTGAAAAGCGAGAATCTTCCTACGCTGGGCGTGCTCCACGCCAAGGAAAAACGGATAACAGAAATAAAGATTTCCGTTCCAAGGGAAACTTCAAACCAAAAGAAACGTTTGAAGATAAGATGGCTAAGTTTTTGAAATCAAGTGAAGAAAATTTATCTTCACTTAAGCGGAACACTGAAACAAAGCGCGGCGGTAGAGGTGGAAGACGCGGTTAATATCTACTGAGTTGTTCCAATAAAGAGGATTTATCTTCCTCTGATTTATGAGCAAGAAATCTATAAACGGGAGGCAAGCGTAGAAATATCGCTTGCCTTTTTTATTTTAAAGTCCCACTGCTCTCTTCATCCGTCTAAAATGAGAAATATTACAAATCCTATTGAAAGAACATTCAGGTTATTTTACCATCTTAGTAAATAAACCTTTAGGAGTGTGTAAATGTCTTCTTTTAAAAAACAAGCAAATGGTATCTTTCCTTCCGTATGTTCATTGGATTGTCCTGATCAATGTGGTTTACTCGTTCATAAAAAAGATGGAAAAATTGTAAAAATCGTAGGAGATCCAAACCATCCAGTAACGAATGGAAACATCTGTAATAAAGTAAGAAACATGACAGAACGCATATATGACCCAAAACGCTTACAATTTCCCATGAGACGGACAGGTATAAAAGGCGATGGGAAGTATGAGCGAATAAGCTGGACCGAAGCAATTGAAACCATCACTTCTCGCTGGAAGCATCTAATTCGCACATCTGGCCCAGAAAGCATTCTTCCTTATAGTTTTTACGGGAATATGGGAAATGTGAATGCTGAGGGAATCGACCGACGGTTTTTCCATCGTTTAGGCGCTTCGAAGTTGGAACGGGCGATTTGTTCTTCCGCAGGCTCTGTAGGTTACCAATATACAATGGGTGGTAGCTTTGGTATGGATCCTGAGGATACCATTCATTCAAAACTAATTATATTTTGGGGGATTAATGCAGTCAGCACAAATATGCATCAAGTCATTCTTGCACAGAAAGCCCGCAAAAACGGTGCAAAAATTATTGTCATTGATGTTCATAAAAATCAAACTGGACGAATGGCAGACTGGTTTATTCCAATCCTTCCAGGAACAGACGCTGCGCTCGCATTAGGGATTATGCATATTTTATTTGCTGAGGACATGATCGATTCCCATTTTCTTGAAACGTATACAGTCGGCTATAAAAAGTTACGTGAGCATGTTATCCAATACGACCCAAATACTGTATCAGAAATTACCGGTATCCCGGTTGAAGATATACTTGAGCTTGCCCGATTGTATGGAAGAACATCACCTTCATTTATCCGCATAGGCAACGGCTTGCAACATCACGATAATGGCGGCATGTGTGTCCGTACAATTTCTTGTCTACCTGCTTTAACAGGGCAATGGCTCAATAAAGGCGGTGGAGCCATCAAGGGGAACAAAGGGTATCTGTCTCATAATACAAAAAATCTGCAGCGACCTGATTTATTAAAAAATCAAAACACGAGAATCATCAATATGAATCAGCTCGGTCAAGCATTACTTACCCTAGATCCGCCAATAAAATCGTTGTTTATTTACGGATCAAACCCTGCAATTGTCGCACCTGAAAGCAATAAAGTTAGGAGAGGGTTAGCGCGTGATGATTTATTTACAGTTGTCCATGATTTGTTTTTAACTGAAACAGCAAAATATGCTGACATCGTCCTTCCAGCAACAAGTGTTTTTGAAAATACCGATTTCTACACTTCCTTTTGGCATCATTATATACAACTTCAGCAGCCAATCATTGAAAACTATAAAGAATCAAAATCAAATGTGGAGGTATTTCAATTACTTGCAAAGGCAATGGATTTCAACGATGAAGCTCTATTTGAATCCGAGGCTGAAATGATTAAACAAGCTTTAGACTCTCCAAATCTTACAGGGATCGATCTTGAAGGTTTGAAAAAGGACCATTATAAAAAAGCGCAAATTAAACCGCTATTACATGGTAAACTATTAACGCCAACTGGCAAAATTGAATTATACTCTGAACAAATGGAAAAACACGGATACCCTCCACTTCCGACTTATATTCCACTAGAGGATGATGGTGAGTACCCGTTTCAATTCATTGCTGGCCCAAATCATAATTTCTTAAACTCTACATTTTCTAATAATGAGAAACATATAAAACTAGAAAAAGAGGCTCTTATATACGTAAATACGAAGGATGCAAAATCACTTGGAATTGAGAATGGGGATATGATTCGGATATGGAACGAGCGTGGCGAATGTAAATTAAAAGCAACTACCGGTGATAATGTTCTTTCTGGTGTAGTTGTCACACAGGGATTATGGTCAGATTCAACAGGCTCGCAACGATTACTTAATTCACTCACCCCCGACCGTCTAGCCGATATGGGAGGTGGAGCAACCTTCTTTTCAGGAAAAGTAAATATTGCGAAGGTGGAAGAATAAAACATCCTTAACCAATGGGAAAAAGAGCTTGATATTCCAAGCTCTTTTTTAATCAGATAGTTATTGACTCTTGATTTATCCTTCTATATTTCCTCTGTTTTTTATCTCTTGTAATGTTTCTTGAATTTTGAAAAAAATAATCAATAGCTCACAATAAATTCTTGTGATAAACGGGCCTAATACGATCGTAAATAATCCTGAAATAACTTGTATTCCGCCCCCATATGGGCTTGCAGCACCAGCTATAATTTGAATGATTCCAAACAAAACCGATAATCCTGCACCAATCCAAAAAACAAATTTGATAATGGACGGAGTAATCATTTTATTGAATTGCATAAACTCTTTAATTGGAAATCCCTCCTTTTTTTCTTTCCCATTAAAGTATGAAAGAATTAGCGCTTTAATGATGCTTTTCTTGAAGTTACAACAGGAAAATAATAAAAACATCAATCAGCAGTAACCATTCCAGTTCTCTTTTATATTAGTCACCGGGAACCTTATTCGCTCATACAGTATTGGGAAGATTTTTTAGATAGGAGGAATTGACATGTACCCTGGATACCCTTACTTACCGACATTAAATCCAATCATGTATTATCCTAATTACGATGTTCCATCTTATTTCCAACGTTCACAATCTCCTTATAGATATAATTATTCACCCTTAAACATGCGCCAACAACCAATTAGAGGACAGGCGAGCTGGACAGAAGGCGGACCAATCACGAAATGCAACATCCCATGGTCAGATAATGAATATATGACAGTCGCAGTTGGAACAGAAAGTCAATATCAGTGCGGGCAAACTTTAAAGGTAAGAAATCTCTCTTCAGCAAGTCCTAGAGAAATATTGGTGAAGGTCGTTGATCAAGTACCAGGCTATCCGGTAAACAATCTAATCCTTCACCGAAGAGCATTTCAAGCTCTAGGAGCCTCTGTAAATCAGGGGGTTATAAATATCGAGATTCTTCCATCTCCTCATGTTGCAGAAGAAGAGTGGGGAAAGTATTTGTTAAATCTTGCTCAAACAGCTTATCCAGGATACGATGTAACAGATTATCAATTTGTTGACAGCACACAAATATCACCAACTCAAATAAAACGAACCTATCATTTTCTATTGAGGTCTCCTCAGGAAGAAATAAAAGTTCAAGGAAATGTCATTTATAATCCAACAACAAACCGAATCGTCTCATTTGATCTAAATGAAGTATAAAAGAAACAAATTTCCTTCTCTAACTGCAAAGAAAATACCCTTTCTTACCATGTCGTAAGAAAGGGTATTTTACATTTTCAGTTACTCGCTAATTTGGTTTAGTACCATTGCATTCTGAACAAATACCATAAACTTCCAATTGATGGTGGGTAACTTTAAACCCCTTGGATTGCTCAACGAATGATTCAATTTCATTTAGTGCTGGATAAAAAAAATTAACGATTTTTCCGCACTCTTGACAAATAACATGGTAATGATTGGTTGTCAAACAACAATAATGGTTGAATGAATCCCCAAAGTCCATCTTCTTTACTAGGCCTACTTCCTCGAAAGTTCGCAACGTATTATATACGGTCGTTACACTCATGCTAGGAAACCGTTCACGAATCGCCTTAAATATATCATCTGCTGTTGGGTGTGATAAAGATTCGAACAAGTATTCCAAGATTGCATTACGTTGAGGAGTGAGCTTAATTCCTGAACTTTTTAATTTATCAATGGCTTCACTAAAAAGGGATGACACTTCAACCCACCTCACTTTAGCATCCTTTTAAAAAACATTTTTACATAACGATCAGTTGATTTATAAAGTAAGTGCTTACAAAATACAAAACTATAAATAAATCATGTTTTCATAATAATAATATAATCAATTAAATTTTCTGTCAATATTAACAGGCATTTTAATTGATACTAAAAATAGGCCTTTAAAAACGAGGCCTATTTCTAAGTTAATTAATTGATATATTTCCCATAATCAGGAAGTGCGATCTTATCAAATTCATTTACGAGCACCTGAAGACTTGTTGATAACTCTTCTCCACTCATCGGCAAACCATGACCCGTTACAGCAACATTTGGTGTAAGGGTTTGTAAGTTCTGGACAGACTTCCTTGCGCTTTCCCAATCTGTTGTTAAATAGCGGGGTGGTCCGCTAATTTCTTTCTCTTGAGTCAGCACTTTGTAAAGATACTCTTGTTTTACTGTTACGAAAGCATCTCCAACGATCAAGGTTTTATCTTGATCTCTGAAAAATGATACATGGCCTTCTGTATGTCCAGGAGTATGAATCCAGCGAAAACCTGGCATTTGTGAGACAGTTCCATCTGATGGCAATGCTTCTACATTGTCGCCTAAAGAGATCGGCTCATTAGGGAATATTGGCGACATTTTTGCAACCATACCGCCTTCTACCGTAGAATCCGGCTCGGGGTATTTCTTTTTCCCTGTTAAATATGGGAGTTCCAATTCATGCGCATATACCGGCACTTCCCAATGTTTGATTAATTCAACGATCGCACCAACATGATCAAAATGACCATGTGTCAAGATAATTGCCTTCGGTTTGCTTCCTTGTCCAAAACGCTCCTCTGTAGTCGCAATAATTTCCTCTGCTGATCCAGGCATCCCAGCATCAACTAACACAAAATGATCTTCATTACCTACGAAACAAATATTAACAATTTGAACGGTGTACGAGTAGATGTCAGGCAATACAGATATCCCAACACCACTGCCTATTGACGTAGTGGGAATATATTTATAATCACTACCATATGATAGATTTTTGTCCATCTTACAACCCCTTTGCAAAAAGTAAAACCGAGATTAGCTTTCGCTGGAATCTTGGGTATTATTCTTTTATTAATCATTGGGTCGATGTTTTTTAAATTTTCTCAGTGACAACAAGAATTAAAAAGGATGAAATCATTTTGATTTCAACCTTTTTTACTGTTTTTTCTCGACCTTTACTAGTCCATCTTTTCTGCTTTCCTTCTCAAAGTAAACGATGATTCGATCATTCATTTGTAGATCCTCATCAATATTGACATTTTCTTTTTTTATGTGAATGCGCTGTCCATTATCAGCTTTTCCGTAATATCCAGTTTCATCTATTTCTGTAATTGTATAACAATAAGTGATATACTCCTTTTCCAATTCAGTCGACACTGGTTTCGAACTATTAAAGGAAAAGTTTAAATAAATTAACACACCCAATAAAATGGTTAATAACGATAGAATAAACACTTTCATCTGCTAAATCCCTCACAAATTTTCATTCCCTCATCAGTATATGATTAGATGTCTGTTTAATAACACAAAGTCGTTTTCCAGCCCTCTTTTTTTTAAAAAAAGCAAAGATTTGAACTCGAGAATAATAGTTATTATTTTCCAATAATTTAAGTTTACAATATTTTTTCAAATAAAAAAAGAGAAACCAAAGTTTAAAATTTGGTTTCTCACTCATTTAATGATTTGTACGTAAGATGGGTAGCGTGCAACAACGGAACGAACCGCCAGATTTTATAATTTCAGTAATATCTACCTCAATCACTTCAAACCCTCGGTCACGTAATTGTTTATTCACCTCTTTATTAATAGGTAAACTTAAAATTCGTTTGTTTCCAAGTGATAAAACATTCGTTCCAAGTGTAAATTGTTCGTCTTTTGATACCTCAATAATGTCATATTTACTACTAAATAATTCAATGTCCTCTTTCGTTAATGCTTCTGGATAGATTAGTGCTACTTCCGGTGAAACAACATTGAATACACAATCAAGGTGAAGATACGTTTCCTTAAATGGAATCCCTTTTACATCAAAGCTCGTTAACAATTGCTTTAAATGATCAACGGCCTGTTTGTTTGTTCGGTCGCTTAAACCGATATAGATTGTTTCACCATCAATGATTACATCTCCACCCTCAATATGGTCTCCGACTATATTATAATAGGAAAACCCTTCATCCTCAAGCCATTGCTTTAAGACCCCCTCTTCTCCTTGACGAACTTTACTCGCCATGTCGGCGACAAACACAGTATTTCCGATTGTAAAGCCGATATCTCTTGTAAAAACCTGTTCTGGATACTTTTTATGATAAGGGAGCAAAATCGTTTCTACTCCATGTTCCTTTAAAGCCTGCACAAATTTTTCATGCTGTTCAAGAGCCCGCTCGATGTGTATCCCTTCATTTTTAAAATGCTTTTGTGTTTCATTGATCACATCTCTAATCGTCATATATTGAGGCGAACAAAGAATGACTCTTTTTAATAGGTCATACTCAGTAAAACAAGTTGTCTTGTGTTCAATTTGTGAAATATCCGTCATTAAACTACCTCCGCTAGAAATTTTGTTTTTAATATACCCTTAAATAATCATTTGGATGCTAATAATAGCTGCTCGAAGTGCATGATTATTTACTCATGGCAAAAAGCCATATTGAACTCATCAATATGGCTTTTCCATCCGGCAGCAAGTACATTCAACTTGCCATTACATTTATTTTTCTAAAAATCGCTCTATTTCTGCTTGATTTTCTTTAAATGCTTCATTTCCTAATTCAATTAACTTATCCATATATCCCACGTCATCAAAAGACATTTCTTTCCCCAAATCTTTGTTCACACGCATATAATTTTCTTTGAGTAACAACTCACAATGATAGGAGACTGATTCAGAGGAAATATCTAACGCTAAATCTAATAACCTCGGGGTTACTTTAAAAGATGGAAACTGAACAGGAAGCCACTGTTTTATCCCCCATTCCTTTTCATGGCCACCAGAAAAGACAATATTTTGTTTCCCAGTTCCTAAAGAAAGAATGTGGATAGATTCTAAACTTTGCTTAAAATGATGAATGGAATCCGTTAAACATACAAGTGACGGATTATTCGCCCATAAACCTCCATCAATCGAGAGATATTTATTGTCAATATTATTTGGTGGGAAATACACAGGGGCTGAACATGAAGAAAGGACAGCATCCCAAAGTTTTATCTGGATATCCGTCATTTCATTTTTTCCATATGAACGATGAGCATATGGTTTTCCATGTGTAAGGTCAACTGCAGGAATCAACAAAGGTTTTTCTACTTCAGTCAGTTGCTGATCACCAAATGCTTTTTTCAACAACGTTCTTAAATTTCGGTCACTATATATACTTTTAAAGAGGCCAACTTTGGCCTCTCTCATAAAAATTTTTTCTCCGTGTTGTAAATACTGATCCAATAAAGATTGCATGTCTACATTTAATGCCACAGCTCCAGCAATGATTGAGCCTGTACTTGTTCCCCCAATAAGATCAAAATGTTTACTCACCTTTTGATTATATGTATCTTCCATCGCTTTTAAGATAGCAATTGCAAATACACCGCGGATTCCACCGCCATCAATACATAAAATCTTCAATTGATCATCACCTAATTCATGCTTTAGATTAGCTTTCCCTCTTTTATTAAATGATATGTTTTAGTATCAGCCATTTTATCTACCTAAAGCGAGCTTTAAAAATCGATGACTTTTGCTAATTTTTCGACGAGTACCACACATTTTCGTTCTCCAATTTCGTATACATACATTTTCTGCTCATTTTCTTGGAGGAACTTTTTAAATTGAATATCCCTGCTCATATCATTTTGTTCAACTATATCGACAATCATCTTATAAATTTGTTGAATTGTTGGCTCTTGTTGGGATGCAATCTTGATCGGAGCAGGTAATCCATTGACCTTGAGTGTAACGATTATAACTGTATCCAATAGCTTCATCTCCTTAGTTATCCTATTTCGACTTAAGAAGATGTTTTCCTGCCAATTCGGAAGTTATAATTTAGCTGCTTCTTCCTTTTCAACAATCATCGTCCAACCAAGTGGGTCAGCTTCAATACCAAGTTGAATCCCAGTCAGTGTATCATAAAGTTTTTTGGAAATTTCTCCCGTTTTCCCATTATTCACAATTAGCTTTTCACCTTCCCAGGATAATTCACCAACTGGTGAAATAACAGCTGCCGTACCTGTACCAAAGGCTTCCTCTAGGACACCATCATTATATGCTTGGTAAATATCTTCCATTGAAATTTTCCGCTCACTAATTGGTATATTCCAATATTTTAACAGAGCAATCACAGAATCCCTTGTCACACCTTCAAGTATGCTTCCATTTAACATTGGAGTTACAACTTCTCCGTTAATTTTAAAGAAGATATTCATACTTCCAACTTCTTCAATGTATTTATTTTCTATAGAATCAAGCCATAATACTTGGGAGTATCCTTCTTTCTCGGCCTTTTCCTGTGCGATTAAGCTACCAGCATAGTTTCCAGCTGTTTTGGCATTTCCTGTTCCACCAACTGCTGCACGGACATATTGACGTTCAACAGCAATTCTTACCGGATTGATTCCTTCCTTATAATAAGCTCCTACAGGCGAGAGAATAATCATAAAGCGGTACTGTGACGAAGGGTGTACACCCAAAAACGGTTCGGTTGCAATGATAAACGGGCGAATATATAAAGATGTTCCTGGTACATTTGGAATCCACTCCCGATCAACATTGATTAGTTTTTTCAAGCCGGTTAAGACGATATCTTCATCAATATATGGAATACAAAGTCGATCATTAGAACGATTTAACCGTTTCATATTCATATCAGGCCTAAACAGTAATACTTCATCATTTTCCGTAAGATAAGCCTTTAATCCTTCAAATACCGTTTGTCCATAGTGAAAGACCATTGCAGCAGGATCGAGTACAACTGGTTGGTAAGGAACAACCCTTGCATCATGCCATCCCCGGCCTTTTGTATAATCCATTATAAACATATGGTCAGTAAAATATTTGCCGAACTCTAAATGATTGAAGGAAGGTTTTTGTTTCTTGTTTTCCCTTAGATGAATCTCAATCTTATGTTCTGTCATTTTTCGTTACTCCTGTCTATTAATTATATTTTAATAATATTATGACACCTAATTCCGAATTTGACCATTCCCATAAATAAAAAACTTTGTGGATGTGAGCGCCTCTAAGCCCATAGGTCCTCTCGCATGCATTTTTTGTGTACTTATCCCTATTTCAGCTCCATAGCCAAATTCAAATCCGTCTGTGAATCGTGTCGATGCATTATGATATACGGCTGCTGCATCTACTTTTGTGAGAAAGAGAGAGGCATTTTGTTCATCGTTCGTGACAATCGCTTCTGAATGGTTTGTCCCATACTCGTTGATATGGCCAATCGCTTCTTCAACACCCGTTATGCTTTTTACACTCACAGTTAGTCCAAGATACTCAGTGTACCAATCCTCTTCTGTAGCAAGTTTTGCGGCAGGGAAAAGTGCAACAACCTCTTCGTCCCCATAAACTTCGACACCATGTTGATCAAGCGCCTTTAATAAATTCTCACCGTATTTATTATACCAATTTTCGTGAATCAAGATGGTTTCAATCGCATTACAAACAGATGGTCGCTGTGTTTTCGCATTTAAAACAATTTCCTCAGCCATCGTTTCGTCCGCTGTTTCATCAATGAAGATATGACAGTTCCCTGCTCCAGTTTCTAATACCGGGACTGTAGACTCACGAATGACGGTATCAATTAAATTTTTCCCGCCACGTGGAATAAGGACATCTAAAAATTCATTTAAATGAAAAAGTTCTTTCGCTGTTTCTCTGCTTGTATCTTCAATTAGCTGAACCGATTCAACAGGAAGGGAACTTTTTTCAAGTGCTGAATGGATGGATTGAATAAGTACCATATTCGAAAAGCGTGCAGAAGAACTTCCCCGTAAAATGACTGCATTCCCCGTTTTTATACAAAGTGTCGCAGCATCAATCGTTACATTTGGCCTTGCTTCATAAATCATTCCGATTACACCAATTGGGACACGCTTCTTATTAATTAATAAACCATTTTCTTTATTGATCGTTTCGAGAACATCGCCAATCGGATCCTTTAGCTCGATCAACAGGTCAATCGCATCTGCCATATCATGAATGCGTTTCTCATTTAGCAAAATTCGGTCTAATACTGATTCCGAAAGGCCGTTTTTTCTTCCTTCCTCTAAATCTTTTTGATTTTCAATTAAAATCGTCTGTTTATCTGCAACCAGTTGCTTAGCAATCAACTTTAGGGCCGCATTTTTTTCCTCAGTAGTCGCACTGACTAATAGTCTGCTAGCATTTTTCGCTAACTGTCCTTTTCTTTTAACTTCACTCATCATTATTCCTCCTCTATACTTTTACCCATTTATTTCGATGGATGACTTCCACTAAAGGCTTTTCTACCTTACTGCGTTTTCCAAGTACCAATTTTAATTCATCGGCGGAATAGGTTACTTCACCCTTTCCAAGCAAACCACTTGGGCCGTAGACTTCGACGACATCGCCTGTTTGAAAAGTTCCGATGATTTTAATCACGCCCGCCGGAAGCAAACTTTTTCCATTAAATATCATCGCTTCCTCTGCACCTTTGTCAACAAAGACAGCTCCTGATACTTCCGAATGAACAGCAATCCATTGTCTTTGCGTGTTAATTGAATGTAGATGCTTATTATGAATATAAGTACCATCTCCATTGCCCTCAAGGATGTCGACTAGCTTTCGACTCCCCTTTCCCTGTCCGATAAAAACTGGAACACCTAAAGACAGAGCCGTCTTGGCTGCCATTAACTTTGACTTCATCCCACCAGTTCCAACTTTGGAGCCTGAACTTTCAGCAAATCCGATCATCTCATCGGTGATTTCTTCAAGAACATCCAGTCTTTTGGCTTCTGGATTTATTTTAGGATTTGAATCATAAAGACCGTTAATATCTGTTAAGATGATTAACTGATCTGCGTGGATTAACCCGCTAACCAAAGCGGAAAGCATATCATTATCACCAAATGTTAATTCAGTAACAGAAACGGTATCATTTTCATTTATAATCGGCAAAATCCTCCGTTCCAAAAGCTCCATAATTGTTTCATACGCATTTTTATAGCGTTCCCGATTGGAAAAGTCAGTCCGAGTCAGTAGAATTTGGGCAGGGTTTATCGAAAACTCGCTAAATTTTTCAATGTAAGATTGGATCAAAATACTTTGGCCAACGGCTGCTGCAGCTTGCTTGCCTTTTAGTGTAACCGGTCTAGTTGGATAGCCGAGCCTAGTAAAACCGGCAGCTACTGCACCGGAAGATACCATTAATACTTCATGCCCTTCTAATCTTAACTTAGCTACTGCCCGAACATGGTCGTTGAACTTTTCATGATCAATTTCACCTTTTTCATTCGTTAATGAGCTGCTGCCTATTTTGACGACAATGCGTTTTTTCTCCATTTAAAGCACTCCTAAAAAATTCTAAAATCAAAAAGAGCCCACTCATCCTTAATAATAAAGGACGAAAGGGCTTATCTTCCGCGGTACCACCAATATTGGATGTAAACAACACATCCCGCTCTGCCGGATAACGCCCGGAGGCGCCCATGTTTTTAACATGAGACTCGGGAGACAGGTTCCACGGCTTATTGTGACAGGATCTCTCAGCTTTAGACCCCGCTCTCTTGGCACATAAGTATCCGTGTACTATTCCTCCGTTAACGTTCAGCTTTTTTATAAATATTAAGATGACTCAAACAAAAAGTCAAGAGAGGAGCAGCGTCATTTTTACGAAAATCGACAATTTTCCAACACTTTCAACTAAACTTTTATTCTAGTGTTTTCCATGTTCCTGCTTTTAGCCAATCCGTCATTCTCTCAATGTCTTTAGAAAATATTCGGTCCGCCGTTATTGGGGGAACAATTTCCCGTGCGGCCTTATAAAATTCACTTGTCAACGGAGATAATTTCTCAACACCACGATATTCAACAGCTTGTAAAGCGCAAATACATTCAATCGCTAGCACCCGCCTGACATTTTGAATTACGTTGTATGCATACCGAGCAGCAATCGTACCCATGCTTACATGGTCTTCCTGATTTCCTGAAGAAGGAATTGAATCTACGCTGGCTGGATGTGCAAGAGTCTTATTCTCCGAAACGAGCGACGCGGCAACATACTGCATAATCATTGCACCCGATTCCAATCCTGGTTGTGTGCTCAAAAACGGAGGTAAATCATTTAATTGTGGATTCACCAAACGTTCAACTCGCCGTTCAGAAATACTCCCTATTTCTGCAATAGCAACCTTCATAAAGTCCATAGCAATTGCAATCGGTTGTCCATGAAAATTCCCTCCTGAAAGGACCGTTTTGCCATCATCAAAAATAAGCGGATTATCAGTCGCTGCATTCACTTCGATTTCTAGTTTTTCTTTTACATAATCCAAAGCCTGCCATGTCGCACCATGAACTTGAGGAATGCATCGTAAAGAATAGGCATCTTGAATTCGTTTTTCACCCTGTTTTGTTGTTAATTTGCTACCGGCTAATAGTTTACGAAATCGCTTAGCAACCTCTATTTGTTGCTTATACCCGCGGGCAATGTGAATTGCCGGGTGAAAAGCATCTGTTATTCCTTGAAGGGATTCTATCGTCAGCGCTGCGATCCACTCACTTTGATAGGCAACTTCAGCCGCCTCTAACCAAGCAATCACCCCCATAGCTGCCATTGCTTGTGTTCCATTTATTAAGGCAAGGCCTTCTTTTGCCTGAAGAACGATTGGTTCTAATCCTTCTTCCCGATACACTTCAGCGGTTGAAAGAATCTGACCAGCACAAGAAACCTCCCCTTCCCCCATCAATACAAGAGCGAGATGGGCCAAAGGCGCAAGGTCTCCTGATGCTCCCAATGATCCTTGTTGAGGAATCAGCGGATGAATTTGTTTATTTAAAAGTTCTGCTAGACGATTTACGATAATCTCCCTTACTCCAGAATAACCTAATAACAATGCATTTAGCCGTAAAAGAACCATCGCCCTTGAAACGACATCAGGAAAAGGCTCGCCTACACCGCAAGCGTGGGAACGGATTAGATTTTGTTGAAGCTCATTGACAGCTTGTTCAGGAATTACAACATCACTAAATTTACCGAATCCCGTATTAATCCCGTAAATTGTTCGCTTTTCAGCAACAATTCTTTCGACAGCTTTTCTACTTTGCGCCACTTTCTGAAGACTTTTTGTAGAAAGGGTTATAGACTCTTTTTTAAAACAAATTTGGCGAATTTGTTTTAAATTTAACGAATATCCAGTCAACTCCACCATCGTAAACCCTCCTAGATGGGACAGGTAAAAAAAGACGACAATAATCTGTTCTGTTCACACCATCATCGCCTTCATTAGCAATTAACATTTAAACTAATACTATAATATTTGTCATTATGTAAAAACATTATTAAAAACATAAAATTTATTTTTTATATGCTTGTTAATAATGAAAAGCTTTTATAAGCCGAACCTCTTTTCGTAGCCCTCTTCTTCCACTTTAAGGGAAGGGAAGCGAAATTAAACTATTCAGCTTGGTCTGCCGTTTCTGCTAATTCAAATAAAAATTGATAGATTCCTTTAAATGCTTCCTCAATCGTCATTTCTTCCGAAAATCCCTCAAGATCATTTAGGGAAAAATTAATATTCCAAATCCCTTCATTTCCATCAAATAATAACTCAAACTTTGCGTCTTCATGAATGAATTTGTTCTTAATAAAATACTTGATTTTTTCCAAAAACTTTTTCTGCAGCTTTAATCCAAACATCACGTTATAAGTTCCAAAAGCATCATCAACCTCAAAGGAAACAGCATCAACTCCAACAAGTTCAAACCACTCCAACTCCATGTACATAAACTCATTTTTCTCTTTTTTAAAGTAAGCTATTGGTTTTTGAAGGAATTCTTTCGTTTCTTCCCCTAAAAACTCCTCTGTCTCTTTATTCCCTCGTTCAATATAGGCATTAATAAAACGACTAGTATCCTCATTTTCAACAATCGTTATCCCCTCTTGTAAAAGCTGATACTTATCTATGTATTCTTTTTCTTGCTGAAATACTTTTACGATTTTCTTCCCCTCAACATTCTCAATATGATTCTCAATAAATGTCTTCATCCTCGCTTTGAGCATTTTCTACTTCCTTCCTCTCTGTTTTATTCGTACATTTCCTTGTTCCTGCTTGCTTGAGTTTCGTTTTGAAGTCACTTGTTTCCTATTTTTTTGATCTTGCCTCTGGTTCTTTTCCTTTTCAAATTTATCGAACTGCCCACTTTTCGATTTTCCATCACTCTTTTTATTCGATTCTTTATTGTTTCCTTG
Organism: Bacillus sp. B15-48; assembly: GCF_016879755.1. GTDB lineage: Bacteria > Bacillota > Bacilli > Bacillales > Cytobacillaceae > Mesobacillus_B. The sequence goes on from NZ_WOFU01000002.1 coordinate 187,288, forward strand.
ATTTTCTTTTAACGTTTTTGACGTACTTTGTTTTCGATGCCTAAAGCTCTTATCGGTTGTTTTCTGCTTTGGTTTCTCTGAAATCTTCTCTGTTTTTTCATCTAGACGTCCATTCCCAAGATTGGTTTTATCCAATTGAATATTTAATTCCGCTTCAATTTCATCAAGGGCAGAGCGGTCTTTGGGAGAATAGAGCGTTATGGCTAGGCCTTTCATACCTGCACGTCCTGTTCGGCCAATTCGATGTACATAGCTTTCAGAATCTAATGGGATGTCATAGTTAAAAACATGAGTTACCCCTTCTACATCTAAACCTCGTGCAGCAACATCTGTCGCGATTAATAACTGAAATTCAGCATCACGGAACCGTTTCATTACTTGTTCTCTTTTTGCTTGAGAAAGATCGCCATGTAATTCATCACAAGAAAAACCATTTGCCTTTAATGCAGTATAAAGCTTACTTACTCGGCGTTTTGTTCGGCAAAAAATAACTGCTAAAAATGGTCGGTGCATGTTGATTAATTGAACCAATGTGTCTTGCTTTGCCCGATCGACAGTTTGAATAGCGATCTGGTTTACATTTTCTGCAGGACCATGTATTTTCTCGACTTGAATATATTCAGGGTTACGCATATGTTTTCTTGCCAACATACTTATTTCTCGTGGCATTGTAGCGGAGAATAGCATCGTTTGCCGATGTACCGGAGTTTCATGAATAATTCTTTCAACTTCATCTAAAAACCCTATGTGAAGCATTTGATCTGCTTCATCTAGGACGAGAAATGACAATCGAGACAATTGGAGTGTATTTCTTTCAATATGATCCAATAGTCGCCCTGGCGTTCCAACGACAATCTGGACATTCTGATTTAGCTTTTTTAACTGTTTTTCAACATCCTGTCCACCATACACGGCTAGAACGTCTATCCCCTCCTTATCATTAATCAACTTCTTAACTTCATTAGTTATTTGTAGCGCTAGCTCCCTTGTAGGTGTAATAATTAACGCCTGCACGGAGGAAAGATTTTGTTCCATTTTCTCGAGAATCGGTAAGATAAACGCAAATGTCTTCCCTGTACCAGTTTGTGCTTGAGCAATGATGTCTTTCCCTTTCATTAATAGTGGTATCGCTTGTTCTTGTATTGGTGTTGGCTTTGCAATTCCAGTTTCTAATAATTTCTTTACAAAAAAATCCGAGATATTTAACCTTTTAAAATCAGTCAATGTATTTCCCTACTTTCACTTGTAAACGTAATATTTTCCCGTCCTCATATATGAAGTGTTCATCAATAGATTTATAAATATTCTACGCAAAAAAACAACGTAATCTAAATCACGTTGTTTCAGTCGATTTAATGATTATGCACATGTGGACTTTTTGTCGGATTCGTGATCACTAATTCTTCTTGTGGAACATAAAAATATTGAATCCAAACACCATCAAGCCATTCTTCACGCTTATCTAAAAGAACCTCAATATCTTTATCCGTTTTAACGATTTCATCGTACTCTGTCGGGAGATCGATGACAAGTTTATAATGTGCATGATCGCCATGCATATAGTCGATGACAACACGAATCATCTTACCCTCTTCTGCATCAGCGAGCATTTCCTTAAGTACTTTAGCCGCATTACGATTGATTTTACATTTCATTTTGTTCCCTCTTTTCGCTCATCCATCGTATTAACATTAGCATACTGAAATTCAATGTGCAAAAATCTGGGGGATGAAAAGAGATACAAGATTAAGGTTTGATTCCCATCCGGCGTTTAATTTGTTTTTTGATGAGTGGGACACCTTTTTGCTTTAAAAACTTGATACCCTCACGTTTAATAAAATTCGTTACTAATCTCTTTACTAACATAATGTATCACCTTTCCTACCTAGTCATACCTCTATTTTAACAAAAAATTTCGTTATAAAGGGGCTTCCTTATAACTGTTCATAAGATGTTAAAAATCTTTGTATGACAAATGGTTTAAAAGATACTTAGTTCATATCGTTCTGACATCATTTCTAGCAATTTCATCCCGCCGATGCTATTGCCTTTTTCGTCGAGCGACGGTCCAAAAATACCGATTCCGAAGCGATGGCTGACAGAGCCCATAATCCCACCAGAAACTCCACTTTTGGCTGGAATCCCTACTCTAGCAGCGAACTCGCCAGATGCATTGTACATCCCACATGTGACCATGAAAGTTTTACACAGTCTCGCAACTTCTACTGGCATGAACCGCTTTTCTCTTACAGGATCGATTCCATCCATTGCAAATACAAGGCCAATACGTGACAAATCGAGACAATTCATTTCGATTGCACATTGCTTCGTATACAGGTCAAGAAGTTCTTCAACCTCTTCATTAATAATGCCGTCCTGTTTCATGAAATAACATAATGATCGATTTAAATACGCTGTATTAAATTCTGATTTCGCTACTTCTTTTGAAAAGGTAATCTCATCATGACCAGCTAAATCTCTCGTAAACCCGATAATTCGGTCAAGCCTTTCCTCTACCGTTTCTCCCTTAATCAGATGAGTCACCGCTAACGCACCTGCATTAATCATCGGGTTTAACGGTTTTGCCGAATGACCCGTTTCTAGTTTAATAATCGAGTTAAACGGGTCACCTGTAGGTTCATACCCGACCTTCGAAAACACTCTTTCCTCCCCACAATCCATCAATGCTAAGGCTAAAGTAATCACTTTCGATATACTTTGAAGCGTTATTTTTTGTTCAATATCGCCTGCTGAAATACATTGGCCATCTCGATAATAAATCGCTACTGATAGATCCTCGCGATTTGCTCTTTTTAAGGCCGGAATATAATCAGCCACTTTTCCATGCGTCGTTCGCTCTTTTGCTATTGTAACTAACCGAGCCAACTCTTCGTTTGATCGACAAGGCAAAGGGCATCACCAATCCTTCTTCATTTCATGAATCTAAACTTTAAAAAAATAGGCATGTTTACTTACTGTTTATCATCTCAATGTTCGTGCTTAAAAATGCAAAAAACAGGATACAAAACATCCTTTGTCAGGAATATTTTCCCTATAGCCGCTAACATCAGCGAGGGCACTTAAAAAGTCCTGAAATTATGCTCGGGGTTAAAACTTAGCTGTTGATTTCCGTTCCAGGCGGCTTCGCTTTCCGCGGGCAGTCCGGGAGCCTCCTCAGCGCTATTCGCGCCTGCGGGGTCTCCCTTGGCCTTGCACTCCCGCAGGAGTCTTCGCCACCTTCCACTCCAATCAACAGAGTTCTTTAACTTAGGTTATATTTAAGATAAAAGCTAAAAATAGCGAATTAAAACACAGGCACGGGTACGAAATTGCAGAACCCTCGGGTTAGTTGGCATGGAATTACAAAGTGCCATGACTATGTTTACAGTCAATCTCAAAAGAATTGTAAAACTAAGGATTGTGAGTCCTTAATTCACATAAAAAAACGACTCTAACATTCAAAATATGAATTTAGAGTCGTTTTTTTAAGTTTTCAAATTACATTTTTTCAAATAACCAATGCATTTTCAGTAGCCTCACATCGGCAAGCGGCTTTTCGTCTTCTTTTATTTTATTGTATTTGCAATTGTTTTGATTTCCTTTCGCCACGAATCGCTGCTTGAGCTGCTGCTAATCGAGCAATCGGCACCCGGTATGGGGAACAACTGACATAGTCTAAACCTGCCTTATAGAAAAAGTCGATTGAACTCTTCTCGCCACCATGTTCCCCACAAATTCCGGTCTTCAATTCAGGCTTTGTTTGCCTTCCAAGCTTAACTCCTGTCTCAACGAGTTTTCCAACTCCTTCTTGATCGAGTACAGCGAACGGATTCTCTGGAAGCACTTTATTTTCTATATACGCCTGTAGAAATTTCCCTTCAGCATCATCTCGACTATAGCCGAATGTAGTTTGAGTTAAGTCATTCGTCCCAAATGAGAAGAAATCCGCCTCCTCAGCAATTTCATCTGCCGTAAGTGTCGCGCGTGGAACTTCAATCATCGTTCCCACTGTATAATTAAAGTCTTTTCCAGTTTCCTCTTTAATAAGATTCGCACAATCAGTCACTAGTTTTCTCATTTGTCTTAACTCATTTACATGACCGACAAGAGGAATCATAATTTCTGGTTTCGTTTCAATTCCTTTATCAGCTAAATTGGCAACCGCATAAAAAATTGCTTTTACTTGCATTTCATATATTTCCGGATAAATCATGCCAAGGCGACAACCACGGTGGCCAAGCATTGGATTAAACTCGTCAAGCTGGCGAACTTTCTTAAGGAGTTGTTCTTTTGCTTTTAGCTCTTCTGAATCTGGATTTGTTATTTTTAATTTCGTTGTCTGGATGATTAATTCTTCTTTATCTGGCAAAAACTCATGCAATGGAGGATCTAATAAGCGAATGGTTACAGGAAAACCTTGCATGGCTTCAAGAATTCCTTCAAAATCCCCCTGTTGCACTGGAAGTAATTTAGTTAAAGCTGTCTGCCGCTCATCAAACGTTTCCGCTAATATCATTTCCTGCACAACTGGAACTCTACTCGCATCCATAAACATATGTTCCGTACGGCATAAACCGATACCTTCGGCCCCGAACTCACGCGCCTTTTTAGAATCTTCTGGATTATCTGCATTTGTACGAATTCCAAGTGTACGTACTTCGTCAGCCCATTTTAATAATTGTTGAAATTCTTCCGATAAATCCGGATCAATCATCGGAATTTCGCCAAGCATCACTTCCCCTGTTGCCCCATCGATCGTAATGATGTCTCCTTCTTTCACCGTTGTTTCTCCTACATGAAATTCCTTAGCATGTAAATCGATCTTCAAAGACTCACACCCACAAATACAAGCTTTCCCCATTCCTCTAGCAACTACAGCCGCATGGCTTGTCATTCCCCCTCGAGTTGTAACGACCGCTTGAGCGGCAACGATCCCGTGAATATCATCTGGAGTTGTCTCAGGGCGAACCAAAATCACTTGCTTTCCTTCTTTTGCTAAAAGTTCCGCTTCATCCGCATCGAAAATGACACTCCCTGTAGCTGCACCAGGGGAAGCAGGGAGTCCCTTTGCTAGCTGAGTCCGTTGATAATTTTCATCTATTCGGCGATGAAGCAATTGGTTTAGTTGATCAGGGTCGACGCGAAGGAGGGCTTCAGACTTACTAATGATTCCTTCTCCAACCATTTCAACAGCAATTCGAATGGCAGCCTGTGCTGTCCGCTTGCCATTGCGTGTTTGTAAAATAAAAAGTTTCCCACGTTCAACCGTAAATTCAATATCTTGCAAATCTTTATAATGTTGTTCAAGTACATTACACGTTTCGGCAAATTGCTCAAAAACTTCAGGCATTTCAACTTTCAGCGTCTCGATTGGTTGTGGAGTTCGAATCCCCGCAACAACATCTTCACCTTGTGCATTTATTAAATACTCTCCATATAATAGGTTTTCGCCAGTAGATGGATTTCGTGTAAAGGCGACTCCCGTACCCGAATCATTGCCCATATTTCCGAACACCATGCTTTGAATATTAACAGCTGTACCTAGATTGCTAGGGATTTTATTTAACCGTCTGTAAACAATTGCCCTTTGATTATTCCAAGAATCAAAAACAGCTTGAATAGAAAGATATAGCTGTTCCTTTGGGTCTTGTGGAAATGCTTTTCGTGTATGCTTTTTAACGATTTGTTTATAACCAGCAATAACTTCCTTCCAATCGTCTGCACTCAATTCAGGGTCTGAATGATAACCTTTTTCCTCACGTGTTTCTTCAAGCAACTGCTCAAAAAAGAATGTATCTACATCTAAAACCACATTCGAGAACATTTGAATAAATCTTCGATAGGAATCATAAGCAAATCGAGGGTTGTTTGTTAACTTGGCCATTCCTTCAACCGTCTCATCATTCATCCCTAAATTTAAGATCGTATCCATCATACCTGGCATCGAAAAAACAGATCCAGAACGGACAGAAACTAATAGCGGGTTTTCAGGATCGCCTAGCCTTTTCCCGGTTCTTTCTTCAAGAAGACTTAATGATTCAAGCACCTGATTCTGTACTTCGGCAGGAATGTTCCTATCTGCATCGTAATAAGCATTACAGGCATGTGTTGAAATAGTAAACCCAAATGGGACTTGAAGCCCAATCTTTGTCATTTCTGCAAGATTTGCTCCCTTTCCTCCAAGAAGATCTCTCATTTCACTATTTCCCTCATTAAACATATACACAAATTTTGTCATTATGTAGATCTCCTCTCACTTTTTAAAATATCTAAAATTAAGTTCGCCGTCTCTTCGATTGCTTTATTGGAAACATTAATTATTGGACAACCTACTCTTTTCATAATTTTCTCCGCATAGTCAAGCTCTTCTAAAATGCGCTCAAAACTTGCATAATTAGCCTGTGAAGTAAGTCCAAGTGCTTTTAAACGCTCTTTGCGGATTTCATTTAGCTTATCAGGTGAAATAATTAACCCGACACATTTATTTCTTGGGACTTGAAAAAGTTCATCAGGTGGTTTTACTTCTGGTACAAGCGGTACGTTGGCGACTTTATACCTTTTATGAGCTAAATACATTGAAAGTGGTGTTTTTGACGTCCGGGAAACACCAATTAAAACAATATCTGATCGAATAATCCCCCGCGTGTCACGGCCATCATCATATTTCACTGCAAACTCAATCGCTTCAATTTTCCTGAAATATTCATCATCTAGCTTTCTAACTAATCCAGGCTGATAGTTCGGCTCTTTTTCAAATTTTTGTTCAAAAGCATTCATTAACGGGTTTAACAGATCAACAGCAAGCATTCCTTCTTCTTTTGCTCGCCGATCCAAATATTCTTTTAATTGAGGAACAACAATTGTATAAGCAATAATTGAACGTTCACTTTTGCTAGCTAAAAGCAGAACATCTTCAATATCCTCGGAGTCTTCCACATACGAACTTCTTTGGATATCGATGCTACCTCCATTAAACTGACTTGCCACAGCTTTTACGACAAACTCTGCTGTCTCTCCGACCGAGTCAGAAACGATATAAACAACTTCTTTACCCTTCAACAATCATTCACTTCCAATCAAATTAAATTTCGAGCAGTTCAACATAAGCTCTAGTAATCGTCGTCTTTGTAATCCGTCCAACGACTTCGTAGAGATGCTCTTCTTTATTCACTACTTTTACAACCGGCATCGAATCAATATGATTATGTATTAGTTTTTTTGCTGCTTCGAGAAGGCTTTCATCTTGATTAATCATCACGATATTAGGCATTCGTGTCATAATCACACTCACAGGTAATTCTTCAAGATTGTTATTGCCAATCGCAGCTCTCAAGAGATCTTTTCGGGAAATAACACCCGCAAGTAGTCCTTGTTTATCTACTGCATAAAGCGTCCCAACATCCTCTAGAAATATTTGCACAATCGCGTCATACACTGAGGCTGATCTTTGAACAACGATGGGGTGAGCTTTATAATTATTCACTAACTGCTTTGCCAGTTTTGATACTTCAGTGCTTTTTTCACTTTGAGGATTGAAAAAATAACCGACACGGGGTTTCGCATCCAAACTTCCAGCCATGGTCAGAATCGCTAAATCAGGTCTCAGTGTTGCCCTAGTCAACGAGAGCTTTTCAGCAATTTCCTTACCAGTTATCGGTCCATCTTTTTTAACGATTTCAAGAATTTCTTGTTGACGCTTTGATAGTTTAATAGAAATCACCGCCCCACTTAAAAAACAATTAATATGTTATATTTTCGTTAAATGTGTTATGCTTATTTATATATAGTATATTACATTTAAACAAATCTTGATACAAGATATTTTTGCGATTTTTGGCAAATTTCCAAAAATTTATTCACTAAATCTCCAAAAAAAGCGCCTTCCATTAAACAACGGGTTCGGTTTTGAAGTACAACATACAAATGAACATTGCTTTTAGTATAGTAATTCGCACTAGAATTTAAAAGCAATTTGGCAAGTAAATCGGCAAAGAAAGATGCTTGGAGACAGACATATGCTCCAAGCGTTTTTTATACCAAGATAAGCACCGCAGTTAAGCGATTTCTAAATCTCCAAGAATCACCAGGAAATAAGCTACTAATTTATCCATCTACAAGACAAACTAAGATTTTGATAGCGATGCATCCCCTTCCTCTGCTCCATCCCAACCATTAAAGAGCGAATCCTCACGAACTTAGAAGAGGGATACAGCATGGTTTGGTAAATAAACGGAGAAATTCCTCTTAATGTGAAAATAGCACGAAAAATAGATTAAATAGACGGAGAGATTCCGCCTATTTAGTTAAAAAACATGAAAATGGACCATTTTGCTTTGCTTAACCGGAAAATCTCCGCTTATATCCCCCGAATTGAGCTCTATTCTGCAGTTTAACCGGAAAACCTCCGCTTATTTAAACGATCACTGGTTACTCAATTAAGGATAAGAAAGAATGTCTGCTTCCTTTATCCACCTCCCAGACATCCCCCCCTAGTAGTTAAACATCATTTTTAGCACACCAATTGACATAACCATTAGCATGCGAATTTTCATGTTGACAAAAACTTATGTCACCATGATAAAAAGGGTTTCGAAATTCAGGACGTTAAACCCTATATATATCAACAAAAAAGAAGCAGTCTAATTCAGTTGCGAATAGGACTGCTAATTGGTGTGTTAATTTAATTTTGTATTCGAAAACCGAACCCGTTACATTAAAAACAGGTCGCTAATTTTGAGTATTCACTAATTTTCTACCGCTATAATAGCTGTTACCAATTCATTTCTAATAATATTGGGCAATGATCACTCCCCATTATCTGCGAATCAATCTTTGCTTCCTTTATAAATGAGGCTACTTTATTGGATACTAAAAAGTAATCAATCCGCCAACCGATATTTCTTTCACGGACTTTATTCATATAGGACCACCAAGTATATGCCTCTTCCTTGTTTGGATGTAAGGAACGAAACGAATCAACAAAGCCACTTGCTAGTAGCTTCGTCATTTTTTCTCTTTCCTCATCTGTAAACCCAGAATTCCCCTTATTTGACTTATTATTTTTTAAATCTATCTCTTGATGGGCAACATTCAAATCACCGCAAAGAATTACAGGTTTTAGCTGATCGAGCTCAAGCAAATACTCCCTTAATCGGTTCTCCCACTCAAGCCGAAAAGTAAGTCGAGCAAGATCCCGTTGTGAATTCGGTGTGTATACATTTACAAGATAAAAATCAGCAAACTCAAGAGTAATAGCACGCCCTTCACAATCATATTGCTCAAGGTCAATTCCGTATTTTACAGAAATTGGTTTTACTTTCGAAAAAACAGCGGTGCCTGAATATCCCTTTTTCTTGGCGTAGTGCCAGAAATCATGATACCCTTCCAAATTTAAATCGATTTGTCCTTCCTGCAGTTTCGTTTCCTGAATACAAAAAAGATCGGCATCTATTTTCGTGAAATAATCAATAAACCCCTTTTTACAGCAAGCACGTAATCCGTTCACATTCCAAGACACAAATTTCATTCCAACAATTCTCCTCTAAAAAAATAAAAGGAATAACCATTAAGTTATTCCTCTAAATAATAATATAAACGTAACGGCACGTTTAAGTGATATGCATTGCCAATTTTATTATTGATTAAAGCTGCGAGAAAGGTTGGCCATTTCAACCGCGCTTGAAGCTGCTTCCCAGCCTTTGTTCCCTGCTTTAGTCCCAGCTCTCTCGATTGCTTGCTCAATTGAATCAGTAGTTAAAACGCCAAAAGTAATCGGGATTCCACTATTCATGGAAGCCGCAGCTACTCCTTTTGCTGTTTCACTGCAGACAAAATCAAAATGTGGAGTTGCTCCACGTATAACAGTTCCTAGTGTAATAATTGCGTCATAACGTTTGCTGTTCGCCATTTTTTGGGCAATCAATGGAATTTCAAATGCACCCGGAACCCAAGCGATATCGATATCTTCATCTTGAACACCATGTCTTTTCAGCATATCTTCTGCTCCACTTAATAACTTGCTCGTAATAAATTCGTTAAAACGTCCAACAACGATTCCAATTTTAAGACCTGTACCAATTAAGTTTCCTTCGTAAGTTTTTACCATGAAAATGCCTCCTAAATTAATTAATATGCAATAAATGTCCTAATTTTGTTTTCTTTGTTTTTAAGTATTGTTTATTTTCTTCTGAGATTTGCATTTCTAACGGAACACGTTCCACCACTTCTAGGCCATAGCCTCCAAGTCCACTAATTTTTCTAGGGTTATTCGTTAGCAGCTTCATCTTTCTAATACCAAGATCGCGTAAAATTTGAGCACCAATTCCATAATCGCGTAAATCCGGTGCAAATCCTAATTGTTCGTTCGCCTCAACAGTATCAAGCCCATTCTCCTGAAGTTTATAGGCTTTCATCTTATTAATTAGACCGATTCCTCGCCCTTCTTGTCTCATATACAAAAGTATGCCGCAACCGACTTCATTTATTTGACTTAATGCTGCATGCAGTTGAGGGCCACAGTCACAGCGTCTAGACCCAAAGACATCCCCAGTCAAACATTCTGAGTGAACTCTAACAAGAACTGGTTCCTCCGTTGTAATATCCCCTTTTACTAAAGCTACATGGTCCTTTCCATCAATCGTATTTGTATACCCGATGGCTTTAAATGGCCCAAACTCTGTCGGTAGATCGATTTCTACTTCCCTTTGAACAAGTTTTTCTTGACGGTTTCGGTATTCAATTAAACTCTTAATCGTGATCATCTTAAGATTAAAACGATTGGCAATTTCACGTAGTTGAGGTACTCGTGCCATTGAACCGTCTTCATTCATGATTTCACAAATAACACCTGCTGGAGCTGCTCCTGATAACTTAGCTAAATCTACAGCTGCTTCCGTATGACCTGCCCTTCTTAACACTCCACCTGGTTTTGCAATTAATGGAAAGATATGACCAGGTCTTTTAAAATCTGTTGGTATTGAGTCAGGATTAATTAATTCCAATACCGTTTTGCTTCGTTCATGTGCTGAGATACCAGTAGTTGAGCTCTTATGATCAACACTTACTGTGAATGCTGTCCCATGCGGATCCGTATTATTGTACGTCATATGATTCAAATCAAGCCGTTCGGCAATATCTGCTTCAATAGGTACACATACAAGACCACGACCGTGGGTAACCATAAAATTAATTACTTCTGGAGTCGTTTTTTCTGCTAAAGAAATAAAGTCTCCCTCATTTTCTCGATCTTCATCATCACAGACAATGACAATTTTTCCGCTCTTCAAGTCACTAATGGCCTCTTCAATTTTATCGAACATTTCCGTTCCCTCCTATGCGAAACCGTTTTCTTCTAAAAAACTCTTCGTGAGTGTAGGATTTTTCTGTTGTTGACCAGTACCGTTGAGAATATGATGTACATATTTTCCAATCATATCGCACTCAATATTTACCATATCTCCAACTTGCTTTTCACCGATAATCGTTTCTGACATCGTATGCGGAATTAATGAAATCGTAAATGTTTGCTCTGATACACCAAAAATTGTTAGGCTCGTCCCATCTACTGTAACTGATCCTTTTAACATCATCGTTTTCGCTAATTCTTCAGCCACTTCAATATCATAATAAACAGCATTTTCAACTCGTTCTTTACGGATAATCTTTCCTGATCCATCCACGTGGCCTGATACGAAATGCCCTCCGAATCGACCACCTGCTGCCATTGCTCGCTCTAAATTCACACGAGATCCAGGCTTTAAATCGCCAATATTTGTTGCCTTTAACGTTTCTGGCATCACATCAGCTGTAAAGTTTCCCGAAGTAAAAGAAGTCACTGTTAAACAGACTCCATTGATCGCAATACTATCGCCAAGATGAACATCTTTTAACACCTTCACCGCGTCAATCGATATTTCATACATACTTCCCGATTTTCGGATCCCAGTATACGTCCCTATTTCCTCGATGATTCCTGTAAACATTCTGTCAACTCCTTAATACTCTGCCCCAATAAAATACAAGCTGTTTATACTCATATATTCCCTAAAAATGAACAAACTACAGCCTCCTCTTAAACAAATATAAAAAGACCCTGAAGAATATACAATTCAATCAGGGCCTTAAAAAGTCAATAGAGAAATAAAGGGTAGTGTAACGACACTCTTCCCTTCCATCAATTAATTTGACAAATTTCCTTCTCCCATCCAGACTTTTACTGTCGGTTCTGGAGTTCCACCAGATCCACCGTTTAGCAGCTAGGCTAACCGGGTCACGGACTAAGAAGCTTCGTTCGCTTCATCACCGCCGGTTGGGAATTACACCCGACCCCGAAGGAATATATGATTATCTTTATTATAATGCTTTTGTTAAAAAAATGATATAAAAAAGTATAAAATTGCTAAAAGGAAATATGGAAATTCACAACTTTATCACATATTTTGTATATGAGCATTCACTTTCACCTTCTACGTTCTATATTTTTATTTCCCTTTTTAGCTCTTCGAAAATAACATCGGTCACAAATCGTAAAGGTTGAATCATCTGCGAGCCATTCCCCACATTTTCTACATTTTTTTCGAAAGTTTTCAACTTCATCTTTAAGTTGATCATGCACGCTGTCACTTATTTCTTCCCGAACTCTTTCCCAGTAAACCGCCTCCGTCTTTTTTCCTAGCTTGTATAAAAATAAAAGGTGAAGACCAAGCGCTTTATAAGAGAGTTCAAAATCTTCTAGTCCTTTTCTTTTTATCACCGGTTCCGGTAAATCCCTTCCATCTACGAGCGCAATCATCGTATCTAACCACTGTCGAACTAGTGCTGGTTCCTTTACCGAAAATGGCAAATGTAAAAATCCATATAACTCCATCATTGAGAATTGAGCTTCAATTTTCGTTCCCCGTATCAGCTCATATAATTCAAGCTCTTCATCTAGTGAAGCTTTTTTTGTTCCTTTTGGTGGATCAAATTTCTCCCATAGTTCAAAAAAGTTATTTAAATGACGATAATGGTGTTGAACGCGTTGAAAAACTGTTGCTGTTGGTGCAATGGCGAAAGTTTCAACTGGTTTATCAGTCTGATTCAGTAATGTATTCATATATTTAATATCAGCTGTGAAAGCAACTTTTCCAATATCGTAGATTCCTTTTCTACCAGCACGACCAGCAATTTGTTTTACTTCTTGGGAGGTTAGCCGCCTCCTTCTCGTCCCATCAAACTTCTCAGTTTCAAGGAAAACTACCCTTCTTATCGGAAGGTTTAATCCCATACCAATTGCATCCGTAGCTACAACAACCTTGGTTTGGCCTTTATTAAATAATTCAATTTGTTTTTTTCGTGTTTCTGGCGGCATGCTTCCGTAAATCATACTTACAGAATGCCCACTTCGTTTAAGTTTCGCCGCCGTTTCAAGCACTTTTTTACGAGAAAAACAAATAAGCGCATCTCCTTTTCTCGTATGTTTTAATTCAAATTCATTTTGTTCTACCTCCAGTGGGGTATCACGTGTATATTCATGAAGTTCAATTTCAACCCCTTCAAGTAGAGAATAAAGCATGTTTTTAATGTTCCTGCTACCAATAATATGAACTTCCCGAGCATTTGCCTTTGTAATTGCCTTGAACCAAGAAAACCCGCGATCTTTGTCCGCAATCATTTGCGCTTCATCAATGACTAAAACCTCATAAAAGTCTTTTTCATGGAACATTTCTACTGTACTTGCAATATGATGGGCACCTTCAACAAGCTTTTCTTCCTCTCCTGTTTTCAAGGAACACAGTACCCCCTCATCATTCAATTTATCATATACTTCAAGGGCAAGGAGTCGCAATGGCGCAAGATATAAACCACTTTTTGCAGCTTTCATAGGTTGTAACGCTCGATGTGTTTTTCCTGTATTCGTCTCACCTATATGTAATACATAGCGTAGATTTGTGCCAATTGAAGGAATATAGGCTTTACCGAAAATATCCTCCATCATCTTCGCCTCTGCAATCCTCTTCCGTTCAAACTCTGCCAGTTCTTCCGCCCTTTTATGCTCCCGTTCCTTGATGTGTTTCTCAAAGATTTCCAAATGAATTACTTCTTCAAAAGGGGTTCCAGCAATCCCCAATAAATCAATAAAATATTCTTCAGTTATCGCTTCTAGTATTTCAGAGGTTAAATCATAGAAATGATCACCGTACCATACATTTAATTGGTCTTCACTTAATATAGTATGAAAGATTTCTTTATGCTCGACCTCCCATTTCTTGGGGAGTTGCTTTACTATCTCTTTAGGAGCCATTTCATAAACAAATTCCAATATTAATGAATGATAATAGTCGTAATATGTTTCGTACTCAAACGAATGTTTTCCACGATTATTAGAAGACTGGACCGCACCTGTTAACTCTTCAAAAAAATCATCCACTGTTAAATAATCAGAAGAATTAAAATGTCCATCGACAATTAATTCATCTGATAGGCGAGAATAAGAAAATTTTGGATTTTTAGATAAATCATGTTGCAAATGCTTCGCTACATAGTGGCGAACAGGCAAATATAATAAATAAAAGTTTTGCTTCAAATAATTATCTACCCACTTTTCAAGCATCAACATAAAGTTTGTTCGCTTTTCTAATATCTTTTCTTCAATTTGGCGTTTTCGATAGGATTCTCTTGCCCGAGTATACCTTTCCGTCCAATGTTCCGGTTTGTTTGCAAATTTCTCATTAAGCCATTGAACGACATCAAAAGGCTTGTAATTTTTTATTTCTTGGCGAAAGAGTTTATTGATTACTTTTTTGTCTACTCCCTCTGTTTCATAACCAAGGTTTTGAAGAATTTGTTTTTTTTCCTTTTTCGGGATATCATTTGAAGCTTTATTGATCCAGACATTGACCCAGATTTGTTCAACAAATAATTCCCTCGAAGTAAGATATTCATCAAAAGTGGATATGAACTCCTTGATTTCCAAAAAACGATCTATATCTTCAACTATCTTTTGTTTTGTTTGCTGAATTGCTAGATGATACGTTTGTTCTAATTTACTCATCAGTAAAGCCTCCTTCCTCATTTCTTCTATTATATGTAATAATGTAAAAACCTGTCCGATATCGGACAGGTTTTTTATTTTCTATCGGACGAGAGCTATGATTCCTTCGTCATCATCCAGAACTAACTCAATTCCCGAAAAAGGATCTTCTCCTAATACTTGGTCGATCCACATTCTTAATGCCTCAATCATATTCTGTTTAATGAGGATTTGCTTCCGCCCATTAACAAACGTTTCAGCAGAAAATCCATAATCATCATCATACATTAACTCAACAACCACATCCTCAGGAGCGACTTGCTTTTTATCAGCAATGTACAAACAAATGGCATTGACGATGTCTTGTTCACTAACTTTTACCGACGCCACTGATCTTCCTCCCGAGTACGGTTTTTTTGCTTAATTACTGAAATAACTCTACTAATAATCATAAAAATAAGGACAATTCCAAGAACGTTAATCATCATCCCCAGAATTGGGCCAAGCCCGCCCATTCCCGCTAACAGACCTCCAAATAATAAACCGGCAATTCCACCATACATAATCCCGCGCATTAGACCACCACTATTATTGTTTCTCGTCGTAGTAGCATTTGTACGGTTATCAACTGTGTTATTTTGCTGACGATTAACATTATTTTGATTTTGACTCGGAGTAGGATTAAAGTTTTTAGAACCTGAGCGGTATTTCTTCGCACTTACCTCCGTTTGTTGAACATCTTGAAAGACAACATTTCCAACTGGTGAAAAAACAATCGTAATAGCAACGATTGCAGCTAGTAACTTCTTTATCAATTCTTCTACTCCCTTTCTTCTGTATATTTCACATGTATCTATTACGGTTTTATTATAAAAAGGTTTCGTCCATTTCACAAGAAATACAAAATTTGAACTTGACCCTTTCCACGGAGGGAGTTCGTAGGATTTTCAAAAATTATCACTCTTCTACTCAGAGAAATTATGCTGAAATTGATAATTAAATACATTTTAACTAAAAACCTGTAAACTTTTACAATTTATGTTTTCATAAATTAGTCACAATTAGGTTGATAGGTACGAATGATTTCCATGGTAAAATGACCCTAAATGAGTACAGTGATTTAAATCACATTTTCTCACAACTTAATTTCAATTTTGTGAACATCACTTGAGAAAACAGCTCAAAAACATTAACAAACAAAAGATTTTGAAAGGAGAACGGATATGAAAATTAAATGGTTTTTATTATCCATTTTTTTCACCATTACCACTGTGTTAACTGCTTGCGAGCCATTATTAGTGCTTGACCCGAAAGGACCACAAGCTGCTAGGCAAGCGCAGGACACTTGGTTATTAATTATTTTAATGTCATTTATTGTCCTTGTAGTCTTAGCTCTATTAGTCTTTATTTTACTTAAATATCGTGCTTCAAAATTAGATCCAGATTATGAACCGCCACATATGGAAGGGAGCGCTTGGGTAGAAGCAACATTTATTGGTATTCCCATCATTATTGTTGCATACCTTTCATTTGTGTCTGTGCAAAGTAACTATATTGTTGAAGCCACCCCACAAGGTTACGAGGATAAAGAACCATTAATCGTCTATGCTTCTTCTTCTAACTGGAAATGGCATTTTAGTTATCCCGAGGAAGATATTGAAACATTAAACTACTTATATATTCCGACAGACCGAGCCCTTGAATTTAAATTATATTCATTCGGACCAATTACAAGCTTTTGGATTCCACAGCTCGGAGGTCAAAAATATGCAATGAGTGATATGGTAACCACCTTGCATTTAGCGGCCGATGTACCAGGGGAATACATGGGACGAAATGCAAACTTCAGCGGACAAGGCTTCGCGGAAAATACATTTCCAGTGACAGCGATGACCCAAAAAGAGTTTGATGAATGGGTAAATGAAGTAAAAGAAACAGCTAAGCCAATAACAGAAGAAAAATTCAATGAGCTGTTAGAACCTGGACACCTTGGAAGAATGACTTTTACAGGAACTCATTTAGACTTTAGACCTGCTCCAGAACATGATCATGGTTCTTCATCTTCAAATGAGGAATACGAACATGATGAAAATGATGAGGATCATAGTCATTAAAAGATAAAAAGTCAATTTTACATTTACTAAGAAACGATGTTAATAGATATTGAAGGGAGTTTATCGGAATGGAATTCTTTGAACGCTTTGCAATTCCACATCCAAGTCCAGCCATTTATGCCTCTATGGTTGCAATCGGACTAACGGTCATTGCAATTATCGCTGGATTAACCTATTTTAAAAAATGGGGCTACTTATGGCGCGAGTGGTTAACAACCGTTGACCATAAGCGGATTGGAATTATGTATTTAATCTCTGCTTTGCTTATGCTTTTCCGCGGCGGCGTTGACGCAATTATGATGCGTGCACAACTTTCTGCCCCGGATAATACTTTGCTCGATTCACAGCACTACAATGAAATATTCACCACACACGGAATAGTCATGATCCTTTTCATGGCAATGCCGTTCATCTTTGCGATGATGAACTTTGTGATGCCTTTACAGATCGGTGCGCGCGACGTGGCGTTTCCACGGTTAAACGCATTAAGTTTTTGGCTCTTTTTCTTCGGAGCAATGTTATTTAATATCTCCTTCATCATTGGAGGTTCTCCTGATGCGGGTTGGACTTCGTATTTCCCGCTAGCTGGGAACGAGTTTAGTACTTCAGTAGGAACAAACTATTATATGCTTGCTATCCAAATCTCTGGAATTGGTTCACTAATGACCGGGATTAACATGATCACTACAATTTTAAAAATGAGAGCACCTGGCATGACTTTAATGAAAATGCCGATGTTTACTTGGTCAACATTAATCGCGAACGTGATTATCGTGTTTGCTTTCCCTGTACTAACTGTTGCACTTGCAATGGGAACGTTCGATCGCTTGTTTGGAACTAATTTCTTTACTATGGATAACGGTGGAATGGATATGCTTTGGGCCAACCTTTTCTGGATTTGGGGCCATCCTGAAGTTTACATCTTGATTCTCCCAGCATTTGGTATTTACAGTGAAATTATTTCTACTTTTTCACAAAAAAATCTTTATGGTTACAAATCAATGGTCGCCTCAATGGTTGTCATCTCGCTCCTTTCCTTTACAGTCTGGGTTCACCACTTCTATACAATGGGGCAAGGTGCATTAACAAATAGTATTTTCTCAATTACAACGATGGCGATTGCCGTACCTACGGGTGTAAAAATCTTTAACTGGCTGCTAACGATGTGGAAAGGAAAAATAACGATTACCACACCAATGCTTTATTCGCTTTTG
The DNA here is from genome assembly GCF_016879755.1 of Bacillus sp. B15-48. GTDB lineage: Bacteria > Bacillota > Bacilli > Bacillales > Cytobacillaceae > Mesobacillus_B. Next base: position 205,626 of record NZ_WOFU01000002.1, read on the forward strand.
TTTATTCCACTTTTTACCCTTGGTGGAGTAACAGGTGTCATGCTAGCAATGTCAGCAGCAGATTATCAGTACCATAATACGATGTTCCTAGTTGCTCACTTCCATAATACGATTATCCCTGGTGTCGTATTTGCGATGTTAGCTGGTCTTACTTTTTATTGGCCAAAAATGTTTGGCTTCATGCTAAATGAACGACTTGGCAAATGGGGCGCATGGTTGCTTGCAATCGGCTTCTGTTTAACATTTTTCCCGATGTATATAACTGGTCTAGATGGTCAAGCTCGCCGGATGTACACGTATTCTGAAGTAACTGGATTTGGAACTTTAAATATGATCTCTTTCATCGGTGCGGCTATTATGGCCATCAGCTTTTTGGTTATTGTCTATAACATCTATTACAGCACTCGCTACGCTTCAAGGGATATTGGTGCAGATCCTTGGAATGCACGTACGATTGAATGGGCTACCCATAACCCTGTTCCACAATACAACTTTGCGATTACACCAGAAGTTAAATCATATGAAGCTTTATGGGATGCAAAGAAAAAAGGACATGTCTTGTTTAAAGGGAAATACGAAAAAATTCACATGCCAAGCAATAGCGGTGTTCCGTTTATCATGAGTGCCATCTTCTTTGTTTGGGGATTCTCACTCGTGTTTAGCTTATGGATTCCTGCGATCATTGCGACACTTGGAATCTTTGCTTGCATGGCTCACCGTTCATTTGAGAAAGACGACGGTTATTATATTACTGTTGAAGAAATTGAAGAAACTGAAACAAAAATGCGAGGTGCTAAATAATGAAACTCAATAACTCGCTTCCACTTGAATATGGTACGGAACAAAATAATTTAAATGTATTAGGCTTTTGGATTTTCATTGGAGCAGAAATCATGCTCTTCGCTACCCTGTTTGCGTCCTATTTTACGCTTGAAAATCGTACAGGAAGCGGTCCTACTGGAGCTGAAATTTTTGAACTTACTCCTGTTCTGATTGAAACATTCCTACTGTTAACAAGTAGTTTTACCATTGGTCTAGGTGTTCATGCAATGCGACTTGGAAATAAGAAAGCAATGCTTAGCTTCTTTGCGATTACCCTGTTACTTGGGCTTGCTTTCCTCGGTGTGGAAATTTATGAATTCTTCCACTATGTCCATGTTGGTGCAGGCATTCAAACAAGTGCCTTCACTTCTATCCTATTATTAACATTAGGAACGCATGGAGCTCACGTGACCATTGGGTTATTCTGGGGGTTATTCATCATCCTACAAGTGAGAAAGCGCGGGTTAACACCACAAACGGCTAACAAATCATTCATTTTTTCGCTTTACTGGCATTTCCTTGATGTCGTTTGGATCTTTATCTTTAGCTTTATCTACTTGAAAGGAATGATGTAAGAATGAGAGAATTATTTCCAGCTAAACAGGTAATGGGCTTTGCCTTTTCCTTGTTACTAACTGTGATTGCCTTAGCTGTGTATTTCTTTGATATGTCCTTTCAAACTGGTATGATCATCCTGCTTCTTACTGCATTTGTTCAAGCTGGCGTTCAATTAACTGTGTTTATGCATGCTGGAGAAACCGAAGATAAGGCGGCAATCTATACAAATGTATACTACGGAGTAATTATCGCCCTGATAACAATTTTTGGAACGTTGCTCACAATGGTTTGGGACATGGGCTAAGACATCATGCTAATTTAATTTAGAATTAAGTTTTATCTAAGGAGTGCCCTCTTCCAGGCACTCCTTATTTCAACCTAAATGGAATAACGTTGTTATGATACCTTTTCGGTACTTCAACCCTTCCTTTGAGTTGGTTCATGTGCATTTCTTCAGTTGCTACAAAGAAAACCCCCATAATAAAGATAAAAACTGCCCCAACAATCGCTCCTAAACCAATTCCCACCACCAAATTATGATGAACGAAAAAACCAACTAAAAAGGTCACCAACCCGAGCGTAAAAGAACTACCACCAATGATTTTTACCGCATTTAAAACCTTTATATATGCTGTTATAATAACCACCCTCTCTTATAGATTACATAGTTTTTATCCGAAAATTCAGATAATATGGACAACAATAAAATGGAAAAAATCTTCCTTAATTTATACTTTAACAAAAAAAAGGTAAAAAGGACACAAAATGTTCACAAATACTTCATATTTTTTTCATAATTTCATTATAATTACTTTTTTACAAGAATTATTAGAAAATGAATTGACATCCACCGATTTACTGTAGTAAAGTTTAGGGAAAATTATAAATCAAATAAAATTCTTATCAAGAGAGGTTGAGGGTCTGGCCCTATGAAACCTCAGCAACCAGCAACGATTTTTGTTGAAAAGGTGCTAAGTCCAGCAAGTTATCAAACTTGGCAGATAAGAAGAAGATTTCGTTCATAACACAGCCAAGTCTTCTTCTTGTAAGAAGACTTTTTTTATTTTTACTCACAACCTTTAAGAATATGCGGACATAGGAGTGTTGAATATGTTAAAAATCAATTCTAAATTAGCTCAAATTGGAAATCGTAGTGAAACAAGTACTGGTACTGTCAATCCACCAATCTACTTATCCACCGCTTATCGTCATGCAGGAATTGGCCAATCAACTGGCTATGACTATACGAGAACCGGAAATCCTACCCGTGAAATACTAGAAAATGCAATTGCTGACCTAGAAGGAGGAGATCGTGGGTTTGCCTGTAGCTCTGGAATGGGTGCCATCTTAACCGTACTTAATCTTTTTCAATCTGGTGACGAATGGCTTGTGTCAAAGGATTTGTATGGTGGTACATACAGAATCCTTGAACAAAGTTTTAAAAAATGGGGATTAAGTTGTCAATATATTGATATGAGCAATTTAGACACCGTTGCCGCTGCGGTTACGTCCAAAACAAAGGCGATTTTTATTGAAACACCGACCAATCCGCTCATGGAAACTGCTGATATTGAAGCAATTTCTAAGCTTGCTAAAGAAAAAGACATTCTTGTCATTGTTGATAATACCTTTTATACCCCTCTTATTCAAAAGCCTCTGACAATGGGTGCTGATATCGTCATTCATAGTGCAACAAAATATCTTGGTGGACATAATGACGTATTAGCGGGGCTAATTGTTGCTAAGGGGGAGGAACTTTGTGATTCCTTATTCCTTCATTTTAATGGTGGTGGAGCAGTTCTAAGCCCATTCGATTCTTGGCTGTTAATCCGTGGAATGAAAACATTGGCCTTAAGAATGGACAGACATGAAAAGAATGCTGGTGCACTTATAGAATTCCTAAATGGACATGATGCTGTAACCGATGTCCTTTATCCAGGGCGTGGCGGAATGCTATCCTTCCGAATTAAGCATGAATCATGGGTAAATCCATTTTTACAAAACTTATCACTTATTACGTTTGCGGAAAGCCTCGGTGGAGTAGAAAGCTTTATCACTTACCCTGCCACTCAGACACATGCTGATATTCCAAAAGAAGTTCGGGAAGCAAATGGTGTTGATGATCGTTTGCTCCGCTTCTCAGTTGGAATTGAAGATGTTGAAGATATCAAAATGGACTTAGACCAAGCCTTTCAAAAGGCAAACCAGGAGAGATTATAATGGCAAATTACGAATATTCTTTTGAAACGCAATTACTTCATAATAAACATAAATTTGACTCTGCTACTGGAGCAGTAAGCGTACCTATCCAGCATGCATCGACGTTTCATCAACCATCTGTCGACGAATTTGGAAAATTCGACTACAGTCGCAGTTTAAACCCAACGCGCGAAGCCCTTGAAGAGCTGATTGCAGAGATGGAAGGTGGTACGAGAGGATTTGCATTTTCTTCAGGAATGGCGGCCATTTCTACCGCTTTTCTCCTGTTATCACAAGGAGACCATATTGTCATTACTGAGGATGTATATGGCGGTACCTTCCGAATGGTTACTACTGTACTTAACCGATTCGGAATTGAACATACATTTGTTGATATGACGAATATTGACGAAGTGAAAGCGGCTGTACAACCGAATACGAAGCTCCTCTATATGGAGACCCCGTCTAATCCATTAATGAAAGTAACTGACATCCAGGCTGTCGTCGAACTAGCAAAAGAAATTGGTGCGCTTACCTTTGTCGACAACACATTCATGACTCCCCTTCTTCAGCGTCCTTTGGACCTTGGAGTCGATGTTGTGCTTCATAGTGCTACGAAGTTCTTAGGAGGTCATAGTGACACCTTATCAGGCTTAGCTGTTGTAAAAGATGAAGAACTTGGTAAAAAGCTCTATACGTTGCAGAATTCTTTTGGAGCTGTTCTAGGTGTCCAAGATGCTTGGCTCGTAATGAGAGGAATTAAAACATTATCAGTAAGACTGAAGCAAGCTCAGGCGAGTGCACAAGAAATCGCTCAGTTCTTAAAAGATCACCCTCTTATAAAGAAAGTTCACTATCCGGGGTTAGAGGAGCACCCACAATATCAAATCCATAGCCAGCAATCTGAAGGTCCAGGGGCAGTATTATCATTTGAACTAGAGAACGAAACGCTTTTCAATGAATTTGTTAAGCATGTAAAACTGCCGGTATTTGCAGTTAGCCTTGGAGGCGTGGAATCAATTTTGTCCTATCCGACGAAAATGTCTCATGCTGCGATGCCTGAGGCTGAACGAGCAAAACGCGGAATCACAAATACGCTCCTTCGTCTTTCTGTAGGTCTAGAAAGTCCAAATGATATTATTAGTGACTTCACTCAAGCTTTGGAAGCTGGTTCTCGTAACTTAATTAAGGAGAGATGAGTCGAATGAGGTTGCTAGATCGCTTGAAAACAGAAATTTTAATAGCGGATGGCGCCATCAGTACCCTTCTCCACTCCTACGGAACAGATAGTTGTTTTGAAGAATTTAATCTCTCCCGCCCCAATGATATAGTAAAAATTCATCAAGCCTATATCGAGGCCGGTGCAGACATTATTCAAACGAATACGTATGCGGCAAACTATATCAAACTACAGAGATATGGTTTAGAGGATCAAGTAGCAGATATTAATCGTGCTGCCGTTAAGCTCGCTAGAAAGGCAGCCAGTGAAACTACTTTTGTATTAGGAACGATTGGTGGAATTCGCGGTCTCCACCCTACAACGATTACGTTGGAAGAGATAAAAACTTGTTTTGAAGAGCAACTTGAATGTTTACTATCTGAGGAAGTTGATGGCATTCTCCTTGAAACCTATTATGATTTTACTGAATTAGAAGCAGTTTTGGCTATTGCTCGCGAGAAGACAGAAAATTTAAGCGATTGATATCCGAAGGTAAAATTGAGGAAGCAGCTGAAGTTGCCCGAGCTCAAGTTAAAAATGGTGCCGGCTTATCTGGGCTGTTTGAAAAATCGGCACAGCAAATGGTACTGACATCACATGATATGAAAAAGGCCGGAATTGATACTCCAATATTGGTTGGTGGAGCAGCTCTCACTCGCAAGTTTACTGATAATAAGATTGCAAGCGAGTATGACGGACTTGTTTTATATGCTAAAGATGCAATGAATGGCTTATCTCTCGCTAACCAGCTTCGTGACCCTAATGAGGTTGAAAAAATTATTGCTGAGAAAAAAGAAAAAGTTGCAACTCAAACGACAAAAATGGATACGAGCGTGAAATCAGCAACCGCTACAGCCGTATTGACAAGGCCGAAAACGGTAAGTAAGGCACCAGTACTTGTGCCACAGGACTTAAAGAAACATCTGCTAAAATCGTATACACTTAGCCATGTAGAACCTTATATCAATAAACAAATGTTGATTGGACACCACCTTGGTGTGAAAGGAAAAATTGAAAATCTTCTTGCTCAAGGTGATAAAAAAGCGTTAATGGTTCATGACGTTGTTCAATCATTGTTGTCCGAGGCATCAGAAAATCAGTGGATTTCACCACGAGCAGTATACCAGTTCTTCCCTGCTCAATCGGATGGAAACAAAATCCTCATTTATGATCCTGAACAGCCTAATAAAGTGATTGAAACATTTGAATTTCCGCGTCAAGAAAGCCTCAGTAACTGCGATTGTTTTCTCTCATCCAGAAGCTAGATATTTTAATGTGTTAAGATAACCTAAAAGGGCAGGCTTCTTCTCTATTATAGTCGAGAAGAAACCTGCCCTTATTTTTGGAAGGAAAAAATTCTATTCTCCACCTATTTTTCGTATTCCTTCGCCTTTTCCTATTAGGGAATGGGCTATTTTGTTTGATTAAACAATTTTATAAACGACTTGTCCGGCTAGTACTTGCTTTCCAAGTTGATTCACTGCCTCTACATCGAAAGTAAGCAGATTGCTGTTTCTTTCTTTTAATTCAGCTTTTAAAGTCACTATATCGTTTAAAAAGACCATTCCTTTAAAGCGAATTGAAAAATCCTGAATAAACCCTTCTTCATAATACGGAGTAAATAACTTCGAAAGATTGCCCATCGTCCACATCCCGTGGGCAATAATTCCTGGTAACCCTGTATTTTTTGCTTCATCATCAATTGTATGAATTGGGTTAAAATCACCAGATGCACCAGAATATTTGATTAAATCCATTCTTGAGACTGGATTAAGCTGAATCTCTAGGAGGTTATCGCCTACCAGCATGTCGGTAATCTGAGTCATACGTTCATCTCCTTCCGAACCTTCTCTGTGATGATCATCACTAATTCTGAAGTGAAGATGGTGTTCCCTAATTCATCCTCACCATTATTCTCATATACAATAAAGGTCATTTTTCCACTGCCACCGTCTCTCTCGTAGCAATCTTTTACTTTTGTATAGCAATATACAGTTTCACCTACGAATAATGGTCGCTCATAATGATAGGATTGTTGACCATGAATCAAACCCCTTTCTGGCCAAACTAACCCAGAAATCTCACCAAAATCAAATACTCTCGGAAAAGTTGCTGGAGCAATATTTCTACCATACCGAGAGTTTTTCCCTGTTTCCTCATCAACATAAATTGGATGAGCATCCCCTATAGCCTCAGCAAATTTTTTTACTGCGCCGCGTTCAACCGCATTTTTGACCTTATTAGAAACCTTACCAATCAAATTTTCGTACACCCTCGTTCCCCCTTTTAAAAATGATCATATGTAATCACTTGCCAATCAGCAAATCATCCGATTTCAGACTTTATGCTTGTACACAATAACGTAGTTCCCTAAGAACCAGGATGTAATTTGCATATAATTACATTATATTCAAAAATTTCAGAAATCACAAGAGGTGCAAATTGTAGGATATTGTCTAATTATATAAAAACCTCCCGCTGTGTCATTTTTTAGACCAACGGGAGGGTTTTTTAATCTTCTATAACTACCTTTTCCATAACATCCCCATTTTTCATTGCTTGTGCAGCCTCAAGACCGGATGTTACTTTTCCAAAAACAGTATGAACACCATTCAAATGCGGCTGCGGCTCATGAACGATGAAGAATTGGCTGCCACCAGTATCCTTACCCGCATGAGCCATTGATAAAGCACCTGCTACATGCATATGAGGGTTTCCTTGTGTTTCACATTTGATCGTGTAACCAGGACCTCCTGTACCAGTTCCCTGAGGGCATCCTCCTTGTGAAACAAATCCCGGAATGACACGGTGGAAGGATAATCCATTATAGAAACCTTCTTTTACCAACTTTTCAAAGTTTTCAACTGTACCTGGAGCTTCATTTGAATATAATTCAAACTCAATTTTATCTCCACTTTGCATTTGTATGTATCCCTTTTTCGTCATATAAAAACAACTCCTTCGTTTAAAATCAAAGTTATCATACCATTTTTTTTAGATAAAATAAAAGTCCTAGCCTATTTTTCTTCAAAAGAATTTATGATACAATTACAAAAGCTTCTCCCGAACATTTCGCTCGTTGCGGGACACTTAACCACTGTACGGACGGGAGAAGGCCTGCTTATGCAGGGGATATAGACTACTACGTGTCACTAACCGTTAGCCTTAACTGATTAAGCTCTTGATAAATACAAACAATTTCCTCCAAATTCATTCGAACCAGTCCACTAGAGGATGGGGCGACAAAATCAATTGTCCCCTTAACAATTAATTCATCCTGAATTCCCCACCCCACATCTTTTTTCTTACTATATGCCTGATAAACTCCTTTTCCTACAAAACAAGCAATCTTAGGACGAAACTTTTCTATTTTTTGTTTGAGCTGTTCTCCCCCCTCTTTATATTCTACCTTTGTTATTTCATCCGCTCCTTTAGTTGGCCGGGAAACGATATTTGTGAGACCATACCCAATTTCCAATAGTCTCCTATCCTCTGAAGAAGCATATTTCCTTGAAGTTAATCCAGCTTTATATAAAATCGTCCAAAAACGATTATTCGGATTAGCATAATGATGACCTGTTTCACTTGAGCGAATACTTGGATTATACCCGATAAAAACGATATCAAGATTTGGATTTAAATGATCAGCAATTGACTTCATCTCCTCACCTCTTTCAATTATTTTACATATCTGTTTCAGTATTTCCACATTTCATGCTTAAAAAGTATGTCCGTTGACATAATAAAAACAAGATGCTTGTACAAAAGGAAAAATAGGAGGAAGACCAATGCGGGATAAAACAAAATCACCAAAAGACCAGCTAGATCCTACAAATGAACAACATAGTCTTCTCTGTAATGATGATTTATTTTACTCTAGTCTTAGAGCTGCTGCTGAGGATGCAGAACAAGGAGACCCTTTGTTCCAAAAGAAAAATAAATAAGATGCCAAAAAAGGCATCTTATTTTTTATCTTTTAATATTCACTATAACGCTCTTGATTTTCTGCTTCTCTTTCAAGATACCAGTGCTTGACCTGTGTAAAAATCGCAAATAATAGGAAAAAGTTCATGGCCCAAACACTGACAAAGGGAGAAATACCTCCAAATTCAATGGTTTGGTATCCTTTTAGAAGCATAACTATGTATGATTCAACAAAAACTAATACAAAACCTAAAACTCCCGCTAAAGACATCCGAACCATCTAACTCAGCTCCCATCCCCTTTATTACCCCTTAATGAAATAATAGCTCATCAAGTACAAATAGGCAATAAAAATGTTCGAAATTTGGACAAAATTTTATCATATTTTTGTAACAATTCGTGGTAGGGGCGAGAATGGTTGATAAATGTGTTGTGTTTGTGAAATTTTATAGGCGATACCTTCATTTATTTCAATAAAATAAGATGCCATTGGAGCAATGCCATCTAAATTCATCTATACTCTCATTTTTAATTTTTTCTGTTTTTGCATCACTTCGTATGATTTTTCAATAATATCCGTTAACACATCTCCTTTATAAACTCTGCCAATTTTTGTATTTTCCTGATAATACTCGACGATTTCATCTAGTTTATCTGCAGTTTCTTTTGATATCCTTACATTCAATTGTTGTTTTTCATTCGCAGCCATTATATACTGTCACCTCTTATAAAGCGAAACTTCCGTCAGTAAAGCTAATCTCTACTTTTATTTTACCATACATATCAAGTATTCAAAGAATGAATCTAGAGTAATTTCTTAATTACATATTTCCACAGAAAAAACAGCACATTAATTAAAGGAGGTGTTTGTGAATTGAAAATGAAAAAAACTGAAAATGTTCAAATGCCAGATTTTAAGCAATTAGATGATCGTTTCATTGCTGAAGCACCATCTGAACCAATGCTCGTCATAAAAACCAAACTAGATCCTAAAAACTCAACAGAAAAAAATCCATATTATCAATCTCATGGGGTGAAGGATGTAGAAAAATTCAGGAACTATTTTGAGGAGCGAGAATAACAATGGAAAAAACATTAGCTTATTTACGGGAAATCCTTGCAAATTATACAGAGAAAAATGACCTTAGCAAAAAAATTTACGACAAAATTGAAGAAGGAAATTATACATCAGAAGGGGAGTTCGTTCGAGACTTATCATTTGAGGAATCAGAGTATTTAAACAAAATCCTCCCGTGGGAAATAAACTATGCTAATAATGAAAAGGACGATGAAAGAGCCTATCAATTAAATGAAGTTTACGAACTTTTATTTTAATTTAATGATCACGAGCCTATGGCTCATGATCTTTTTTTCTGCTTATGTTAAGGTTTAAAAATACGAAAAGGATGAACATAACGTCCATCCCTTGTCATTATTTTTCTTCATCTTCATCCACATAAGGATCATGCTCAAATGCGGGTAAATCTCCAAAAGAAGTCATCATTCCTTCTTCATCGAGTTCATCTTCATAGCGTTCATGCTGTTTGTTTGGATAGATTTTAAGCTCTTTCCCTTCGATATCCGTTCCGACAAAGTTTTCATAGTCTTCTACATAACCGATGTTTTCCTCTGATTCATTATATACGTCATTATAATGGCCTTGTGGCTGATAAAAATCCGAAGGTCCTTCGGACGTTCCAAAACTAGCTACCTCCTGCCATGAATCTTCTGCATCGTATGCAACTGCCTCATCCTGCAAATCATTATCAAATTTACCAAACGGGGGCATTAATACGCCCTCTTCAATTGGTCGATTTGTTGAAATGGTTTGATCTGGCGAATGTTCAACACAATAACGAGTTTCAGGAAGCGCTTCTAATCGTTCAAAGGGAATTTCTTGCCCGCATGTAATGCATTTTCCATAATCGCCATTATCGATTGCCTGTAGAGCCTTATCAATATTCTCCAGCTCATAATCATCATGCTGATTGAGTGCGATATCTTTTTCCCTTTCATACAGTTCTGTCCCCTCATCAGCTGGGTGATTATCAATACTCGATAACTCACCCGATGCCTCATGAAAATGTCCTCTTTGTAAATCGTAGTGGTCATTTATTTTTGCATGTTCCTTGAGTTCCTTTTTCCTATCCAACAAATCTTTTTTCAACGATGATATCTGTGTATTTGTTAGCATAATTGCTGCTCCTTTCCGTAGGGCTTACACCTCGCCAAGACGAGTTTTCTTTTTAGTATGAAACAAAATCCGTTTTTCATGAATGAAAAACGGACATAAACCCAAACTCCGGAAAAAGGTTAGGAGCATTTTAAATAATTAAGAATTACTTTAAGTTATTATCGGTTCTATTTTTACTGCACAGGCCTTAAATTCTGCCGTACCTGAGATTGGATCAAACTCATTAATTGTTAAGACATTTGTTGGAACTTCTGACCAATGAAAACTCATAAACACAAGACCTGGAACTACCTGCTCCGTTACCTTTACTTTAACAGTTAGCTCACCTCTCCTTGAACTTACCTTTACAAGACTGCCGTCAGAGACTACTAAATCTGCTGCATCATCAGGATGCATATCGACCGTTTCTTCTGTTTGTTTTATTTTAACCCCATTCGCATAAAATCTAGTCTGAGTATGAGTATTATAAGATTCATAGCGTCTACCTGTTGTCAAGACAAACGGATACTCAGAATCAGCTGGTTCAATTGGACCCGTATAATCAACTGGAACAAATGAAGATCTCTTTTCACCTTTATGAAAATCATTGTGAAGAATTTTTGTACCTGGATGATTTATGTCTGGACATGGATAATGGAGACTATACTCTTTTTCAAGACGGTCATACGTAATCCCGCCATAAAGCTCCCAAGCAAGTTCACGGACTTCATTCCAAATCTCTTCGCTTGAATTGTAATCCATCGGATAACCAAGTCTTGTTGAAAGTTCACAAAGAATTTTCCAATCCTCTTTTGTACTTGGATGAGGTTCCACAGCCTTCCGAACACGCTGAATTCGCCTGTCCGTATTCGTATATGTCCCCTCAACCTCTCCCCAAGACCTTGCAGGAAGAACGACATCCGCATATTCAGCCGTCTCGGTCAAGAAAATATCTTGAACAATTAACAACTCTAACTTTTGGAGCAATGCCCTTGTATGGTTCATATGAACATCAGCAAGTAATGGATTTTCACCTATAACATATAGCGCTTTAACTTCTCCAGTCTCAATCCGCTCAAAAGTTCTTGTTTGTGTATCACCTATTTTAGCGTTTAACTGCATATTCCAGGCTGTTTCAAAACGACTTCTATATTCATCATCTGCAATACTTACTGCACCTGTAATTTGATTTGGTAAGCATCCCATATCTCCAGCACCTTGAACATTGTTCTGACCACGAAGCGGCATAATTCCTGTACCACTTCTGCCAATCTGTCCTGTCAGCAATGCAAGGTTAGCAATATCAAAAACATTATTAACCCCACATTGATGTTCAGTTATTCCTAATGTATAAGCAATCATTGCTTTGTCTGCTGAAGCATACTCTCTTGCCGTAGAAACAATATCTTCTGCACTTAAACCAGTGATTTCAGCTACATATTCAGGAGAGTATCTCTCAACTTGTTTCTTTAATGCTTCAAATTCATCAGTATGATCATTAACAAAAGATGGACTATATAACTCCTCTTTTATAATGGTATGCATCATCGCATTCATTAACGCAATATCCGAACCAACCTGCAACTGAAGATGACGATGAGAAGATTTGACCATATCAATTTTCCTTGGATCAACAACAATAATTTTTAAGCCCTTTTTAGCAGCCTTTTTCATACGATTTCCAATGATTGGGTGCGCTTCTGTTGTATTCGAACCCATTAACAGTAAAACTTCAGCTTCGTCTATATCTTCAAGAGTGTTTGTAGGAAATCCACTTCCAAATACAGTCGCCAGACCGGCGACACTTGAAGCATGTCAAGTTCGGTTACAGCCATCAATATTATTGCTGCCAATCGCTGTTCTCATAAATTTTTGGGTAACATAATTAGATTCGTTCGTAGACCTTGCGCAGGCAAACAATGAAATCGCATCTGGGCCAAAATTATTTTTTATTGTAGAAAGTTTATTAGTAATGTATTCATAAGCCTCGTCCCATGAAGCCTGTACAAGCTTTCCTGCACGCCTGATTAGAGGCGTTTTCAATCGACTAGGAGCATGAACATACTTATAAGCAAATGCACCTTTCACACAAGTCTGGCCTTTATTAACAGGGGCTTCTTTATCGCCTCTAATTCTAATAATTTCGTTATTCTCTACTTCTAAAAGTAAACCGCATCCTGTACCGCAGTAGCCACAGACGGTTTTAATATGAGTTGATTGTGTCATCTGTTTCCCTCCTATATACAATGTATTTATATCATTTTAAATCAAATCAAAGTGTGATTGGTGTCACCTTTTAGTGAATTTTTGACTCTTTTCCAACACTTTTCAAAAAAAAGACGGAATACCTACTGGTACCCGTCAAATTACGCTGTTTTCGCTGGCAATAATATTTTGAATGTTGTTCCCTTGTTCTGTTCACTTTCAATATATACTTTTCCATGGTGACTTTCGATAATTTTAAACGAAACCAGAAGTCCGAGTCCATTGCCGTTTTTCTTTGTCGTGTAAAATGGCTCGCCAATCTTTTTAAGTGTGTCTGGCGGGATTCCAACACCTGTATCTTTAATTGAGATTTCAATATTTTTATCGACAATTTCCGCTTTAACAAATAAATCGCCACCACTTGGCATCGCTTCTATTCCATTTTTTATGAAATTTAAAAAAACCTGCTTTAATCGATTTTCATCACATTCAATTTGTACGATATTCTCATTAACATCTAGATGTAAAATTACATTCCGTTTTCTAGCTTCAAATTCTAGTAAGGACAATGTATTTTGCAGAATAGGGATAATATCCTGTTCCTGCAAATCAACCGCTTTTGGTTTCGCTAATACCATAAATTCCTCGACGATATTATTTACGCGATCAATTTCATCAAGGATGATATCAATAAATTCTCGACGTTCGGGATCTTCTTCATCTAATTGAAGGAACTCAGCATACCCTTTCATAGAAGTAAGCGGATTGCGAATTTCATGAGCAACACCTGCAGCTAGTTGTCCGACAGCAGCTAATTTATCTTGTCGATGTAATATTTCTTCAGATTGTTTCTTTTCAGTAATGTCATTTCTAACTGCTAAATATTGATATGGCTTGCCATTTTCATTTATAAATGGAACAATCGTCGTATCTACCCAATAAAACGTTCCATCTTTTGCTTTATTACGGATTTCTCCTTTCCACACCTTTCCAGACCCGATTGTCTTCCACAGGTCTTTAAAGAACTCTTTTGAGTGGTAACCAGAGTTTAAAATACGATGGTCTTTCCCAATTATCTCTTCAAGAGAGTATTTCGATATTTCAACGAACTTCTCATTCACAGTTTTTATAATACCCTTCTCATCTGTAAATGCGACAATCGCAGATTGGTCGATTGCAAATTTGTAATCACTAATCTCTTTAAGAGTATCTTTTAAATTTGCTTCTGCTAATTTGCGACTAGTTATATCTGTCCGAATGGACACGTATTGATAAGGTTTTCCTTTTCTGTTTAAGAAAGGAACAATCGTTGTATTAACCCAATAATAAGTACCATCTTTCGCCTTATTACAGATTTCTCCTTTCCACGTTTCTCCACTCCCGATTGTCTTCCACATTTCTTTAAAAAATTGTTTTGAATGATACCCTGAATTTAAGATTGAATGGTTTTGACCGAGCAGTTCTTCTTCCGTATACTTAGAAATCTCAATAAATTTATCATTTGCATAAGTTATATTCCCTTTAGGATCGGTAATTGCAACAATCGATGAAACGTTAAGAGCATCTGTAATATCCTTTAAGTTCGTATCACTATCAGCTAAGCGCTTACTAATTAACGCACTAGAAGCAATTAACCCTGCCATTATAATCATTGCGATGGCTATAATGATATAACCAAGAAGCGACTCTGGGATAATGAATTGGGGAACGCCGTCATTCCCAAGTGTATAAACACTTGTTGCTCTAGTAAGCAATATATGTCCTTGGACAATGCCGCCGGTTATAGCTAATGAAACTAACGGTTTGATCCAAACATAATTCGATTTTGAAAATCCCTTTGAGTAAAATAAAAGCCAAAAAGAAAAGAAAAAAGACCCAAAGACTAGAAGAACAGCAACCGTCCCAAAAACTGGATTATAACGAAATCCCATATTCGTTGAAACCATGCCGATGAAATGAACAACGAAAACGGCATTGGTCATAAAAAAACTACTTAGCCATAAATGAAGTTTAGCAAGATTTTTAGCAGATAATGATACGAATGCAATCGCAGTGAAAGTAATCGCCAACAAAATAGCTAAAATATTAATCGGTATTTGGTACGATAAGTCCCCACTTATATGTAGAGAATGAGTACCGAAAAAATTCAAAACCCAAACTCCTACTCCTAGTGAAAACGAAGCACCTAAAAAGAGAAGCCTTTTATTCCTATCAGAAGACCGTACTAATGTAAACAAATCTAAAGCTGTATAGGATGCCATTATCGTTAGTAGTATTGCAACCAATAATAAGACAGGATCAAATGTTAAGTCTATTGTTTGCATGTTCAGGCACCATTCCCTATGTGTTTATTTACTTTGATTGTAAGTCATAAAAATGAAGATGAAAAGAAAAAAGCATCGATATTGTTATAATTTCGTCACTTTTTTAACTTGACATGTAATGTTTTTATTTTTACACATTTACGGTGGGAATATATATTTCAGAACTTTTTAAAAAAGCCGTCACAAACTTAACGGTTTCTGTTTATACTGTTATATAACATTTTTATTTATAAACATCTGTTATATAAGAGAGGTGTAAGCATGACACATCATTCAATTGAACATTTAAAGATGCAAAGTAATAAGATTTGTTCTGAGTGCGGAGAAAAGATAGAAGAGCAACAGACATCCTATTTTCTTGAATGTGAAAGATGCCTTGCAAAAAAACAGGATTAAAAAAAGGAAATTATGTGATTTAAATAAAAAATCTCCCTCTTAGAGGGAGATTTTTCGATAACATCTTAGGAGACCCAACCATGGCACCAACTAAACAATGTAGCACCTTTCGGTCACATCCACTTCGCGGATGGATCCTTTAGACGGTTCAGCCGATGTATGCTGTTCCGTTGAAGAACTTGCACTTCACTTCAACTACGAAGAAAAAGTGATTCTTCCCTTTTACTAACTACGGAATACAACCCGTAAGACTCATTTTTTTCTTACCTCTTGTATGAATTGCTTTTAGGTGTCGCAAAAGGGTGACGGTTTCAAAAGTGAAACGAGTGGTTTCTATTTTGAAGATAACTCCGCGAAAACGCTTTCTGTTCTTCTCCCGTCATTTTAGATTACTTTTATCATTTCCATCCTCCATTTCCACTAAACTTATTTCGTTTAGTAGGATTCCTTTTAATCCCAAATGTTTCTCCCAAATCTTCATATTTGAATCGTCTTTCCAGATGGTTCTTCTATGCGTCTTTTTGGAGATCCATTTTTTGGTTAGAGTATCCATCCCGTGTATAGTACCTAATAGACGGGATTTCATCTTCCTTCCAATTGGACGTTTAAAGCAATGGAATTTTGAAGGAGCAAGATAAAAGTTTTTAAATTTAACGGTTAAAAAACTTGCTTTACATTTTCTAAATAAGATATAAATTATTTTCTCCTTTTTGCTTTACCTACAATGCAACCGTTTACAATCAGTAAAGAAATAAAATGTTCCTCGTTCACTTTTTCGGAACGAGCATCTATGGTTGAGCCTCCTAAGATGTTATTATCTTCTTTACACTTTTATTATAACTCAAAATTTCGTTTGTGACGAATGCGATTGTTACAAAACAGTGAACAATCATCCTTTGAGATGGTTCCCACAATTCACCTTACAGAAGAGTCACCTCGTTTTCTTGAGTGTGAAAGATGCCTCGCAAAGGAGCTGGATTAAAACAGGAATCATGTGATATAAATAGAAAAACCCCCTAAGTGAAGGGAGTTTTTCTGATAACACCTTAGGAGACCCAACCATGGCACCAACTAAACAATGTAGCACCTTTCGGTCACATCCACTTTCGGATGGATCCTTTGGACGGTTCAGCCGATGTATGCTGTTCCGTTGAAGAACTTGCACTTCACTTCAACTTTGAAGAAAAAGTGATTCTTCCCTTTTACTAAATACGGAATACAACCCGCAAGACTCATTTTTTTTACCTCTTGTATGAATTGCCTTTAGGTGTTGCAAAAGGGTAACGGTTTCAAAATTGAAACGAGTGGTTTCTATTTTGAAGATAACTCCGCGAAAACGTTTTCTGTTCTTCTCCCGTCATTTTAGATTACTTTTTTCATTTCCATCTTCCATTTCCACTAAACTTATTTCGTTTAGTAGATCCTTTTAATCCCAAATGTTTTTCCTAATTCTTCATATTCGAATCATCTTTCAGATGGTTCGAATATGCGTCTTTTTGGAAATCCATTTTTTAGTTAGAGTCCACCCTCGCGTAGTATCTAATAGACGGGATTTCATCTTCCAATTGGACGTTTAAAGCAATGGAATTTTGAAGGAACAAGATAAAAGTTTTTAAATTTAACGGTCAAGAAACTCGCTTTAACATTTTCAAAAGCACGAAATTGTTTTCTTCCTTTTCGCTCTTCCTGTAATGCAATCGCTTACAATCGGCAAATAAATAAATGGTCCCTCGTTCACTTTTTTCGGAACGAGCATCTATGGTTGAGCCTCCTAAGATGTTATCTTCTTTACACTTTTATTATAACTCGAAATTTTGTCTGTGGCGAATATAATTGTTACAAAACAGTGAACGTCCTTTCGTTAAACAGTTACTACGTTTTACCCCACATACATCCTCCTCTTTCGGTAAATGTTATAAGAAAAGCGCAAGCGGCGCGTGGCCTGGAGCGCTCCAACTGAGTATAGGAACCACAATAGTCAAGGGCGAATGTCATGAACACTAACCGCTAGAGCGCTGAAACTAGATATCCAGGATTTAAACAAAATCCTTTAACAAATCTTCTATTAGCTAGCAAAAAAGGAGTGGGAAATATTGAACGAGAAGCAAGCATCAAATAAGAATAAAAAAAATGAAATTACCCCACCAAGCCCTTTCAAAGGAATGGTTCCAAGCACAAGCGAAATACCCGGGGATTCGATTGATATGCATAGAGCAGTCGAAACTGCAAACATCCTGCTTACCGGGGACGAAATAAAACAACAAAATGAAAACCTTTAATCTATGCAAGCTAACGCTCTAAACATAATATTCGCCATAAAAAACTAAACAAAAAGGAGAGTATCCATGGATATAATGGACAACAGTCAAATGAAACCAGGTGATGAAGTTTATGTTATATATCGAAACCCGCATGTACCTACAGTAGCAAATATTAAGGCAGCAGAAGTCGTATCGCACCCGAAAGACCCAAATGCGCTTGCTCTTTTTATCAATGAAACTTTTCATGTAATAGAGGATGATGACGCATTAT
This sequence comes from Bacillus sp. B15-48, assembly GCF_016879755.1. Classification (GTDB taxonomy): domain Bacteria; phylum Bacillota; class Bacilli; order Bacillales; family Cytobacillaceae; genus Mesobacillus_B. Next base: position 223,978 of record NZ_WOFU01000002.1, read on the forward strand.
TCGCCAGTGAAACTGCAGCAACAAAGGCATACGAACAACTCATCGATTATGAATAGAAAACATTAAAAAACTGGAGAGAAACTCATGCCTCGGTGAGTTTCTCTCCAGTTTGAAACTAATTCATAATCACTAAAGTAATCTACTCATGCCCTTTTCGCGTAATTTCGATTTCCCGCCCACCTGATGTGTCAATCGCGGCTTGGATTTCCCCTTCCATATATGCATCGCTCACTTGTTCGTGGGTGATGGCAAGCCCCGAGGAAGCTTCGTCATTGGAATGATAATCTTCAGTTTGATATTGCTTCCCTGCAATTTTCCATTTACTCGACGGCTTTTCTTTTTCCAATCCATATCCCTCCTTTCCTATCCTCCCTTTACTTTCCTACATTTAGAGAGAAAGCATACAAGGAATTTTCGTAGGAGAAAATAAAAAACTTCAGTCCCTCTTTCGCTAAAAAACAAGCGCTTCCAGGAAGAAAATAGGCATAAAAAACGAATAAATGGTCACACTAAAAAAACTGGAAAACAATAGGCGGTGATTAAAAATGAAAGAAGTTGTATTAGCTTTAGTAGCTGGTTTAATTGTTGGAATCCTCTTTAAATTTCTAAGGCTCCCTATTCCTGCTCCCCCAGTTCTAGCAGGAGTCGTAGGAATTGTTGGCGTGTATATTGGAGGATTGGCTGGAGATTGGTTGCAAAACTTTATTCGAGGGTAAAAAACCTGAATGGAGATCCTTTTTAATTCTCCATTCAGGTTTTTCAAGTTATTAGGTCATATTCATTGTGCTTTTCGAAAAGGACGCGAAGCAGGCTCTTCAATTCCTCCATTGCTCTGTTTGGAAGTTGATGAAAATAGGAACATATGAAGTCCCCCTACAAAAAGCCCTCCCCCAATAATATTACCAAGTGTCACCGGAATGAGATTATGGAAAAAGCCAAAGATCGTAACCGTCTCCGGATGCGGAACAAAAAGAGCGATTAAGAATAAAGCCATATTGGCAATGCTATGCTCAAAACCAGACACTACAAACGCAAACACGATTAATAAGGTTGCACTTAATTTCGCACCATCCCCTTTTAAATGATAGGGAATCCAGTAGGCTGCAAGACAAACGAGCCAATTACATAAGATCGCACGAAAAAATAATTGAACACCTGGAGTTGTCATTTTTATTGTTACAGCTTCCATCATGAATTGCGATTTTTCTGGCGAACTAAATAATCCGGTTAATGCGATGAGAACAGCAAAAAAGCAAGCACCTAATAAGTTTCCCGTATAACTGGCAGTCCAATTCTTGATTGTATCACGAATAGTTGTTTTCCTCGCCAATGTACTCATCGTAAAAAGCATTGTGTTTCCAGTAAATAACTCTGCCCGACCATAAATAATGATTACAAGAGCGATTCCAAAAAACAGCGAGCTCATTAAGTATGTAGCCGGTGAATTAGCAACGAAAAATGACTCCGCAAGACGGTAAGACACAACAATCCCAAACCCAATGTATACACCAGCTAGCGCTGCACTTAATAGATATTTTATTTTCGACTCTTCTAGATGACTCTTCTTCTTTAAGGCAGAAGAGATGGCCAAATTAATTGGTTTTGAACTCATTAAAATTCCCTTTCTTTTTGTGACATAATTCACATTTGTATTATTTTAATCATATCCTTATCTTCTCTCTTTGTTAAGTCCTCCTAAATGAACGATTTTTGACGATTTTAGAACGTTTGCTAAATAGTCAAAGAACGTTCATATTTTCTCTATTGACCTTGTGAAAATATTTCTTTTAAATGAACTTAGATGCATACGAAAATCTAGTTGAAAAACCAAGGGGTATTTTTTAGTGATAGTTTTCCAAATAAAAGGGTGGGATGAAATTGATAACACAACAAAAAAAAGGGACCGTTTTATACGAGCTTGATGAACTGCTTAAAGCAGCTAATCGAATCGTTAAGTTTGAGAAAGGGACATTTTTATTTCAAGAAGGACAGGTCGCCACGGAAATGTATGTTCTCCTTTCCGGAAAAATCCAAATTTCAAAAATGAATCCAGAAGGAAAAGAATTGTATCTTCGCCTATGCACTCACAATGACATCGTTGGTGAACTTACTTTATTTACGATGGATCCTCGCTATTTGTTTAATGCCAAGGCAATAGAAAATGGAGAAGCAGCAGCAATTAATATCGAAGATCTCGAAAAAATCCTATTTAATAACAGTCAACTTTCCTATCAATTTATGAGATGGATGAATGATCATTTCCGAAAAACGATGACCAAATTCCGTGACTTAGTGTTAAACGGGAAAAAAGGCGCACTATATTCAACCTTAATTCGATTATGTAATAGCTATGGAGTACATCGTAGTAACGGAATTTATATTAATGTAAGTTTAACTAACCAAGATTTAGCAAACTATTGTGGGACCGCTAGAGAAAGTGTCAGTCGAATGTTAGGAGAGTTGCGCGATGAAGGAATCATCTCCATTGACCGAAAAAAAATCATTGTCCACGACTTAAATTACTTGAAAACAGAAATATCCTGCGAAAATTGCCCAGTAGAATATTGCAATATAGAATAACCAACAACGAAAAGACTGGTTTGAAGATGATAAACAATAATTAGGTTGAAACGGAGTTGTTGGGGATGAAGAAAATCTATCTTATAAGTGCGTTAATTGTGGTGATAGGTATTGGATCGGGAATTTCATTTTTCTTAATTCGTGATGCAAATGCGCAAATCCCAGAAAATATTACTCTATTTACACACGATGAGGAATTTTATCGTTTTGGTGATTCTGATAAAAAAATAAAGTTAATCGAATTTATTTACACTTATTGTCCAGATATATGTCCAACTACCACTCATAAAATGAATCAGCTAAAGCAGGATCTTGCGAATGAAGGCGTCTTTGGAGAGAAAGTCCAGTTTGTAACCATTACAATTGATCCATACCGTGATACACCAGAGATTCTCCGAAAATACATGAATGCGTTCGAAATTGAAAATGACGGAAATTGGATATTACTTACAGGCGATCCTAGCAATATTAAAGAAGAACAGCTAAAAATTAGAGAGGTAGCTGATACTTTTCAGTTCCAATATCGTGACCCTGGGAATGGTTTTTATGTACACAGTGCTTTCATTTATTTAATTGATGAAAACAACAAATTCATAAAGAAATTTCCAATGGGTGAAGATTTTGATAAAGATGAAGTCTTCAAGAAAATTATGAAAGAAATTTAAAAAAACTAGAGCAGATGCGCCTTTTAAGTGCAAGGCATTATTAAAACGACAAAAAAGCGTGTATTTTTTGAACACGCTTTTTTGTTCTTTTTAGTAGTTATAATTAATGTGAATTGATCGTTGGACGTTTATCATTTTGTTGAAGCGAGTAAAATTCAGATTTCGGCTTGGTGAAGCTGATTTTTATTCCAGATTTTTTTAATCGGTTAACAAAATCAATCAGCTGCTTATTCGCCATTTCGAAAACCCCTTTATCCTACCTGTTTGATTTTATTTTACATCAAAATTATGAAAAATGTGTGAACTCGAGCAAAAAATTTGAAAAAATATTTATGCTCCCTTAGGCTTTTATTTCTGTAGAATATATCCCCTTTATTTATCCAGTCAAAACTCGTTTTCCTAAAGTTTCTTTTGAAACCATTCACCTAACATCTTCTATATGTTATAATGCTTTGGATTATTATTAATGGAGGCTATACATGATTACTGTAAATAATGTGGGTTTAAGATACGGCGACCGAAAACTTTTTGAGGATGTGAACATTAAGTTTACTCCAGGGAATTGCTACGGATTAATTGGCGCAAATGGGGCCGGAAAATCTACTTTTCTTAAAATATTATCAGGAGAAATTGAACCACAAAATGGAAATGTTTCCATTACACCAGGTGAACGACTTGCTGTCTTAAAGCAGAATCATTTTGAATACGAAGAAGATGAAGTGATAAAAGTCGTAATTATGGGGCACAGTCGTCTATATGAAGTAATGCAAGAGAAAGACGCGATTTACATGAAGGCTGATTTTACAGACGAAGACGGAATGAAAGCAGCTGAGCTTGAAGGCGAGTTTGCAGAACTAAACGGTTGGGAAGCAGAATCCGAGGCAGCTATTCTTTTAAAAGGATTAGGGATTGACGAAGACCTTCATGATAAAAAAATGGTTGACCTAGATGGAGCTCAAAAAGTAAAAGTACTATTGGCACAAGCTTTGTTCGGAAAACCAGGTGTCCTATTACTCGATGAGCCAACAAACCATCTTGACATTAAAGCGATTAAGTGGTTAGAAGAGTTTTTAATCAACTTTGAAAATACAGTTATCGTTGTTTCTCATGACCGACATTTTTTAAACAAAGTATGTACACACATCGCTGACCTTGACTTTAGCAAAATTCAAATTTATGTAGGAAACTATGACTTCTGGTACGAATCAAGCCAACTAGCATCAAAAATGGCACAAGACTCAAATCGAAAAAAGGAAGAAAAAATCAAAGAATTACAAGCCTTTATCGCTAGATTTAGTGCAAATGCATCTAAATCTAAACAGGCAACATCGAGAAAGGAATCACTTGATAAAATAACACTTGATGATATTAAGCCATCTTCTCGCCGTTACCCATACGTGAATTTTAGCATTGAACGTGAAATTGGAAATGACCTACTTAGAGTTGAGGGTCTTTCAAAGACAATTGAGGGCGAAAAGGTTCTAGACAACCTCTCATTTACGATGAGCAAAGATGATAAAATCGCACTTGTCGGAAAAAACGAATTAGCAAAAACAACTCTATTCAAAATACTGATGGGTGAATTAGAACCGGATAGCGGAAGTTTTAAATGGGGGATCACGACAAGTCAAGCTTATTTCCCAAAGGATAACTCCGAGTATTTTGAAGGCTGTGAACTGAGCATCGTTGACTGGTTGAGACAGTTTTCACCTAAAGATGATAGCGAGAACTTTTTACGTGGATTTCTAGGTCGAATGTTATTTTCCGGTGATGATGTTTTAAAAAAGGCAAGCGTACTTTCTGGAGGAGAAAAAGTCCGCTGCATGCTTGCAAAAATGATGTTATCAGGATCAAATATATTAATTCTTGATGAACCTACTAACCATCTTGATCTCGAATCAATTACAGCATTGAATAATGGTCTAACCAATTATAAAGGTTCACTCTTATTTACGTCCCATGACCATCAATTTGTCCAAACCATTGCCAATAGAATTTTTGAAATTACACCATCTGGTTTCATTGATAAACAAATGACATATGACGAATATCTAGAAAATCAAGAGCTACAACAAGAAATTTCAAAAATGTATTAATGAATAAGCCCGGGTTGCAATAATCCCGGGCTATATTTACTTAATGCCTTTTTTGTTTGTTCCTAGCTGACGAAGCCTTTAGTTGCCCCGTTTCACGATTCGTTGTCCCCTGCCCCTCTATTTGTGAAGAATTTAAACCAATTGTAGATGGATCTTTTTTTCGTTTTGACATAATACACCTCCCTGCTTACTTTTGCATTACAATGATAAAATTATACTTTTTTCCTAACGAATAATTGTCATTTGTATAGGTTAACTTAACCTCCGAGGAGGTGTTACATATGACGAGAGTAGGAGTAGAACAGTCCTTGTCAAATATTTCAGCAGCACTTCGCGAAAAAGGCTATGACGTTGTTGACTTAAAGCAAGAAACGGATGCACAAGGATGTGACTGTTGTGTTGTTACTGGAATAGATTCAAATGTTATGGGGATGCAGGATACGGTAACGAAAGGCCCTGTAATTGAAGCAAACGGTATGACGGCTGAAGAAGTTTGCCGTCAAGTTGACCAAAGGTTCGGAAAATAAAGGATAAAAAGAACTGTCATCATGGCAGTTTTTTTGTTGTTCATTCTGTTTCTTTCATCATTACAAAACAAAGAGATTTTAAAGTAAAAAAATATAGTCATTAGATGTCATAAACGAAAAATAGTAGACAAGTTTTAAGTGGGCATCTGCATAGGATAAACATATGACTATTTAAAGGGGGAGAACAATGCATTTTCTTGTAATTAAGAGAGAGTATTTAATAACAGCCATCTTATTATTTATAGTAACCTCAATAGGATTACTTCTCTTAGACAGACCAGAAGCTGAAACAGTAGCAATAACAGATGCTAAACAAACTTCTAGAGAAATTCACCTTGTTACCGGTGAATTTAAAACGGTAACAGAATCAGGAAAAGAGATTGAATCCTATCGATGGGATCCAGGAGTCATCTTTATTGAAAAAGGGGAAAAAGTAAAACTGAATATATATGGAATTAACGGGAAAGAACATCCGTTTTCAATTGAAGGAACGAATATTACTGGAACAGTAAAAAAGGGAGAAGAAACAATTGTCCCATTAGAATTTAATAAAGATGGCATTTATCGGCTTATTTGTTTAACTCATCACGATAAAGATAATAATGGACCGATGATTGCCTATATAATTGTTGATTAAAACTCTTCAGGAGTCAGACTCCTGTTTTTTATTTTCCAACAAAAATTGGGATCTATTCACAAAAGGTTCATAACCATATTCGAACAGTGCAAATGTTGTTTGTTATAATTAACTCTCATTCACAAATATTATCCACAACTTCTATATAACAGTTTTTCAAAAGGGATTTAATTATAGTACAGTTTTTCGAAAACCGAATCTCTAACACGTTAACTTTATAGTTAAACCCTCTATTTTAAAGCGTTATTAACTATTTCACAAATTTGTCACACCACAACTGTTACAGCCGTAGTATGATGTAAGTGTAGCAACTGTTATATAACCAAAAAGACATTTAGAGGTGAAGCAATAATGGAACAATGGAAAGAATTCGCTGCTGGAACTTGGCAAAAAGAAATAAACGTGCGTGATTTTATACTTAAAAACTTCAAACAATATAACGGTGATGATGAATTCCTTGCAGAGGCAACGGATGCAACAAACGAACTTTGGAAACAAGTTATGGATTTAACAAAACAGGAACGCGATAACGGCGGAGTTCTTGATATGGATACAAAGGTTGTTTCGACAATTACTTCTCATGCTCCTGGATATCTTGATAAAGAGAAAGAAACGATTGTCGGTTTTCAAACTGATAAGCCATTTAAGCGTTCAATGCAGCCTTTTGGTGGCATTAGGATGGCACAATCCTCTCTTGAATCGTATGGCTATAAATTAAATGAAGAAGTCGAGAAAGTCTTTACCGATTTCCGCAAAACTCATAACCAAGGTGTATTTGATGCTTATACGAAAGAAATGCTGTTAGCTCGAAAAGCTGGGATTATTACCGGTTTACCAGATGCATACGGTCGTGGCCGAATCATCGGCGACTATCGCCGTGTGGCACTTTACGGTGTTGATTTCTTAATGAAACAAAAGAAAAAAGACCATGACTCAACAAGCAAAATTATGACTGAAGATACTATGCGGCTTCGCGAGGAAATTTCGGAACAGTATCGATCCTTAAATGAATTGAAAAAGTTAGCTGAAAGTTATGGCTATGATATTTCTAAACCAGCAACGAACGCAAAAGAGGCATTCCAATGGGTTTACTTTGCCTATCTTGCAGCCGTTAAAGAACAAAATGGTGCAGCTATGAGCCTTGGACGTGTGTCTACATTTCTTGATATTTATGTGGAGCGCGACCTTGCTAATGGTACGCTTACAGAACAAGAAGCACAAGAACTTGTTGATCATTTTGTAATGAAGTTACGACTAGTCAAATTCGCTAGAACACCAGATTATAACGAATTGTTCAGCGGCGATCCTACATGGGTAACTGAATCTATTGGCGGGATGGCATTAGATGGACGTGCGCTTGTGACAAAGAACTCTTTCCGTTTCCTTCATACACTTGATAATCTTGGACCTGCGCCAGAGCCAAACTTAACTGTACTTTGGGCTACGCAACTTCCAGAAAACTTCAAAAAATATTGTGCAAAAATGTCTATTAAGACAAGTGCAATCCAATATGAAAACGATGATATAATGCGGACAGAATATGGCGATGATTACGGAATTGCCTGCTGTGTATCTGCAATGAGAATTGGTAAGCAAATGCAGTTCTTCGGAGCTCGTGCTAATCTTGCAAAAGCATTACTTTATGCAATTAATGGTGGCATCGATGAAAAACTTAAAATCCAGATAGGGCCTACGTTCCGTCCAATTACTTCTGATGTCCTCGACTTCGAAGAAGTCATGGACCGATTCGACGATATGATGGAATGGCTTGCAGGTCTATATATCAATGCATTAAATATCATTCACTATATGCATGACAAATATAGCTATGAGCGTATTGAAATGGCACTTCATGATACAGAAGTTTTACGTACGATGGCAACAGGTATTGCTGGATTAAGTGTTGTCGCTGACTCTCTAAGTGCGATAAAACATGCAAAAGTAAAAGTGATTCGTGACGAGAACGGACTAGCTGTTGACTTCGAAACAGAAGGGGATTTCCCTAAATATGGAAACAACGATGATCGTGTCGACAGTATTGCTGTAGAACTTGTTAAAACATTTATGAAAAAACTTAAAAAGCACCCAACATACCGTGGGGCAATGCATACGATGTCTATCCTTACGATCACTTCTAACGTGGTATACGGGAAGAAAACAGGTAATACGCCTGACGGCCGCCGTGCAGGCGAACCATTTGCACCTGGTGCGAATCCAATGCATGGCCGTGATACAAAAGGAACGCTCGCTTCCCTCTCTTCTGTAGCAAAGCTTCCATATGAGTATGCATTAGACGGAATCTCAAACACATTCTCCATCGTGCCTAAAGCACTAGGAAAAGAAGAAGATGGCAGAATCAATAATCTTGTTGCGATCTTAGATGGTTATACAGCTAAAACAGGACACCATTTAAATGTCAACGTCTTTAACCGCGATACTCTATTGGCAGCTATGAACCATCCAGAAGAATATCCGCAATTAACAATACGTGTTTCAGGCTATGCGGTTAACTTTATCAAATTAACTCGTGAACAACAGCTTGATGTGATTAACCGAACATTCCATGAAACAATGTAAAAGTAAAAGAACAAATTAAGAGGCTCCCCTACAGGGGATCCTCTATCTTTGAAAGGGGTTTTTCATCATGATCGGAAACATTCATTCTATCGAAACATTAGGCACAGTAGACGGACCAGGAATCCGATATATTGTTTTTACTCAAGGCTGCTTGCTCCGTTGCCAGTTTTGCCATAATCCAGATACGTGGGAAATTGGGACAGGAAAACAAATGTCTGTTTCCGACATCATTGATGATTTAAAGTCCTATCTCCCCTTTTTCGAGGCATCTGGCGGTGGAATTACTGTTAGTGGAGGAGAACCGTTACTGCAAATTCCATTTATAACCGAACTGTTCAAAGAGTGTAAAAAACTCGGAATCCATACAACGATTGATTCTTCAGGTGGATGTTATTCTTCAAATCCCCATTTTCACCAACAGCTAAAGGAATTATTAAGTTATACAGACCTAATTCTTTTAGACTTAAAACAAATCGACAGGGAAAAACATAAACAATTAACTGGACTTACAAACGACCATATTCTTGAATTCGCTCGTTTTTTGTCTGATCACAAGGTACCAATTTGGGTTCGGCATGTACTTGTTCCTGGTACGACTGATGATAAAGAAGATCTCAAGAAACTAGGAGAATTTATTAGCACTTTAAACAATGTAAACAAAGTGGAAATATTGCCCTACCATAAACTCGGCGTTTATAAATGGGAAGCATTGGGACTCGAGTACCAATTAAAAGATGTTGAAACTCCAACAGAAGAGGCTGTTAAAGAAGCCTATGACCTCCTCACCGCAAAGTTAAAACTAAATGCGTAAGCTATTAAAACAGAATTGTTTTATGAGCAAAAAAAGAAGGGCTCCAAAATGGAACCCTTCTTCTGTTTTATAGAACAGCAAAATACTCCTTATAATAACCGCCAACTTTTCCGGTATTATCAATTATAAAATAAAATTCCTCGGTTTCGTTTTTTACATCATATTCTTTTCCTGGTGTTAAGGCACGATTAACAATATATTTATTCGCATTCGTATGAACGCATTTTACCTTTTTTAATGTTTCACTATTATGCCAACTAAAATGAATCATAAATATACACTCCTTTATACTCGTTATCATATAGTATAAAGAAGAGTTTCATGGTTTCGCAACTTTAACTTGCTTCACTTGACCCACTTAATTTACGAATTCCCAAATGTCCTGATTCTTCTAAAGTATACATTTCACCTGTTAACATGTTCTTCCATGTAAGATAACTAGTACCACATATATAATCGATACGAATAAACTGCATGTAGGAAAAGTGAGCGTCTCGATAAACCACTTCATAATATTCATTCGCTGTAAAAAGGTTCATATTCGATTCCTCTTTTCCTGATTTTTCTTCTGTCCTTATGTTTCTTTACCACAAATATCGCTCGGTTTAAACATCAGACAAGGAATGAATAGGGTTATTTATTTTCAATCCTTTTGCGAACAAAAAAAGTCTAGACTTATTCATCTAGACTCAAACTTCATGTTGGTTATTTTGATTGATTAATTTTGACTTAATCACAAGATTAACAGCCAATAACATAGGAATGAATGCCGCTACAGTAAATCCAAAAGCATAACTTGGAATTCTTTCTTTAATAGCATTGTCAATTAATTTTATTCCTAAAAAACTTATGTTCATCCCTTCGCTTCCGACATCATCTAATACCATCCAAAGTTCCATTCCTTCCGACAGAAGCAAGATGCCGAAAAGTGATAAAAGAAGGACCATAACCCATTTCATTCGGTCTACCCCCTATTTAACAAACAAACAAACAACATCAGAAATTTTACATAACCACTGTGTTTACCTTTATTATAATAATCGCTTGCCTTGATTTATATAGTTGTAACAAAATGTACACATATTTATTGAACAATTGTTGACAAATCAAACCGTATTTTCCTTTGTTCATTAAATAGTCAAAAATTTTATTAAATTTTATTAATTAGGGTTTTCAAAACCTTAATAAAGTTTTACAATAGATTCAAACTTAATAATTATTGAAAATTCAATCCATTCTTACCGAGGAGGCATGCAAATGAAAATTATGAGCAATGAACAGTTGGTGGTCTCATATCGTGATGCATTAAAGTCGGAACATGACAAGGAATGGGCAAAGCTTTTAAAAGCCGAAATCGCAAGACGAGGTTTAAAACCATTTAAAAATCGCTAGAACTTTGAATTTCGCCGCAAATCGCGGCGTTTTTTTATGCACTTAAACTGTTAATCTGCGATAAAAAACACTCCGAAAAAACCTTTCCGGAGTGTTTCATCTTAACTTCCAAATAGTAACAATTCAGGATCCTCGATTAACTCTTTTACCTTCTTTAGGAATGTAACTGCCGCTTTCCCATCAACAATTCGGTGATCATAGGATAAGGCAATGTACATCATCGGTCTGTTCTCAATTCGGTCTTTATCAAGCGCTACAGGGCGGAGTTGGATTGTATGCATTCCTAAAATTCCAACCTGTGGTCCGTTTAATATTGGCGTTGACAACAACGAACCGAACACTCCACCATTCGTAATCGTAAATGTACCTCCTTGCAGCTCATGAAGCGAAAGCTTGTTTGTTCTCGCTTTTTCAGCGAGTTCCACTAAATCCCCTTCAAGTTCAGCAAAATTTTTCCGGTCAGCACCACGGATAACTGGAACAACTAGCCCTTCGTCAGTAGAGACAGCAACCCCAATATCATAATATTTCTTAATGAGCAATTCATTACCTTGAATTTCAGCATTTAAATATGGTGTTTTCTTCAATGCGGCAACGACCGCTTTTGTGAAAAAAGCCATATACCCAAGGCGAACATCGTTTTCTTCATAAAAACGATCTTTCCACTTTTTCCTTAGTTCCATAACAGCCGACATATCTACCTCATTAAAGGTGGTTAACATAGCTGCTGTTTGCTGTACTTCGACAAGACGATTGGCGATTGTTTCCCGGCGACGTGACATGCGAATACGTTCGACCGACTTTCCTTCGTCTACGGCCGTAGTTTGCCCTGTTTGATTCGTAACCGGTGTTGTTGCATAAGTTTCTTGATTCCTTGCTTTTCTTTCTACTTGAACAACATCTTGTTTTCGCACACGCCCAAGTGGATCAACTGTTGGAATTTCCCTTAAATCAATTCCTTTTTCTCTCGCAAGCTTTCTAGCCGCTGGTGAGGCAATAATTCTCTCATATGGTTTCATTTGGATGTCTTCATTTTTATTGGTACTATTAACGAGAGGCTTTTTCAAATCGTTCGGCTCCACCGAATCAGTCGTCTCTTCAGTATTCGTCGACAGAGTTTCACCCTCATGAATAATTGCAATCGTTGCACCTACTTGAACGGTGTCTCCTTCTCCTACTATTAATTCAGCAAGAATCCCCTCATGTTCAGAGCTAATCTCAACATTAACTTTATCCGTTTCAAGTTCAACAACATATTCCCCTTTGCTGACATAATCACCGGGTTGCTTTAACCACTTAGCAATTGTCCCTTCACTGATTGTCTCTGCTAATTCCGGAACCTTTATTTCTGGCACTTATATTCTCCCCTTTACTTTCTAGTAAACACATTTTCTATGATTCTAGCTTGTTCCATCTTATGGATACCTGGTTCCCCTTCAGCCGGACTCGACCTTCTCCTTCTACCTATATATGTGACTTTCAATCGTTGGGCTAAAGCATCATTAATCCGTGGTTCGACGAACGTCCAAGCTCCCATATTTTTAGGTTCTTCCTGGACCCATACAACTTCCTTAACATTTGGATATTGCTTGAATATTTCTTTCAGTAAATTAATTGGGAATGGATAAATTTCCTCAATTCTAAAAATCTGTAGCCAATCATGGTCCAATGGAATCACCTTTTCAGCCAAATCGACAGCCATTTTTCCTGTACACATGACAATCCTTTCAACCTTGCTTGGACTTAACCCTAAACCAGGTTGACTGATAACAGGTTGAAATTCTCCATCGGTTAAATCTGACACCATCGAAGAAACCAATGGATTTCTCAATAAACTTTTCGGTGTCATCAAGACAAGTGGCCGAACAATGTCCTCTTGAAGAATTGCAGCCTGTCTTCGTAAAATGTGGAAATATTGAGCTGCTGTAGTTAAATTTGCAATCGTCCAGTTATTTTCTGCAGCCAAGGTTAAAAACCGCTCAAATCTGGCACTCGAATGCTCTGGCCCTTGACCTTCATACCCGTGTGGGAGTAACATAACTAGTCCTGACTTTTGACCCCACTTCGCCCTTCCTGCTGCGATGAATTGGTCAAAAATCACTTGAGCAGCATTAGCAAAATCTCCATATTGTGCTTCCCATAATACAAGTGTTTCAGGTGCGAACACATTGTACCCATATTCAAACGCGAGAACAGCAGCTTCCGATAATGGACTATTATAAATCGCAAACGATGCTTTCCCGCTTGAAAGGGTGTGTAAAGGAGAAAAGCGATTTCCTGTTTCCACTTCATGCAGGACAAGATTTCTATGTGCGAACGTACCCCTCTCAGAATCTTGACCTGTCAATCTAATTGGTGTCCCATCAGCTATAATGGTCGCAATAGCAGCGGTCTCAGCAAGCGCCCAATCAATTCTCCTATCATTACCAAAAGCACCTTTTCTTCTTTTCAAGATTCGCTCTAACTTTGCAAATACGTTAAAATTGTTTGGCCATTTTAGTAAATCTTCATTGATTTGTCGTAATTTATCTAATGGAACTGCTGTGTTGATCGTTGGCAATTCTTTTTCGACAATATCAGGAACTTCGGTTTCACTTAGTTGGTGTTCAATCTTCTTAGGAACTTTTTCATATGAAGATGAAAGCTTATTTTGGAAAACCTTCAACATTTCTTGTTCCATATTTTTATCGATAACCTCTTCATGCAATAATTTACCTGCATAAATGGTTTTAACAGTCGGATGTTGGTGGATTATTTTATACATTAATGGATTAGTGGTCATCGGCTCATCCATCTCATTATGTCCGTACCTGCGATAACCGATTAAATCAATTAAAAAATCCTTTCCAAATTTCGCTCGATAAGTAGTTGCAAGTTTAGCTGCCATAATTACTGCTTCAGGATCATCCGCATTTACATGGACAATCGGAATCTCGTAACCTTTTGCTAGGTCACTTGCATATCTTGTGGACCTAGAATCCTGTGATTCCGTCGTAAAGCCAATCGTATTATTAGCAATAATATGAATCGTTCCGCCAGTTTGGTAACCTGGTAACCTACTTAGATTTAATGTCTCTGCTACAATCCCCTGACCTGGAAATGCTGCATCTCCATGTATTAAAATTGATAAAGCTTTCGTTGAATTCTGGAGCGGATATCCAGGTGAATATCTTTCCTCCTGTGCAGCCCTAGTAAATCCCTCAACAACCGCACCGACAAATTCAAGATGACTCGGATTGTTGGCTAGTGTTAAACGCACATTGGCTGTGTTCTCAGATTTAATTTGTCGATCAAGCCCTAAATGATACTTCACATCACCCGTCCATCCAAAATTAATTCCAACAGAACCTTCAGATGGGACTAAATCTTTAATAGGAGCATGTTGGAATTCTGCAAATATCCTTTCATACGGCTTTCCTAGTACATGTGCAAGAACATTTAAACGGCCTCTATGGGCCATTCCAATATTTACAGTAGAAACCCCATCTTTTACTGATTCAGAAATAACCTCATCAATCAGTGGGACCATCGATTCGAGACCTTCGATTGAAAAACGTTTTTGCCCAACAAAAGTTCGATGGATAAACTTTTCAAATTCTTCTACCTCTGTCAAGCGTTTTAATAAAGATTGCTTTTTTTTCTTATTCAAATTAGGAATTAATCGGCCATTTTCAATTTGTTCGCGCAACCAATTTTTCTCTTTAAAATCATGTACATGATGATATTCGAAGGCGATTGAATTCGTATAAACCTTTTTTAAATAGTTGATTGCTTCAGCTCCATTTTTTATGGTCGACGGTGCTGAAGAACAAATTAAATCGACAGGAACATTAACGAGATCTTCATAAGTTAATCCCCATTGTTCTATGCTAATATTTGTGTCACTTTCCTTAAGCGGTGAAACATTTGCTGATAAATGACCATAACCCCTTATATAATCTGCTAACCTCAATGCAGCAACAATTTTTTCGGAATTATTTTCTTGAGTAGCTTGTTCCCTGTTAAACAGATGTTTAGGAACATGTTCATCAACCGGAATATTCCCTTCATCAAAATATTCTTTAACATCGGCTGCAACTAAATCCGGGTCTTCAAGATATTTTTCATATAACTCAATAACATACCCCAGATTTGGACCATAAAAACAAGACAACTTTTCTCGGTTGGCGTCAGGTTTACTCATCGAATGATTCCCCTACCATTTCATCTAATATTTCGATCAACCCCCAATTATTATTCAAAAATATGAATAATTTTAAAATTATGGGGATAACCGCTTTCAATCATATCTTACCATTGCGGAATTTTAAGCACAAAGTTTTACACTCATCCATAGTGGAAACTAAAAACACATAATTTTTATCTTAGAAAAACTTCCACAAACATATATACAAATGAAATCCCTTATCTATTTTTCCCATTTCGAACATTTGGTGAAAAACTTAAGAAAAAAACGATTACGCAAAAAATAAAAAAAACGAGTCAATGACTCGTTAAAAGAAGCTATAAAATCATTAAATTAAAGTAAAGGCTTTTGGGGGTTTGTAATTCATTTCTTCTTTCAATTAGTGAGGTAGAAATGATTTCATCATTAACAATTGGAAATTCCATATGTCCGCCACTATTGTTTTTTTGAAATCTTGCACCAGCTATAAATAAGTCGATCCCATCATCCGTTAAAAATCCAATATTCTCCTTATGCACTGAAAAACGATGATAACAATTTTTGGATTCACGCATGCCGTTAGTAATCCTCCTAATTTTTATTTCCTACCTTAAGTATATCTAAAAATTCGGAAAACTTTCGTGACAACTTTATGAATTTTAAAAGGTGTAGGATAACCGATCCTACACCAGGTCTTAAAATCACACTCTCATGTTTTTGGTCTTTTGGCACTAAATCTTGTCCAATACGCTTACAATCTCACTTGCTGCTTGTTCACTATCATCTCCATTTATACAGATGAAATCTCCAGAATAATCTTTTAAAGTATACAGATACTTTGGATCGTAATAGTGTGTAAGTAAGATTGAAATCAGATCCTTATAGCTTCTATCACTAACGGCCTGTTTAATAGATTGGATAATGTCTGGTTTTTTTATTCTTTTTTCGATTCTATTTAGCTTTTCACGTATTTCAGTATGAAACCAATCTTCTCTTTTGTGAGGTAGAACATATTCCGAAAAAATTCTTTCAATTCGATTCTCATATGAGCATTGAATTAAGAAATGGAATCCACTTGCTTTCCGTTCCAACATCAATTGAGGTTGTGAAGCACGGCCAATTCGTTTGCTCTCTGCTTCAACAATAAAATAGTCAGCACCCTTTATTTCAAGCAATCTTTGAAACAATAACGCGTCAAACGTTTTCTGGTTAAAGCCTTCACCGATCCCTATAGACCCAAATAGAGAGCCTCGGTGATTTGCAATTTCTTCAAGGTTTACAACCGGATATCCTTTATCTTGTAGCCATTTTAAAGTATTTGTTTTTCCTGTTCCAGTAAGGCCATGAAGGATAATTGCTTTGCTAGGAAGCAGTTTGGGAATCTGTTCCAAAATATAATTTCGATAGGCCCTGTACCCACCATCCAAGCGAATAGCCAAATGACCCGCTAGTTCAAAAAACGTAGCGACTGACTTGCTTCGCGATCCTCCTCGCCAACAATAAATCACAGTCTTTGCATCCGCTGTTTCAAGATTTTTTATCTCACTTAAAATGGAGGGTAACTTTGGAGTGACTATCTCCATCGCTCTCCATCTGGCTGTTTGATTGCCTTCATTTTTATAAATGATCCCTATTTCCTGGCGCTCTTCATTTGTAAACAAAGGGATATTAACTGAACCAGGAATTGCTGCTTCAGCATATTCAATCGGTGAACGGACATCAACAGGAATATACCCTTTTGATTGCACTAGTTCATCCACTTTAATGTCTTTCATATATAATCAATCCTCCAGAGGAGTTTTAAAGACTTTCTCCAAAACTCTACTATTTTACATCTATATTTTGAGGATTGCAAGCATACCTATATACCTAGAACTGTTATGATAAAGAAACCCCCGTTAAATTACTAATTGCGCGACAGACTTTTTTCCATTCTTTCGGAAATGTATTTAGGCCCTCACTTCGATATAGCGATCCTTTCGTTTCAAGGACAACAGACCATTCTGTTCCATCAACAATTATTCCATCTGTTTGATAAAAACGATCCCAGTCCCATACATGAAAGAAATACAACTTTTCTTTGAACTCTTCCACGGTACCGGTCTTTTTTATGTTTAGTTCTGTGATTTCCCCCGTTTTAACAAATGCCCATTCAAAATAAGTAAACGTATTTTTCTTAAAATCAATATTTACTCTCACTTCAGGACCTGGATAACGATTTGTAATAAAAGTAAATTTTACTGGATCTCTATCTGGGCGAATTGAAACAAAATCTCCATTCATCCTGAACCATTCTCTCCTATGAAAGATCAGTGATTCTAAGTACGGAAGATCTACAATTTCCCCCTGCCCTTTCTTACCTTTATTGAAACTCGTCATTTCATGCCATAAAGTTGGAATTGTTGCTTGACCTTTTTTTTCTAGTATTGTGAAAATCGCTTTATATAGATCCATATCTCTTCCTTTTCCTTCTATTGGTCCCATCGTTAATCATCCTAAGGGGGATGCAAAAATACATATCCCATATTCTTCAAATAAGTATAATAAACAATGTTAGAAAACACTGTAACAAATAGCACTATCAGAAAAAACTTCTATTCAAATATCGACAAGGTTATCAAACTATTTTACTGTTCAAGATTGATTATGTAGTTCTTTGTCTATATTTGCGCTTTCCCAAGAAATAATCATTTCCAAATAAAAAAGAACAGCTAGTACGGATGTACTAGCTGTTCCTTGCTCTTTTTTCTGTTTACATTAAATCTATGTTGTCTTGTTTATTCATTTCCACTTTTCCAGACAACCTATTACGACACACCTTTTGCCTGTTTTATAAAGGAACGAATTTTATTTATATCCTTCTCACCATCCGTTTCAACCCCGCTACTTACATCAACCATAGCCGGTTGAACCGTGTCAATCGCCTTTTTTACATTTTCTGAATCTAGTCCCCCAGCAAGAATGATTTTTCCCCTGTTTTTGTTTCCGGCGGCCAAACCCCATTCAAAACTTGTTCCATTCCCACCCTTATACAGTGCAGGTGGACTATCTAAGAGAATATAATCCGTCTTAAAAGTATCAAGTCTTTTTATATCCTCATCAGAGGAAATACTTAGTGATTTAATGATTGGTTTACCTAGTGCAACATAGTGACCTGGGTTTTCCTCTCCATGTAGTTGAATATGTGTAAGTCCTGCTATTTCAACAATATCCGCAATTTTTTCTAGAGATTCATTAACGAATACTCCGACCTTCCAGATATTCTCCGGTAATTCTTTAATTATCTCTCTAGCTTGTTCTGCACCGATTTGTCTTTTGCTCGTTGCAAACACAAAACCTAACGCATCTGCCCCTGCTTCAACAGCCTGTAGTGCTATTTCCGTTGATCTTACCCCACAAATCTTTACCTTCATTGTTGGATCACACCTTTAAGAGGAATCTTAAAATCTTTAAAAGACTGTCGGAGATTTGCTGTTGACATAAAGGTTTCTCCGACTAAAATTCCATTCGCGCCTGCCTTCGCCACCCTAACAACATCTTCTTTTGTTTTTATTCCGCTTTCACTGATTAATAAAGCACCAGATTCCCGGACAATCTTTCCTAGTCTTTCCGTCGTTTCAAGTCTTACATCAAAGTTTCTTAAATCTCGATTATTAATACCAATTAATTCTGCTCCAATCGCTAATGCTCTATCAAGCTCTGCTTCATCATGAATCTCTACAAGAGCTTCGAGTCCAAGTTGAACGGTATAGTCATAAAGTTCCTTTAGCGTCGCTTTATCGAGGACAGAGGCAATTAGTAGTATCAGATCTGCCCCAGCAACTTTAGCATGACTAATTTGCTTACGTTCTACAATAAAATCCTTACACAGAATTGGCAGATTCACTGCTTTTCGAACCGTTTTGAGATCTTCTAAACTGCCTTTAAAATGGCTATCACAAAGAACAGAAATAGCAGATGCCCCATACTCTTCATACTGTATTGCTTGTTTTACAGGATCCATGTCAACATTGATGATTCCTTTTGAAGGTGAAGCACGTTTAAATTCAGAAATAATACACATTTCTTCTGCTTTTTTCAACTTTCCAATAAAAGAACGCTGTTTTTTTATCTCGCCAATCTCCCCAACTGTTAATTCCTTAAGATGAATAATTTCTTTTCGTTTATCATCAATAATTCTATCTAAGATTGTTTCCACTTTACATCACCACTTTCTTGTATTGATTGCTCTTCTCAATCAGGATGTTCAACTTTTCAAGTGCTGCACCTGAATCAATGCTTTCTATTGCTCGGAAAACCCCTTGCTGAATCGTTTCCGCACGTCCTGCAACATAAATACCAATTCCTGCATTCAGCAAAACGGTATCACGAAATGCTCCTTTTTTCCCCTTCAAAACATTTAATAGAATTTCTGCATTCTCTTTTGAATCTCCCCCTACGATTTGGCGATTATCGTATACAGGAAGACCAACATGTTCGGGGTGTAGTGTTTCTCTATTAATCACCCCATTATCTAGGATTACGAGTTGATTATCACCAGCAAGAGAGGCTTCATCCATTGAACCTGCTCCATTTAATACAACCGCCCGCTTTCGTCCTAATGTATTTAATACTTGTGCAAACAGGTCAAGCAACTCACTTCTGTTACAACCAAGTAATTGATAATCTAGTTCAATAGGGTTTGTCAGTGGGCCAATTGAATTGAATACAGTTGGGATTCCTAAGTCTTTCCTAACCTTCATAATTTTTTTAAGTTTTGGATGTACATGCGGCGCGAACAAAAAGGCTATGCGATTTTCCTCAAGAATTTCTTCGGTCACCTCTGGTGGTAAATTTAATGAAATACCTAATTCTTCAAGTACATCTGCGCTTCCTGTCTTACTAGAAATGCTCCGATTCCCATGTTTAGCAACCGTTATTCCCGCTCCAGCCATGACAAATGCTGAAGTAGTGCTAATATTAAAACTTTTCGATCCGTCCCCACCAGTACCGCAGTTATCGAGCGA
The DNA here is from genome assembly GCF_016879755.1 of Bacillus sp. B15-48. GTDB lineage: Bacteria > Bacillota > Bacilli > Bacillales > Cytobacillaceae > Mesobacillus_B. The sequence continues at coordinate 244,434 of NZ_WOFU01000002.1, forward strand.
GTTTGGGAATTTTTTCGTAAAAGATAAAGAATGGCTTCTCATCGCTTCTACAATCCCTGTGACTTCATTGACGGTTTCTCCTTTCGTCTTAAGCCCAATCATAAACGCAGCAATTTCACTCTCTGTCACATCTTCTAAAAAAATCTTTTTAATTACTTCTGCCGTTTCTTCCCGTGTTAACGATTCTCTTGCTGCTAATTTCTCAAGATAAGATTTCATAAGAACCCGTCTCCTTTCTGACTTCAATTAAAAAATTTTGAAGAAACTTCTTACCCTCAGGTGTTCCAATTGATTCGGGATGAAACTGAAATCCATACAGTTGGTATTCTTTATGTTTAATCGCCATAATCTCATTGTCATCTTTAGAAGTTGCAAGGATTTGTAGTTCATCAGGAAGGCTATTACGTTCAATCACAAGTGAGTGGTAACGCATGACTTCCAGGTGGTCTGGTAAATTTTCAAATAGTAATGTTTGGTTATGTGAAAGGGCTGATATTTTCCCATGCATGATTTTGTTTGCTCTTGTAATTTTGGCGCCAAACGCATGACCAATCGCTTGATGCCCTAGGCATATTCCTAGAATGGGAATCGTTGCTGACAGTTTTTCAATTAATTCAATACATATTCCAGCATTCTCTGGCCTTCCTGGTCCTGGAGAAATAATGATTGCTTCCGGTTTCATTGCCTCAATTTCATTTATCGTTATCTGATCATTTCTTACCACTTTCGGTACGGTTCCAAGTTCGGCTATATATTGATATAAGTTATAAGTAAAGGAATCGTAATTATCTATTAATAACATCATTCGCACGCCTCCTTTAAAGACCTTAGCTTATGGTCGGTTTCATCGTATTCAGTAGCCGGGTCTGAGTCATAAACAATTCCAGCCCCCGCCTGAATAAATGCTTTCCCATCCTTAATGATCATCGTGCGAATCGCCAACGCAAAATCCATATTTCCACAAGCAGAATAGTAACCAATCGCACCTGAATAGGCACCTCGCTTAACATTTTCAAGCTCATTAATGATTTGCATCGCTCGAATTTTTGGGGCACCTGATACAGTTCCAGCTGGCAAACATGAAGCCAACCCTTCCAATGCTGAAGTTCCTATAGCCAACTTCCCACTTACCTCAGAGACAATATGCATGACATGCTGATATCTTTCTATTTCCATAAATTTGTCAATGTTGACACTTCCAATTTCACAAATTCTTCCGATGTCATTTCTTCCAAGGTCAACAAGCATGCGATGTTCAGCTAGCTCTTTCTCATCAGCCATTAATTCTTTTGCTAATTGTTCATCTTCGTCTGAATTCTTTCCTCTTGGTCGAGTTCCAGCAATAGGATTCGTCATGATTTCTAAACCTCTTGCTTTCACTAAACTCTCCGGAGAGGCACCTGCGATTGAGTAACTCCCATAATCAAAAAAATACATGTAAGGGGAGGGGTTTTGTATTCTTAATTTTCTGTAAAAAGAAAATGGTTCGCCTTCTGCATTCGCTTCAAGCCTACGGGATAAAACAACCTGGAAAATATCACCTGCTTCGATATACTCCTTCGCTTTTCGAACCATTTCTTCAAATTCTTCTCTCGTAACATTGGACTTGAATTCTGATAACTTAAACTCATCTTCTTGAATAATAGGTGTTGCATTCGCTAATTCTTGTTTTCGAGCTTTCAATTTATCTTTTAATTCACTGTCAGATATGCCAGGTAGAGGGATTCCGACAATAAAGACTTTCTGTTTTATATGATCAAAGACAATTATTTCATTAAAAATCATCAAATGAGCTTCAGGCATTTGTAAAGGATCTTCACTTTCAGCACCAATATTCTCATAGTCACGAATTATGTCATATCCAATATAGCCAACTGCTCCACCAATAAATGGAATGTCATCAATCGATTGCACTTCAGGCAGATACCTCTTTAAAATATCTAATATCTTCCCTTGTACGCTCTCTTCTCCTTTTACACTTTTAATCGTGACAGAATCCCGAAACCCTTTTAATTCATAGGCTGGTGCGGATCCAATAAAGGAATAACGTCCCTTTTTTTCGTGTTTAAATGAGCTCTCTAACAGAAATTTCTGACTACCCGATATCTTCTGATAAATTGAAATCGGTGTCAGCGTATCCCCTTGAATTTCTTCGGCAAACCCTTTGATTACTTGGCTCTTCACTTCTAAGCTCTCCTCTCTCTTCTCAACTAAAAAAACCCTCTATATACACTTCTAGTGTATATAGAGGGCGATTACGTAAGACCGCGGTGCCACCTCATTTGGAACCAGTTTGATTCCCGCTTTGACGAATGGAATTACTCCATTCCTTTCCAGATAACGGTGGAAATCCGTGCCTCCCTACTAGATGTTCAAAAGGCCTCTTGCAAGCCCATTCCGAAAATCTTTTCGTACCGGTTCTCAGCATCTCCGGCTCTCTGAAACGAAAAGGATTAACGTACTCTTCTTGCGCAACGATTTATTTTTTCATTTAATGTCTGAAAACAAAAAAGGGTTCTCTCCTACAAATAAGGACGAGAAACCCGTGGTGCCACCTTTTTTAGTCATTGACTGACTCACTTTATCATCAAAGCATTTATTGCTTCAATGCTCCCTCTTGTAACGATGAGGTATTCGCCAGAGCCTACTGCCATTCGGGTTCGGTCTGGAGCTCAGAAGTCCATTCACTGCAACATCCATACTGGTTCGCACCATCCACCAGCTCTCTGAAATTTCTGTTTCAGCTACTCTTCTTCGTCACGGCCATCATTTATTGATATTTATATTAAATATAATTCAAAAAATTGTCAAGAGTTTCAAACTAATTTTTGATACCCTCTCCTTCATCCGATGAAAACTCGTTGATTGAGAAACATTTGTGCTTTTCCAAAAAAAGTAATGCTTTTCTTCACACATTTGGTGAAAGATATAAACAATACAAATAAAGGCGGGTAAACGATGAATTACGTGGAAAAATTGTTCGCTAATTCTGAGGGGAAGTCCTCTAAGAAGAATTCAGGCATTAAGAGTCAGAGATGGGCAATTTTATCCATTTCTTCAATTCCTTTAGTAATGACATTAGGAAATTCAATGTTAATTCCAGTTCTCCCTATTTTGGAAAGAGAAATGGGTATTTCATCCCTTCAATCAAGTTTAGTGATTACAGTATATTCTCTTGTTGCGATATTTCTAATCCCGATTGCAGGTTACTTGTCTGACCGTCTCGGCCGAAAAAAGGTAATTATTCCTAGTTTATTTATTACAGCTATAGGTGGCTTTATAGCTGGTTGGGCTACATGGAAAATGGACAATGGGTACTGGTTGTTGCTCGTAGGTCGAGCGTTACAAGGTGCTGGGGCTGCTGGGGCTTTTCCAATTGTACTCCCCTTAGTCGGAGATATGTTTAAAAGCGATGATGATGTCAGCAGTGCCCTTGGTATTATTGAAACTTCCAATACACTCGGAAAAGTTTTAAGTCCCATTTTTGGCGCATTTTTAGCAGGGATTATTTGGTTTTTACCTTTCTTATCGATACCAATTCTATGTGCCATTTCAATTTTACTTATGATTTTCTTTGTCAAAAACCCTAAAAAGAAAGATCCGCAACCATTTACTGAATTTGTAAAAACTGTAAAAGAAATTTTCGCTAAAAATGGCCGGTGGTTATACGCCATTTTCTTTATCGGTATCATTGTTATGTTCGTTTTATTCGGTGTTTTATTTTACCTCTCAGAAATTCTTGAATCACAGTATAATATTAAAAATTTAAAAAAAGGGCTATTCCTTGCACTTCCGCTCGGCGCCCTCTGTTTGTCTTCTTATATCACCGGGAAATTAATAAAAGAAAACCAAGTGATGATGAAGTGGATCGCTTTTGGGGGCCTCGCCCTACTAGGAGGTACGATTGGTATACTTGGGTTTTCAAAAGAGCTTTGGTATTTAATCACTGTCTTTCTTATTGGAGCAATCGGGATTGGTGCGTCTTTACCGCCACTTGATACATTAATCACTGCAAATATTGATAAAAAACAACGGGGAACCATTACTTCCTTCTATAGTTCCATGCGATTTATTGGTGTAGCAGCTGGGCCACCTGTTATCGCATTAATGATGAAGAACTTCGAAAATATGGTCTTTTACCTTTTAACCGGTTTAAGTCTTGCTGGTGCTCTCGTTATTTTAATGGCTATTAAACCAACAAAAAAAGGTGCATAAATAGTATAAGTCCCGCTCTTTCATAAGAGTGGGACGCTTCATTTCATTTAATTTTCAGTCCATTTATAATCTTTACTACTTCTTGATTAAACTGCAAATATTTCTTCGTAACAATTTGATGAGCAACCTTTTTTATAATGATTGTCTTAACATTTGGGATTCTCTTTTTGTAAAAACGAATATGTTTATTTGTAAAATCCCGGGATCCATAAAACAAATAGACGGGCATTTCTAACTCATGAAGTCGATCTAAACAGGAGTAGTGTACAGATTCATGATAACAATGAAACCAGGTTTTCTGACTCGTCTTTATCATATGATTATAAATTAGATCTCTAACTTGCTTATCTTCCGTATGTGCGGTCGCAATGCCTCTCGCTAACAAACGAGGATGGTGCTTGACCATATACATTCCCACTATGTGCTCATATTTTAATATATACGACTGCACTTCTGGAAAACACCCACACAACATAAGAGCTAATGTTCTATCCGGATAATTCAAAGCGAATTCTTGAGCGTAATTTCCTCCCGTTGAATATCCGCAAATTACGGCTTTGTCAATTCCTAAATGATCAAGAAGCGTTCGGATTTCCTCGACATAATCGGTTGTTGAAAAAACGGCTTTATTCGTCTTCGTATCACCATGACCTCCTAAATCTGGTAGGATTAAGCGTAAATGGTTTTGTAGAGGCTTTTGATAATGAAAAACGTTTCTTCCCATTGCCGGTGGATGCAGCATGACAATTGGGGTACCTGTTCCATAATCATCATAGTACATATTTCCATACTTCAAATGACAAAACGGCATAAGTGGCGCTCCTTTAGAATTCTTAATATTCGTTGTTATCTTGCCACAATAAAAACTTTCCATACTTGTGCCGTAAAATCATTTTTTAGCCTTAAATTGCAAAAAAGAAAGCAGCAAAATCTGCTTTCCCATTCATTCGGTTCGAGGTTTTCCAGGATCACAATCTGGAGATTCTTTACTAGTTGATTCTGCCACTTTTATCAGGTAATAACATTCTTCTCTGAACATATGATCGGCCATTAAAGGAGCTAGAGATCCAAGAACCTTATTGTTCAATCCCATCTCTTCTAATTCCTGTAAAAAGCCCATAAATAATCTCATTTCAAGCGAGACTTCGGTATTCATACGATCCAGAGCAGGAAATGATGAAAGATTCGTCCGTAAGTACCCGGCCATTTCTACCGCTTTTAAATAGAAATCTTCGAAATGCTCGGTGAATTTTGCACTTTGCTCTTTTAATCTTTTTTCCGTTTGATCTAAATTATCGTTTATTGCTCCTGCATGACCAGCAGCATCCAATAACCACACTTGATGATGGTGAAGTTCATGAAAAATTTGGGGAACTTGTGATTTTTTCAAATACTCTAATACCCGGATATATTCTTCTACCTCATTAACCATATGATTTAAAAAACTAGGTGTAAACAAAATCCGAACATCCCCTAATAATAAGCCCTTAATTAACTCTAATTTAAAGGCACGTATTTTCCGGGCCTCTTCGTCTGCCTTTTTGCTTAGTTGCAGAAAATCCATAGTGTCTACCTGCTTTAAAAGCTGATCAAATGTGTGAATGAAATACGTGGCAGTCTCAATATGCTGTTGTTCCATAGGATCAACAGCTTCACGAATAAACCTTCCATGGTCACCGAGTACTTGAAGCCAAAAACGGTGTTCAAACTTAGCTGCTTTTTGAAAATCCATTTTTCCTCTCCCTCCACATCCAATTCATAAAAGCATATCAGAATGAATAAAAATTATGTCTGTCCCGGGGAAATCTTAAAAAGGGCTGACGGATTTTCTAATCATAAATGTTGTATTCTCCCTTTCAAGTTAATAAAAATAAGGTTCTATACCCTTAATTTAAAAATATGTTAATTAGTGAAAAGAGGTGATCTGCATGAATCGGGTACAAACAATTCCTTTTTTAACAACTAGGAGTCTCGTTCCGGAGAATCAAGAATCGCCAATTTCCTTCCTGAATAAATGGAAAACTCCTTTACATTATTTTTACCGTCGAAATCACTTCACCTATCCGGTGTTAACCCCACAAAACTTTTGGTTACAAATAACAGGAGACGCCGCAAAACCACGATACTTTCATTATAATGAACTTTTAACGATGCCTTCTAAATCAATAATCGTCCCTATAGAATGTGCTGGAAATAAGCGGGCACATTTTTCCCCAAAAACGTATGGAGAGCAATGGCAAGATGGAGCAATCAGCCAAGGGAAGTGGACGGGAGTACCGTTAAAACGATTATTAGAACAGGTTGAAATTTCTAAAGAGACAAAGGAGGTTGTTTTTGAAGGCGCAGACGCTGGAAAAAAAACAGGGGAAGAAAATGTGGTCCCATATAAAAGAAGTCTGCCGATTGAAGTTGCTTTACATCCAGATACAATCATTGCCTACCATTATAATAATCAGCCGCTCAATTTTAGGCATGGATATCCATTCAGGTTAATCATTCCAAACTGGTATGGGATGGCATCTGTAAAATGGCTAAAAAGCATACAGGCGATTAAACGGCCGTTTAAAGGGCCGTTTCAAACAGAGGACTATATTTATTATCCATATAAAAATGAAGATAATGATGAGGATCAATTTCCAGTCACTATTTTAAATGTAAACTCCACTATTCAACAACCCATTGACCGTTCGATTCTAAATACAGGTACTCACCAAATTATTGGAATCGCATGGACAGGGAAGGGAAAAATTGCTGAAGTACAATTAAGTTTTGATAAGGGAATTAAATGGGAAACTGCAACTCTTAGCTCTCATCCAAGTGAACCTTACTCTTGGACGAAATGGTCCTTAACCTGGACTATTGAAAAACAAGGAGAATATACAGTTTATTCAAGGGCAAAGGATTCGACTGGTCGAATTCAACCATTAACTCCCTTTTGGAATCGAAAGGGATATGGCTATAACGCGATTTCTAAAATTAAAGTAAAAGTGGAATAAGCAAGCGAAAACCGCACATCATGTGCGGTTTTTTATTTTCTGAGTTTAATAAGAAAGCGATGCATATGCCGATAACGTTTAGGAATTCCCCAATCGCTCATCGTAATCGTCACGTAATGAAGATGAGAAATCCAAGTTATTTTGTGAACTCGATTTATTCAAAGCTAATATTACCTTATACGATTTTCATACACAGCTTATGTTATGAATAATTATTTTGAATTTTAATAATTCTTTTTGTTTACTTCTGAGTTGAATAGTAAATAGGCTATACTATTAATATCAACTCGAGCAAAGGATTTCGACTTATGAAGATTCCAAAGAGATTTCGTTTCATTGGTGGAAGGATTGTCAAAACTGGATTAGCCGTATTTATTACAGCTCTTATTTGTCATCTGTTAAATTGGCCAGCAATGTTTGCTGTTATCACAGCAATTGTCACGATTGAGCCGACCGCAGCCGATTCCATAAAAAAAGCGTTTGTTCGCTTTCCGGCCTCTGCCATTGGTGCTGGTTTCTCCGTACTCGCTACTTTTCTTTTTGGAGATCGGCCGATTTCTTATGCATTTGTAGCCGTCGCGACAATCATCTCTTGTCATAAATTGAAATTACACGACGGGACTTTAGTTGCAACTTTAACTGGTGTGGCAATGATATCAACCGTTCATGATGAATATTTATCTTCCTTTTTTATTAGACTCGGAACGACCTGTACCGGTTTAATTGTTTCATCTCTCGTTAATTTTTTAGTTATGCCTCCTAAATATTCACTGACAATCAGTCAGGGAATTCGCACTCTCTATATGATGGCGGGAGATATTCTTAACAAAAGGGGAACAGAAATACTTCAGGAACAAGCAAGTGATAAGGAGCTACGCAATACATTCTATCACCTAGTACAGGAAATCGAAAAAACGGAAACACTCTGTACATACCAAAAAAGAGAATGGAAATTCCATCGCCCTAAACGAATTGAAATTCAAAATTTTCTTTATGAATATAAAAAATTAAACATATTAAGACAAGTAACGTATCATATTGGAAACTTAATATACCTTCCTTCACATCATTTCACCTTAGGACCTAGCAAGTGCAATGTAATTATGGATACAATCCACTCGATTAGAAGTATTTACTATGATCCAAATTTCACAATAAAAAAACGTCATTATGAAAATATTGATACGATGAAAGAACTTTTTTCAGCACAAAAATCATTTATGAAAATTGAAATGGCAAAGAGTGAACATCTACAATATTTTTCATCTGAGACTGTTGTTATATATGAATTATTATCAATCCATGAATTGACAGAGGAACTGAGCAAAACAAAAATACTACAACTTAAACGATTAAAACGAAAATCGGGATCTCTAATAGAGAACGAGAGGGAGATGTCATATCATGATTAAATATACAGGAGAACGTGTGATTCCAAAATTAATGAAGCCCACAAATGGACTTTTATTAGAACATATTGCAAGATACCATTTTGCGATTCCTTATGCAAAAGGGCGCGTTCTTGATTTCGCTTGTGGCAGTGGTTTTGGTAGTAATATTATTGCAAAGGCCGCTAAAAAAGAAGTGGACGAGATTATTGCGGTTGATATTGATGAAAGTACCATCACATATGCTAAAGGAACTTATCATCACCCCCTTATTCGCTTTCAAATGGCAAATGTTGTTGAACCAGAACTACCACAGAGATTAGGGCAGTTTGATTTAATTGTTAGTTTTGAAACGCTTGAACATGTTGAGCAAGAGCATCAATTTATGGATAATATTTTTCAAATGTTAAAGCCTAATGGGAAGTTGATTATTTCTACTCCATTTGGACAAGGCCGTGGGAAACCAACCAGTGAACCATTTCATGTTCATCAACTTAATACGGACGAGTTTCACTCTCTTTTTGAAAAATATACTGAAAAGGAATTTTATTATCAACGAGGAGTTTTAGTCGAACCAGGGCGAGCTGGTCTCCACTATCCAATTGGGATTGCAGTGTGCACGAAGTGAATGACAAAATGCAAAAGACACTAACTCAACGGTTAGTGTCTTTTTTAGTAGCTCCTTGCAGGAAGCTATTCGGTAACAATAATAGGGCCCTCTTTTGTTAAAATGATTGTATGTTCGTATTGAGCGACAAAGCTATTCTCAGTTACATATGTCCAGCCATCGTCTAATTGGAAAACCTCTTCTTCGCTAGTTGAGATAAATGGTTCGAAGGCGATAACCATCCCGTCTTTTAGAATTTCATCGTCCCATTTTTCATGATAATTGTAAATATGATCTGGTTTTTCATGAATGGTCCGACCAATTCCATGGCCTGTTAGGTTCATAATTACCGTTAATCCATGTTTTCTTGCTGTTTGAATAACCTCTTTGCCTATTCTATTTTTCTTGGATCCAGGTTTCGCTTTTTTTAAGCCTGCCTCGAATGCTTCTTTAGCGACTTCACAAATTTTCTTTTTAATTTCATCCCCTTCGCCTACAACAAATGAAATTCCTGTATCTGCAAAATAACCATTTTTCGAACCTGAAACATCAATATTAACTAAATCCCCCTCTTTAATTACTCGCTTACCGGGAATTCCATGTGCCACTTCTTCATTTACACTGATACATGTAAAACCAGGAAAATCATATTCACCTTTTGGAGCAGAGACAGCACCCGCCTTTTCAAACAATTCTCCAGCTAAATCATCAAGCTCTTTCGTCGTGATCCCTGGCTTTGTCTTTGCCACAAGTTCATCTCGGATGCGAGCACAAATGTTTCCAATTTCTTTCAATGCTTGAATATCTTCTTGTGTTTTTGCAATCATTGTCAATACCACCTATTTTCGACTTCTATTTTATACGTTATCGATTTTACCTTGATATATGGAATAAATTCAAATCAAAGCACCATTATGTATTTTACATGAAAAAACAGACCTTTAATCATTCAAAGATCTGTATGGGAGTAGCATTAACTTAAATCGACGTTATGGTATACTTGTCTAACATCTTCTAAGTCTTCTAAAGCATCAATCATCTTTTCAAATTGTTCTTGTGCTTCAGCTGATAATTCTACTTCATTTTGTGGAAGCATCGTCAGCTCAGCAATCGTAAACTCGGTTACGCCTATGTTTTTGAACGCCTCTTGGATGGCATGAAATTGGTCAGGTTCTGCGTAGATAATGACCGTTTCCTCTTCTTCAAGAATATCCCGCACTTCTACATCTGCTTCCATCATCAACTCTAGTACTTCATCGGCTGTTTTGCCTTCGATGCCTAAGACTGCAGTTGCATCAAACATATATGATACAGATCCGCTCACACCCATATTCCCGCCATTTTTACCAAACGCAGCACGAACATCGGATGCTGTCCGATTTACGTTATTCGTTAACGCATCGACAATGACCATTGCTCCATTTGATCCAAACCCCTCATATCGAAGCTCATCATATGTTTCATCGTCGCCTCCCTTTGCTTTATCAATAGCACGCTCGATAATCGTTTTCGGGACATTGTATGTCTTCGCTCGTTCAAGTACAACTTTAAGCGCTTGATTTAGCTCGGGATCAGGCTCACCTTGTTTGGCTGCCACATAAATTTCACGGCCAAATTTCGCATAAATTCGGCTCGTATTCGCATCCTTTGAAGCTTTTTTCTCTTTAATATTGTTCCATTTACGGCCCATCATGAACACTCACTTTCAACTATGAGATTTACATAAAAATATTAATATGAAAAGACAACTTCTTCAACTCTTTTCATGAATAAAATATTTTTTCTAATGCGAATCTGATTCTCCATCACATTTCCTATTGTTAATATATCTCACTTTTCTGGATGGATAATGGAAAAAATAAAAAAGTTTCACCTTAAAGATGAAACTTTTTTATCATTAGAAATTAGTTTTATTTAAAATGCTTAATTAGTAACCGGAATCATTAACCTGTCACATTGAAGCTATGATTGTTCACCACTTCTAATTCTTTTGTAGTTGATTCCATATCACTTTTACAAATCGGGCATGCCGGAACTGCACTACTTTTAAAATTGTCACGGACCCAGCACTTACATTGATCTGAGGTACAAACCCAAATCTTTGTTTCTGCAGTGACAATTTCCTCAGGAGGTTTTCTTCCAAATGCCATTTCCCTCACGCTCCATTTCAATTAATTAAAATTGGCTTGGTGGATTCATTACAAAAAGATTGGCAAAACTTTTTATAATAAATCAATAAAACAAAAAAATCAATCCTTTTTTAATAATACCATACAATCACTAAAAATCCAAACTTTAAATAACGGCCCATCCTTTAATATTATGTACATAATCGAAAAGAATACTCATCATTTAATGTAATTCTTTCCTTCTCTTTTATAAATTATTTGTTGTACAAGCTGCATAGTTAGAATACATATAATACAGCAACTGATTTTTTTAAAAGCAATGGAGGTCTTTGTATTGAGTGTTTTTTTTAGTTATGTAATTCTTGGATTATCGTTAGCTGCGCCAATTGGACCAGTTAATGCAGCACAGATGGACAAAGGGATTCGTAGCGGTTTTTTCCATTCTTGGATTTTAGGGTTAGGAGCACTAACAGCCGATATCATTTACATGATTGCCATTTTTTTAGGCGTCTCACACTTCCTTCAAACACCTTTTATGCAAACCTTTCTATGGCTTTTTGGTTTTTTTGTGCTTTTATACACTGGTATTGAAACAATTCTTGGTGCGGGAAAAGTTGTAATGCATCAAGATAAAAGGACAGAAACCGTTTGGAAATCTTTTCTATCCGGATTTTTAATGTCAATATCAAACCCATTAACCATATTATTTTGGTTGGGGATATACGGATCTGTCCTTGCAAAAACAGCTTCTAGTTATGGAAAAAGTGAATTAATATTATACAGTTCAGCAATTATTTTGGGACTAATTATTTGGGATATAACGATGGCATTAATATCAAGCAGTTTTAGAAAAATATTAACTACTCGGCTCCTCACCGTTATTTCCATTCTATCTGGATTCTCATTAATTGGCTTTGCTCTTTATTTTGGGATGAAAGCAGTAAATGTCCTGCTTACCAATTAAATGAAACTTGTAGAGGAGCATTTAAATTATTGGAATCTTGGCCGTGGTACTTTTGCATCCTTTTCCTTTTTCTTTTTCCTCTTATTTACAGTATTTCTTATAACCAATATTAGTCCGATTAATGCAATAAAAATAACTGAAATAAAAAAGCCTGGACGACTTTCGCGGTCAAATAATGTGCCACTAACAGCCAAAACAATTAAAAGAATCGCTCCAAACCTTTTGGTTTGATCAAAGGTAGTTAGTTTGATAATTTTTTTGTATGAAAATAAAAGGAATAACCAATTATACATCAGCATTAAACCAGCGGCTGTTGTTAAATATTCATAAATTCGATCCGGCATCGCTAAAGCTAAGACGATTGAAGCGATTAACCCTAGTATAGTTAGGGAAAGAGCGAAATGAGGAACTTTAAGTTTCCCTTTTTTCGCTAAAGCTTTTGGAGCATCACCATCTTTAGACAATGTAACAATCATACTAGTTACAGCAAATAATGAGGCACACATTGTTGAAAAGCCAGCAATAATCATTGCCCCATTAAAAAGATGTGGCACAAGCGGAAGTTGATAATGGTCCAAAGCGGTGACAAATGGGCTCTCTTTTGTTGAAAAATCGTTAAAAGGGACAAGTAGTACTGTAAAGGCAATCGAAAACAAATAAATTGTTGCTAATAACAGCAACATGATCTTTCCTGCCTTCGGTGCATCATTTTTGTTTTTTAGTCTTGGAGCCATTATTCCCATTATTTCGATTCCGCCAAAGGCATAAAAACCGAAAATTAATGCTGTCCACAAACCCATATATCCACCAGGAAAAAATTGATCGAGGGTACGTGTCATGTTAACTTCATGTCCAAGCCCTCTAAATACACCAAATACAGCCAACGTGGCTATAACTAAAAACATAAAAATCGCAGCCACCTTAATGACAGCGAATATATTTTCCATTTTTTCAAAACCGCTTGTTCCTGTTAGTACTACGCCTATCCCTAAAACGGCAAATATGGCAGCAAACACCCAAAGAGGGATATCAGGGAACCAAAAACGTGAAAATAACGATAATGCAGTTAACTGGCTTCCCATAATTAGGAGTTCCGAACTCCAGTATACCCACCCACTAGAAAATCCGGCCCAGTTCCCGTATGCTTTTTTTGCATAGGAGCGAAATGACCCTTTTTGCGGGTCCTTTGCTGCCATTTTTGCCAGTGCATCAAATACAAGATAAGTGCCTAGTGCCGCAACTGCAAATACAATGATGGCAGATGGTCCAGTTCTGGTTATCGCTAGTGCGGAACCTAGAAAAAAACCTGTTCCAATAATACAACCGATACCGATCATTGAGAGCTGCCACCATGCGAGCTTTGCTTCTTTTGCGGAACCTTTTTTCTTGCTCATTGTGTTGTATCCCTCCCTATATCATCTCAACTATTGTTTGAAACATTGGGAAGATTTATGTAAAAATCATAACTATAGTACGAATGATCTTTTTCACAAAATCCACCCTTCTATTGTGCTACTTAAAGTTGTGCATAAATTGTTCGTTGTTTTTGTTTTGCTTCGATAAGATATATAATAGGGAAAAGAAAATATAAAGGGTGATAAAAACATGCAAATTAGTGGACATACCGTTGAAATACTTGGCGACCCATTTGGCCTGCTCAAAGGGGACAGATATGAGTTTTATTTACATATCGATGTTGATGAGGAAGACGAACTTTATACAGAAAATGGATTATTATTAAAAGTCATTTTTTCAGTAGAAAATGGAGATTCAAAAATTCTCCAATATTATTTTATTGAACGTACATCAGAGAAAATCCTTGAGTTTGCATTGGAAGATGACGAAGAAAAGCTAATTATTGATTATTGTCACAACCATATCCCAATAGTTGACACCAACTAAAAAAAGAGCATGATTGCTCTTTTTTTACTTTCAACAATATCGAATTTCCATCCGTAATTATGCTTGTTTTTTTACTTTTGTCCCTGTTTTTTTTCGTTTTGTCGTTTCTTTCTTCGGTTTTTCGGTAGCAGTTGGCTTTGTTCTGTCAATCGACGCTTGAAGTGCTGCCATCAAATCGGTTACATTTGCTGCTGGTTGTTTTTCTTTTGCTGTAACCGTTTCTTTCCCCGTTCGCTTGCTTTCGATTAATTCAAGTAATGCCGTTCGATATTCATCTGTATATTTTTCTGGTTCGAACGTAGTTGTCAACTGATTTATAAGCATAATTGCTGTTTCGAGTTCTTTTTCAGTCACTTTATCCTCAACGGGAACATTAGGTACGTCCACAGAATTCCTCACTTCATCTGGGAAATGGATGGTTTCCATCACAAGTGTGTTTTCATAAACACGAACAAGGGCAAGCTGCTCCTTAGCTCGAATGATAATTTTTGCAATTCCAACTTTCTGTGATTGTTCAAGTGCCTTCCTTAGTAATGAATAGGCCTTAGTGCCACCCTCATTTGGTGACATGAAATAACTTCGGTTGTAGTAGATAGGATCAATTTCTTCTATACTCACAAAATCCATGATTTCTACCGCTTTTTCTTCATTTTCTTTACGAAGATTTTCGAGTTCATCGTCTTCAAGAACGACAAACTTTCCTTTCGTATACTCATATGCCTTAACGATATCATCTGGGTTTAACTCTTCTTCGCATACGGAACAAACTTTTTCGTATTTGACAGGCGAATGACATTTTTTATGCAAAGTCCTTAATTTTATATCTTTATCTTCTGTAGCCGTATGAAGCTTGATTGGGATATTAACTAACCCGAAAGAAATGCTTCCTTTCCACATCGTATGCATAGATAATAACTCCATTCTTTTTACGTTTAATTTGCAATT
The DNA here is from genome assembly GCF_016879755.1 of Bacillus sp. B15-48. Taxonomy (GTDB): domain Bacteria; phylum Bacillota; class Bacilli; order Bacillales; family Cytobacillaceae; genus Mesobacillus_B. The sequence goes on from NZ_WOFU01000002.1 coordinate 259,580, forward strand.
AAAATGATGTTTCAATTCGTAAAAATATTTGCCAAAGGATTAGATTCTGATTTTTTAGGTAAACTAAATTTTAGTCTTTCTAGTGTAGGACTATATTTCCAACCAGAAAGGAGCTATTTAATGATGAAGCCTATGTTACCAACCCTTCAATTCGAAACCCCTAAAGGAGACGATTGGCATTTTGAAGTAAAATATGATGGGTTTCGTGCTTTCCTTGAATGGGAGGAAGATATTAAGCTTACAAGCAGAAATAGAAAGTCATTATTAGAAATATTTCCAGAAATTAATGAATTTTTACGATTAAATGAAGATCGTTTAAAAGCCTATTTGCCTTTCATTCTTGATGGGGAACTTGTTCACTTAGAAAATGCCTATAAAGCAAATTTTAATGCAATCCAAATTAGGGGGCGCATGCGCTCATTAGAAAAGATTAAAGAGAAAGCAAAAAGCATTCCTTGTAGATTGCTTATTTTTGATGTTTTGAAACTCGGGGGCGAAGACTTAACAAAGAAACCTTATCATGAACGAAGAAAAATTCTTGAAACGTTTTTTACGCAATTAAATTTTCCAATTTTCCCCGATAATAGAAGTGCACAGCTTCTTCAACTCGTTCCTTCAGAAAAACAACTAGAAAAGTTATGGGAATCAATACAGTTAAGTGATGGCGAAGGAATCGTGGCAAAACAGATCAATAGTCCTTGGGAAGAGGGAAAAAGAACAACTCAGTGGATAAAAATTAAAAATTGGAAATATGTTTCTTGCTTTATTACTGCCTATGAAAAATCAAATGGCTATTTTTATGTCGGTGTTTTTCGACAAGGAGAAACTTTCCCATTGGGGGCCGTTTTATTTGGATTTAAACCAGATGAAAAGACAGCATTGTTTCAAATTATAAAAGAAAATCATTCACATGAAGACAAACGTTTTATTTATGTTAATCCAGCAATTTGCCTTGAAGTGAAATATTTAGAAATGTATAAAGCCCAAATGCGGGAGCCTCATTTTCATCAATTTCGCTTTGAGTTAAAGCCTGAAGAGTGCACGTATAATCAATTTCTTCAACAACAGAAAAATTTCCCAATTGAGGTAGAAGTTACACATCCAGATAAACCAATATGGGAAAACCCTCTAATAAAAAAAATGGATCTAATCAACTATTTGCGGGAAGTTGCACCGTTTATGTTACCGTTTTTGAAAGACCGCTTGCTAACAGTGATCCGTTATCCTCACGGAATATTCGGGGAGGCTTTTTATCAAAAAAACACACCAGATTATGCCCCCGATTTTGTGGAAACAACTTTTTCAGAAGGAATTAATTATATCATTTGCAATGATTTAAAAACGCTATTATGGTTAGGAAACCAAATTGCATTAGAATACCATATCCCATTCCAAACGAGAAATAATACCCATCCAGACGAAATCGTTTTTGATCTTGACCCACCTTCAAAAGATTATTTTCATCTTGCCATTGAAGCAGCATTAATAATTAAAGAAGTGGTAGATCATCTTGAACTTATTAGCTTTATAAAAACATCAGGGAACAAAGGACTTCAAGTGTATATTCCACTTCCAAAAAACAAATATACGTATAACGATACAAGATTATTTACATCATTTATTGCTGATTATCTTATTTCGAAGAATCCTGATGCTTTTACAACGGAAAGGCTTAAAAAGCACCGTGGCAATCGACTTTATGTGGACTATATTCAACATGCAGAAGGGAAAACGATTATCTGCCCGTTTTCTCCACGTGGTACATCACAAGCCACTGTAGCAGCTCCGTTGTTTTGGAATGAGGTCAATGAAAACTTATCGATTTCAGCTTTCAAAGTAAATAATATGATTTCTCGGTTAACAGAAAAAGGGTCGCCCTTTGCCGATTATTTTATAGCCAAGGATATCCAAAATTTTCAGCCCGTTCTCGATTTTTTACGAAAAAAAAGATAAGCGTATGAATCCCGCACTAGAGAATAAAAAAAGCAACCGCCTTTTATCGGTTGCTCTTTTTCGTTTTATATATAATCGCTTAAATACGAAGGTTTAACATAATTGGCTCCAAATTTTCCTGCTATCTGGTTCAGTAGAATTTTCAATAAGATGATAAGCTGCATTTGTGATTGCCTCTGCTAGTGAATTACCTGTTGCTTTTACATCATTAAAACGAGCTTCTGTTCCTCCATTGTTAGAAAAGAAAAATCCGAATTTTTCCAATCTCTCAACGATGAGCATCGCGTGTCCAAGGTTTTGCTCTGGCTGAAAATCGGTAGTTGGAATGAATGTACTTTTTTCACAATCGTACCATCGGTCCCACCGATTCAACTTCCAGCCAAGTACTCGTCGTGCAATAGCTTCTGTTTTATTCATAATCATAACCCTCTTCCTTTTAATTTTCGCGTCCATTGTTATATAACAATTTAATATATTTAAAATAAATATATAACAGATTAAAGAGAAATACTAGCTTTTTTTTAAAATAGTTTTTAAAATGAGGATGTGTTGAAACCTAGGTGTTGACTTCCACTCCAAACACCAGTCTTTGAACACAGCCTAAAAAAATAACTGTCCTAAGGTACACAATTCATTTGTGTACATAAGGACAGTTATCTTAAAATCATTTAATAATATTCAAACCACTTTATCCGCGTAAAACGGATTTCGCATGCTCCTCTAGTTTTTGATATGACTCTTCTTCAATCGTATCATGTTTTTCTACGACTGCATTTGTTTCACTATCTAATGTTACCTTATATAAATATGTGGCATTACCAATAAGATCAATCGTGTAGTCCTTATGATCTTTATGGACTATACACCGGACCATTCCACCATTATTATAAACTTCAATGATGTCTTCTACATCATTCTCCCCGATAAGGGTCGTTACTAGACTTGAAGCAGACATTGCTGTACCACAAGCATTCGTAAAGCCTACCCCACGTTCATATGTGCGTACATAAATTTTGTTTTTTTCTATTAGCTTGATAAAACTAACATTCACTCCATCAGGAAAAAGCTCATTTGGAGCGTTAACTCCTTCACTTAGTTCTTTCTGTAAATTCGATTTAAGGTGAGTATCGTCAACAATCGTTATTAAATGTGGGTTCGGTACAGCTAATGCTGTAAACGTTAATTCCTCGGATAAAGCAGGAATTACGCCTTGTATTAATTCTTTTTGTTTAATATTTAAAGGCAAATCTTCCACTCGAAAGGATACAGGCGAAATCTCAACTTGGTACGTTGGAACGCCAGGAAAAATATTTGCTGCTTTTTTTACTTGTAAATCTGCTTTCATCGTTTCAATTATCGCTTCTTCTATTCCTAATTTCTCACATACATAACGAGCCACACAGCGAAGGCCATTGCCACACATTGAAGCCTCAGAACCATCGGAATTAAACACTCTCATTCTTGCATCCGCTGTTTCGCTGTTTAAAATATATAATATCCCATCGGCCCCTAAGGAAGTTTTTCGATTACATAAATTTTTCGCAAGATTTGCGCGACTTCCCTCGGTAAAGCCGTAATTTCCCCCCATTTCATCCATCATAAGGAAATCGTTCCCAGACCCATGGCACTTTATCAAATCGATCACCATAATAGCCGCCTCCAAATTATTTACTACATAAAAAGATGCCATAATTCGAATAATTGTTCAACCTAAAAAATAGTCAATCATAGTTGTTATGATTGACTATTTTTTCTATGGCAATTTTTTTATTTCATCATGTAGGTATTCTTTTGTAAGACCGCCAATCACTTTACTTCTAATAACGCCATCAGAATCAATAAAGAAACTCGTCGGAAAGGCTAAAATTTCATATCCACTTGACACCTGGTTTCTCTCATCCATCGGAATTGTAAATGTAAGGTCATAATCGTCAATAAAACGAAAAACATCCTCTTTTGATTTTTCGGTAACCGTGGCATTAACTGCAAGAATTTCAAAACCATCTGATTGATATTTCTCAAAATATTCTTGCATATAAGGCATTTCAGCTTTACATGGCGGACACCATGTCGCCCAAAAATTCAACAATATTTTCTTTCCTCGGTAGTCACTTAAGTTTACTTCATTTCCGTTTAAATCCATTAAAGAAAATTCCGGGGCAAGGTTCCCCTCATCTAGTCCAACTGGTAACTGATCCGGATTATTTATTTGTTTATATTTCCCTGTGAGTGTCAATTGATTGACGACTCCTTGATTCTTTAATACGGTCTTATCGATAACGAAAAGCACAGCTAAGATAATAGCAGCAATAATTAAAAACTTTTTCAAAAGTAACCTTCCTTTCATGTTAAAGAACCCATGATGCTATTTTAAAACGAAATGCTATTATCTGCATTAAAAAAGCATTAAAACCTTTTATTCAATATATTAATGATTGTCATATTGAAAGTAACCAATTATAACTGCGAGCGCAAGAAGGCGATCGTTTTTTGTAGCCTGAGGATCGAATGAGAGGATTGGAGTATTCACATGAAAATTCGTCCCCCATTCTAACGGCATCCAGCCTTTTCGAAGACGTGAGACAGGGTGTTTCTGCCTATGAATATGAATGTCAGTATACATGGATGAAAGATGTTCTGCCCTATATTGAACACGATCTCTCAACGATTCTCCTATTTGAGAATGAGTATTAAATGTTACGACGTTATTGCCTTTTCGATCAAGAACGGCAATTTCCTTTTGCTTTACATCAATCAAAGCTAATAGTTCCCCTTCTTGATTATAAAACCCAAAGCGTTTCTTTACATAAAAATCAAAAAAACTCGGTAAAAACCAACGCCAAAATTTCCCTTCTACTTCCTTTAGTTCTCCCGTAAGAAAACCATTTGGATGAAATAACAATATCTTTAATGCAGGAGCGGGGGCCAAAGCAAGGAGAAAATTTGGATTAGTAAAGAAATCAATCTTTTCCGTACTATTTATTTTAAAATGAGCTTCTTTTGAGTGATTTCTAAACCGTATATAACCATTAAACTGGCTTATGGCAACGATGAAAAATGGGATTGCCACCAAGGCAAATGGCGGCCTGATAGCCAAAAACATACAGACTGTTAGAATCGCCGAAAGCAATAAGAAAGTGAGTATGCAGGCATTCAAATAGGTTTTAGATGTTTGCAAATAGTATTGTTGGATGCACATTTATCGTTCCTCGCAATTCTTTAGCTTATTACTCTTATTATATTGTGCATCTATTAAAATCATTCTATTAAATTACGAAAAAACTTATGTACATACAGTTTCATAATAGCAAAAAAAGGGCCTGTAAAATCAGGCTTCATAAAGGGAGTGCTATAAAATTCTGAATATGAACGGGATACGATATTCCTCTCCCTCGTAAGCCTTGATTGCCCCAATAATTGTAAAGACTACTCCTAGCAACCCTACGATTGGCAGTAATAAAAAACCGATAAGAATAACGACTAAAATTCCACTTACAACACTGTAGACAAAATACGAAATGAAAAAATTAAAATATTCCCTTCCATGATAATCAATATAACTAGATTCATCTTTTTTTACTAACCAGATGACAAGTGGACCAATAAAGGCAGTAAAAAAACTAATAGCGTAAATCGCTGTCGCTAACAATCTTTCCTCATTGCTTGGCATAAGATCCCCCCTTTCCTTTATTTTACCTTATCTCCTCATAATACGCTCTTGTCAATATAAAGTTTCATGAATTTTTACAACCTATGAATTGTTCTTGAATGGGACAACTTGAATACATTATTTATACAACCTACTTCTTCTGAGGTGATGAAATTTTTTGTAATCTACGTTGCGATTCTTAGGTTTATACTGGTACTTTTTAAGGTTAGACCACATTATTTTTTTGAAAAAAGTTAAAAAATAATTTACAAAAAAATAGTTTCTTTTTTACATCATTTTTAGTATGATTTCTATGGAAATCAAAAATTTCATATTGAAATAGTAATAAGGGAAGGCAAATGGTGCGCCACCAGTATCCTGGTTCTAGTGGGTTCGATTCCCACCCCGAAATTTTTTAGCAATTTACAAAAAATTTCGCGGGTGGTCCATTTATTTTTTATGGAATCGAACTAGGGACCACCCTATTTTTGGAGGGATACAAATGCTCAAAAAACGCGATCTTAATGATTGTCACGCTTTATTCGAGCTCATGACGCATCCGGAGGTCTTCCCTTTTGTTCGTCAAAAAGCTTTTTCTTATGATGAATATGTCTTTGTTACAAAGCAAGTGATTGAAGCTGAGGAACGTGGAGAGTTAATATCAAGAACAATCCTAGATGACTGGGGAACTCCAATCGGAACAATTAACTTATTCGATATTCAAGACCTTGCCGGGTTTCTAGGAACATGGCTTGGCAAACCATTTCATGGGAAAGGCTATAACGAACCTGCAAAAGATGCATTTTTCCAGGAACTATTTTTTGATAAAAATATTGAAACGGTCTATATGAGAATACGAAAAGAGAACACTCGCTCAATTAAAGCAGCGGAAAAAATCCCTTATGTTGTAAAAGCGAATGAAACTAGATCTGGAATCTATCATCAGTTAAATTTAAATGGACCTATCTTCGACCTTTATGAAGTTTCAAAAGACCAATATCAGTTCCATCAACGCAGAGAAATAGCACATCCTATTAAAGAATCTCAACTATTAGAAGCTTAATTCAGAAAGGAAGGCCCAAATAGCGGGCCTTCCTTTAAAATCATTTTATATTATGAAATGTTAAACTGATTTGGATTTATTTACTTAAGCCCTCCTTTAAATAAAAATCAACTAAGAAAGATACATAAACATCATCTCGTACAAGCCATACACCATATTTCCTTTTCAACGCGTACTCAGCTGATTGAAAATCATTATGACCTTCTTCATAAATGTTCCCGTTTTTATCAACTACCCATAGACCTTCTTTATTTGGATAGATAAAATATTTACCACCTTTTTTGCATTCATATAGTGAACCTTTTGGAGACAGTTTTAAGTTATATTTATTTTTAAATGCATCTGGATGAATGGTTTCAAGCGGGAACAACTTCTGAACGTATAAATCAAACGCTTCTTTGCTCATTGAACAACCTGATGCTTTTGCATGGCCTCCACCACCAAATTGACCAGCAATGGCAGAAACATCTATATGGTCATGGTTCGTTCGAAAGCTTATTTTCTTGCCACCAACATTAAGTATCGCTATATAATCCAAATAAGGAAATTCCTTCATCAACTCGTTTCCTAATTCCGAATGGTATGATTCTGCATGTACAACTCCCGCACAAAAATCACCGATAAATGTTTGTACAATTTCCCGCTTTTTTCTACGAACATAACGTTCAATTTTATCCTCTTCCATCGCTAAGAGCTTTTGTTCAAACTCATCGAATTCAAATTCTGCTTGGCTTTTTAAGCGTTCAATCATATTCTCCTCAAATTCATCAATCGAGAACATGAAGAACAAATCGTTTAGCTGTTTTGCCATAATATTATCATTCTTGTCCCACTCCCACGTATCATACTGCCGGACAAGTTCGATAAAACCTTCAATCGCTTTTGATGTTTCGAGCCATTGATGTTCAATTAAATATTCATAAAAAAGTGAGGTCGCTGATGTTAACCTCCCATCATCGTATTCGATCTGCACCATTCCCCAGTCATAATCATTAAAGTGAATGGCCGTCTTATGATGATCAATTAATTTAACCTTTCCGCCATTCTTATAAAAGTCTTGAATGTTTTTTGTGTTTTCTTCATTAATTGATAAATCGGTGATAAATAGCTGTTCATATTCATGCTCATTCTCCCGTTCAAACAGTTGGGCAATTTGATAATCTAACCCCATTACAGAATTATATCGTACATCGACCATGTCCCCAAAAGCTAACTTTGCTAAAATTCCACACCCTACTCCGTCAAGATCATTATGAGTATACAATTTATACATTTTTCTTCACCTACAATCACTTTCTCTTCCTACCTAGGGTTTCTATTTTTCGCTATTTTAAACGAAAAACGTGCACCTTAGCTAAACATTATTTAACAACTGTTTTTTAATTTCAAAAAAAAGAAGCGTATCACTCGCTTCTCCCTTTATATTTCCTTTCGAAATGCTTTTCCAAGGACATCTTTCCCCCCTGTAACTGGAATAATACTTCCAGTTATGAAATCGGATTTTTCATCTACCAGAAAAGAAATGACTCTGGAAACATCCTCTCCAGTTCCAGGTCTTCCCACCGGTACGTAATCATCGTTTACTCCGATGGCATCCTTAATCTCTCGTTCCTTCCACTTGCCAACAATATCACCAGGACAAACCATATTAACAGTGATTCCATGCTCTGCCTCTTCAATTGCAAGCGTTTTCGTAAGTGAAGCAAGTCCAGTTTTAGCTGCAGCAAATGCTGACCGGTAAATCCATCCTGGAGTAGATTCGACCCGATCAAAACCAATAGTTATTATTCTTCCCCAATTTTGCTTCCTCATGATGGGAACTAACAGCCGTGAAAGATAAAAAGCCGAGTTAAGATTTCCATTAATTAAATAATCCCATTCATCAACTGAATAATCTACCAGCTTCTTTCGCTCATGAACATATGGTCCGGCATTATGAACAAGAATATCAATCTTGGGGAATCGGAGTAAACTTTTATTAACTAACTGTTGGCATTGATTGTAGTCTGTAATGTCGGCTCTTTCGATGTAGTTTTCTGTCCCATATCTCGCTGTCAATTCTTGTGCTAATGCCTCTGCATCCCTTTGACTTTCTCGAAAATTAATCATTAAATTCACGCCAATTGTAGCAAGCTGGATAGCCGTCGTTCTCCCAATTCCAGTTGCTCCTCCAGTCAACAACGCTATTTTTTTATTCACTATTACCCCCATAAATAATTCAGTCATCTTTATCATTATATTAAATAGAACAACATGTTTATGCAAACTCTTAACCTCAAAACTACTAATCTTTATCTTTTATTTTCCATATTGAACAACGAATCATTTCCTTGCATATGATGAAGCAACACAATTTTGTATCCAACGACAACGAAACGTAAAGGAGGAAAGCTGGATGCTCCCATGGAACAATTTTCCTTTTAGCGACGAAATGAAAAAGATGCTTCATAGCAATGGATCAACTGAAATCGATAAATATGTCCATGAAATGCTCAACAAAATGATGCCGAAAAACATGGAAGGGATGGCCAATCCCCAATCCTGGATGAAAGGAATGCCAGCTTTTCAACAAGAATCACAGCAGCAATCCGAAGATAGGCAGGTACAAATAGCTGTGTTTGAAACACATGATTTTGTATTCATCCGAATTCCAATTGAAGATGAACACTGGCTAAAAGAAATGAAAATATTTTATACATCCCATGAACTAATTATTGAAAATATTCCAAAATCTGAAGATAAAAACACCATTACATTACCCGTGCCAGTTAGAAAAAAAGGCGCAACTGCTACCCATAGAGATTGTATTTTAGAGATAAAAATCCCGAGAAGCATACAGTCACAAATATCCGAAATATCTGTTCCCGATGTCTAAAAGATTTAAACCTAAAGGAGGAATTAAGAGTGGAAGATGATAAGTTAAAGGGTTGGCTTGATGCCTCAAAACAAAAAGCCGCTGAGAGTTTTTGGAAAGAAGTGTTCAATCAAAATCATCATCCATTTTCAACCTATCTAAATTTCGATGAAGATACGAACTCTACAAACGAACCTAGAATGAAATCATTGTTCCCAATTTGTGACATCTATGAAAAAGGAAATCATTTATTCGTTGAAGCTGAACTACCAGGTATGTCCAAACAAGATATTTCTGTGAGCTTAAAGGGGCAGGATTTAATAATCGCGGGTAAATATTCAACATTAAAGCCAGGGCTTCACTACTACTTAAAAGAGCGTGAGAATCGTCATTTCGAAAAAAAGATTATTCTCCCAGTAAAAATAAATAAAACAGGCATTCGTTCCAGCCTGGAAGATGGTTTATTAACGATCGAACTACCAATTATAAGAGAAGAGGATTCTGTGCCAATTTATATTGACCTTTCTTCCTCAACTCCTCCAAGCCCTTTACAACCTTAAAAAAGTCATTTAAGTCAACGAACGGAGGAACACTTAAACAACAGGGAAAAAAATCCTGACATTCGTCCCTTTTCCAATTTCACTTTTAATTTCAAACATCCCACCATGAAGCCTTACCAGCTTTTCAACGATTGATAACCCAAGACCTGTTCCTCCGTTCCTTCTCGCTCTTCCTTTATCTACACGATAAAACCGTTCGGTAAGCTTCGATAAATCTTCTGGAGGAATTCCAATACCCGTATCAGAAATTTCAACCAATGCACCAAAATGGTGTTTTTTTAATGTAATCGAAATTTCTCCGCCAGGATCTGTGTATCGTACAGCATTATCCATAATGTTTTGGAGAATTTGCTCTACCCTTCCATCGTCTGCATGAATAATTATATCTGGATTAAGATTTGTATATAGCGTAATTTGTTTTTCGGTTAATTCTTGAGCATATTTTTGAACAAAATCCTCAATCAATTGAGCCAGTGGAAATGGATGTTTTTCAAATGAGTATTGGCCTGCATCAAGTTTCGATAAGTCAAGGAGATCGGAGACTAACTTCACCATTCTTGTCGCTTCTCGGTTAATGAGTTTAAGATATTTTTGTTGTTCCGTATGATCCTTTACAATTCCAGACGCAAGTCCCTCACTGTACCCTTTTATATAAGAAATAGGTGTCCTTAATTCATGAGAAACATCAGCTAAAAAATCACGTTTTCTCGTATCTTCTTGTTGAATTGATGCTGACATTTGATTAAATGCCGCCGCCAATTGGCCAACTTCATCATTTGATTGAATTTTAACCCTTGTTGAATAATCACCCTGTGATACTTTCTTTGCTGCATTTTTCATGTTCACTAATGGTCTCGTTAAGCGATCAATCATCATGTATCCGAAAAACAGCGCCAACGCAATAAAGGTGATGCCCCCAAACATCCATAGATAGGAAAATTCTCTCGTTAATTCCGAGATTTTCGCAAGTGGGATGTATAAAAAGAGAATTCCTTCTAAACTGCCTTGATCCAATAATGGAAAAAACACAGCAATTACTTCTCGATTAAAATATTCTTTAAACCCATTCACTGAGACAGCATTGCCTTTTAAGAGCTCATCTAACTGACTTTGAGTAATAACAGGTTCTTTATTTATTTCAAAAAGAAAACAATCATTGAGCTCAGAATGGTTTTTTATTAAGAATATTTCTGTGCTAGATTTTTCATTATACCATTGAATATTTTTTTTAAGTTCACTTGAAACCGGCCCACCCTTATAATCATTCGCTAATTGTTCACCTTCTTGATAAAGATCTTCTGCAATACGATCAACATATAATTTTTCATAGAAAAGATATGAAAACACAAATGAAACAACAATAGTAATAATGACTGAAAAAGTAATTGTCAACCACAGCTTCTTTAATAAGCTGTCAGCTAAGAATTTCATCAGTCTGACACCTCAAATTTATAGCCAATGCCCCAAATTGTTTGGATATAATCACCTATACCCAATTTCATTCTTAATGTTTTTATATGGGTATCAACTGTTCGTAAACTTCCGAGATAATCGATGCCCCAAACGTTTTCTAATAACTGCTCCCGACTTAATGCCTGAGAGTGATGCTCAATTAAAAAATTAAGCAACTCATATTCTTTTAAAGTTAAAGAGATCATTTTTCCGTCCACACTTACACGTCGAGCCTTTTTATCAATGGCTATTTTTCCGAATTTATAAATCTTCTCTTCCTGAACGACTGGTGAAGTCCGCCTTAAAACAGCTCCAATTCGCGCGACGAGTTCTCCTGGGCTAAATGGCTTAACAATATAATCATCACCGCCAAGTTTTAGTGCCTTCACTTTGTCCCATTCTTCGCCTTTTGCCGATAAAAAGATAATTGGAACTTGAGAAAAAGAACGAATCGATTCACAAACAGAAAAACCATCCTCTTCTGGCATCATTATATCAAGTGTTACAAGGTCAACCTGTTGCTGTTCTAGGATGGCATATGCCTCCATCCCACTAGCAGCTTGAAAACAGGAATAACCAGAGTTTTCTAAATAAATTTGCACTAAATCACGCATATCTTCCTCATCATCAACTATCAAAACCCGTACAGGATTCATCTACTATCGCTCCCTTGACAATTTAAACATGCATTACCAAACAATCAAGTCTAATTGATTATTCGTATCCATCCATATTATACCTTTAAAAAGATGGTGAAAATATGACGATTATGAGAAGAGTTTGCTGAAATAACTCATAATTTCCACATAATTAGTGAAAACCTTTCTTCATCAAATAAAAAACCCGATCGATAACCAACATGATCAGGTTTCCTTTTCATCATTTAATTTTGACAGATATTCGATATGAAGCTGAATTAGCTTTAGCTTCGCTTCATTATTAATTGAAGAATTTACAATCCGTTTTGTTGCTAAGTAGTACTTCTCGTAAAATGTTTTCCTAACTCTAGGATGAGAGTTCTCGTCTCTTAACTCTCTAATGATTGCTTCTTTAAGGATTCCTTGTGGTTCGAGTTTCTCATTCGTAAGTTGACGATTATTCCATAACTTTCGATAATCTTCAAGCAAGTCATTATCATCATATATGGTCATCTCTGCTCATCACCTCAATTGGCTTATATTCTCCTTTTTGCATCCTACATAAATGGGCAAACCAATGCAAAAAATACCGGTATTGATAAAGGGGGTTATAAAAATGAATATGCCATATAGGTGCCCAAATTGCAAAACAAATAAAAGTAGGTTCAACCTCATTCAACAAGTTCCTCACTACGTAAAACTGGATCCAAAGTCTGGTGAGATTATTGAGCAATATGCAGACGGCCAATTAGATCCCTTCCACACTCCATATCGAGGGCCTGAAATGAAAGTCCAATGTGCAGTTTGTGGATTAGTTGAAGATGAACGTACATTTATTAAGTTCGGTGAAAAAAATTAGAAAATACAAAAGACCAAATCATGTTGATTTGGTCTAAAAAACGTCCTTATTTTTCGCTAACTAGGTCCACTTTCCCGAAAAATGCAATTGAATCTACCTTCCAACCGTCAAAAGGAGATAACCTTACGAGTGTGAGCGTTCCATCATATTGATAAAATCCAATCCCTTTCAATTGTAATAAAAGAGTAACAGGAACGAATAATGCAAGTTCGTCACCAATGTCTTCTTTAGGAAGAACTGCCATCCGATTGATCGTAACATTATCAATTTTAGGAAGGATTTCCTCCCAATTAAGGTGTTGTAAAGACGTTTGTGAAACAATTTTAGAATCTTGCTGCTTTATTCCTGTTAAATAGGCATTGGCTAAGTCATAAGCATCTGTCTCATTCAAATAACTTTCAAGTTCCCCTGATGCTTTTAAAATCATAAGCTTATGAGATAAGTCCATAAAATTCGTTCGATGAGTTGTACTGCCATAGAAATGAATACAGAAATGACCAGGGAAATTGTTCCTTAAAGCACCGGCGCCATGGGGCATCCCATGCATCGAGGCAGCAATTTTCTTTTTATTTGAATGCACAATAATCGCTCGCCGTTTCCAACTCCATTTCCCATTATAAATTTCCTTCATAATCTTTGTATCCTGAGCTGTTAGTGGTTGTACATCTGCGTGTCGACTCCCAGCCCGGCGTTGAACACGAAACTTCTTTCCAGTTTCCAAGTCTACGACTGTAAATTTACTATATTTTGGAAGTATCTCATTTACCTCATCCCAATTGAGCCTTAGGATTTCATTTTGCTTCTCTTGAATTCCATTTCCACCGGTTGCCAATAAAAAAATGACCATCAATGATAAAGGGAATAATCTCATCAACATCACCATTCCGTTTTTTGAGTCTGCGTTGAAAGTTTAACCATTTTCTAGGCACGCTATTCGACTGTTTATTGTTTCTCACCAACAAAAAAGACAGGCTTAAAAACCATTGGTTTTTAGCCTGCCTCCGTTTACTTCATTTCTTTTTTTAATACTTCGATCGCTTTTTTCATTTGCGGATCATCTTCAATCATTTTATTACGCACAGCTGACATAAGCTCAAGTGTAGAGCTTCCAGTTAAAACGCCTGTCACTTCTAATTCACGATCTTTCTGAAATTGTTTTACAGCTTCACTCGTTTTCTCATCAAAAAAGCCATCTTCCCGACCTGGGTTATACCCAAGAACTTGCAACATTGTTTGAGCTGATTTTACTTGTTCGGATGCTATTGATACTGTTAATTCAGCTTCAGGGTCAATAAATGGTAAGGATGCATACTCTGGTAAGTCAACTTCATAATCGGGCTTTATTCCCTTCTGATGAATCCAATTTCCATTCGGGGTGAGCCATTTATCGGTTGTGAGTTTAATATTTGACCCGTCGCGGAAATTTTCAGCCCGCTGAACTGTCCCTTTTCCAAATGTTGTTTGACCTATTAATGGAACTCCTGTAGATTCACTAACGGCTCCTGCAAGAATTTCAGAGGCACTTGCACTTCCTTTATCAACCAAGACCACAAGGGGGAAATCGATTGGTCCATTCCCTGCGGAAGAGAATTCCTCTATATTCTTCTCCTTATCCTCTACTTGAAAAATAACCTCGCCTGCAGGTACAAATAAACTAGTAATTTTTAGTGCTTGGTCTAGTAGTCCACCAGGGTTTTGGCGTAAATCAAGTACAAGACCTTTCATCCCTTGATCTTGAAGATCCTTTAACACAACAACAAGTTCATCATACGTATGTTCTGAAAAATTCGTAATTTGTACTTGTCCTATCTCTCCATCAATCATTTCTCCGTAAACCGTTTCAATCGGAATCGTATCACGGGTGATCGTAACATCTGTCGGGTCTGCATCCGCACGTTTAATCGTTAACTTTACTTTTGTCCCTTTTTCTCCCCGTATTAACGCAACCGCTTCTGTTGTTGTCATACCTTGGATACTTTCTCCATCAACCGAAAGAATTACATCTTCTGGTAACAGACCAGCCTTTTCTGCAGGTGACCCCTTTAACGGTGAGACGATGACAATATATCCATCTCTAGCCTGGATTTCAGCACCGATTCCTTCAAAAGAAGCGGAAATACTTTCATGGAATTTTTTCGCATCTTCTTGGCTCATATAATCGGAATAAGGATCATCTAAAGACTCAATCATCCCATTAATTGCACCGTCAATTAGCTTTTCCTTATCGACTTCGATATAATAATTTTCTCGTAGTGTATCATATGCATCGTATAATTTTGTGAATTCTTGTCGATCTTGTACAATTCTTACTGCCTTTTCATCATCACCAAAGGCCAAAGCAAATGTCGTTATTCCTGCTGTTAAAAAAACAATAAAAAACATAAGCATGACTAAATGGAATTTTTTTATAAAGACAAAGTTTTGTTTTGGTTCCGTTTCTCCTATATCTGCAAGACTCTTTTCTTCTACGTCTGCATTCTTATTATTCTCTTGATCCAATCCGTTCACCACTTTCAAAACTTAAACTTAGTGTTAAAACCCTTAATTTTTAGAATATCATTTTTACTATAAAAAAAACAGGAAAATTAAATGCGCCATTTGTCAGCCTAAATCTTTCTGACTTTTTCAAAATACTCTTCAAGTGTCCAATTATTTTGCTGAATCTCTTTCGCTGCTTTCCGTCCAACATACCTAAAATGCCATGGTTCATAAATATACCCTGTTATCTCTTCCTTTCCTTCCGGATAGCGAAGGATAAAGCCAAAATGATGAGCATTATTTGCGAGCCATTTTCCTTCTTTTGTCTCCCCTAACTCCTCGGTTAATCTCAAACCAACACTCCTAGCAGATATGTCCATCGCCAAACCAGTCTGATGCTCACTATTCCCTGGCACTGCCACGGCCTCTACAGCATTTCCTTCACCAACATTATAAACTTCTGCCTGGTGAATTTGATCTTGTCTACTGAATGACCGATATCCGGAAACGGCAAACAATTCAAGCCCACTTTCTTCAGCAGCGGTGAACATCTCTTCGAGTGCCGTTGCCGCTTCTTCCCGCAGTAAGCTCTTTTCAACCTCTTGATTTCCAAAAGAAAATGGAACATTCGGTCTTACTAAATCACTAGGAATATAGTCTGCAGACAAACTATAAGTTCTGTTTACCAAAACTAGTATATTATCTGGGTTTTGGATAACTTTCTTTCCATCAACCGGTTTCACCTCATTAAAATAAACAGCCTCTAACACTGGACCGTCATTCCCAGGTATTCCATCCGAACCAGCAATCTTCGTTTCATCCGGAGAAATTTGTTTCAACCCTGTTTCGCCTAAAAATGGGGTTTTGTCTGCTATTTCCTGTTGCGAACAACCTGATAAAAAAAGGAAAGTGAAAAAAACAACTAAAACAATATTCTTCATACTAAATCCACCTATCTTTTTACTAAAAAAACAATGTCTATATCTTAACATGTTTGTCTTCTAAATGGCAGGAACTACTTTTATGATTGATTAAAAATCCCTCTCCATCATATGGAAAGGGACAATTTCTTACTCTTTAATTACTGCCTCAAGGGCAACTTCAATCATATCACTAAATGTAGTCTGACGTTCTTTTGCTGTCGTTTCTTCTCCAGTTAGTATATGATCACTAACAGTCAGAACAGAGAGAGCACGGCGGTCAAATTTAGCTGCTAATGTATACAGTGCTGCAGTCTCCATTTCCACAGCGAGGATTTTATATTTTGCCCACTTTTCTAGTTCCGCATTATCATTATAAAAATGATCAGCAGTAAACACATTTCCTGCTTTTAAGTTTAAGCCTTTTTCTAAACCCGAATTATACGCTTTCAACATTAGGTCAAAATCTGCAGTTGGAGCAAAATCAACCCCTCCAAAGGTTAAGCGATTCATTTGAGAATCAGTGGACGCACTCATTGCAAGAATTACATCTCTTACTTTTACATCCTTCTGAATGGCGCCACAAGTTCCCACTCGAACTAATGTCTGAACATTATAACTGTTCATCAATTCATTTATGTAGATGGAAATAGACGGCACCCCCATTCCAGTTCCTTGAACGGAAATTCGTTTGCCTTTATATGTGCCAGTATAGCCAAACATATTTCGAACTTCATTATATAATTTAGCATCCTCTAGAAAAGTTTCAGCAATGTATTTTGCCCTTAGCGGATCACCAGGAAGCAGAACAATTTCAGCTATTTCATTTTCTTTTGCATTAATATGTATACTCATCATCGAACCCTCCATCAGTTTACACAGTTACATCTTATCAAATCATACCATAACCAACCATACACTGGAAAAATTACTAGAAGTTAATTTTCTGCGAGTGGGTTAAGCTAAATATAGCTTTACCCAACATGATTGGTTAGATTCTGTATAGATTCATTTTAACTGAAAGGAGTGATCTTAATGGGAAAGAAGCATCGCAATCGAATAAACTCACCTAAAAAAAACAATCACATTCCTCCTGAAGCGATTGTTGCCGAACATGAGGCACACGCGAAAGAAATTGAATCGGCTCGAAAAAGAAAAAGGTAAAGAACATTATAAAAGGCGAGCAACTCCGCTCGCCTTCCTAATCATTTTCAACTTCTTCATCAATGATACATTTATCTAATAGGTATTCGAAGGTAATATCAGCTATTTCCTCCAGTTCCTCTTCGTTGGGAACGTATCCCCTTCTAACTAGCTCATGAAAGAAAAATTCTGCAATTTCTTCCGTATCAATAATTACTTCAATCTCCCTCATAGAATCGCCCCCTTTTTACAGAATGTATGTGGGTGAGCAATTTTTCATTCCTATTAACAATTAATTGTTCATTAATTAAAAAAGAAAAGGAAATTTAACTATACTGGTCTACGACAAAATAGACAAGCATACACTTTACTATATTTTAAAAAGGAGTGATTGGATGGAAGCAATAAAATTGGTAGCTCGAGCCATAACACAAGACCTTAATCGCGAGGAAAGCAATGTAATTGAAGCAATTGGAAAAGGAACAGAATTTTTGTTCAAGTTTATCTTATTTTTAGGAATTCCTTTTTTTCTATTTGTCTTAAGCCAATTTTTTAAACTTCTTTAAACATGGCTTCCCCGTCATTATTCACATTCACAGAAAGTTTTCTTAAAACCACATTGATTACCTGATCATACATTTCGTGAGACAAGTCTATATAAAACATATCCAGCTCATAAAAAAACTATCATCAAAATAAGATGATAGGTGTATAGCATATGAATCTAAGCAAAGCCTCTAATATAGACCCCAACAGAAATAAGCGCCACGATAATGACTACAAAGTGTATTAAACATGACTCTTTCCGTCGTTGTTCACGATTACGGAAAGCTTACGCAAGACAACTTTCATGACATGCGCATACTCTTCATCTCCAAACCATAAATACAAGATTTTATAGTCATTATAAATATCGAGCATGCTGTCAATTAAAGTCTGTTTCATGTTTTTTTTTCGCAACTCCTCTTTTTCCGCTTTTTGTTTCGTCGAAGTTTGCTTTTTATTTTCTGGTTTTGGTAATGCTTTCTTTTCTGATGAAAATAATAAGCCTAACTTCTGAATGAAAACATCAGCACTTTCAGCGTCTGCGATAAGTGTTAACTCCTCTTCCCCGGCTTCAAGCCATTCCCCATCCTTTATTCGGGAAAGTTCATAAATAACATCTTCCCAAGAGTCCTCCTTGTAACGCCAAATTTCAGTTCGAAATCCAACAATTTTAAATAAATCGGAACCATAGCCCTTTACTTGGACCACGTCACCGAAGAAAAATTTATATTCTATATCAATATGCTCTTTCTCAAGGAGCTTACCTTCATATTCATCTAACGGTTGGAGGCTTGATTCCAAATATAACCCCTGGCCATTATTAATCTCATACATATATTGGCCATCGAGCTTTTTCACATTTGTTACTTTCCCCACTGTTCCATATTGTGTGATCACGACTGTATCACCGATTTTATATTTCGGTTCTTTTCGTTTTCCCATTTCCTCCATCCTCTCAATGATGCGTCGTGAATTTTATTACCACATTATATGCTCAAAGAAGGTGAATCGACACGCACTTAAAAAGAAAAAGCGCCTAAACATCTTTTTTAAAAAAGACATTTAGACGCTATTCTTAAAAAGTTCCCTCTATCGCTCTGACTGCACATAAAGCTCCCATGCATCATCAAAGATAGTCATCGTTTCAAGATATTGTCCATTAAATTCTAGATAGGAACTAATTTCATGATAATCCTCTGAATTTCTAGGAAAACCATGATCATCGTACACGTTATTCGCAAATTGACTAATTGTATCTTTTGGCTTTGGATGCCGATACTTCATTAAAAAATGATAAAAACTTTTATACATAACAAACGCCCTTTTATCAAGTTAATATATTAACTATAAACGATAGGATAATCCGACGACAAGAGAGTCCTACAATAACTTTTAAATCAAGTTCATTCGCAAAGTAAATGGCGATGATCATTGCGAGCACAAACTAAATTTTTATTAGGAGACCTCCATTGTACACGAATGAACGTTAAAAAATCCGCTCGTGTTTCTACCTACTAAAAAAACCATCACACCAGCTCCACTATTAGCAAAAATTATATGATATAATATATTAAAGTTATTAATATAACATTTTCGTTTAACGATTGCAAAATATGCGTTTGATTTACAACATTTTACTTAATTAGAACAATAATAGACGTATGATTTATTGAAAGGGTGACAACAATGGGCATTCATATAGAAAAGATTTATTATTTACAAAACCCAGAATCTGGCATTGAAAAAATCGCTTCAGAAACAGAAGTAAAATATGAAAATGTGATTAAAGATGTTTTCGGAGTCGCATTTATTGAAGATTTATCCAAGATGATCCGCTACAATAAAAAGTTTCAAGAATACATTTGTAAAGCAAATAATATTAAAGAACAGGAAATAACGATGGAAATGGTTATCCGTTTAGCCACAAAAAAAGATTTACTCCCAATTAGAATGAATTATATAAATATGATAAATCAACAACAGTCGAGAAAAAGTCCTCCCCCTTTTTCAACCACGATTCAGTTACACGAAGGAGTGTTTAACTGGAATGAAAAAGAATGCTCGTACGACCTTGTTACCTAACCAAAACCCATCCAACTGGATGGATGTTTGGTTAATTTGAATTGCTTGCGAGCAAATTGGAAACAACCTTAGCCTGATCTTCTTGAGCTGTCAAGAAAACTTCAATTTTAAACGAACCAACGTAAAGATTTGGAATGGTAAATGTATTTTCTAAGGCTTCATTATTTGTTAAGGTTACTTCTTGAATCGCTTGTGTGGAGAAAATGTCATCCGAATATTGCATTATTTTTTTATCATTCTCATCATAGATAATATAATCAGCCTGTAATCCGCTTGGAAATGTTAACTTGACATCCTCACCAGTTCGATTTTTTACAGTGTATTTAATAAACATTTCATCTGTCTTTTCGATTATCTCGATTTCAGGTTGAAGTTGTTTCTGATGTTCATTTTTATTCTGTTCGTCTAATGTTCCACCTGTTCCTACCCCGGTTCCACATCCTGACATTAGCCCAAAGATTAGCATTGACAGAACCATCCCTAACCACTTCCTCTTGGTCATTTTCATTTTCCCCTTTTTATCATCTTTTTTAAGTTCTATATAATAAGACGGAAGCAAAGGTGCAGAAGTTACATTTTAATTCATGATGAAAACAGCCATAAACAAGAGGAGTACTCTTATTTATGGCTGTTTATGAGTTCAGATTAGTACTACTTCGTATTTAATTCTTCTAAAATCGGATAAAGTTCTTCCAAATGTTTAATCTCGTATGTTGGGATTACTTCATTTCTTTCTTTATTATGGCGATTAATCCAAACCGATTTAATGCCTGTTCGATTTGCTCCTAATATATCCGTCATTAAATTATCCCCAACCATAATGACTTCATCCTTATTCACAGATAATAGAGATAAAGCATGCTCAAAAATCCCCGAATCTGGCTTCCCTTTACCGTAGTCGCCAGAAATAACAATTTGATCAAAGTAGGGAACAAGTTCAGAGGTAATTTCAAGTTTCGTTTTTTGAAGATCTGGTGAACCGTTCGTTAAAAGAAGTAGTTGGTACTCCCCTTTTAACTTGTCTAACGTTTGGAAAGTTTCATCGTACACAATCGGGTGCTTCTTTCTTTCTTCAGGAAAACGTTCAGCTAATTCATAACCGAACTCTGGGTCATCAATTCCCAGCACCTTTAATCCATTCGTCCAAGCATCCTTGCGATAATTCGGGGCCATTTCTTTCATTTTCTTAAATTCCTCATGGTCATCTAAGAAATTCCCCCACAATCCTTCAAATGGATTGATCCCAATCATTTGTGTAAAAGGAAATGTCTCATAAGAAGAATAAAGGTTACGTGCTGTTTCCCGAACAACGGCTTCAAACTGATCTGGATTAAGCCCATAACGTTCCTCTGCAAGTTTACAAGTAGCAACAAATGCTTCTTTTATGCTTTTTTGATCCCAAAGAAGTGTATCGTCTAAATCAAAGAAAATCGCTTTAATCATGTTTATCCTCACTTATTTTTTAATTTCATCTGTTTAATAGTTTACCATTTTTCAAATAAATTGAATATATATTTCACGATAACATTTTAAAACTCAGCGAAAAAAATGTGCCCAGAGTTTTTTACCGGGCACAAACATCGTTGTATATAAGGATTCCTATTTAGCCTGTTTGTCTAGTTGATACACTCTTGCTTCAAACGGTCTTAATGTAAATCTTGTATGATTATCTTTCGTACTTACTGAGTAATTATTTAAAAGCAATTCCGCCTTTTCATATTTGATCTCTTCTGGAAGTAGAAATTCAGTTTCTACTGGAAAGAGGTTCGTGATAACTAAGATTATTTCATCATTCAATACACGCAAATAGGAAAAAATATACTCATGTTCAGCTAAAATTAATTTAAAACTCCCATACAGGAGGCTACTTTTCTTTTTGCGAATTTCAATAAGTTTTTTATAATAAGTATAAATTGAATTTGGATCTGCTAGCTCTTTTTTGACATTGATCTCTTTATAATTTGGATTTATCTTTAACCAGGGAGTACCACTTGTAAAACCTGCATTCTTTTCATCAGTCCATTGCATAGGTGTTCTAGCATTATCTCGACCGTTTTTCCAGATAATCTGCATTAGTTCATCATGACTCTTCCCTTCTGCAATTCCAGCTTGATACAAATTTTTAATAGCGATATCTTGATATTCATCAATCGTAGAAAACTTTACATTTGTCATCCCAATTTCTTGTCCTTGATAAATAAAAGGTGTTCCCTGCATTAGGAAATAGAGAGTTGCAAGTGATTTTCCTGATTCCACCCGAAAACGTCTACTATCTCCCCAGGTTGATACAGACCGAGGCTGATCATGATTCTCCAAGAACAGCGCATTCCAACCGACACCATCTAGGTTGGTCTGCCAACGGTGGAAAGTCTCTTTAAGAGCATGAATATCAATTCCTCCTGTCGTACTTTTCCCCCATAAGTCGAGATGCTCGAATTGGAAAATCATGTTGAATATTCCCTCATCTTCTCCCACCCATTTATTTGCTTCACTTGCCGCAACACCATTTGCCTCGCCAACTGTCATGATGTCATATTTAGCAAAAGTTTCTCGCTTTAGTTCTTGTAAAAACTCTTGAATCCCTACATGATTCATATGACCTTTATAAGACGGGACATATTTTAGGTTATGAGGATTCGGTAAATCAGGAAAACCTGGGGCTTTCTTAATATGAGAAATCGCATCCACTCGAAAACCATCAATCCCTTTATCGAGCCACCAATTGATCATCTCGTATAATTCGCAGCGCATCTGTGGATTTTCCCAGTTTAAATCCGGTTGGCGTCGGGAAAAAATATGCATATAGTATTCTTTTGTATGCTCGTCAAATTCCCAAACGGAACCGCCAAAGATCGATTCCCAATTATTTGGTTCCCCCCCATTTTTCCCTGGATGCCAAATATAATATTTGCGAAATCGATTCGTTTTTGAAGAACGAGATTCAATAAACCAAGGATGTTCATCTGAAGTATGATTGATAACTAAATCCATAATTAATTTCATCTTTCTCTCATGTACTGCTTCCAATAATTCATCAAAGTCAGACATCGTACCGTAATCTTCCAGTATCCCTTTATAATCACTAATATCGTACCCGTTATCATCGTTGGGCGAAGTGTAAATCGGGCTAATCCAAATCACATTAATTCCCAAGTCTTTTAAATAATCTAATTTAGAGATAATCCCTTGAAGATCGCCAATTCCATCACCATTTGAATCCATAAAACTTCTTGGATAAATTTGATAGGCAACTGCTTCCTTCCACCATTTTTTTTTCATAATTGGCCCTCCTGTATATCACACAATCGAAATGAACATTTGCTAATACAATGAATGTATCTACAATTACGACCATAATAAAAGAAAAGAGACAATTTAAAATTGCCTAATTTAAAACGAAATGTTTCTCTTTGTTTTATCCTTTTTATTTACCCATATATTCAATTTGAAAACAATGTTGAGCACATCTTTTCATGGAATTGATCTCTCAGCATCAATATACCCCGCACCATAAACATTTGGGTCTCGATTATTCCATAGAATAGGGCCAGTCTTTAATAAGTTTTTTATTTCTAATGGTGAAAGACTCGGGTTTTGCTGTTTCATTAAGGCAACAACACCGGCACAAATTGGAGTCGCCATTGAAGTTCCTGATAACACAAAATAATCCGTTCCAACTCGACTCGATTTTTGGGTTTTATCTAAATAAGAATTCGGGGAACGTAAAGAAATGATACTTACACCTGGAGCAAGAATATCAGGTTTTATGACATTGTATATAGTCGGCCCTCTACTCGAAAAACTAGCAACATCATCATCGGCCCTTGTTTCAAGTGTGTCTCGATCATCCAATGCTCCTACTGTAATAATAGCCCTACTAATCCCCGGACTGGCAATTGTTCTTGGTTCTGGGCCTTCATTGCCAGCTGCTGCACAGACGACAATTCCGGAGGCCCATGCTTCATCGACAATTTTCACCATCGGATCATCCTTTTCTGATGGATTACGCTGTGCCGTACTTCCTAAAGACATACTAATGATATCTATTTTATTTGTAGTGGTGTTTTCATTATATTGTATACACCATTCTATCCCTTCGATGACTGTTTCTAACGTTCCTGAACCTAATTTATTTAGAACTTTCACCCCAATCACATTTGCTTTTGGTGCTGGTCCCATGTAACGTGAGCCTGAAGCTGCTCCATTTCCAGCGGCATCGCCTGCACAATGGGTTCCATGCCCATTATCATCATATGGATCTGACCTGTTATTAATAAAGTCTTTGAATTCTATTATTCTCCCAGATAAATCCAGATGGGGATATATTCCTGTATCAATAACTGCAATCGTTACCCCTTCCCCTGTTAAAACGGTATTTGCTCGTCTAATCTCTTGCGCATTAGCTGACGGTACTGCAACATCAAGCAATGCACGAACCTCACGATTTATATATACTTTTTTAATATGATTACAGCTAGAGAGGATATCCTCTAACCCCTTCGGTGTGACATCTGCACTGCAACAAGAAATTCTTGCAAATTCTTTTTTTACTTCATTTCTGAAGTGATTGTTCATCACCCTTTTTACTTCCTGACAACCATCAGTAAAACAACCTTTTTCAAACTCAATAATGACCGAGATTTTCCTTTGATACTTCAAAAAACCTTCAAATAGACGGTGCATAAAACATGGAGTCCACTTAAATGGTTTATAGAGAGTCAAAATTTCCTCTCGTAAAGGTTTTTCTAGTTTATCAGCATATGCTCGTACCATTTGTACCATTGAATAGCCAAACATAATAATCCTCCTTATACATGCTTTGCTGTATGCTATGCAATGGAAGAAGAGACGGAAACGGTACATGCCTCCTTTTGAAAAATATAGAAACTCTTAATCACCTGGAGTGAATTTAAACCAGGAGGAAAAGGTTGAAATTGCCTTACGATCAGAAAGTCTGGGTGTTGATGTCATCGAGGCAGGATTTGCTGCCGCCTCTCCTGGTGATGCAGCTGCTGTATGGGGCGTGGCAAAAGCGGTTAAGAAACCTATGGTTGTTAACCTGGCTAGATCGAATCGAGCAGACATTGATGCGGTTATCAACAAAACTAGTACTCGGCAAACTTCCCGGTCGAACTGCACTTAAAAAACGTTTGACAATGCCTTAACCATAGATGTTGAATTAATTGATTACAAAAAGAAAACTACGCCCCTGTCTTCGCTCTTAAGCGCATAGACAAGGCGTAGTTTTCTTATGTTTTATATAATAAGATAAATGATTAAGGTTAAGAAGCAATTAGTGGAAGGTAGAAAAACAATGACATTAATATTGTGGACGGTTTGATCCTTTGATCAAGTTATTTTTGAATGTTGATTTCAATCTCCACAATTTCTTCATTCCCACAATGATTACACCTTTCTGTTTCCTCAGTAAACCCCATACATAATTTGCAATAATGTTTTGTCATAACATCACTCCTCTAATTTAATATTTTTAATTATATACGCCTATACTGTCAGTTTTTCCTTCTTTTATTTTCCAATACTTTTCGTCATTATTTTTAAATCCAATCAATTCTCTCCCACCATACAAAATACTTCAGCTTAACTGTCTATTTTCATTTCAATACTTAGATGCACGAACTTTTCTTTGTAACACATTTAAAGGTATACTTATCCTAATGAAGATTCCTTAAAGCTTTTTAAATCGAGGTGAGATTATGTGTGGCCGTTTTACTTTAACTGCTACAACTGAACAATTAATGGGTCGATTCGAAATAGAATCATTTCTGTTAGAAGCGGATTACGCTCCGAACTATAATGTCGCCCCATCACAATCTGTCCCTGCAGTCATTAATAATGGGAACATCAATAAAATGGGCTTTTTGAAATGGGGGCTCATTCCACCTTGGGCAAAAGAAACCAAAATCGGTTATAAAATGATTAATGCTAGAGCAGAAACGCTGATCGAAAAACCAAGCTTCCGCCACGCATATCGTAAAAAGCGATGTCTTATCCCCGCTGACAGCTTTTACGAATGGAAACGGAATGAGAATCAAACAAAAACGCCAATGCGAATTAAGCTAAAGAGCGATGAATTGTTTGCAATGGCAGGTTTATGGGAGCAGTGGCAATCGCCAGATGGAGAATCCATTTTTTCTTGTACGGTGATAACTACGACTGCCAATGAACTCATTAAGGATGTTCATCATCGGATGCCTGTGATCTTAAACCGAGAGGATGAAAAAGTTTGGCTTAATCCATCGATTACAGAACCAAATAGACTTCAGTCATTATTAAAGCCATTTAATTCAGCTTTAATGGAAATATATGAAGTGAGTTCATTAATTAATTCCCCAAAAAATAATTCTATTGAGCTTATCCGAAAAATTTGTTAAAAAGTTAATAAAAGTTTTTAAAAATCTAAAAACAGCCATCTTGATCGATTAAAGGTAGCTGTTTTTAGATTTTTTAATTATTTTAAGTTTTCTTATTGATATAAAACAATATATAATTTATATAAAATTAATCTCGACTTCAAATGAATGGTAGGGGATAAAAATGGAATTGCGGCAATTACACTATTTCGTTGAAGTAGCAGAACGTGAACATGTAACTGAAGCAGCGAGCCATTTACATGTTGCACAATCCGCTGTAAGCTTACAAATTTCTAAATTAGAGGATGAATTAGGGGTTACTCTATTTGAACGTGTTGGCAGAAATGTCAAACTAACACAAATTGGCAAGGCTTTCCTTGCAGATGTGAAAATAGCATTAAAATCGATTGAACACGCGAAGCAAAAAGTCGATGAATATTTAAATCCAGAGATAGGATCAATTAAAGTCGGATACCCATCTAGCTTAGCTAGTCATTTACTACCAACAGTTATTTCTGCTTTTAGAGAAAAAAACGCAAACATCACTTTTCATTTACGACAAGGATCGTACGCCTCCTTAATTGAAGCTGTAAAAAACGGAGATCTTGATTTAGCTTTTCTCGGCCCTGTGCCAAAAGGAGACCCTGCGCTTGAAGGGCATATTCTATTTACAGAGCAATTATCCGCATTAGTACACACAAGCCATCCACTTGCTGATCGAAAAAGCATTGCATTAACTGATCTGCGTAATGATGCATTTGTCTCCTTTCCGAACGGGTATGTTCTCCAAAAGATTGTCGTTGAAGCCTGCCAAGAGGCAGGGTTCAGACCAAACATTGTTTCAGAAGGTGAAGATATGGATGCCTTGAAAGGACTTGTCTCGGCAGGAATAGGAATAACCTTGCTACCGGAAACAACCATGTACGATTCTACACCAAGGTTTACTGTAAAAATTCCTGTCATAGAACCACAAGTTAAAAGAACAGTTGGCCTCATTGTCCCAAAAAATAGAGAAGTTGCCCCTTCAGAGAAGTTATTTTATCAATTTGTTAAAGAGTTTTTTACCGTACTTGAACAATTTCAGTAAAAGTAAAAAAATTGCTTTAAATACATTTTAAGTTCTTTTCTATTCATTTGTGAATAAACAATTAAGAAGATTGTTTCTAGCGAAGGATACTACCCTATATATAGTGTTTTTTCATTGACATGTAGACACATAATATGGAATACTTGAACTACACTTCGTGTTATCTAATTCATTTTTGAGTTTATCTACACTCTTAAATAACTTTTAGTAACATGTCTATCCATAAAAAAAAGTTAGCCAAATACCCTATGGAAGGTGATAAACAGATGAAAAAAGAAAAACAAGAAAAAGAAACACTATCTGTGGATTCGACTATTTCTTTGAAAGGAATTGTTAGAGCTATTTTCAACGATACCATCCATGTCCAAATTGGTGGAAAAGTGATTTCTCTACCAATATCAAACAAAGACTCAAAGAATTTATCGTTATAAACAACCTTTAAGAGTGATTTGATTATAGATTGTATGAAAAAATGATGACCAAATTGATGTGATTTGGTCATCATTTTTATTTAACCATTAATCAAACTTAAAATAATTCCTTTTTAATAAGCGGGGTTTCTTCATTAACTCATCAAAAGTAAGTGATTTTTCTAAGGTCTCTGTATTTATTAAAAGAAGTTGTTCTTCAATTTGTTCAATCGTCTCTTCTTCTTGGTAAGTCATCCCACAATCATTGCAACTTATACAAGGAGTCTCTCGAATTTCAATTGCTTTTGTACCATCAGGTAACTCCCAAAAAGCTGGAACTGCTTCTTTTATGATATTTTTAGAGGAACACCATTCGCAACACATGTTTATTTCCCCTCTCCTCCATCTTGATATTTCTTTTGTTGTGCCTCGAATTTTTTATTCTTTAACTTATCACGCTTTTCCCGTTTATCCTTTAAGGAAGTATGCGTTGGGTCTGTCTCATAATTATGTCTTCTGTTCAGCCGTTGCAGATTTTCAGGGATGAGATTGAATTGACTTTCATTCATTACTGCAGCAATGCCGACATTGGAGTGATATTTTTCAAAATCAGAATAGATTCTTTTGAAATATTCCTCTGCCTTTCCAGGCACGTAGTTTTCAGGTTCTGGATAGGAAGTGATTACTCCTTCAAAGTTCCTTAAAACCACTTTTTCTGGACTTTGTGAGATTAAATAATTCGGTTGGAGGGAAATTTTCCCACCACCCCCGGGGGCATCAATCACAAAGGTAGGTACGGCATACCCACTCGTATGTCCGCGCAAACCTTCAATAATTTCAAGTCCTTTAGAAATCGGTGCGCGAAAGTGGCCAATTCCTTCAGACAAATCACATTGATAAATATAGTACGGCCGTACTCGAATCTTAACGAGATCATGCATTAGCTTTTTCATAATTGCCACACTATCATTTATTCCCGCAAGGATGACCGCCTGATTCCCAACAGGCACCCCGGAATTAGCTAACATTTCACAAGCCCTCTTCGATTCCTCAGTAATTTCGATCGACGTATTAAAATGGGTATTCAACCAAATTGGGTGATACTTTTTCAAAATATCGCATAAATTTTCGGTTATTCTCTGCGGAAAGACCACTGGTGCTCTCGTTCCGATCCGAATGATTTCAACATGATCAATTTCTCTTAAATTTTTAAGGATATACTCCAGAATAGTGTCATTAATTAATAGCCCATCTCCGCCGGAAATCAACACATCCCTCACTTCTTCTGTTTCGCGAATATAATGTATCGCGGCATCAAGTTGTTTTTTAGGCACGCCCATCCCAATTTGTCCTGAAAACCTTCTTCGTGTACAATATCGGCAATACATTGAACATTGATTCGTTACAAGAAACAATACTCGGTCAGGGTAGCGATGTGTTAATCCCGGGACAGGCGAATCTTCATCTTCATGGAGAGGATCCTCTAGATCATACTTTGTCTTCAAAATCTCCTTTCCAATTGGAACGGACTGCATACGTACCGGGCATCTCGGATCAGTAGGGTTCATTAGCGAAGCATAATAAGGAGTAATGTTTAACGGAATCGTTTTCGTTGCGATTCGTACACCCTCTTCCTCTTCAGGTGTTATATGAATCACCTTTTTCAAATCGTCCAATGTTCTAATTGTATTTGTTAACTGCCACAGCCAATCATTCCATTGTTCATCTGTGACATCTTTCCATAACTCAATTTCCTTCCAATGTCTTGATGGTTTATATAAAAATGTTTTCACATCGAACTCCTCCTTCAATCCGTTTCTAATGTATTAACATGCAATTTCCATACCAAAATTACAATTTCTATTTATGATGAAAAAGACCAACAATTTTAACATCGATGAAAAGAAGCGAGAAATAACCTGCCGATTTTCGAGCAGATTATTTCTCGCTTCTCTTTTTTAACTTGTATTGCAATGTTTGTCTTGGAATCCCAAGTAAACGCGAAGCCTTTAAGATATTTCCGCCACTTTCCGCCATCGCTTCCTCAATTAGTCTTTTTTCATATTGTTTTAGTTTTTCTTTTAGATTTCCTTCCATTGTTGGTTCTTGCTTTTCAAATGCATAACTTTTAAAAATAGCTGGTAGCTCATCCATCGATAGCTGAGTCTTTTCACAAACATTCATCATATATTCAATCACATGTTTTAATTCACGAATATTTCCCGGCCATGCATGATTTTCTAAAAGGGTTAAAACGTCTTGTTGAATTCCAGTAACCATCTTTCCAAGCTGTTTATTAAAGACTGTGATAAACTTTTCAACTAAAAAAGGAATATCCTCATGCCTCTCCCTTAATGGAAGCAGCTCAAAGGTCAAGACATTAAGCCTGTAAAATAAATCCTCACGAAGGAATTTTTTCTCAACAGCTTGTAATGGATGAATATTCATTACAGATATCACCCGAACATCCACTGAAATAACCTTCGAACTACCTACCCTTCGGACTGCTCCGTCCTCTAATACTCGTAATAACTTAGCTTGAAGTTCAACTGGCATGGCGTGTATCTCATCAAGAAATAAAGTACCGCCATCAGCTAGCTCAAACAAACCAGGTCGATCAACTGCCCCAGTATAACTTCCTTTTGTCGTCCCAAATAAGATGCTTTCTAATAAACTTTCAGGAATTGCAGCACAGTTTTGGGCGATTAAAGGGCCTCCACTTCGTTTAGATGCATTGTGGATAGAATGAACAAATAACTCCTTACCAGTACCACTTTCACCAAAAATCAGGATGGGAGACTCAGATTTTGCCAGCTTTTCTGCAGAATTTTTCATTTTAATAAATGTTTTATTCTTAGTTAATAGGTCACTAAACTGATATTTCGCTTGCTGTTTGCTCTCTTTCGTTGAGGGCACTTTAGGTTCATTTTTTTGCAAGTCAACTAGTCGCTCACCAAGTTCCTTTAACCTAGTATAATCTTTAGCAATTTCGACTGCCCCCATCACTTTCCCATCCATAATGATTGGTAAAGTCGTATTGACAGTTTCAATCTTTTTTCCGTACAGGTTCACAAAAGTTTGCGTTTTATTGTATAAGGGCTTTTTTGTTTTCATTACCTTAAGTAGTGTGCTAGATTTTTCATTTAAAGATGGGAAAATACTTAAAAGTGGTTTTCCTATTACTTCATCTACACTCAAGCCATCATGTCTTGCGGCTACATCGTTATAGTAGATGGTAATCCCTTCCTTGTTGACTGCATGAATTGCTTCATCTATACTCTCAAGAATCGCTCCGAGAAACCCTTCACTTATACTCGTGATCCGATTCATTTATGTGATCAACTCCTCCTATGTAGTGGTGCCGAAAAATGAGCATAACCTGCCAAAAACTTGGCATCAAAAAGGGAACTCATCTCTCAAAAAGATGTAAGAACTCTTTGTTGTTGGAATTTTTCAGTTAAATTAGTTTACACATTCACGAAATTGAAATATTCTAAAAACAAGTCAACTACATTAAACAGTTTTTTATCATATAAATGAGGTGGATACATTGAGTATATTTAGGAAGGATGAATGTGAGATTTTTCCAGTAATCTCCCCAGCCGCTAATGATTTAAGAAGCATTAATTTTTATGTTGTAAAGTATTACGAATCATTAATTTTAATTGATGCAGGCATTAATAATAAAACGAATTGGAATGCTTTATGTTCTACCCTGGCTCAAAACGACTTACAAGTAACAGATTTAACAGCGATCATTCTTACCCATCATCATTATGATCATATTGGCTTAGTGGATAAAATTGTGTCGAAAAATCCAATCCCAGTTTTCGCATCATCCGAAGCTATTCCCCGCTTAAAAAGAGACAGAGATTTCTTAGAAAAAAGAATCCAATTCTATAATAGCTTATACCGTCAAATGGGCTGCGGAGAAATGGGAATTGCACGAGTGAGAGATTTAAAACAGGCGATAGAGCAAAATAAACATCAAGCCATCCAAGCCGATATTCATATCATTACAAATACACGACTTTTTCATTTTGATGTAATTGACGTACCCGGCCATGCCCCGGATCATATTGCGTTATGGGACAATAAGACAAAATGGATGTTTTCAGGTGATCTACTTATTGAACACATTTCAAGTAACGCACTGGTCGAGCCAGATATTGATGGAAATAGAATACATACGCTTGCTCAACAAAAAGAATCATTATTAAAATGTTCGACTTTAAATCCTGAGTTCCTCTTTCCTGGTCATGGGAAAATTATTCAAAATGCTAAACAATTAGTTAAAAACAGAATTGACCGTTATGAAGAAAAATTCGATCGTTTGCTCCGGTTTATTAAAGCTGGAAATACAACAGCCAATGATCTTGCACTAGCCTATTACAAGAAAACCTATTTCAACCAATTTTCACTCGTCATGTCGGAGGTTATTAGTCATTTAGATTATCTCGAAGAAAAACAGCGGATTATCAAAGAATTTAGAAACGGGATATGGCATTATGAAATTGCATATTAAAGAAAGACACTTTAAAAGTGCCTTTCTTTAATCAGTTTTTATCGTTCACCCGCTTACATAGGTTTGTAACCATACAAATAGATACTACGCCGCTTTTGTTAAAGCCACTAGACCAAGCTTTTCGTCCAAACATTCATGTCTTCTAACTTGTCATAAATAAAACAATTATTAATTAATCTGCCGCGATAACTATAGTTTAACTGCTGCAACACGGCGTTCATTCCATATGATAAAGACCTTGCAATTGAATAGGCACAGTATATCCCATTTGATTTTAGCTCCCCTTCAAGCTGGATTAATATAAACTTCATCAAGCCATACTTCCGATAATCCTTTAATGTTGCGCAATCTGTCAATTCAGCATTTTTATAAAAATCATTCACCTCCGCAGAGGCTGCACTAATGATAGCACCGTTGTATTCCATTCCATAATAAATAGTCCCATTATTCATCGTTTTCTTAATATATTCCGGTTTATTCAACGGGGTAGGATAGATTTCAAAGACTTGTTTATATAAATTCGCCAGTTTTTCTGTGTCTAATTCAGTTAATTTTTTTAATCGATAATCAGTTGGAAGATTTCCAATCAAAGACGATTTTGCGTTCAAAACAATACTTTGAATAATCTCTTCCTCTTTTATCCACTGTGTATTAATACTGCGGTTTACCGTATAAAACTTTGAGAAAAAATAGCAGTCTGTTCCGAGAAAATAACCATCAATGATCCCTTCAAGACGAAACCCATTTTCAATAAATTTTTTAAAATGTTCAAACTTTGTCTTAACAACCAACTTTTCAGTCTTCTCTTCTTTTGCAATTGATTCACAATAAAGCAGAATCTTGTCGATATCTCCTAAATAATCATCAATACGAATTCGTCGATTAAATGGATCAAAATAAACAGTCACCGAGAAATCAGGTTCTTGATACCGTTCCAATCTACCTTCAATCATAAGGGGTCTGACCCCATTTCATTCATTATATTTCTACACTCAATGATGGCATTTTCAAGAACTTGGAATCCTTCAACAAGTTGTTCTTTCGTAATCACAAGTGGGGTAAGCAAGCGAATGACATTGCCATATAAACCAGCACTCATCATAATTAATCCGCGTTGCTGAACGGTCTTTAAGATTTTTTTTACAAGAGAGGAATTCGGGTTATTGTCACGGTTTATAAACTCAATCGCACACATAGCCCCAAGAGAACGGACGTCGCCGATTTCTGGGACATGCACCTTTAAACGTGTAAATCGCTCTTGAAAAGCTTTGCCTATATACTGAGCATTTTCTAATAACCGATCATTTTCAATCGTTTTTACTACTTCTAACGCTGCTACACACCCAAGCGGACTGCCTCCAAACGTCCCACCAATTTCCCCTATTCCTGCTGCATCCATAATTTCAGTTCGTCCTGTGACAGCACTAATTGGCAAACCGGCAGCAATCGATTTCGACATGGTCATAAGATCTGGAACGACATTAAAATGTTCGATAGCAAACATTTTCCCCGTCCTACCGAAACCAGTTTGAATCTCATCCGCAATCATTAAAATTCCGTATTTCTCACAAATCGCTTTAACCCTTTGAACAAATTTTTTCGAAGGAATATTAAATCCACCTTCTCCTTGTACAGGTTCAATAATAACTGCAGCAATCTCATCTGGTGAAACCTCACTGAGAAAGAAGTCCTCAATCTTTTTTAATAACATTTCATCCAGTATATCTGGGCCAATTTCCGTTTGAGAGTATATAGGGAAGGGCCATTTATAAGTTTCTGGTGCAAATGGTCCAAACTGATACTTATATGGTTTCACTTTACTAGTCAGCGACATCGCCATATACGTTCTCCCGTGAAAGCCACGTTCAAAACTGATGATTCCCTTTCGGTCTGTATACTTCCGGGCAATTTTTACTGCGTTTTCAACAGCCTCTGCTCCACTATTGAGGAAAAAGGTTTTCTTTGCATGATCACCTGGTGTAATTTCATTTAACTTTTCCGCTAACGCAACATAGGGCTCATACATCATAACGTGAAAACATGGGTGTAAATATTTTTCAATTTGATCATGTAATGCCTTAACGACTCGTGGGGGACAATGGCCTGTATTTTGAATCCCAATTCCCCCAGCAAAGTCGATAAATGTATTCCCATCAATATCTGTTAGCAAGGCTCCCTCGCCTTTAACAGCAAATGTTTGTACCGTATTAAAAGGGCCTTTAGGTACATGTTTTTCTTTTCTCGCTAACAGTTCTTTTGCTTTAGGTCCGGGAATGGCGGTTTTAATATGAATCCCTGCCATCTATCCATCCCCTCCTTCTTTGAGTCCACACCAATTTAAAATTGTGAGTGCAATTATTACTGCCGAATCCAACATGGACTGTAACTCAATATATTCATTTGCATCATGCGCTACTTTTGTCTCCCCTGGGCCAAAGACGACTACAGGAATGCCTCCTATTTTATTTAAAATCCCACCATCTGTCGCCCATGGTGAAGCTTCAATGATTGGCGGTTTCCCTTTTACTTTAGTAAAACTATCCGTTAAAACAGACATAAGGTGATGATTGATATCAACATCCCCTGGAAGCCAACGTGCACCAAACCACTCTACAACCGGAGGGCTTACTGTTAACCACGCATCATTTTTAGACAGTGCTTCAATTGATTGCTCAAACTCCATTTTCGCTTCATCGATTGTTTCATTTGGAGCAATCCCCATCCTGCCTTCAATAGTAGCTAAATCAGGGACAGATGATGGCCAATCACCACTGTTGAATTTTCCAATATTGATTGGAATTGGAATTGGGATATTAGCGAACAACGGGTCTGTAATTCTTTCATTTCTTGTTTTCTCTAAATCTCTTAAACTTTTTAAAATCAACTCTGCCTTTTCAATCGCATTGACCCCTTCATATCTTGTTCCCCCATGAGCTTGCTTTCCTTTTATTTTAATTCGAAACCATGTTGAACCTTGCTGTTTAGGAAAGAATTTTAAATTTGTTGGTTCAGGTATAATTGCCCCGTCAGCTTTATAGCCTCGAAGCACCGCAGCTAATGTACCAGCACCTCCACTCTCTTCTTCAATGACACTTTGGAAAATAACATCTCCTTTCAAAGATAATCCACTGTTTATGATTGCTTCAAGTGCAAGCAGAAGTGACGCCGTTCCCCCCTTCATATCTGTTGATCCGCGGCCATATAATTTCCCATTTTCTATTCGCCCGCTAAATGGGTCTTGTTTCCATGAATTTATATCCCCAATTGGAACAACATCAATATGACTGTTTAAAATTAATGATTTGCCGCCCCCGCTACCAGATAAAATCGCGACTACATTAGGGTTCCCTTTAAAATCGCGACGATCGGAACAATAAGCTGGATGGGAATGCAGCTTTTCCCCGCCTATTTCCCAAATATCCATTTTCATTCCAAGTTGTCTGCACTTTTCTATTATGATCGCTTGTGCCTTACTTTCCTTGCCTCTAACACTATCTTCTTGGACGAGCCTCTGTAAATAACGCGCCCCTTTTTCCTGATTGTTCCAAATATAATCCCTTACTCTTCTTTCTGCCTCCTCCAATCAAATTACTCCTTTCTAACAAACTCGGTAATTTTAAAAGCCAATAATTTTCAGCTGTTCATCCACCTGAAAACGACATCCGGTTTTTGCAATAATCTCTTCTACTGAAGAAGTATGAAAGTGTTCAATTAAAACTAATTCCTTCTTCATAACTTTAAAGACAGCTAAATCTGTTATAATAAGATCGATGCATTCCTTTGCCGTTAATGGCAATGTACATCTTTCTAAAATTTTCGGATTTCCTGATTTATCCGTATGGCTCATTAAGACAATTAATTTTTTCGCTTTAGCAGCCAGTTCTATTGCTCCTCCCATTCCGGGAACTTTCTTCCCAGGAATGATCCAATTGGCTAAGTCACCGCATGCACTAACCTGTAATGAGCCAAGAATGGATAAATCAATTTTTCCCCTTCTAATCATTCCAAATGCAGTTGCACTATCAAAATAAGAAGCCCCTGCAATTGTCGAAACTGGCAAACCACCAGCATTACATAAGTTTGCATCCTCCTCTCCTTGTGGTGGAGATGCCCCCATTCCAAGAATTCCATTTTCCGCATGAAACATCACCTTCATTTCACTTTGAAGGTGATTCGGTACAAATGATGGCAAGCCGATTCCTAAATTAACAACCATCCCATTTTCAATTTCTGCAGCAGCCCGCTTTGCCATTCTATTTATTACCCCTACTCCCAAGCCCATTTCCAATTCACCCCACTTGATGGAATTACCATATCAACATAGACACCTGGGGTTACGATTTCTTCTGGGTTCAAATTTCCGAGTGGAACAATTTCTTCCACTTCAGCAATTGTATAATCTCCAGCCATAGCAACAAGTGGATTCGTGTTTCTAGCACTTTTATCATAAACGAGATTTCCGTATGGGTCTGCTTTCTGTGCATACACAATCGAAACCTCAGCCGTTAAAGCTGGTTCAACCAGAAAATTTTTCCCATTTAACTTAATTTGTTTTTTTCTCATTGCCACCCTTTCATTATCAACACCTATATCAGTTACAATCGCCCTAAGCCCCATGCCCCCAGCACGTATCCTTTCCGCTAACGTCCCCTGTGGCGAGAATTCAACTTCTAGCAAACCTTCATTCATTAATTTACCTGCTATTGGATTCGACCCGATATGTGAGGCAATCACTTTTTTCGCTCGACCTTGACTAATAATTTTGCCTATTCCAATTTCGGGAAACCCCGTATCATTCCCGATTAATGTTAGTCCTGTTAAGTTTTTTGAAATGATTCCATCTATAAGTGCGGGAGGCGATCCTACTCCTCCAAAACCTCCAAACATGAGGGTCATACCATCGTGTAGATGCTCGAGCGCTTGTTGAAGTGAAGCAATTTTCCCGAAAGGATTTTGAATGTTATTCATTTCAATCAGCACCTCGATATTGAGTTGTTTCTGTTAACTGTGTTAATACAGATTTTATTAAGGAAACCAGTTCTTCTATTTCACGTTTTGTAATCGTTAATGGTGGAGAGATGATGACCGCATCTCCACTCGTACCGTCTAATCCTGCTGATGCTGGATACACTAGCAAACCCTTTTTTTGCGCAATGTTTACAAACT
Source organism: Bacillus sp. B15-48 (assembly GCF_016879755.1). Classification (GTDB taxonomy): domain Bacteria; phylum Bacillota; class Bacilli; order Bacillales; family Cytobacillaceae; genus Mesobacillus_B. The sequence continues at coordinate 297,339 of NZ_WOFU01000002.1, forward strand.
GTCCAGTGATATTCGATTCTAATGGAAATGATTTTTTCGTTTTTGCATCTTGAACTAGTTCGATTCCAAGCAACAAGCCCATCCCTCTAATCTCACCTATAATCGAAAATTGAGCTTTTAATTTTGTTAATAAATTTTTCAAGTAAATCCCTTTTGTTTCTACTTCTTTAATGATTTGCTTATCATTTAGGTAATTTATTACGGCAAGTGCAGTTGCACATGATTGTGGGTTTGCACTCAATGTATGCCCACTCATAACTAATCTCGAACCATTTTTAATTGGCGCTATTACTTTCTCACTTACTAGCGTTGCAGCAATTGGTGCATAACCAGCGCCCATTCCTTTTCCAAGTGAAACGATATCCGGTACAACGTGATAATGTTCGCTAGCCAGCATCTTACCTGTTCGACCAAACCCGGTCATAACTTCATCAGCAATGAACAGAATATCATTCTCCTCACAAATTTTTTCAATAAGAGAATAATATCCTTTAGGAGGCGTAAGTGCTCCACCAGCAGCTCCTACAATCGGCTCGGCAATAAAAGCCGCAATAGACTCTGCCCCTATACGCTTACAGGCTAAATCTAATTCTTCTGCACATTCAAGTCCGCAGCTATCAGGTTTCTTATTATATGGGCAACGATAACAATAAGGAGGAGAGATGACAGGATAATCTGCCAATACCGATGCAAATCTAGATCTTCTATTCGTATGACCTGACATTGATAAAGCTCCATTGGTAATTCCATGATAGCTAATCCACCTAGATATGAACTTTGTTTTTGATACACGGCCTTTTTCCTGCCAATACTGGATAGCAATTTTCATCGCCGTTTCTATCGCTTCAGACCCACTGTTTACAAAGAAGCTCCAATTCAAATCGCCAGGCATTAGTTGAGCAATCCTTTCAGCTAAGCTTTCAGCTGCTTCACTCGTAAACTGCGATCTATATACAAATGAAACTTTTTTAGCTTGCCGGCACATTGCCTCAATAATCTCCTCCACCCCATGGCCTATATTGGCTGTGACAGCCCCTGATGCACCATCAAGATATCTTTTTCCTTTCCTATCAAATAAATAAATTCCCTTCCCGTAATCAATAACAGGATACACTTCATCAAGCATAGGCTTTATTAAATATGTGCGATCCATCCTTAACACCGCTTTCTTTGAAAACGTTTTCTTACATATCAGGACCGTTCCATAAAATATATGAATGAGAAGATGAATTCTTTCATGAAGAATTTAATATTGTTGAAAAATAAAATGCACCTGCTATGCAAGTGCATTTTATCAACTATCCTACTCATTCTGTTCGATCGTAATTTCAATGTCTTCAGCCCATGCTTTTACATAAGCGTGGGCACCGATTGGAAGCGTGGCGAATGGATGAACATGTCCAAAATTTACGTTTGCAATTACTGGGATCCCTTGAAGTTCTTCTTTAGAAGCAATAATCTTTCGTAAAGCTGCCTCTGTTATTTGTGAACTCTCTTGAAAACGGCCAATTAAAACGGCTGCAATTTCCGTTGCATCTCGGAGATGTAGGAGTGATTGTAAATCACGATCAAATGATTGTGCATGAGTTTCTTCGTCATCTTCAATAAACAAGATGCTATTTTTTAATGAAGGAAAAAATTCTGTTCCTTGTAGAAGATTCATCGTACATAAATTCCCACCTATCAATCTTCCAGAAGCCTCTCCCTCGTGGATAACAATGTATCCGTTATTATTGACAAATTTCCTGTTTTCCTGTTCAACATACCAAGGGTCATTCGACCAAAACTGAGATGGTTCAATTTCGAACGGAGCATCATTTGTTACTGCCTTTAAAAAATACTCCAATGTATATTCAAACCCATGCTTCATGCCAAAACTTGAAAAATGGGGACCAGAATAAGTAATTAGGCCTGTTTTTTTACAAATAGCTAACTGTATGGCCGTAATATCACTGTATCCACAAAAAATTTTCGGATTATCCGCAATTAATTGGAAATCGATATTTTTTAAAAGTTGATTCGCATTATACCCGCCAATGGCTGTAAGAATCGCTTTTACATTTTGATTTGCAAATGCCTCGTGTAAATCCGTTATTCTTTCTTCGATTGATGTACTGAAAAATTCATCATGGCTGTTAATATTTCTTCCGAAAGTTACCTTGAATCCAAGCCTTTCCAATCGACTGACTGCTAATTCAACCTGTTTCCCTTTGACCACTGCCATACTCATAGATGGTGCAATCACTCTTATTTCATCACCTGGTACTAGTCTTTTAGCCAACATTTTCGTCTTCCCCCACATGCTATAGATGACTTTATTCTAGCAAATACTCCAATGATTTAGAATTCCTTTGATAAAGTGGAAGTCTAATGGTTACTTTTGTTCCTTCTCCTACTACACTATCAATAACCATCGTACCTTGGTGACTCTTTATAATACTATAACAAACCATTAGTCCTAACCCTGTCCCATTTTCCTTTGTGGTGAAAAATGGCTTCCCGAGTTTGGAAAGCACCTCAGAAGAAATCCCGCATCCTCCATCTACAAATTGGAACTCAATATCATTCCCATGCTGCTTTATCTCTACGATAATATTTCCGCCATCTTCGGTTGCCTCAATCGCATTTTTAATGATATTAATAAACACTTGTTTTAACTTATTTTCAACTCCATATAAAATTAGATGATCAATTGAAGCATTCATTTTTAATTGAATCGTCACACCATATAAGTTTGCTTGGGCACTCATTAGTGTAATAATATTATCAAAAACATGGCGAATCTCAATTTGTCTAAACTCTAACATTTTAGGTTTTGTCAATAACAAAAGCTCGCTAACAATGGTGTTAATTCTTTCAATCTCTGTAATCATAATTTCCATATACTCAGGGTTACAGTCTGCTTTATCCTCCAACAATTGTGTAAACCCTTTCAAACTAGTTAAAGGATTTCGAATTTCATGAGCAATCCCAGCGGCTAATTCCCCTACGACAGTCAACTTTTCCGTTTGTTGAATAAACTCTCTACTTTGTTTTAATTCGGTAATATCCCGAACCATAATATGTAAATAGGAATCGCCATCATAAACGATAGGAATCGCGTTTACTTCAACATCAATGATGTCTCCGTTTAGACAAATAAAGCGGCATTCAAAAGAGTAATGTCCATCGTCATTAATCGGCCTAGAGTTTTTCACTTTAATATGATCGTCTGGATGGATAAAATCCAATAATGGGCGACTCGTTATTTCCTCTTTTGTCATAGCTTTTAACAGCTGAACACCAGTTTGATTGACAAAAGACCAGTTGTTATAATTTTCCTTTTTAAGAATAATCGCTTCTGGAGATTCCTCTACTAGTTGACGATACTGCTCTTCGCTCTGTAACAATTGTTTCCACAGCTTTTTCTCAACCGATATATCTTTAGCAATTCCATATACGCCTATTACCTTATTATCAACAACAATTGGAATATTCTTAACTTGTATATCAACCAATTCTTTCCGCTTGTTCATGATTTGCAAATCATAATCTTGTGTTTTCCCATTACGTGATGCTTTAAAATGATAGACCACTTTTTTTTCATCTTTTTTATTTAATAATGATAATGGGGATATCTTCAATAATTCCTCTCTAGACCACCCTGTCACCTTTACCATCGCATCATTGACCGACATAAATTTCCCATCTAAGTCACATGAAAATACCGCATCTGGGTGATAATCAAATAAAGACTGATACCTTTGCATACTTTCTTCTAGTTGCCTTAACGTTTTTTGTTTTTCATTAATTTCTATTTTTAGTTTATCATTCGTTTTAGCAAGTTCCGCAGTTCTCTCCTTCACGAGACGTTCAAGCTTTTCTTCACTTTTTTGCAAAGCTAGATTTGCCTTTTCAAGTTCTTCTGTTCGTTCTGCAATTATTTTTGCTTGTTCCTCTACTTTTTTCTGATTTAAAAATAATGATACAAACCCATTTACTTTACTATTTAATATGAAAGCATCAAATGGTTTAATAATATAATCAATTGCCCCTACTGAATAGCCTTGCAAGACATTTTCAAATGTTTGACTTAAGGCGGTAACAAATATAATCGGTACATCCATCGATTTTTCTCTTCGACGAATCATTTTTGCCGTTTCAAAACCATTCATACCAGGCATTTGCACGTCCATTATAATGACTGCAAACTCTTCTTTTAATATCCATTTTAATGCCTCTTCGCCTGAGTGAGCTTTGATCAAATTATATTGGGGAGAAGTAAGAACTGCCTCTAATGCTAATAGATTTTCTTCCCGATCATCGACCAATAATATATTTACAATTGGATTTTCCATTCTATCCTCACTTTCCTTATCATATCCTTTTAAATATTTTGCTTTCTTCATCTAACGGGGAATAGAACTGTTCCTGATTAGGGAATGATAGCCCCTCACGACTCCCTAGAGCTAATATTCCGTCTGTACATAGACTATCAAGAAATAATGTATGAACTCTAGTTTGTAGTTCTTGATCGAAATAAATCAATACATTCCGACAAACAATCAAATGAAATTCATTAAAAGAACCATCAGTTACAAGATTATGTTGAGCAAAAACGATATTTTTGGCCAGTTCTTCATTAAAAAAGACATGTTCTTCTTGAACACTATAATACTCTGAAAAATCATTTAAGCCACCTGAATGAACATAGTTACATGTATAACTTTTCATTTTTTTCAACGGGAATCTGCCAATCTTTGCTTGTTGGATTACATGATTATTCATATCTGTAGCATAGATTCTCGACTTTTCATATAACCCTTCCTCATTCAGTAATATCGCCATTGAATAGGCTTCTTCACCAGTTGAACAACCCGCGTGCCATATTCGTATGCTTGGTAAATCACGTAAAAATGGTAATATTTTTTCTCTAATTGCTTTAAAAAACGACGGATCTCTAAACATTTCTGTAACATTTATCGAAAAATCTAAGTATAGCCTTTCCATCGCTTTTGAGTCATGTAGCACCTTATTTAATAAAGACGTAATTGATTCTAGTTTTTCAGCCTTCACCCGATGCCAAACACGCCTTCGAATCGAAGAAAAAGCATAATTACGAAAATCGAATCCATAGTGGCGGTAAATGCCTTCAAGTAAAAGCTGAATTTCTATTTTTTCTAAATCCCCGTTACTATTTACATCATAGTCTGTTGAAAGTTGTTTATTATTTACTAACATTCCTTTCCCCCTACTTAATTAATATAACCAAACTTTCAGCAGGGAAAATAGCTCCTCTAAATTCACTGGTTTACTAATGTAATCTGATGCACCAGCGTCAACACATTTTTGACGATCATCTTTCATCGCTTTTGCTGTTAAAGCAATAATTGGCAACTTCTCAAAATGACTCTTAGCTCGAATTTCTCGCATCGCCTCGTAACCGTCTAACCCTGGCATCATAATATCCATTAGAACCAAATCTATATGAGGATTCTCATATAATATGTCTAAAGCCTCTTTTCCATTCTCCGCAAAAAGCACCTTCAACCCAATGCGCTCCAAAGCCGTCGTTAAAGCAAAAACATTCCTCATGTCATCATCAGCCAATAGAATGGTCTTTCCGACAAAAACATCTTCTTTTTCTGAATTTGTTTCGCCATGTATAAACATTTCTTGGCTTAGTTCATCAACAACTAACTCATCTCTTGATCGGTTTTCTTCAATTGTAGCTGCAACTTCGTTAGCAACCTCTTCTTGTTTCATATTTAACGCATTTAGTTCTGCTTGTAAAGGTAAGTGGAAAGTGAAAGTACTTCCTTTCCCTACTTTACTATCAACCGTCAAATACCCACCTAAAAGATCAGCCATTCTTTTACTAATTGATAAACCTAACCCAGTACCACCGTATTTTCGACTTGTTGTCCCATCTGCTTGTTGAAAGGCTTCGAAAATAAGTTCCTGTTTATCTTTAGGTATCCCAATCCCTGTATCAGTTACCGAAAAGGCAATTAAGTTTTGTTCACTGTGATGATGCTTAATTTCAGGTTTAAAAACTTTTAAGTGTACATGTCCTTTTTCCGTAAACTTCATTGCATTCGAAACTAAATTCTTTAGTACTTGGTAAATTTTTTGCTCATCCGAATAAAGGATTGCTGGAACATCATCCTCTACTTCAACGATAAAGTGAATCCCTTTTTGTTCAGCAATTACACTAAACTGGGTTTTTACAAACGAGGTAACTCCTCTTATATCAATCTCAGAAATTTGAAAATCTACTTTTCCAGATTCGATTTTCGATAAATCTAATATTTCATTAATTAAATCTAATAAATCTTTCCCAGCAGAATAAATAGTGTTTGCATATTCGGTTTGCTTATTCGTTAAATTTCCTTCTTTGTTTTCAACAAGAATTTGTGCCAAAATCAATAAACTATTTAATGGAGTCCTTAATTCATGTGACATATTTGCTAAGAATTCGGACTTATATTGAGAGCTCAGTAATACTTGCTTTGTCTTCTCCTCTAAAGCCGCTTTCGCTTCTTGTAAGGCATTTGAACGTTGTTCTGATTGTTTATATTGTGCTTCCAATTCCTCATTCATCGTTTGTAATTCTTCTTGTTGAAGCTGTAATTCTTCTGATTGGCTTTGTAATTCGTCGTTAAGAGACTGTGTCTCCTCAAGAAGTTTTTTTACTTCCATTTGTTTTTGAATACGATTGATAACAAACCCTAATTGTTCCATTGCAAATTGAAGGAAAGTTTCAGATAATGAAGTAAATTCATTAATGCTTGCTAGCTCGATAACAGCGATCACTTCATCATGTATTTTAATTGGCAGGATGATGATGTTTTTTGGTTTTGATTCCCCTAAACCTGATGTAATTTTGACATAGTTATCAGGGATATTTGTTAATTTTATGTGCTTTCCTTCTTTTAAACATTGCCCGGCTAAATCTTCCCCAACTTCAATTATCTTTTTTGCATCTCTGTTTGCATAGGAAGCGAGCTTAGTCAGAAACATTTTGTTTCCTTTTTTTTCTTTTAGATAGATGACCCCGTAATTTGCACCGATAATAGGAGCAATTGTCTGAATATATCTTTCGCCAAGAATGCTTAGGTCATGCAATTCTTGAGACATCATTGATAATTCAGTTAATTGCGTTTTTAACCAATTTTGTTCTTTCATCCCTTCTTTATAAATACGTTCTTTCTTTTCATGATTTTCTAAAGAAGCCGCCATATCATTATAAGCTTTCGCAATTTCCCCAATCTCATCATTATTTATTATCGTAATTCGTGGTAAATTTTCCGAGCCATTTTCAAGGCTATTCATCACTTCTTTTACTTTTCTTAACCGAATAGTAATTTTCTGAATAGACCAAAGCGATAATAAAACCCCAAAAACTACCCCTACCCCAATCGAAAAAAGCCCTGCTCGTATGATTAATTGAAGTCTTTCCTCATTTCGTTGCAACATATTATCCACAATCACTTCTTGAGTTTTTGTTAAGTCCGTAGATAGAGCGACGATCGAATCGCGGTAATTTCTTACACCCTCTAGATCTTCGTCAGTGACTGCTTCCCCCATACTTTGCCGTTCGGTCACCTTTCCAATCACCGTTTCATATTCTTTTAAATACCCCTTTAATGTAAGTAACTTATCCATTTCTTGTTCTTCATAATTTAACTGCATGAGCTGATCTAGCGCCTGATTCACTTCTATCAGACGTTGTGGAACCGACTTCCCTCCTAAATCTAAAACAGTAGGCAATCCGCTTATGGCAACAGATAAATAATAGGATTCTGTTCGAATGCTCTGCTGAAGCTTAAACTTTTCATACCCTTCCTTAACAAATTCATTAATCTCCTCATTGTGTCTGTTCGCAGTACTTATATTAATAAGTAATAAAACGATCATTAGTACAATGATTAAACCAAATCCAACATACAATCTAGTCGCAAATTTCACTAGGCAACCCTTCTTATCAATAAGTTTTCTTCATACCTTTTCTAAAAATTCAGATACAATTGACTAAAATATAAACTATTATAGTAAGCGATGTCAATCATTACTAGTAAAATTTGTTAGAATCCTAGTTTCAACAAAAAAAAATTGCCCGGTAAAACCGGACAATTTAACTATATTACCATGTTCCACAGCTGCAACCGATGATAACAAGCAAGATGAATAATACGACTAATAGTACAAACGTGCCTGTTCCCCCATACCCTGCAACTGCAGTTGGATAAGCAGCAGGATATGCATGGCCATAGCCATACCCACAATAACCATAATCAGGCATTGCTGTCGGTGCCATTGCCATTGGTGCTACCGGTGCTGCAACTGGACTAAGAGCAGGTGCCATATTATCGAATTGATGATGAGTGTACATGAACATCTCTCCTCACTTTTTTTACTTTCACTTACATTTACACCTTATGCCGTGGGTACTTGACCCGTATGTGCTCTTGCCCATTTTTTATTTCCGAGTTAGAAATTAAAAAGGGGCAACCTTTAACGATCCGTCCCCATTATGTCCACGTTATAAAAATTTGTTGGATTGACTTGAACAAGATAGGGAAATAGACCATATAAATATACAAATGAAATGTGTAAGGAGCGAAGGATATGACGAATAAAAATCAGGAAAATTACGAATTGAAAGCGATTAAATGCCAACAATTTGCAGACTACTATAAATATAGAAATCCTAATCTCCATATATATTATTACTTAAAACATATAAAAAATTTAAATAAAGCGAGGAATAATACGTATAACTTCAGGAGATCTTTAAACATACCGCCAACTGCACCTGCATGGTATCGCTTGGTACACGTTACCCAAAAGAACCCCTTCATTAAAATACATGTTAACGGAGAACGAACTGTTCATGAACTTTTATACAAACAAGCGAATCAATACTTCTCCCTCTCCTCTGGTCAGCATCAACTTACAATTTATCCAATTGGAGAGCGTGAATTAAACTTTATTCATCAATCCGTTACAGTGGATCCCGGAAAATATTATACGTTAGTTATAACGGAAGTTTCCAACAGTCCGGTCATACTTGCTTTTGAAGATCGTCCAGATGTACCAGCCGGGGAGGCAAAAATACGATTTATTCATCTTTGTAACAACACTTCGAACCTGGATATTGCCGTAAAAAATCGCGATGTCATTTTCCCGAACCTTCAGCCTTTTGAATCAACTAATTATTTAGGAATTAATCCAATGAAATTAGAACTTGAAGTTCGAAAAACTGGTACGAATGAAATCTCTCGTAATCTCCCTCCATTCACTTTAGAGGCTAATCAATCCTACTCAGTCATTATGACTGACGAAGACGTAATACTCATTTCATGATTCATGTGAACATGAAAAAAAAGGGTCAAATCCTATTCTCCTGGATCTGCCCCTTTTTTTGACACCTTTATCACTGAACAGGTACTAAAAGCGTGAAAGAAATGTCATCACGTTTTAGGTCAAAGGAATTAGCTCGAACTTTAATATCACTTTTTAATTCGAGCTCCTGTAAAGAAACGTAAACCATCTCTTCACTTGGTTGAATATGCACCCATTCAGGAAGTTTATAATTATCATGAATAAATTTCAACACATAAGAAACTGGAAGTTTTAGTGTACCAATTGAAATCGTTTTTTGTATCAAAATTAAATCTCCACTTTCTAATGCTCTTGGTTCAAACGTCAACAACATTTGCACATTCTGTCCAAATACTGGAAATGAACCATATAATTCAACCTCTTCATCAAGAAAAACTTGATAATTAATTGGACCTGTGAAACCTTCTTCTTGTAAATAATGATTGATAATTTTATTTAAATCCGCCTTATTCGCTGCTACCTCGAAGGTCACCTCTCCATTCCCTTCATTCAATTGATTATTATTCAATGAATTCAGTTCTTCATTGTGAACAGATGAACTCACCATAATCATTACGGATATGAAAAGAAGCATAACCACACCAAGTAAGATAAAAAATGCAAGTCTCCACTTATTCTTCATTTAATCAATGCTCTCCTCTTTCCGTACAGTATACGAACGTTCATTTATCTTTTCGAGTTCTTCAAATACTCTTGTAGCTATTTGCTCATACGCTTGGTCATTCGGATGAAAATGATCATCATATAACATGTTCTCACTATTATCTAAAAATAACTCGTTAATTTCAACAAATAACGTTTTTGTGTATTGGTCAACAACCTCATGACTAACCTTATTCCACTCATCAACAATGAGATTGATTTCTTTAATATCAGAAAACCAAGTGGAAAATGGATTATAAATTCCGATTAATACAATGGTTGCATCTTCGTTAATCGTTCTCAGCGTTTCAATTATTTTTGTTAGTCTTTCAGAATAAGCCGTTATTTCTTTTTGAAAAAGATCCAATTCAAGATTAAAAATATTTTCTTTTACAACTTTCATAACATCATTACCGCCAATTGTAATCGTAACAATATCAGCTTCCATAATTGCTAACCGGATTTCTTCCTCAATAAGTCGCTCAAACAACTGTTCTGTTCGATGTCCTTTTTTCCCAAAATTATTAACTTCAATCTCGCTAAAGCTTTTTTTACTTTCTAACAACCGACTAAGATAGGAGAGGTAACCACCTTCCTCATTATTATCTCCAACCCCCTCAGTTAGGGAATCTCCAATCGCAACAATACTTACGGCTCGGGGAATAAATGCTTCAGGAATCGGTTCTTTAAGAATAATGGAGGTTTGTTTAACTGCTAATGCCTGGTTTGAAGTTAAAGTTTGGCTGCATGCTGCCAAGAGAAGGATACATAAATGAAGTAAGGTGAGTTTTTTTAGCAAACAGTTCACCTGCCTTTAAAAAAGAGTGGTTATTTTTTATTATAACATTCATCAATATGTCTTGACACAACAGAAAGCTTAGTAGGGTCGTTACGAAAAGTAATTGAATGATTTATCGTTCCATTACAAAGAATAAAAGCCTAGAAGGATAGGAGAAGAGGACTCTGTTATCCTATCCTTCTAGGCTTTATAAATTAGTGGGAGCTCTTTACTAGCTTAGTGGCAAGGCGACCAAGTCCTTCAATTTCACAAACGATTTCATCACCTGGTTGTAACCAATTTTTTTCTTCCATCCCAAAAATTACACCCTCTGGGGTTCCAGTATTAATAATATCACCCGGCTCAAGGGTCATTATTGCGATAAATTTTACAATTCAAATTAATTGCCCCAAAAAAATACATTTCAATCAACTTATTAAATTGGATTTTTCTTTTTTTGATTTAATCCCTACATGAAAATTCAAAAAAGGCCTACAAAAGGCCTATTGTAATGTTTTTATATCATTAATAATCTCGTCAATTGGCATATCATTTAATCCTGAATATGTCTTCATAATGACACCTTCTTGATCCACAAGGTAAAAATAGGATTGGTGAATAACTTCAGGAACTCCTTCTGGTTTTATGACAATCGTTTTAAAGATGTCAGCCGCAAAGGTTTCTATTTCCCCCTGGGTATATCCCGTTAAAAAGTTCCAGTTATTAAAGTCTACATGGAACCTTTCACCAAACGCTTTAAGCACTTCAGGACTATCCACTTCTGGGTCCACACTAAATGAGATAAACTCAACGTTTTCAAGTCCTTCTTCTTTTACTCTATCTTGAATCTTAAGCATATTGGCTGTCATTGGTGGACATATGTCTGGACAATTTGTAAAGATAAAATTTGCGATCCATACTTTCCCTTTAAGATCACTCGAACCAAATTCATTTCCTTCATGATTCACATAGTTGAAATCTTTAACTGGCCATTTCAACGCTCCATCGATCCCTTTTTGACCACATGCTGCAAGCAGCAAACTTGCAGAAACAATCAATATGAATACCACTATCCTTTTCTTCAATCAACATCACCTACAATCTCTCTTTTTTACCATTCTCATTCTATCAAAGGAAAGCAAATATAGAAAGGAAAGGAACTTTAATAAGACGATAGCGATGCTTCATTTTAATTTTGAATAACAGAGTTGGCCACTCTAGTTATTCAAAATAGTACATAAAACCAATCGTACCTGTTCCTGTGTGAGTACTTATGATTGGCGTTGTATCGACGATCGTTATCTTTTGACCATCAGCCGTTTCTTTAATCGCATCTTTTACTTTTTCAGCAAGTTGATAACCATCGGCATGAACAAGTCCGACTTCTTTTATCGTTTTTCCTCTAACATCCTCAGTAAATTTGTTTGCAAGGAACTTCACGACTTGAGAATAACTACGGGCTTTCGAAACTGGTGTATATTCACCACCATCGAGCGAGGCAATCGGTTTTATATTCAACAAAGAACCAATCATTGCCTTTCCTTTCCCTATACGTCCTCCTTTAACAAGGTTTTCAAGCGTATCTACAACTACAAATAACCGAGTATTCTCTCTGATTTCGTTTAAACGATGAATAATTTCATCTATACTACTCCCTTGTTTAGCCATTTCTGCTGCTTCAATTACTTGAAATGAGAGTGCTTTAGAAATAAAACGTGAATCAACAACTGTGACATTTGCCTTCGTCATACTAGCAGCACTTTCTGCCGAACGAACAGTACCGCTCATCCCCCCAGTCATATGAATAGAAAGAATATCGAATCCTTCATCTGAATATTTCTCGTATACTTTCAAGAATTCACCAGCAGATGGTTGCGAGCTTTTCGGTAATTGTTTAGATTTTTTCATTTTGTCAATAAATTGCCTAGGGGTAATATCGACACGATCCAAAAAATCTTCCCCATCAATTGAAATAGATAATGGAACAACATGTATACCATATTTATCAATCTCTTCATTACTCAGATCAACAGTTGAATCTGTAACAATTTTTATCTTTCTCAATTTATCACATCCTACATAGAATCATTAGTAATTATAAAGAATCTTAAAGAGACAAGCAAATTGCACTTATAAAAAAGTCAAACCCTCAGGATTCCTTTCACCTGAAGGTTTGCTCCTATCATATTAATTTTGTTGGTCACCCTCATTTTCAAGTTCCGCTTCTTCCCATTCTTTTTCCTTTTTAAGTTTTTTCTTATAAACAATTTTGGATAAATTAACACTTATCTCATATAGGAACAATAGTGGAATCGTAACAAGAAAATCAGACAATATATCTGGAGGTGAAATGACAACGGCAATAATCACCAAGACAAAATACGCATATTTACGAACTTTTGCAAGTACATATGGATTAACAAGTCCAAGTGATGTTAAAAACATGATGACTACTGGCATTAAAAAGAGAATGCCAAAAGGGATTGTCATATTCATAATAAACCGGAAGTACTTGTCCGCGGTAAAATTTGTTACAACCATTTCCCCGCTGAGCTCAATTAAAAAATTAAGGACGACAGGAAAAATGACAAAATATCCAAATAAAAGACCGACTATAAAAAGAATAAACAGTGCAGGAATGTATGATAGGGTCATTTTGCGTTCAATTGGTTTTAGAGCTGGTTTAACAAATAACCAAATTTGGGTAGCTAAGATCGGAATCGTTCCAGCTAATGCAATAACACTCGCAATCATAAAGTAAATCCAAACGATGTCACTCGGTCCGAGAACAATTAATTTAACATCTAAGTCTTGAACAAAGAATTGATAAATATCCTCGACAAATATAAATCCCACAACAAAAAATACAAGGAACGCAAAAACACTTATCATTAACCTTTTTCTTAACTCATCTAAGTGGTCTATAACATTTAGTTCTTTATCTTCCATAGATCTCCCCTGCCAACTCTTGAATGCTTCTTTAGAAAAGCTACAGCACACAATGTGTACTGTAGCTTTTCTTTGAAATAATCCTTTTTAGCAAAATATTAGACGAAGTCTTATCCCTTATTTAAGAGTTTTTTGGATCTCTTTCTTCTCTTCTTCAAGATCATCGATAACATCGCTAGTTAGTTCACGTGTAGATTTCTTAAATTCTTTTAGAGTTTGCCCGAATGCACGTCCAATCTCAGGAAGCTTCTTTGGTCCAAAAATAATTAATGCTAATACAAGGATTAAAATTAATCCAGGAACACCGATGTTTGATAACATAGATCAACATCTCCTTTTTTTTCTTTTAGTGAATCTACTATGATTATAGTGCATTTTGTCCCTTTATAGTGGATTTTGAGTTAATGTTCATAAGAATTTCATAATATACAACAAAATTTTTTCATTGTGATGTTTATTATTTCCTTGCAGGACGATTCTATCCTTATTATTAAAATTATACAAGCAAATTAAACAATTGGTTGTCTTTATTAAGTTCAAGATAAGAGAACCCTTTACGTTCTAAGCTGGCAATTAATCGTGAATATTCGTTTTTATCTTTTAACTCAATACCGACTAACGCAGGTCCGCTTTCCTTATTATGCTTTTTCGTATACTCAAATCTCGTAATATCATCTTGTGGTGCAAGTACGTCATCGAGAAATTCTCTAAGGGCACCTGCACGTTGAGGAAAATCAACAAGGAAGTAATGGAGCAATCCCTCATAAAGCAAGGAACGCTCTTTTATTTCTTGCATCCGACTGATATCATTATTCCCACCGCTGACAATACAGACTACTGTTTTCCCTTTAATCTCATCTTTCATAAAATCAAGTGCAGCAATTGGCAAGGCTCCAGCAGGTTCTGCAACAATTGCATGCTCATTATATAGTTGTAAAATAGAAGTACACACTTTGCCTTCCGGTACCGCCACGATATTATCCAATATCTCCTGGCAAATTTCATACGTTTTGGCACCAACACATTTTACGGCTGCCCCATCGACGAACGTATCAATTTTATCCAGAGGAAGTACCCCTTTATTTGCAATCGAAGCTTTCATAGATGCAGCACCAGCAGGTTCAACACCAATCAATTTTGAAGCTGGCGAAACACTCTTAATGTAAGTGCCAATTCCTGCCATAAGGCCGCCACCGCCAATGCTTCCCAAAATATAATCAATCGGTTCTTCGCAGTCATTCATAATCTCAACTGCAACCGTTCCTTGTCCTGCGATTACTTTCTCATCATCAAAAGGATGAATAAATGTACGATTTTCTTTTTCAGCACATCCAATTGCTTCGCTATAGGCATCGTCAAATGAATCACCAGCAAGAATGATTTCTACATGTTCACGCCCAAACATTTCAATTTGTTTTACCTTCTGTTTTGGGGTAGTGGCGGGAACAAAAATCTTTCCGTGAATCCCTAAGTGCCTACATGCAAATGCTACTCCTTGGGCATGATTTCCAGCACTCGCACAAACGACACCATTATCAACCTTATCTCCTAAAACTTGTATACAATAATATGCTCCTCTTAATTTAAAGGAACGAACATGTTGTAAGTCTTCCCTTTTCAAATAAACATTACACCCATATTTCTCAGAAAGCCGTTCATTTTTCTGTAGTGGTGTATGGGCAACAATTTCTTTTAGATGCCTGTAAGCAATCAAGATATCTTCGACTTGCACCAATTTTTTTGCTACTGTGTTTTGTTCCATACAGCACCCTCACTTTTACTGAATAATTAATTCGTTCATTATAACATGAAATCGATTTCGATTGATAAAATTTTATAATATTTTTATCTTTTACATACATGTTTAAATTAAAAAAGTACCTTCTTTTTGCTTTATCAAAGATCATTGTATCCAGTTTTTATTTTTGATGGATAAACACTATAACGGAAAATTTGCCAATATCTTATTTCTTAATTCATTCATTTAAAAAAGCAGCACATAGGCTGCTTATGATTTACGCTTATAGATTAAAAATTCATAGTCATAAGGATTTTTCTCATCTTTTATCCCTATCTGTCTTGTTTCTAGTTCCCATTCATCCATGTGGAAAACCGGAAAATAAGTATCCCCATCAAATTGGTGATGAATCATTGTCAAGTAAAGCCGATTCGCATGAGGGATGATTTCCTTAAAGATTTCTGCCCCACCAATAACAAATACTTCTTCTGCTGTTTTCGATTCATACTCTAGCAATTCATCAATCGAATGGAGAACCAAACATCCCTCACTTTTATATTGTCGATCTCGAGTAATAATAATATTTTCACGGCCAGGAAGCGGCTTGCCGATCGATTCATGAGTTTTTCGTCCCATTACAATCGGATGCCCCATTGTTACTTTTTTAAAGAATTTCAAATCCCCGGGTATATGCCAAGGGAGCTTGTTATAGCTACCAATAACCCGATTTTCATCCATCGCCCAAATCAATGATATCATACACTTACGACTCCTTTAATATGTGGATGCGGGTCATATCCTTCTAGCGTAAAGTCCCCAAAACAGAAGCCTGAAATATCTTTTACATCCGCATTTAATTTCATTTTAGGTAACGCCCTAGGCTCCCTTGTTAATTGCAGTTTTACCTGTTCGATATGATTCGAATAAATATGGGCATCTCCCATAGTATGGATGAAATCACCAGGCTCAAGATCACAAACTTGTGCAACCATCATCGTCAACAATGCATATGAGGCAATGTTAAAAGGAACTCCTAAGAACACGTCCGCACTTCTTTGGTATAGCTGACATGAGAGTTTTCCCTCAGCAACATAAAATTGAAATAAACAGTGACATGGTGGTAGAGCCATATTATCCATATCAGCGACGTTCCAAGCACTGACAATCAGTCTCCGAGAATCTGGATTCTTTTTAATTTGATCAATTAAATTGCTAATTTGATCAATACTTTTTCCATCTGGAGTCGGCCACGACCTCCATTGGTGACCATATACTGGTCCTAATTCACCGTTTTCATCTGCCCATTCATTCCATATACGAACACCATTATCTTGAAGGTATTTTACATTCGTGTCTCCTTTTAAAAACCATAAGAGCTCATGAATGATACTTCTTAAATGAAGTTTCTTCGTCGTTACTAGTGGAAACCCTGCTTGTAAATCAAATCTCATTTGGTAACCAAAAGTACTGAGTGTCCCTGTCCCAGTTCGATCTTCTTTCTTTGTACCGTTTTCTAGCAAATGATTACATAAATCTAAATATTGTTTCAAAAAAACCCCACCTTCGTTTACCAATAGTTCTTATTTTATATGACCTCGCCTTTAATTTCCACATATAAAAACGACAAACAATCGTTTGTCGGTTCCGCCTTTACTCTAGGCTCCTTATGAATCGATAAGTTTCCGGCGCTACATTCTTTAATCGTTTGCGGTATTCTCCATCAAGATAGTACATCGCAAATGTTTCCGCAAAGTACTCTTCAGGATAATGAAGAAAATAAGGTAAACCAGGAAAAAGGTTTTTTCTTTCCAGCTTCCAAATCTCAAGGAAATCTTGATTTTCCCGAATTTTTTTATATACATGGCGGTCGATTGAGTGAGCAAGTTCATGGAGCTCAAGATTTACAGAGCTATGTCCCTGCCCTTTTTCACTATGGCCAATTTTTACTAATACTGTTTTTGAACCTCCAATCCCAGGGACGTCATCCCAAGTTTTATCGGTTGAATAACCTCGTGGAGTAACTCCGGCTAGAGTCCTGGCTGATGGGTGTTCAGTCAGTTTTTCGTTTATAAGAACGACATGAATCCTATTTTCAACAATCTTTCTTAACAATGTTTCAGGCAAGGTATCAATTCTAGAAATAATTTCAGCTGCTTCTTCATGATTAAACGGTCCTTCGGGGAGTAAAAAGATGTCGCCAAGTAACTTAGGATGATTACTATCCAACGACTCAAATAATAAACTTTGTTTCGGGAACTCTTTAAGTGCAATCCCCCCCACATTCGCATGTAAGCTTCCGGGAAGAATAAGGGTAGAAACAATAATAAGCAGAAAGTAAGTTAGTTTACGCACTATGTTTCCCCTCCCTTTTATTATTCTACTAAAATTATAACATAGGAATCAGTCGTTTAGCGCTTTTAGTAGTTTACAATATTAGGAAAGGTCATTAAATAAAAAAAAGGAAAGAAATCATAGCGAAGCTAGATATTGCTTTCCTTTTGCTATTTCAACTTCTCCAGTTCGGTGGAGTGTTTTTATCCCAATAAATCGTTCCTAATTCATAATGGGATGAAAATTGGTCGTGGTAAGTATGATAATGAAAATTAAACCAATACCCTTGATGCGGTGGGCGATCTCGCCTTACATGAAAACGGATTAATTCAACATTATCCTTGCAGGAAATATGAAAGATTTTCTCTGAATGGCCACCACTGGGAACTTCTGTAATGGCGATATATTCTAACTCTTCCTCTGAAAAATCAGCAGAAATCATGGTAATCACTTGTTCGATATTTGGAAGGATCATTTGGCGGAATTCATCTTCAATGACAGGTCCAATTCTGTCACCAAACTTTTCAAACGACTTTTCTTCAGCTTGTTTGATCAGTCTATTAACGATATTCTCTGAAGGTTTACCAATTTCTTCTGCAAAAAAGCTTTCTGTTTCAATCGCTGACGTCTCAACAACATCTGATTTATCTCCACTTTTTTGTTGATCAGCTAATAATAACTCAGAAGCTTGAGCCGGCGAAACCATTCCAAACGTAAATATAGATATCAATACGACGAGCGATCTTCTCAGCCAAAATGGCATTCTCTATCCCCCCGTATGCTAATTCCAAAAAAATTAGGAGCAGCATTTAGTTTTTCATTTAATATGTATCTATTATACAGTGTTTTCTACGAGGAAAAAAGGATAAATTTAGTTTAATATGGCGATACTAGGTATATTTACAGTAGGTATATATATAATTTTACAAAGAACATGAAAAAGGAGGGGAAAGAAGTGGAATGGATTGTTGCTTTAATTAGTTTTGCAATGCTAGGTTATTTTATTTACCTTTGTGCAATCGACTGAAATAAAACCTGAGAGAAATTCTTTCAGGTTTTTTCTATGACACCAAAATGAAACTTAGCTGATTTTCGCTTATACACTTTAAAATTAAATTGAGCAAAACGTGGACTTCGATAATGATCTTTTAAGATAATTCGCTTTCTGGCAATCCTTAATGCCTCACTTATCATATTATCCGATATCCCCTCGATTCTAGCAAATTTTGTTAAATTTCTAATCCCATCTGATTCAAGAATACTTTCTTCAAACATCGGATCAAAATATACACAGTCAACACTATCGTCAGCCAGCGTACGCATAACCTCAAGAGAATGACCTTGTATGACAGAAATATTCCTCATTGCTTCATCCATTTCATCCATTCCCGATTGCCAAGATTGCAAGCCTTGTTGAACAATGAAAGCTAAAAAGGGATTTGCTTCAATTCCGATTATTTTTCCAGTAAATCCAACAGAATAGCTAGCTACAATACTGTCAGATGCTAATCCAAGTGTACAATCCAAAACACTCATCCCCAACTCTAATTGAGCTGCTTCTACGAACGGGTCACTCTCTCCTTTCTTGAGCCTTTTTACCCGAAACATCGATGAGTTAGGATGGAAGAAAAAAGGCTCAGTTTCTCCATAAGGATACAACTCCATTCGATTTTTGCTGACAACGATACAGTCCGCCTGCTCAATTTCCATAATTGCCTGTACTGACCTTTTGTTCCGGTGAACATAAGTTAAACCTAATTCAATTCCTATCTGTTTTGCTCTTATGACCATTTCTTTATTTGTTCTTCCTGCAGTTGTAATAATCATATATCCTCACCCTCAGAACTTTCATACAACGACCATTTAGAAACAGCTACAAATTAACATAAGAAAAAGGACGTCAGCGACATCCTTTTACCTATCAGCTTTTTAACAATTAGCCTCAAATGCTGAATTTAAATTTTGCATAATTTCTTCCATTGATTTGCCTTCAATCTCATGGCGGGGAATGAAATGAACGACTTCTTTCCCTTTCATTAAAGCCATTGATGGTGAGGACGGCTCTATCCCGGTAAAATATTCACGCATTTTAGCTGTAGCGTCCTTTTCCTGGCCAGCAAATACCGTTACAAGATGATCCGGCTTTTTCTCGGTACGAAGAAGTGTCTGCGTCACTGCTGGACGCGCAAGACCAGCAGCACAGCCACAGACAGAGTTTATGACAACAAGTGTAGTACCATTTGCATTTACAACAAATTCCTCAACTTCTTCAGGTGTTAACAATTCCTTAAAACCTGCTTGAACAAGCTCTTCACGCATCGGCTTTACCATTTGTCTCATATATTCTTCATAAGCCATTGACATAAAAAATCCCTCCTGACGTTTATTGCAGTGTTAGCATACTATCTTTTATTACTTAATGCAATGTAGGAAAATCGCAACCAATTTCCCCTTCTCACGATAAAGCGAAACTTCCATAAGAGGGGGGCTTTCTCCATCCCTCACTTATCCCTTATCGTCTCCTCAAAGTCTTGAAGTGGAGATATTACTGCCCGTTAGTCTGCGATAAATCAACAATGGTTGATTCCTTTCCACCAATCAACAAAATATCTCCTAGTGTTTCCTTCATTTTGCAATTACGTTCAACCCAAACATCTTCACTAACAACTGCATTCTCTATCCTTATATTTTTACCAATAATGGCGTTGGGTAAAACGACTGAGTTTTTTATTACCGAACCCCGTCCAACGGTGACACCAGGTGAGATAACAGAATGCAATAAATTGCCGAAAATTTCACACCCTTCACTCAGTAACGATTGTTTAATATATGCTTCCTCATCTAAATAGGGCGGTGGAAGAGTCGTCTCAGCAGTATAGATAGACCACTCTTTCTGTTGGAGAAACAGGTTCGTATGTGCATTTAATAAATCCATATTTGCTTCCCAAAAACTCTCAATAGTTCCAACATCTTTCCAATATCCTTCGAACGGATAAGCAAATAACCGATAATTTGCTGTTAGCATAAAAGGGATGATATCCTTCGCAAAATCATAAAAAGTTACTTTATCCTGTTGAAACTGTTCAAAAATCGTTTTTAATGTACTCCAATTGAAAATGTATATACCCATTGATGCAAGATTCGATTGAGGACTGAGAGGTTTTTCTTCAAACCCGAGGATTTCTTGTGATTCTGGATCCACATCCATTATTCCATATCTTGATGCATCCTTCCACGGAACATGTGACAAAGCGATTGTAGCATCTGCGAGATTTTTTTTATGTACCTGAAGCAACTTATTATAGTCCATTTTATAAATTTGATCACCTGAAATGACTAGTACATACTCGGGATCATAGTACTCAATGAATTGGCGATTTTGTGCAATCGCTTGTGCGGTACCTTCATACCAATGATCCATGTCATCGCATTGAAAAGGAGGGAGAAAAGTGATTCCGCCATTTTTTTGATTTAATTCCCACGTAGCACCATTACTAATATAATTTTGTAATACATGTGGTTGATATTGAGTTAGAACTCCTACAGCTTCCATCCCCGAATTTCGGCAATTACTTAAAGCAAAATCAATAATACGATACTTCCCCCCAAAAGGGACCGCCGGCTTAGCTATTTTTTCAGTAAGTTTTTTTAGTCTTGTACCCCTTCCACCTGCCAATAATAATGTCAGGATCTCTCTCCTTGCCATAAAATTCTCCTTTGGTATTTATATTTTAGGTGACTTTCACCAATTCACTTAAACCAAAGTTGACCATAGCTGTTTCTTTATATTTTTTAAATTGTTTATCCCTTTAAATTTATCAAAGGATTTTTAGTTTTTAAACCTAAACTTATCGACCAACTTTTCAATCTTATGACATTCTTTCAGTCATTCACATGAAAAGTTTTAATTATAGTGAAAATTCTCTTTCTAATTTGTCAAATTAACGCGATAAAATAGCACTAAAGTTATAGATGTTTTATTTTGACGATGATCGGCTTTGAAAACAAAATGAACAAACCTGTCTTATTTAGACAGGTTTGTTCATTTTATTTTCTTTTTCTTGATTCTGTCATTTGTTTCCATACAGAACCTTTTGCTTCTTCCCCTTGTTCAATCCGAGAGATGGCTAACTTTATTTGCAGACTCACTTCAAATTCCGGGTCGGATTCTGCTGCTTTTAATGCTGGAAGTGCATTTTCGTCTCCAACTTCATATAAAAACATTGCAGCACGCCAACGGACAAGTTTGCTTTCATCTTTTAGCGCTGCTATCATTGCATCGCACGCTTCGGGAAAGCCCAAATCCGACAAACAGTCTCCCGCTGTCCTTCTTACAGTTACATTCTTATCCTTTAAAGCGTTATACAAATAGGGTAATACCGCTTTATCTTCAATCATGCCAAAGTACACAGTAGCAAGCCTTCGAATCGAAGCCTTTTCATCCTCTAATGCTCTAGCCAACAATGGCAAATCATCAATCGTTGGGTCAGGCAGTTGTTCTAATAACTGATATCGCTTTCGCCAATCAGGGTGGCTAAATTCGTCCATTCTCACTTGCTTTCGAGCCATGGAAGATGGTTTCTTCACTGGTTTTTTTGCTTCAGTTATGAGTTGTTCGAGTCTCTCTGAAGGATATGCAGCCATTAATTCTTCCTTCATCTCAGCACCAATCTCGTCCATAATGCCGTATCGAACACCGTAATCCTTCCACTTCCTTACCATAACAAGATTATCATCAGGTCCTTGAACGGCAAGCGCCGCTTTAGCAAACACTTCTGGGAGAGCAATCCGTTTTTCTTCTGTTCCATCTGTCAACTTAATTTGGACTGGCACTCCTTTATACATGTGCACCTGTACTTTTGTTTCACCAAAATGGGCATTAATATGATTTTCGGTCCTTTTACTATCTTCATTACCTTGTCCAAAAGCTTTTCTTACTTTCGGTAAAATAACTTGCCATTCAAACCGTGCATTTCTTTCTATCGCCAAAAAATCCGCAACATGATATACACCTTTTACTCCTTCAATGGAAAGAATTTTTTGAATCACTTCCGGTGCCCCTGCTAATGAATCCTTTTTATAATTATGACTTTTCCCCATTGGAAGTTCTTCGGCTAAATTTATTTTCATCGTATTCGGGCTTGGAGTTGGCTCGATCGAAGTAATTTTCATTATCCCACCCCTATATGCTTTAAAATTAATCCTATTTTACCATATATAGAAATGACGTTTCATTGACTATGCTTATAAGTCTAATTCGCAAGCTTAATCTGCTAACTCTGATAAATAGCTCCATCTTTCAATTAGATTCTCTAATTGTTCGTTCAACTCTCCCTCCTCCGTCATAAGGTTTTGACCTTTTTCAAAGTCACTGCCAATGCCAGCCATTTCGCCTTGAATTTCCTCTATCCTGGTTTCGATCGCCGTAATTTTATCTTCAATCTCTTCCCATTCTCTTTTTTCCATATAGGACATTTTCTTTTTCTTTGGCTTATTATCGACTTCAAGCTTTTCCTTTTTATGGTCATTAGCAGGCATTTCTTTGATATTCTGCTTTTCCAAGTACTCAGTGTAATTCCCAAAATGGAGCGAAATATCTCCATTTCCTTCCAGAACTAATAATTCATCAACCACTTTATCAAGAAAGTACCGATCATGTGAAACAGTAATAACTACACCCGGGAAATCTTCAAGATAATCCTCAAGTATGGTCAAAGTTTGCGTATCGAGATCATTCGTCGGTTCATCTAACAATAGGACATTCGGTTCCTCCATCAATAGTTTCAGCAAGTATAATCTTCGTTTTTCACCACCAGAGAGCTTTTTAATCGGGGAACCATGTGTGAAAGGAGGGAACAGAAACCTCTCGAGCATTTGCGAGGCTGAAATGGTTTTTCCATCAGAAGTATGAACGATTTGCGCTGTTTCTTTTAAGTATTCAATCATGCGCTTATTCTCGTCTAATCCTTCATTCTCCTGGGTATAATAGGCGATTTTAACTGTCTGGCCAGTAATTAATTCACCTGAATCAAGTGGAAGCTTTTTCGCGAGAATATTCAGCAAAGTCGACTTTCCAGATCCATTTCTTCCAATAATCCCTATCCGACCTCCGGGCTTTACAAGCAAATTGAAGTCCTGGAAAATCACTTTATTTTCAAATGACTTTGATGCCGACTTTAACTCTAGAACTTGTTTGCCAAGGCGACTGCCGTTTAAAGAAATGTCTATTTTTTCTGTTCCTTTATTTGGACTCACCTCAGATTCTAGCTGGTCGAAGCGCTGAATTCTCGCTTTTTGCTTTGTTGTCCGCGCTTTTGCTCCTCGGCGAATCCACTCTAACTCATTTCGAAAAAGATTCCTTTTCTTTTCTAGTGTTGCCGCCTCATTTTCCTCACGAATGGCCTTTGCTTCTAGAAAACTAGCATAATTCCCTTTATAGCTATAAAGCGCACCACCGTCTAATTCAAATATTCGGTTTGACACCCGGTCCAGAAAATAACGATCATGGGTCACAAGCAAAAGCGACCCGGTATAACGACTTAAAAAGTCCTCCAACCATTTTACAGATTCAAAATCGAGGTGGTTTGTTGGCTCATCTAAAATGAGTAAGTCAGGTGCTTCAATCAACACTTGGGCTAGTGCTACCCGTTTTTTCTGACCACCCGAAAGCTCCCCAACCTTTTTCGTAAAATCTGTAATCCCCAATTTCATTAAAATTGTTTTTGCAGCTGTATTCGCATCCCAAGCATTTTCCCTATCCATCCGCTGTTGCAATTTAATTAACTCTTCTTGAAGGAATGGATTCTCATTGTCCTTAGACAATTCTAATAATGTATGCTCATATTCTCTCATTAGCTTTAAGATTGGAGCCTCACCTTGAAACACCTGTTCAAGAACAACTCGATCAGACTGTAGTTCTGGTTGTTGTGATAAATAGCTAATTCGGTAATCCTTCCCCGTGTTGATTTCCCCTGCATCTGCTTGATCCACTCTAGCGACAATTTTCAAGAGCGAAGACTTTCCTGTGCCGTTTACACCAATTAAACCGACTCGTTCACGCTCTCCAATTGTAAAATTGATATCGTTAAATAAAATTTTTTCCCCATAAGATTTCGTCAGATTTTCAATTGAGATCATTTTCAAACTTAACCATTCCATTCATTGTATAGTTATTGTATATTTTATCATATTAAAATCGCAAAATTTAAAAAAGCACCATACTATGATGGTACCTATCTTTTATCATTATACCAACTAATCCCAATTGTATTTTCACCTGCATGTACCCCGATGACCGCACCCAAAGGATAGCTAGAAAAAGTGACTTCTTCAAATTCTACTTCCAATTCTTTTTTCCATTGATTGGCTGTTTCTACATGAAGACCATAAAGTAAATAGGCTTCGTTAAACCGATGCTTTTGATAGGAAGTTCGAAAGTAACCGAAGATTTTTTCCTTTGCTTTTTTCTCACTACGTGCTTTATCCTTTACTTCCAGCGCTCCGTCAATAATCGAAATAATTGGTTTAACGTTCAAAACGCTGCCGAGAAAAAACTTTGCACTCGACATTCGGCCACTTCGATGCAATTGTTCTAAACTTCCAACAAGGACATACGTCTCGTTTGTATTCCGGATTTCCTCCAGTTGCTCTTTAATTTCTTGAACATTTGCCCCGTTTCTAGAAAGTTCCATTCCCTTTTTAATGAGGACTGTTTGTGGGTATGTAAGAATTTTTGAATCAATGGTGGCAATCGGTTTGGTAAGCAATTTTGATGCCTGCTCACTTGAGTCAATCGTCCCGCTTAGCTTTTTGGAAAGAAGCACAGCAATCACTTCATCATATTCCTTCATCAACTTCTCATAAAGTTCTTTAAAGGCACCAACAGATGGCTGTGATGTTTTTGGAGGTTCGTTTAATGTCTTTAGTTTTTCATATAACTGTTTTGCTGACAAATCAACACCGTCAGTATATTCGACTCCATCAAGAATAATTGACATAGGCACTTGATATAAATCAGGATGTTGGACCAACTCTTCATCTAATATGGCAGTACTATCGGTAACCCACGCTATCCTTTTCACCATTCATCCCTCCTTATGTTATGTTCATTATATGGTCTTAACTCCAATCTAATGTGTTAGGTGAATATAAATTTTATTCTCTACGTTTATTTTACATAATATTTTCTAACTCTTGCAAAGAGATAACCATATACTCAACCATTTCTGTCAAATCTTCTATATGGTCTTCCCTGACAAGACGATTAAAATGCACCGTTGTTT
This sequence comes from Bacillus sp. B15-48, assembly GCF_016879755.1. Taxonomy (GTDB): domain Bacteria; phylum Bacillota; class Bacilli; order Bacillales; family Cytobacillaceae; genus Mesobacillus_B. The sequence goes on from NZ_WOFU01000002.1 coordinate 323,446, forward strand.
TATTTTCGATTAGCGTTCCTTTATTAACAGGATGAAAACTAGCGACTTGACTAATCGTTCTGTCATTTCCCCATATTGTCTCTAATAATCTTTGGATTTCATTATATAATATTGGGTCATCCTCATGTGTTAACAAAAAGCTAACGGTGATTTCAGCACCGGCTAGTGGGGATGTTTCGGCGTGATCTAATATTTCTGCTGCCAAGTTTTTTAATGCTGCTTCAACGATAAGCACAGCAATAACTGAGTTCCTTTTTTGGTGACTGAGAGAAAAAGATAAACTAAATCTTCTTGACAGTTTCGCTAAATTAATAATATCATCCCGGTCGACAATTCGTATATCCCCATCTAAATCTTTATCGTAGATCGCCCCTTCTACGACAACCTTAATATTGTCAAAAGCTGTTGGATCAAACAATCTCTTCGCCCCCATTCTTTCTTAAGTTTCATTATACAATTATTTTGTTTGTTTATTTATTCTAAGTTTTTTTGAAATTTAACAATTCTTAAATTGCTAGTTACGAAAAGTCCGCTTATAATTATACATACCTGTATAATTGTTATAAGGAGGTGGATACATTGCCAATCAAAATACCTAAGCTTCTTCCGGCACGAGAAATCCTTGAAGAGGAAAACATCTTTATAATGGATGAAGACCGTGCGAATAAACAGGATATCCGACCATTGAATATCATTATTTTAAACTTAATGCCAGAAAAGGAAAAAACCGAGGCACAGTTTTTACGTTTGCTCGGCAATACACCACTCCAGGTTAATATCACCTTTTTAAAGACGGCTACTTATGAATCAAAAAATACAAGTCGTTATCACCTGGATCAATTTTATACAACATTTGCTGAGGTTAAACACAAGAAATTCGACGGTATGATTATTACCGGTGCACCAATCGAACTCATTCCCTTTAATGAAGTGAACTATTGGGATGAACTTGTTGAAATTTTCGAATGGACGAAAACGAACGTCACTTCAACCTTGCATATTTGTTGGGGGGCCCAAGCCGCACTATATTATCATTATGATATCGGTAAATTTGAATTGCCGGCAAAATGTTCAGGGGTTTTTGCTCATAAAATTTTTGATAATAAAGAAATGCTCTTACGCGGGTTTGATGATGTTTTTTATGCACCCCATTCACGGTATACCGATGTTTCCGAGGAAGCGATTTTAAACTCACCAAATTTAAAATTATTATCCTCATCAGAAGAAGCAGGTCCTTTTATCATCCATTCACTAGATCGCAAACATATAATGGTGACTGGTCATTTAGAATATGAAACAGAAACACTCGCTCAAGAATATGAACGAGATATAGAAAGGGGGCTATCAGTTCCTGTTCCTGTCCATTACTTCCCTAAGGACAACCCTAATGAAAACCCTGTGAACACGTGGCGTTCACATGCGCATTTATTCTTTTCAAATTGGCTTAACTATTATGTTTACCAACAAACGCCATTTGATTGGAAATGAAAGGATGTTAAAGGAGCTTCCCTTATCGGGTAAGCTCCTTTTTAAAATTTTTCAAACACTGTTTACTCTCTCGTAAAAAAAGAAACAACTAGAACATAGAAAGGGAGTGAATTTATGATGAATAACGAACAGCTCACAGGCGTTTTTAAAAATCATTTCGGTGAAATCATCTCGTTTAAAACCTCTAATGGAAGAATCATTTCCTACCGAAAAGCCTTACAAGAAGTCGAGGCGGGGGTTATCAATGGAGTAGATATTAAAGATACTTTGAATCAAAATGACCCATTTGAATATGATTTCCGGGATGTAAATGATCTTCCATTACTAGAATGATTAAAAACACCTGACTGTTCTGTCAGGTGTTTGGATGTTCCTCTTCTATTTCATTCTTTCTTTGTATTTCACGCAGAGCATGGATCCTTGTTTCATCTTCTTCAAAGTATTGAACGAGATCCCCAATTCGGTCAATCGCGTCCCAACTTAAATGGTGTTCAATACCTTCTACATCTTCGTAAATATTTTCCTCTTTAACGCCAATAATATTTAACAATTGTTCGAGAAGATCATGACGATAAACTAAGCGCTTTCCAGTCTTATTTCCCTTTGCAGTTAAGACAAATCCACGGTACTTTTCATAAACTAAATATTGATCTTTATCCAATTTCTGGACCATTTTTGTGACCGAGGAGGGATGGACAGACAGTGCCTCCGCAATATCTGAAACTCTTGCATATCCTTTATCTTCAATTAAAATATAAATCTGTTCAATGTAATCTTCCATACTAGGTGTCGGCATCCCTTACCCTCCAATATGTATTCCATACCCAACTAAATTTTACTATATATGAATGATATTTACAAGATAGGCATCTTCTGTCAGTCCTGTTTTGCAAATTCGAATTTTATTTTCCTTGCTTGTTGATCCCATAGAAGTTTAGCAGCGAACTCCTTATTCTTACTAGCAAACCCATTGATAAAATCTGTGCTTCCATTTTTGAGCAGAAGTTTTATATTTTTTTGAGTAATCGTCTTTCCGAGGATTTTCTTTGAGATGGTAAAATCACATTTCGTTTTCTGGTAATTTGAACAACCATAAAAACTGCCTTTATCGACAATACTCCCTTCACAAAACCGGCATCTCCCAAGGCTGGTGTCCCCCCTTTGCCTCCCTTGTCTTTTACCGGGAACAAAGGCATCTTTGATCTCTGGCTCAAATCCCCAGTGATTAGAAGCGGCTACCGTTTTTTCTACAAGATGTGCCACCAATTTATTTGTTTGCTCCATAAATTGTTTAGGGGAGGCCGTTCCTTCGCCAATTTCTTTTAAACGCTGCTCCCATTTACCTGTCATTTCAGGAGATGCAAGGACTTGCTCACCAAGTGCTTGCATGAGAATTTTCGCTTTTGCTGTCGCAAAAACAAGATTTTTGTTAATTTTAATATAAGCGCGATTTTTTAACATCATGATAATTCCTGCGCGAGTAGCTTCAGTACCAAGCCCTTGGGTTTTCATCAATACCTTTTCTAATTGCTTGTCTTCAACATGCTTTCCGGCTGTCTTCATTAATGTTATTAATTGCCCTTCTGTATAGCGTTTCGGTGGCTGTGTTTTACTTTCTTTCACAACTGTTTTTGACACTAGTCCTTTATCACCTTGTACAATTTTAGGGAGTTCAGGAACCTTCTCTTTTTCTCTAAGCGGGAGTACTCGATACCAACCTTCTTCAAGCTGTACTTTTCCCTTCGAAATAAAATCTGCTTTTCCATCAACAAGTGTACGAATCGTTGTGTACTCTGCAGTTGCTGCCGGGAAATGCGCAGCAATGATTGACCTTACAATTAAATCATATAGCTTTCTTTCGTCCGCTGTTAACCGGTTTAAATCAGGAACTTGTTCAGTTGGTATAATCGCATAGTGGTCAGTTACCTTTTTCTCATTCACATACCTCTGATTGTTTTTAATTGATTCGATTGGCAATGGGAAAAATTCTTTATAATCTTGGATTGCACGAATTTTAGCTAATATGCCGGGAAATTCCTCGGCTTCACCTTCAGTAATATACCTTGAATCTGATCTTGGATAAGAAATAATGCCTCGTTGATAAAGGCCTTGTAATAGATCAAGTGTTTTTTTCGGTGAGATTTTAAACTTTTTGTTGGCGTCTGCCTGAATAGCGGATAAATTATAAAAAAGTGGAGGTGAAAAATCTTTTTTCTCATTTTTCACATTGATTGCTTCCGCTTGTTTCCCTTCGCAAAATGAAGATATTCTGTTTGCCAACTCTTTCGTATCAATCCTTGAGTTTCCACCTTTTTCCCATTTACCACTATACTTTTTACCGTTTAAATTAAAACTTGCCTCTACCTCCCAGAAAGGCTCCGACACAAATTTTTCAATTTCCTCTTCCCTTTTTACAATCAAAGAGAGTGTAGGTGTTTGAACCCTCCCAAGCGAAAACACATCGGAAAATCCGTGGTTTTGTAAAAGCAATGTATAAAGCCTAGAAGCATTCATGCCTACTACCCAGTCTGCACAAGCGCGTGTATAGGCTTCAAAATATAAGTTCTTTGTATCCGATTCATGCAGAAGATTTCGGAACCCTTCACGGATAGATTTAGGAGTCAAGGAAGAAATCCAAAGACGTTTTATCGGTTTCGAACATCTTGCTAGTCGAAGAATATTTCTGATGATCAACTCCCCTTCACGCCCGGCATCACCTGCATGGATAATTTCCGATACTTCAGGGTGATTGGTTAATTGTTGGATGAGTGAAAACTGCTTTGTTTTCTCCTTAACGACTTCATATTTAAAATGAGAAGGAATAATTGGAAGTGTCTCTAGCGACCACTTTTTCCAAGAGGAGTTATATTTCTCTGGAGCTGCTAATTCTGTTAAATGTCCGATGGCCCACGTTACATACGCACCATCTGAAAAAATATCATTCGGAAGGATTTCAATATAACCATCTCGTTTTTTTGTTTTAAAAACGGAGGCAAGCGTTCTACCTTGATCAGGCTTTTCGGCGATAATTAATTTCATGGGTCCTCCTAAAGCTTTCGCACAAAAATAAAAGTATAGATCTATTATATATATTATCCGAGTTTCTATCTAACGGTAAAGATGCAAGAGTAAAATCATTATTTATTTCCTTTATTAGGGTAGGGATCAATCGTTGAATTTCTTTTCACAAACCAAGCATCTTCTGAAACAACTGTCAACACAGTGAGTATAAATGCTGGAATCTTTTCAACAAGAAAAACAATAACACCCATATTCTCGTCAAAAATAATAAACGAGTCCCCATGGGAAAAACCTCCTAATTTCGGACCGATATACATCATCGATTGAATAATCGTTTCCCTTTCGTCATCGTCTAACTCTAAATTGGCTGTAAACCTCAAAACCCAATCATTACTAGCGATTGAAAAGCGATACATTTTCTCACCCTTTTTCTTTTAAATAAAAGATATGAGAATGTAAATTTTTTTATGCTTTTCCAAAAATGCTAACATCCGTCCCCATAATTGTGAATTAATGTGAAAGATACATTAGGCTTCTTGACTGTCAATGGTACTTTCATGTATATTTAAAGCATCATTTATCAGAATATATCATTATTATAGCGATAAAATAATATGTTCTTTTAAATGAAAAATATTTACTTGGACACAATGAAGTGTCTTGAAAAGGCTTAGGAGGAAAAAGTAACATGCAAAACGGTAAAGTTAAATGGTTCAACAATGAAAAGGGTTTCGGTTTTATTGAAGTTGAAGGCGGAGACGATGTATTTGTACACTTCAGTGCCATTCAAGGAGAAGGATACAAGGCTCTAGAAGAAGGGGAAGAAGTTTCTTTCGAAATCGTTGAAGGAAACCGCGGACCACAAGCTGCTAATGTTGTTAAATTATAATAGATGATTGATGATTCGTTTTCAATCCAGGCTGGCATATTTGCCAGCCTTTTTTAAATCTTACTCGCTGTCACGTTCGGATAAGCCCTCCCCACAGGCTTTGATTTTCTCGCCAACAGTGCATTTTGTAATACAAAAACGATGAGCGTAACGCTTACCGAAATCTTTTTTATGCTGTTTTTTCAAAAAACAACCTTTACAATATGTACACAATAACTCCTCTACTTGTGAAAGAATCTCAATCCGTTTCAAAAATCATCGCACCCCTTACAGAATTTGCATTTTACTGTGGATCACTTTTCCTTGAAGAGCTTGTGAAGCTAATTTATCCGCTTCTTTATTTCCTTTACGATCAATTGGAATAAATTTCGAGTAAAGTCCTAATTCTTTTATCTTATTTTCGATTCGATCAAGCCAACGGTTTAAACTTTCTTCATAACAAGGCCATTCTCCTTCTAATTGCTTAAGGACAACTTGTGAATCTCCCCTAAATTCGCATGATAAATGATGGACTCCTAACTCCTCTAATAAAGTTAAAGCGAAATAAAATGCGGCATACTCCGCTTCATTGTTTGTTTGTAATTCCTCGACCATCTGGTTCGCACGTAAACGATACTTCTTTTTCCCTTGGTGATAATAGATGATTGCACCAAGCCCTGCAAGATTTGTTGAGCGATCAAAACCGCCATCAAAATATACGGTTAAATCATGGGGCTCCTCTTCGATTTCTGCAAGAAGCTTTCTTAATTCCTTTATATTCCAGTTTGTTCCAACTTCATCTGAAAAACGAATATCATCCGCTCTTCCTAATCTCTCAAGGTCTTCAGCTGTATGTAAAGCAACCTCTCCTTCTAGCCAATCCGAAGTAAACCAAATAGCCTCTTTTCCCTTTAGTTTATATTTCCACTCCAATTTATACTTCAATTTACTCGCCCTCTCATTTCTCAAATAGGTTGATGATTTTAACGTTTCATTATCGTTCTTCACTCAGATTTTATGATACACTTATTTAAAACATTATAATCAAATATATTATCAATACTAAGGAGAAATGATTCTTGATCGAAGTATATACTGATGGTGCGAGTGCTGGTAATCCCGGGCCAAGTGGGGCTGGAATATTTATTAAAGCGAATGGCGAGGTTTTTCGTTATTCCATTCATTTAGGCTCAATGTCCAATCATGAAGCTGAATTTCTTGCTCTAATTAAAGGTTTAGAGGTTTGTCATGATAAAGGATTTAAAGTTGTCTCTTTCCGGACTGATTCAGAGCTTGTTTGTAGAGCCATTGAAAAAGAATTTGTCAAAAACTCCACCTACACACCTTTGTTAGAAAAAGCCTTAAACTTAACGCAATGCTTTGACCTATTTTTTATAAAATGGATTCCTTCTTCAATGAATAAAGTAGCCGATGACCTTGCGCGAAAGGCAATTAGAAGTTCATGCTCCTATCAGGAGAATGAGTAATGAAACAAACAGCTCTAGCTGACTTATCTCTTTTGGTTGTTGCGCTCATTTGGGGCGCTACTTTTGTTGTCGTTCAAAATGCTATTTCCTTTTTAGAACCTTTGACTTTTAATGGAGTTCGATTCGGAATTGCAACGATTATTCTTTGTTTCTGGCTCGCTCTATTTAAACGACAGCAACTAAATGCCTTAAGTAAAGGTTTAATAATTTCCGGCATTATCCTAGGGTTTTGGCTTTTTATCGGCTATGCCTTTCAAACGATTGGACTATTATATACTTCTTCATCTAAAGCCGCTTTTATAACTGGACTTAGTGTGGTGATGGTCCCGACCTTTACAATTCTATTCCTTAAAAAAAGACTAAACTCAAATGTGTATATTGGTGTTGCCACCGCAACCATCGGTCTTTATTTATTAACAATGACAGATATTGCTGGATTAAATATTGGTGATACTCTCGTTTTTATTTGTGCAATCGGGTTTGCGGTGCAAATCCTTTTAACAGGTAAGTACACAACTAAGTACCCTACATTATTGTTAACTATTATCCAAATTGCAACCGTATCTATTTTATCGGGTTTTGCTGCTTTTATGTTTGAGGACTGGCAAAGAGTAAAGGATACCTCGATACTATTATCATCTGAAGTGGTCAGTGCTTTGCTCATCACCGCTGTTTTCGCTACCGCCGCTGCTTATTTAATCCAAACGAAATTTCAAAAATACACGACTGCAACAAGAGTCGCATTAATTTTTGCTATGGAGCCGGTATTTGCTGCAATAACAGGGTATCTGTGGGCTGGGGATCGCCTATCTAACAGCGCAATGCTCGGTTGTATCTTGATCTTTGTCGGAATGGTTCTTTCTGAATTACCATTTAATATAATAAAGATGTTCAAACGGAAATTTATTGTTTCATCAAAAAAACGAGCTGACACTAAAGGGTGATTCCTAGGTCAGCTCATTTCTATGTGCCGAGTAGTTTTTGGTTGTTTACATAGCGAACTGCTTCCTCGCGGTTGCATATTCCATTATTACTAAACGTCTCAAGCAGTGAAATATAAAAGCTACCATCGAATTTCCTTTGTGCTTTTAAGGTGTATTCAATGGCAACATTTGTGAGTTCATCCGATGCTCCTGTATACTGCTTGCCAAAATAGATAAAACCGATTACATCTTCCCCGAAATGAAAACCTTTGCTTTTAAGATTCTGTAAGTAATTCTCCAATGAGTTCATTGATGATCCAATCCTCTCTACGGATGAAATATCTATGTAGATATTACCAGAGGATTCGATGTTTTTCTATCTTTTTTTCGTCAAAACAAAGCCTACTACACCTAAGCAAACTCCAAGAGCAGCACCTACAAGTACTTCTCCAGGTTTATGCCCCAGCACTTCTTTTAATGGTTCAGGAGCTTTCTCAACATATTCCACAGTCTCATGTTTATGAATCTTATCCACCAACTCATCTAAATCGTTTACCTTTAATGTAAGTTCACCTGCTTGTCTTCGTATACCTTGAGCATCATACATGACAATAAGTCCGAAGACGACAGCAAGGGCAAAATCAATTGTAGGAACCCCCCTTTTTAACGCCACATAAGTGCTTAACGATGATACTCCTGCGGAATGTGAGCTCGGCATCCCGCCAGTTGCAAAAAACAATTCGGGTTTCCATTCGTTTTCCTTAAAATAATGAATCGGAATTTTTAATGCTTGAGCAATGCCTATGCTGGACAATGCAATTACAATTCCTTTATTCAAATTGCTCACCTCTATATTAATTTGAAAAAAAATGTCTGTTTTTATTCTTACGAAGCATAATAAGTACGAAAAGGAATATGGCAAAGGATTTATTTAAAGCTGCCAAACGATGAATCACTAATGAAACATATAGGAGTGAATTGAGAATGAGCAAAAAATCAGGAAGAGGAACAAAAGCACCCGGAGTAAACCCTCAAGGCTTTGGACAAGATGCGGATTTTACAGAAAATCCAAAATCTAAATTAGAAAATGCGGCGAAAAAGAAAAATACAAAGTAACGATTGTTATCGAATAGCATCATACACAAAAGCTCCAACGCCTATGCGTTGGAGCTCTGTTTAAGCAAGTTCCTCTTCGAATGGAATAAATTTGTGTAAACTTTTAAATTCAACCTCTTCGAACTTATCAAGAACCTTCTCTTGATTGACTTTTAACAAGGAATCATGAAAATCATATTCAAATTCTACGTCACATTTAATTTCGGCAAGCTGCCTGCTTAGATGGAGCATTTCTAAATCCTCTTGAATTTTCGCGCGCTGGGATTTAGTTAATTGATGAAGATTATCAAGAACACCTTCAATATTATTATATTGTTGTAGTAGTTTCACAGCTGTTTTTTCCCCAATCCCACGCACACCAGGGTAGTTATCACTTGGATCGCCCATTAACGCTTTTAAATCGATCATTTGCTCCGGCCAAATCCCTTGTTCTGCAAATAACGATTCTCGATTATGAACTAAATAATTTCCATATCCTTTTTGCAATAAAACAACTGATATTCGTTCATTTATTAATTGAAGGATATCTTTATCTCCAGTTAAAATAGCGACATTTGTCCCTTGTGGTGCGTTTTTGGCGATAGTTCCAATACAATCATCTGCCTCATAGCCACGGAGACCAATGTTTGGTATATCAAAGGATTCAACAATCTCTTTAACCAAATCAAATTGAGGAATCAATTCAATAGGTGGTTCACCTCTGTTTGCTTTATAATCTGGGAAAAGTTTCGTCCTAAACGTCTTACTCCCCATGTCCCAACATACAGCAACATGGGATGGCTGAAAATTTGAAATAGCTGTCATTAAATGCTTAACAAAGCCTTGCACTCCATTTGTTGGAACCCCTTTTGAATTTATCATAAATTGACCCGTCACTGAAGTCGCGTAAAAAGCTCTAAAAAGTAAGGCCATCCCATCGACAAGCATCAATGATGATTTTTTCATAAATAATTGGTCCTCCTGTATTCATCATATATGTCTAGTCTGAATTGCGAAAAGACAACTTATATATTATAACATGATTCATCCTCTATGGATGTTCATTTTCTATTTACTCACGCAAATCACAAACAGGATGTCATCATGACATCCTGTTTTAAGATACATCTACGGTGACTTAGTCATTCACCGTACTTAGTAATTTCTACAACCAAGCATTCGCTGTTCAGTGACGCCATAACAGGCACTTTCTTAAACAAGCTTTTGAACTTTATTATATCTCTCTTCCAATTGTTCAATCGGGAAATCAATGTTGATAGCGGAAAGAACACCGATATAATATTCCTCAACTTGTTCCACATAATCATCAATCATTTGCGAAAATGAACGGTGGAATACAGAAAAGTAATACTCTGTTAATTTTTCACTTTGCACTTGCAAATAAGCATCTGCAGGGGATTGTAAGAGCTTCTCCAGTTCTTCACTCATCGATTTTTTCTCATTTTTTTCAAAGAAAGCTTTTGGATTTTTAAACAACCCAAGTGTTTTTTTGAACATTTCCCTATCTAAATCTGTAAATGCTTCTTCAAAGTCGATTTCACCGAAATCATAAAGGTCCCAACTTGATAGCGCCAAGTCAACATTAATTTTTTTCAATTCATCCGAAAGGGACTTCTGATAATCATTTAGTGCCTTACTAATATAATTCTCGATCCTTAATGTTGTTGCTCGTACTTCCTGAAGCAAATCATACCCCAAGCTTGCAATTAAATCATCCAAAGCTAACCGTAACGCCTTTTTTAAATCACGTCCATCCTCTTTCAACAAAGCAGGATTAAAAGCTTCGCGGAAAAAGTCACTGAATCGGAGGAACACTCTTTGTTTAATATAGTAAACGAGCTCCTCTGTTTCTTGACTTAACTGGCGGATTAAGAAATCTGGTTGTTTATTCTTGATCAGACGGAGAATTGTATTCTTTTCTTCACTGAGTACTTTTAGTTTATTCTCTTTATTCTCTTGTCCCTCTCTCGCAGAAATTAGCAACTTTTCTAAAACATGAAGCGATTGCTGCCATTTTGCTTCTGCAGAATCCATCGCGATTTTCATTAGTTCCCCAGAAATAAACGTATAAAATGCCTGTTCAAATCGTGGAAACCTCGAAGTATGAGCTTTTAACCCAGTTATTTTCTCTTGTAATGCTTCAAGACTCGACACTGGATACATATGCGGTTTTCGAATTCCATGTTGAACAAGCTGGTCTTCAACATATTGTAATACCGACTGCATTTCTTCCTCAGAATTTGCTAAATCGATTGCATTAACAATAAAGAACATTTTATCTAGTTCAAAGGAATCTTTCACTCGACCAAGTTGAATAAGAAATTCACGGTCTGCTCTTGAAAATGCATGATTATAATAAGTCACAAACAAAATAGCGTCAGAGTTTTTAATATAATCAAACGCAACATTCGTATGCCTTGCATTAATCGAATCGGCCCCTGGTGTATCAACAAGACTAATCCCTTTCCTCGTTAATTCACAATCATAATAAACCTCTATCCATTCAACAAAACATGACTTTTCCTCATCAGCAACATACCCTCGAAACGACTCCAAGTCTGTGATAAAGGACTGACCTAACCGCTCCTCAAACAAACCAAAACCTTTAGAAAATGCATGTAAAAAAGAATAATGAAGTTTTTCTGCTGCCCCCGAGTTTACTTTTCCTTCATGAATCGCCTTAATTGTTTCTTCCGCTTCATGTAAAGTAGCTATTTTAAGGTCGAAGACCTTTAATGATCTGTTTAATTCTTCAAGTAATTGATCATCACTTTTAACTTTGACAACCACTGTTCCATGAGGATGAATCTCATCTACTGGTTTAATTTTATTTATTGCAGCTGTCGTTGGGTTTGGTGAAACTGGGAGCAGTTTTTCTCCAATGAGCGCATTGGCAAATGAGGACTTGCCGGCACTAAAAGCACCAAATAACGCTACGGTAAATTGCTGGTTTTTTAGTCGTTCTGCCTTATCAATTAATTCCTTTGAAATCTTCTTTAAACCTGGAAGGGATGATACTTCCATAGCAGTCATTGATAATTTGTCTATCAAACTAGCAACATCGAGCTTGTTCTTATCCCGGTCCTCTTCGCTTGTATACTGCTTCTCTGCTTTTTCAATATTTTGTTGTCGATTAACCGGAGATGCTTCCACTAAATGTTGATCTGTACTAGAGACAATTTCTTCCTGAAATTGCGGAACAAATATTGAATGTGCTGTTTCCATATCAAAATCTAATTGATTGTCACTATATAAAATATCAAACACGGATTCTTTCTTTGAAGCAAGCTCCTGTTGAGAAACAAGCAATTTCTCATATGCATCAACAAGGATATAAAGACGCTGCTCCTCTTCCAACACTTTCATCATCGCTCCATTTAGCGATGCTTGAACTTCCGTTACATATGTTTCTTTATAATGCTGTAACTGATTTCTTACTTGTCTTTTAAGGGCTTCAGCTACATCATTCGTATAATTAAGCACATAATCACCAGAAACAACTGCACCTGTTTTAATTATTTGTTTAAGCAATTCTTTTGAAAAAGCGGTTTCAAATGACTGAGCTTCTATTTGCAATTCATTATTTTGAATCCCATTCTCCTTCAAGGTTTTAAGGAGAAATTCTTTTAAATGCCAATCCAATTGTGCTTGAACAACCTCCGTAAGTTCTTGATAAAATTGCTCAAGGCGTTTCTCCCGCTCTTGTTCCGTTTTTTGTTTTGCAAAAAACAAACCAAATTTAAATTCAGGTTGCATTGCTTTAAGGTAAGATTCTGCCAGCTCGCGTATTTTAAATGGCATTAAATAGGCACTTTTTAAAATGCTCTCTAGTTCTGTAATAAATTGGTCAGCAGCCTTCTTTTCTTTGCTTTCAATCTCTACTTTTTTGTTCTTTAGTTGCATGTATTTCTCCTGAAGGGAAGCCCATTCAGTTTTAGGTACGGATTCTAAAGTTTGAGATAACAACGCTGCTTGCTCCCCATAATGTTCACTTAAAAGATTTATGTGATCTTCAGAAACTTTAACAAGGGAGTTATACACAGATTCAGGAAGCATTTGTTCACGGTCATTTACCCTTTCTTGAAGAAATTGTTGAAGTTCATCAAATTGGTTATATGGATGCTCCACTTTTTTCAATGAGGTATAAAAAATCCCTTTAGGACGTACTCCCCATGCTGCAAACGAGTTAGCAACACTTTGTTGAAATTCATCAAAACTTAATTCGTCAACCCGGTGCTTATCAATCATATTAACGACAAGATAAAGCTCTTTTCCTGCCTCCGTAAGTTCTTTCGTAAACAAAAAATTCAACTCTGACTGTACATGGTTATAGTCCATAACATATAAAACGAGGTCAGCAAGGTGTAGAGCTGATTCTGTAGCAATTCGATGCGCATCAACAGCTGAATCAATCCCAGGTGTATCCATAATAACGACTTCAGAAAGAAGTCCAGAGCCCTTGTGACTGATTTCAAGTGACTCAATTTGATCTCCATCTTTACAAAAACTTTTCACTGCCTCATAATCATAGGGCGCAGGATAGAGCCTAGGATTCCCTTTTTTGAAAAATACGCGTGCATACTCTTCTCCGGTTTTAACCTTTACTAAATTAGCGCTAGTCGGAATCGGACTAGAAGGGAGGATATCCTCGCCAATTAAACGATTAATCATACTTGATTTTCCAGCAGAGAAGTGACCGCAAAAAGCGATCGCAAATTCCTTTTCCAACGTCTTTCTGCCCAGTTCCTGCGACTTTCCTGCGGCCTCCATATCTTCATGTTGCTTAAACAATTTGTTAAGTTTCATAATCTTTCCAAGCAATTGATAATCCTTTTGTGCGACTAACTGACTCATAATTTAAACCCCTTGTGACAATTTTGTGAACACCACTTTCATTTTAAATGATTTTTCACTATATTCCCACTTTAAGTTATTATTTTTTTATAAAAATAAAAAACCCCGGTTCTCCCCGGAGTTAAAGGAATAATGCATTTTATTATTGGGTTTTCAATACATGATCTAAAACATATTTCATTACACCTGAATACACAACCACGGTAGTTAAAACAAATAATGAGGTCATCTTCAACCACCACCCTAGGAAATGGTATAATCTAATTGAGAATAAATTTCAATATCATCATTATTGTAGCATGATTGGTGCCTAGCTTCAACGAATGCTTAAGAATTGTCATACTTATTTAACAAATGCGGAAGAAAACGACGATTCCCTTGAAATACAGATTGATAACTCGTCCATTTTTCTAAAGCCCTTTCCTCAGCCGGTATTCGAACTGACAATATACATATGTTCAAAAAAGAAAAAATAGCTGCTGTTATCCATGCATTAAACATTAAAGGAATAATAATTATTTCTAAAGTAACGACTAAATAATTAGGGTGCTTGATGAATCGATAAGGGCCCTTCTTCGTAATCTTCGCATTTGGAACAACAATAATTTTCGTATTCCAATATGGGCCAAGGGAGATAATTGCCCATCCTCGTATTATTTGGGTAAACAAGAATAGGAGCAATAAACCAGGCCAAAGATTAGATACTTGTTTATTTAAAATAACTACTTCTGCAATTGTCGCTAAAATAAATGCTGTATGAATCATGACCATCCAAGGGTAGTGACCCATTCCACATTCAATCGCTCCATTTTGCTTCTGTTTTTCTTCATTTTTTTTCGCTATTCTTAATTCAGTCAGTCTTTGTAGGATGATCATGCTAATAAATATTGTAAAGACCACCTCAATCCCACCTCATTAGAAGCAATTCTGAACTAAACCCAGGTCCCAAAGCAACGGCCAACCCTAGTTCTCCATTGTTTGCTATCTCCATAAACCGTTTAAGTACAAACAAAATCGTCACAGAAGACATATTCCCATAATTTTTCAAAACGCGAAGTGATACATCTGTCATATCGTCAGCAAGATTAAGTGCTTTCGAATAGGCTTCTAGAACTTTTTTCCCTCCTGGATGAGCAATGAAGTGATGGATGTCACTCATCGTTACGTTACAACTTTCTAAAAACTGCAAAACATTCGGCTCTAACCATTGTTCTATAATGGTAGGAATGCTTCGAGAAAAAACAACATGCAAACCTTTCTCTTTTAATTCCCACCCCATTACATCTAACGAGTCTTTCATTAAAGTCGAATGGGTAGACATTATTTTAGGAACTGCTGGTCTTTTATTGTATATTTGATAGTTTGACGCGTCTCCGCAAACAAGCGCACAGGCAGCTCCATCAGCAAATAAAGAAGTGCCTACAAAATTACTTTTTGAATAATCATCTTTTTGAAACGTTAAACTGCAAAGTTCAATTGACAGAACCAGAACCTTGGAATTTGGAAAAGCAAGACAGTACTCATAGGCTCTAGATAAACCTGAAGCTCCACCTGCACACCCTAAGCCCCAAATTGGTATACGTTTAGTATGAGGAGAAAACGGGAGTATATTCATGATCCTCGCTTCTATACTAGGTGTCAAAATACCTGTGCTTGTAATCGCAATAATCGCGTCGATTTCATCATACGGAACTTTTTCAACTAGGAAAGTGTCGCTGGAAAGACAATTCTCAATCGCTTCTTTCCCCAGTTGTACAGCACATTGAATAAACGCATCATTTTTCTCTTGAAATGTATGGTCATTTTTATACCAATTTAAACTTTTTGCAAAATGACGTTTCTCAATTTGACCATTTTCAAATACAGGTAGTAAACGCTCGATATGATTAGATGATTCAGCAAAAAGATTCTCTGCAAATTCCTTCACTTCATTTTGATTAACGGAAAATGGCGGTATAGCCTCAGCTACTGAAAGAATAACGGGCATCTCCTTTCACTCTCCTCCCTATTATATAAGGTTAGATTTTCCAATTATCTAAAGGGTATGTATTTATTTTTCATTCTAAAAAAAATAGCTTTCCTATGAATAGGAAAGCCGAACGTTTTGAAGGAGTTGTTGTGCTCTATCATTATATCGAATATTTCTTGATAAAGCAGGTAAAAATCTTTTCCAGTTTAATAAATTTCGCTTTATGCATTCGATATGAAAGGTACTCTACGCTTTATTTCTATTAGATTGACTCTGCACTTCAATCCAAATTTTATTTACCGCCAAAGTACCACATCTCCGACAAGTTTGTATCTGACTATACAAACTTCTGCATCGCTCACAATAATATTTCTGCATCAAATTCACATCCAACTAAAGCTTTTTTAATTTAGTGTATGCATTTCATTCAGAAATGGTGACCAAAAAAAATAGGAATATTGGTTATTAGGCTAAGGGTAAATTTTATTATAAATATTTTGTCAATGTTTCAAATCACATCTAGCCAGAGGTTCCCTAAAAGTTCATTTATTCACAATCAATTGTTCACATTATCTTCACAATTAAATGTTTCCTATTGTGATAAAAATCACCGTTGTATTAATTTTACACTATTACAATAGTAAAAAGTAAATAATGAACAATTTGTGAACTGTTTAAAAGCATCTGGAAATTCCCTGTCCGTTTTGTATGATGGAAGTGAAATTATTCCTATTTAAATATTCTGAAAGGAGTGATCAATATGGTTCAACCAGAACTTAGTAAAAAAACGAGGACCAAAGTCGAAGATCAAAATTCATTAAAGGGAACATTAGCTTCTGTTTTCTTGCTAGGCTTTTTTCTAATCGTCACATGGGTTGGCGTATTTATATTATTTTTAAATCGTTTTTAAATAGGAATAGGGAGGAACTATTATGCATTTTCATAAGTTGGAAAAAATTTGGCTCATTTTCGGAGTAGCTACCCTGCTTGTTTTCCTTTCTGTCATTGGTGTAAGCGCATTCTATCTAGGAAATCAACCACCAAGTTGTTTAGCTACGATAAATCCAGATAATGTAGATGCTCAAGCTCCATTTGATCAACCAGGACTTAAAAAGGTGGAGGGCAAAGAGTGGGATTACGAACTCGTATTTGTCGCATCAGCTTTTAATTATACTCCGGGAGAGGTTGAAGTTCCTCTCGGCGCTAAAGTAAAGGTGATTGCAACAACAAAAGACGTTATTCATGGGTTCTCTGTTGCGGGAACGAATATAAACATGATGCTAGAGCCTGGTTATATTTCTGAGTACGAAACAACATTTGATACAGTCGGTGAGTATTTAATTGTTTGTAATGAATACTGTGGTATTGGACATCATTTGATGACGTCAATGATTAAGGTGGTGGAAGCATGAGCACGATAGCTGAAAAAATAAAAATAGACCGTCTGGATGCAAAATTGGGCATGGTCCACTTTTATGTCGCTTTTATTTCCTTAGCAATTGGTGGCTTAGCAGGATTACTGCAAGTTTTAGTTCGTTCAGGTAAATTTGTTCTTCCTGCTGGAATTGGTTATTATCAAATTCTTACTATACATGGTGTTGTTCTTGCTCTCGTTATGACAACATTTTTCATCATGGGATTCCAACTGATGGCCGTTAGTCGTACAGCTGGGACATTAACGAAAAAACAGCGTGTAACCGCGTGGATTGGTTTTTGGTTGATGTTGCTTGGAACCATAATGGCTTCTACAATGATTTTATTAAACGAGGCTACAGTGCTTTATACGTTTTATGCACCACTTCAAGCACATGCTCTCTTTTATATTGGACTCACGCTCGTAGTTGCCGGTAGTTGGTTCGGTAGCGCTGCCATTATTATGGCGTATGCAGCTTGGAGAAAAAATAATCCCGGACAACCAAGCCCGTTACTAACATTTATGGCCCTTGTTAATACGCTCATGTGGATTGTCGCAACGATTGGAGTTGCCGTAACAGTTCTCTTTCAGTTACTCCCGTGGTCACTAGGGCTTGTCGAACGAGTTGACGTTGCGATTAGTAGAACTTTATTCTGGTATTTCGGACATCCACTAGTATATTTCTGGTTGTTGCCTGCTTATATGTGTTGGTATGTTATTATTCCAAAAATTATTGGTGGGAAAATCTTCTCAGATTCATTAGCTCGGCTTTCATTTATTTTATTCTTATTGTTTTCAATACCGGTTGGACTTCACCATCAATTACTAGAACCAGGTATCGATCCAGCTTGGAAATTTTTACAGGTATTTTTAACATTTTTAGTTATTATTCCATCATTAATGACCGCGTTTTCACTTTTCGCGACTTTTGAATCATACGGACGTAGTAAAGGTGCTACTGGCCTATTCGGCTGGTTTAAAAAGCTGCCATGGGCCGATGCTCGTTTCGTCGTGCCATTCATCGGAATGTTAAGTTTCATTCCTGCAGGTGCTGGTGGAATTGTCAATGCTTCCCATCAAATGAACCAAGTAGTCCATAATACAATTTGGGTAACAGGACATTTCCATTTAACACTTGCCACTGCAGTTATCTTAACTTTCTTTGGCATTAGCTACTGGCTAATCCCACATTTAACTGGCAGAACATTTACTAAAGCAATGAATAAACTGGCCATAATTCAGGGGGTTTTTTGGGCAATTGGGATGACATTTATGTCTGGGGCAATGCATGGAGCTGGATTGCTAGGCGCACCACGCCGTTCTTCTTTCTCAGAGTATGGTGGTGCAGCACAAGCAGCTGAATGGATTCCTTATCAAGTTGCCCAAGCTGTTGGCGGATCTATTCTTTTCATCGGCATTATCCTTGTACTCTATATTTTTATTAATCTTGCTTTTTTTGCTCCAAAAGGAGAAACGGAATTCCCAGTTGGAGAAACAGCTAACGAAACCGAAAAAGCCCCGATGGTATTAGAAAATTGGAAGCTCTGGCTCGGACTTGTGGCTCTTCTCATCTTGTTTGCTTATACGATCCCAATGGTTGATTTAATCCAAAATGCTCCTATTGGCTCTAAAGGATATAAATTATGGTAGGAAAAGCAATCCAGGAACTTTTTAAATTGTTTTAAATGAACGAAACATGTTCGTTAATCAGAATTGAAAACTTGTAAAGTTTCCAACGCGAAAAAACTGGAGCAGTCTATTTTGATAGAGCGCTCCAGTTATTTTTTTCTTTCTTCCCCGTAAAATCTCGCTTAGAAATATTGACCAAAAGGACGGAAGAAAGAATAAAAACGATCCCAAGCGATTGCATAAGAGTGATCCGTTCAGCAAACATAAAAATGCCAAGGAATGTGGCTGTGACAGGCTCAATTGTTGCAACAATTGCTGCCTGACTACTTTCCACTTTCTCCAAACCCCATGAATAAGCAAAGTAGGCCATTACAGTTGGGAATAACCCTAAACTAACTGCGTATATAATTACATCGCCACTTACTTGCACCGTCGGTTTATATGAAGCGAAAAAGGACGGGACGAGGAAAATAGCAGCAACTAAGAAAGTATATAATGTAAGTGTAAACGGATGGTATGATTGTAGTGCCACTTTACCAAAAATGCTGTATAAGGCGTAGCCTAACCCTGCCCCAAGCCCAATGAAGATGCTAGTAGCTGGAAAACTCAAATCCTGATTTAAATGAATCCCAGCAACCATTGCTGCACCGACAACCGTTCCAAAAACAGCCATTATTTTCCGAAGATTAACACCTTCTTTTAAAAAGAGTGCAGATAACGTTATAACAAAGGCTGGGGATGTATATAGTAAGGCGGCTGCTACCGGAATATTCATTTTTTCTATTGCCGTAAAATAACACCAATTAAAAAACACAATACTTAATAATCCTGTGCCTAAAAATAAGGGCAAATGCTTTATCTTAATTTTTAAATACTCCCGATAAAACAAAAAACCAATTAGCAGTAATAAGACAGCTGCCGTACCGACTCGTATAGCGACAATATCAATAGCACTAAAACCTGCAGCTGATAAACCTTTTACAAAAAAACCGATTGTCCCCCACATCAATGCCGCCATAGCAATCATCAAATATGCCAAATTACCATCATTCCTCTATATATGTACTTCTTAACTAACCCTTATAATACCTGTGTATGACTCATATCACTATACCAGTTTACTTCGCCTGTTATACTTTACTTATAGATTGACTTAAAAGACGTTTACAGGAGCTGAGGAAATGAACAAGACAATTGTTGAACTAGATGTACGCAATGATATCGCGAATGGCCATGATCCCTTCGAGAAAATTATGAAGACGGTTTCCACTTTTAATAAAGACGATACTTTAATCCTCCATGCTCCGTTTCAACCTGTGCCATTATTTGGGGTTTTATCCGCGCAAGGCTTTACGTATGAAACGGAGAAATTAGCTGAAAAGCATTTTAAAGTCATTTTCACAAAAAAAGCTTAAATTAACAGCCCTACCAAATTGGTGGGGCTTATTGTTTAAATAAGGATTAATCATTCTCATGAGCTAGATTCATTTTTGTTGGTTTGACTGGTAACACAGAAAGGACCTTATCCATTACAGTTGAATCCAGATGATGATCGACAAGAATATGAATTGTGCCACAATCTGTATTAGTACGAATAAGACGGCCAATCCCTTGTCTTAACCTTAAAAGCATATATGGTAAGTCCACTTCCGAAAAAGCGTCAAGAGCTTCTTCCCTTTTAGCTGCAAACACAGGATCATTCGGAGGGAAAGGTAAATTAAAAATAATTACATTTTCTAATGCCCTTCCTGGAACATCCAATCCTTCCCATAAATTGACTGAGCATAAAGCCGTTTGTTCCTCGTTTTGAAATTGAGAAACTAATGTAGAGATTTCTGCATCTCCTTCGAAAAGAATAGGAAATTCAAATTGGCCTTGTGCATAGGTTTTAAACAATTGTAACTCATGTTTGTCCGTAAACAAGATGAGGGCACGACCTTTTGAAGCATGTATTTGTTCAGTTACAAACTTTGCTTTCCTAGAAAATTCTTCAGGCGGAAATTCAGAAATAGTTACAGTCATTAATTCGTCATAATTAAAAGGAGAACTTACTGAAAAAGATAGATATTTATCAATCCCTAGACTTTTGGCAAGAAAATTAAAAGACTGTTGATCGGATAAAGTGGCCGATGAAAAAACGATTGGTTTTTCTTCTGAGAAAACATCCTTCCTTAAAATATCCTCTACCATTTTTGGCATGATTACTAACGTTTTCTCACCGTTATGGTTCTCCAGCCAGTTAATCCCAACTGATCTCTTCGAAAACAAAGATAAGGAATAACTTATTTGATCTAAATACTCCTCAACAATTTTCAAATTATAGTCATTAATGACAAACATTTCACTTTCAAATACGAGCTCTTCTTGCAATGACTCAAGTAGCCACAATAAGTGATTGGCTAAACGGGAGACAGAAGGCGACTTTTGTACCGTCATTTTTTCAGATGCTTTACTCTCAATGCTATTTTTTTCGAGCTCGTCAAACAACTCCTCATTCACCGCAATTGCCTGCTCCATTAATTCAAGTGTTTTATCTCGAACATCATTGTCCATAATTCTTGTTAATAATGTTTCCAACGTTCGTTCCGCATAACGGTATGTTAACGCCTTCTGACTGGCAAATTCCAGTAAATGCCCTTCATCAAATATTACACAACTACCTTCAGGTAAAAACGGTCGTTCTCCCTCACGCTTTCGAGACTCTTTCGTCCAAATATGCTCCATATAGAAATCGTGGGAGCACACTATTAAATCTGCCGCATTCCGGTAATACTCACGTTGGAGTGTTAAACCACAGCGGTGGCGGCGATTACAGGCAAGACAATCTTGGAGTGGATCCCAGTTAATATTTGCCCATTGTTCATCAGTTAAAGTTGAATAATCTGTCCGATCCCCATAATGGTAAAATTTTTGCAAAGTCGAGTTTTCATGAACAAAACGCGGAAGACTGTCGTAAACAGCATTATACGCTTCGTCATCCTCATTTACGAGAACATCGAGCTTATTAAGACATAAATATTGATCGCGCGATTTTGCCAAACGTACATCAATATTCAAGTTAAGTGCTCGCTCTAATTTCGCAATATCTCCTTCCCTTTTTACAAGCTGTTCAATAAGACGTTCATCAGCACAGGCTATGATTGCTGGCTGTTTTGTATAACGAGCATAGCAGATTGCATACAAAAGGTAGACTAGCGTCTTTCCTGTACCGACTCCTGCTTCGGCGAAAATTACTTTTTTATCTTTAAAAGCTTTTTCCAATTGAAAAGCCATAAATATTTGTTCATCACGCAAGTCAAATCCAGCTTCAGGTAGGATATCATAAAATACATCACCAATCCATTCGCTTAGCTTTTCATGAAATGACTCAGTCCTCGATATCGTAAACGGTAGACTGCCAGGCAAAAAAATCCCTCCAGACAATATTTAAAGCGCCTCATCACGGGCGCTTTTTCACTCTCATGTATTGTTATAGAAACACAATTTTATTATACAGAACATTTGACGATATTGCTTATTATTTTTCACGCGGTGGACGTTTTCCCCAATATTGGTAGAAATCTGTGCGAATAAAGCCATTAAATAACTTGCGCTTTTTCGTAGCGGGTTTCCCGAAAAGTTGTTCAAACTGTTCATTTGATGTCATTATATAAATGGACCATGTATCTAGCGGCAAAAGCACTTTTCCCATTTCCCTATACATCTGTTCAACCGCCGGCTTTTCACCGAGCCGTTCACCATATGGAGGATTGCTCGCAATCACCCCATACTCTTTATTTGTCGTAAAGTCCTGGACACGCATCTGTTTAAAAGAGATAAGGTCGCCAAGACCTGCTTCAAAAGCATTCTCTTGTGATATCGTTACCATTCGATGGTCGATATCAGAACCCGTTACATCCAGAGGCTGATCATACTTTGCCATATCCTCTGCCTCGTTCCTTGCTTCGTTCCAGATAGACTGAGGAATCAATCCCCACTGCTCTGAAATAAATTCACGATTAAAGCCAGGAGCTATATTTTGTCCAATTAGAGCTGCTTCAATTGCGATCGTACCAGAACCACAAAACGGATCTGAAAATGGGCGTTCAGGTGTCCAATTTGTGAGCATGACAAGCGCTGCTGCCAATGTTTCTTTTAATGGCGCTTCTCCCTGATTCACTCGATATCCTCTTTTGTGCAAGCCACTCCCACTCGTATCAATTGTTAATGTAGCAACATCTTTTACCAGTGCCACTTCGATTTTAAACAGTGGGCCACTTTCTTCAAGCCAGGACGTCTTCTTATAATGTTTTCTAAGTCGTTCAACGATGGCTTTTTTCACGATTGCTTGGCAATCCGATACACTAAATAATTTCGACTTTTGCGATTTTCCACTAACCGGAAACTCTGCATCTACCGGTAGGAATTGTTCCCATGGAATCATCTTCGTTTTTTCGAACAATTCGTCAAATGTGAACGCCTTAAATTCACCTGCCTTTATTTTTACCCGATCGGCTGTACGAAGCCACAAATTGCTCCTTGCAATTGCTAGCTCGTCTCCTTTAAACGTAATACGACTATTTTCTACTTCACATTCATATCCAAGGGCTCTTACCTCCTTTGCCACTAATGATTCAAGACCCATTGCGGATGTTGCGATTAATTCATATTTCATCTATTTCACCCTTAATAATAAAATCAAAATCCTTCAAACATCATATCAGTTTTATTAATGGAGTACCAATTATGTATATAACAAATCGCGCATTTACGTACTTGAATAACGATAAACATAACAAAAGCCCTCCTAATGAAAAGAGGGCTTAAAACACTCATACAAAAATCGATTAATAACGTTCTGTAAGCCATGTTTTGTTCCATTGTGCTGCAAACGACATTGTCTCGCACTCCGGTGGTAATCATCTATCTACAGGTGAAATCTTCACCTGTCCTTCTCTTCGTTCATTTCCTCCAAGAAGGTGCCCCTACCATAGTTTGGGTTTCTCGCTCGCGGGGTTTACCTCGTTCCACCTTTCCCATTTCTAGGAAAGCTTCGTCACTGTGGCACTTTTATAGGTATTCATGCCATATCGATACCGACTTAGGCATTTTCCCTGCCGTCAGCCGCAATAATTGCGACTGCCCTGGCTTATGAATTAACCAGGCACGAACACTACGGGCATCTCAGCCCGTGCGAGCATGGACTTTCCTCTGCAGCAAAGCTACAGCGATTACCCGAACGCTATTAACGACTACAAAACTTATTATATGGAACGATCATCAAGAATGCAATGGTAAACATTTTGAAAAAATGTTATAAAATGGTTTATCCATCTAATTTATTACCAAACACATGCTTTTCTAGATTGGAAAGTCTCTTTAAAATATCAAAGTTTGTTGTACCAGCTGGTGCTGGTTGTGTAGTTGAACGCCGTGATGCTTCTTCAAGTTGTTTTTTTAATCTAACGTTCTCCTGCTGTAACTCCTCTACTTCCTGTTGAAACGCTTCATAATCTTTAATAATTAAATCAAGGTATTTATCCACTTCTTCAGGCTTATATCCACGCATTGCAGTTTTAAACTCTTTTTCAAGTATATCCTTAGCTGTCAGTTTAATTTTATCAGATACCATTTATCATCACCTCAACTTACCCCAATCATCCAATTATATTGTTTCAAAAACATTGCAATTTGTCAATTTTCTATACACAGATAGTTAAAAATCATTCTTACTTAATTCCTCTTCCTCAACAATCATCTGTAAATCGTTAAAACTAATTAATCTGATATCGTAGTCTTCACGAGTTTGCCGTGCTTTTGCAGCTTCTAATATAAACCTAGGACTACCTTCTCGTTCATGATCGTAAAGCAGAACGAGAACATCACTTTTTTGGACTAAAAACTGATTGGCCGCTTTTAGTTGCATCGGGCTTTCGTACTGTCTTTTTGAAATTGAATCAACGTGATCCGCTTGAGCAAGAATGGATTCATACCATTCTTTTGTAGTGTCAATCCATTTTTCTTCCTGGTTTAGAAAAGGAATAAGGACAGACAGTTTTAGCTCAAGGTTCGTTTGTTGTAATTCGAAGACCACCTCAG
The DNA here is from genome assembly GCF_016879755.1 of Bacillus sp. B15-48. Lineage (GTDB taxonomy): Bacteria > Bacillota > Bacilli > Bacillales > Cytobacillaceae > Mesobacillus_B. The sequence continues at coordinate 348,293 of NZ_WOFU01000002.1, forward strand.
CCGCCCAAAGCTCGACGCCTGGTTGACCGCTTATTACAACCCACTCAAGCCCCTCTTCTAACAACGGTGCCAATTGTTTCAAAACTGCTTTTTTTATGTATTTTACTGCAGGGTGATTTTGCTTGTACACACCCAGTTCATATGCTTTATAACCAGAAATAACTGCAACTTTTGCCATCATTCTCCCCTTCATCCATACATAATGGTAAGCTTCAAATAATCTATATAAAGAAGACAAGGGCTTGGAGTAAAGCCCTTGTCTTAAATCTCCTATCGTCCGAAGAACCCTGGGCCTGCGCCAAATCCTGGACCAAACCCTGGACCAAATCCTGGAGCTGCTCCGTATCCTCCTGGTACGACACCTGGTGGTGGTACTGGACCTCCGTAATGATGCTGATGCGACACCGTGTTACTAGCTGATTTAGTATGAGGATTGTAGTGAACATGGTTAAAGTTGGTGTGGTGGTTATGATGATGATGCGTAGGATGAATATGCGGCACCATATTATTAGAGATAGATTGAGTTGTACAGTATTTTGTCGGATATACTACTGCCGGTAAGATACAACCTGGTTTCATATGCATATAAAAAACTCTCCTTCCTCAATTTTATTGTTTTTACACTAATAGGCTATGATTGGAAGGAGCATCTTGTACTAATGAATATACCTATTTTTGTCCTAAAACAACAGGAAAATCTTGCAACATCTTATAAAAACGCATAAAAATTGTCCTTAAATCCTGTAAATACAATCGCTGTAAGACATACGACAATAAAAAACATCACTAATATTGCTTTGTACATATGATTAACATCCCCACGTTGAAAATTTTACCCTATCCAATTTTAACGCTGAAATATGTGATATACAAGTGAAAAACTCGCTTTTTTCGCGACGAAAATATGAAAAAATTGTGACGCTGTTTTATCTGTCAAATAGTGACTAAGAAACAAACTGAAGAGGTATTAAAGTTCAGCTATCTTTCAGTTTTTTTATTTTTTTCGTGATTCTCGCTGACCGAATAGCCAAATCTTCCGCTCGCTTTTTCAACTTTCCCGCTATCCCTATGGATTGTAATATTCCTTCAGCTAATTTACAGTATTTTAATGCTAATTGATAATTTCTTATTTTATGTTCATAATACTTTGCTAGTTCCACACTTGCATCTATGCTTATCTCTTCATTCCCCAATTTTGAACAATCTTCCCAAAGGGGGATCGCATTTAGCCAATCTTGCTTTCGCTTGTATTCTAAGGCTAGTGCCTGCTTAGCAAGCACCGCATCCATTTCTTTCCCACGAGCAATATACTCAAAATTCTCTGTCGCTTTTTCTCGGTCTCCTAAATGAGCAAACCACCTGCCAACCTCATACGTTTCTCTTACGGTCCTTTTTTTATCCAAGCCTAAAATCTGAAAGGATAAATGGGTATAAAGAGTAATTAAAGAGAGAATGTCTAATTCATTATGCTTTATCACGCGAAGCAACCCTTCCGGATGCTTTCTTTCTAAGAAATCATAATAAATCATTGGTGCTAAATATCCTGGAATGTCATCGTCCCGTTCAAAATCTAGAATCTCCTTTTCTACAACAGTTAGCTTCATCCGTTCAATTTTATGTTTCCACATTCGTCTTGCCGCATGGTATAAATCAAAATGGCCGAACGATGGCAACTTTGGTACATGTTCACGAATGAGTGTATGCCTTGTTTTTACTTGCGGCCAATCAAATGCTTTGCCATTATAGCTCACAAGCGTTGTATAATCGATTGATTCAAGAAAGTTTTTATATAAAGCAACTTCCGCACCTGGCTGAGGAAGAATATGTTGCGTAAGGATGATAGAATCCCCTTGAATAGACGCATGGCCTAATAAAAAAATTGTATTGCCAACCCCACCGCCCAAGCCCGTTGTTTCGGTGTCAAAAAAAAATAAATCCTCCGGCTTATGACCAAGTGAAGACAGTGGATGAGTTATGTCCGTTTCATTCCAACCTTCCACTGCTTTTATTACATCCGAAAATGAATATTGCCCATGCTGATGTGTTATTGGCCACTCAACTTTTCTTACGAGACAATAGTTCCCGTCAAAATAATACGGCTCTACATTTTCATTTCTCCATATCTCAATGTAGGGAATATGGTCAGGGTTTGTAACCTGCTGTTGTACAACAGTGTCACCACTTCGGCCCTCCCCTGCTTGAAGATGTGGCTTTAAGCGTTTTAATTTATTTTTTAAGGACATCTTCAATCACCCTTTTATTTTAAAAATTTTATCAGATTCATAACATCTATTTTTGCGTTATCTAATGAAGCTAATTCCGTTCCAATACATGATGGACAACCAGATTGACATGTACAGTTTTCGATTATTCGTTTTGACTCATCAAGAATTTTTTCAATCCCTTCATAAATCTTTTCGCTTAGACCGATTCCTCCTGGGTAACGGTCATAAAAGAAGATCGTTGGTTTCTCATTATGAGAAGCTTTTACTTGTGGAACAACATGAACATCCTGTGGGTCACACATCACAAACAATGGGATGATGTGCTTTAATGCCTGGGCCACACCAATTAATCCTTGTTCAAGTCTTTCGCCACTTAAATGGGAAAGTTCTTTCGTAATTGAAATCCATGTCGAACTCGTATGCAACTCTACTTCTGGAAGATGAATTGGTCCTGAACCGATATTTTCATGTGTTTCAAATTTTATTTTTTTAAATATCGTTGCCATCGCACGCACACTCACATCTCCATAGCCAATGATTGACAGCCCCATGGCCCTATTTTTATCCTCTTCAAGAACATTCAACTGCACAGCTAGATTTGCATCGGTAAAATAATCGACCTGAACTTCCGATACAAATGCTTTTTTCTCTTCCCAATCAAGCTTCTCAACTTGAAACTGAACTCCTTGATGAAGATAAATCGCTTCCTCGTGTAAAAGTGTCAGCGCTGAAAAAGTATCCATTTCACCAATGACTTTTACCTTCGCAACATTCGTTTGGTCAATAATCACGACATTCTCTTGTGAAGCAGATCTCAAAGAGATATTATGAGCGGGGAATGCTTCATTCATCCAGTACCATTTTTCCCCATTTCGATGAAGAAGTCGCTCTTCAGTTAAGTATTCAAGCATTTCTTCGATATCAACTGTTCCAAAACAATCTCCTACTTTAAAAGGCAATTCATATGCAGCACATTTTAAATGATCAATTAAAATAATTAAATTATCTGGATTAATTCTTGCTGTTTCAGGACTGCGATTAAAGAAATAATCTGGGTGTTGAATAATATACTGATCAAGCGGACTTGAACTCGCGACCATGATCACAACAGATTCCCCGCGCCTTCTCCCAGCTCTACCAGCTTGCTGCCAAGCACTCGCAATCGTTCCTGGGTACCCATTCATGATACAAACCTGCAATTGCCCGATATCTACTCCAAGCTCAAGAGCATTTGTACTGACGACTCCATAAATTTCTCCTGACCTAAGACCATTCTCAATTTGACGTCGCTCAGTCGGTAAATAACCTCCCCTATATCCTCTGATCGCCTTTGGACCTAATTTATGCTTAACCAATTCTTGTAAATAGGTCAATAAAATCTCAACGCGGACTCTGCTCCGTGCAAACACAATTGTTTGAATTTTATTCCTTAAAAATTCTCCTGCAAGCCTTCTTGTTTCCAACGTCGCACTTCTACGAATATTGAGCGGCCCGTTAACAATTGGAGGGTTATAAAATAGAAAATGCTTTTTCCCTGATGGTGCCCCATTTTTATTAATTAATGCCATCTTCGTTTCAGCCAACCTCTCTGCTAATTCAAGCGGATTAGCAATCGTTGCCGAGGTGCAAATAAAAATCGGATCGCTCCCATAATAGCGACAAATTCGTTTAAGCCTCCTAATGACATTCGCAACATGACTTCCAAAAACTCCTCGATAAATATGGAGTTCGTCAATCACAATAAATTTCAGATTTTCAAACAATGATACCCATTTTGTATGGTGAGGCAAGATTCCTGAATGTAGCATATCAGGATTCGTAATAACAATATGTCCAGCCTTACGCACCTTTTGACGAATATTTGCAGGTGTATCCCCATCATATGTATAGCTATTAATCTTTAAGCCAGCTTCTTCAATAAGTTCATTTACTTCGCTTTTTTGATCTTGAGCAAGTGCCTTAGTCGGAAACAAATATAACGCTCTTGTATCTGGGTGATTAATCATCTTCTGGATGATTGGCAAATTGTAGCAAAGGGTTTTCCCAGAAGCCGTTGGGGTCACGGCTACAAAACTTTGACCCATTACTGCTTTTTCATAAGCTTCCCTTTGATGAATATACAGCTCATTTATTCCACGTCTTTGTAAAGATTGTTTAAGTGCAGAGTCAATTTCACTCGGCATTTGTGACATCTTTGCTTCCCGCTCTTCCATTGTCTGCCAGTGAACGATATTTTCTTTAAATGAATCTCCCAACTTTAACTGATTTATTACATCTTTAATATTTTTCGTGAATTGCACCTTTCTCACCTCAATATCTTTATTTTAGCGAATAAACGTTCGTTATTGAAGCGAAAAAATGGATTTGTTTTATGAATTTATCTCCAGCCTTTTTATAAGTCTACTAAAAAGAACCGAAACGAAAATAAAGATAACAATCACACATCTTTTTGTTACAATAGAATTGAATGAGTTTTTGCAATCGAGGTGAATGACTTGAATAAAAACGAATTAAAACAATTCTTAGCAAATTATGCTTTATTTCGAGACTTAAATGAGTTAGAAATAGAAAAAATCGCTGAAATCGCCATTTCAAGAGAGTGGGGAAAGAACAGTCATGTTTTCATGCAAGGGGATCCCATTGCAAATGTGTATTTTATCAATGAAGGAAGAATCAAGATTTATAAAAGTGATATAAATGGCCGAGAACAAATAGTTAACATTTTAAAAAGAGGGGATATGTTTCCACATGTAGGCTTTTTTCGTAAAGGTGGATACCCCGCCTTTGCAGAGGTACTCGAACCTTCGAATTTAGCTGTCGTACCTATTGCCAAATTCGAAAAAGTTTTAATCGAAAATCCAGAACTCAGCATTAAAGTCTTTAAGGTGTTAGGCGAAAAAATAGTTGATTTACAGGAAAGGCTTGAGGCACAAGTATTAAATAATACTTATGAGCAGATCATCAAATTGCTTATCCGCTTAGCCAATGTTCATGGAACAAAACAAGAGGATGGCACTATTTTCTTAAAAGCAGAATTCACAAACAGAGATTTAGCTAATATGATCGGTACGACTAGAGAAACCGTCAGTCGTACGTTGACAAAAATGAAAAAAGAGCAATTAATAGAAACAGATAGTCAAGGAAATATGATAATAGACCTTGACCATCTATTTGAAGAACTATTATAAAAACGAACCCGCTCATAATGATAGCGGGTTCGTTTCCTGTTAAGCTTTTGTTTCCATCATCGCTTTCAAATCTTCTTGAGGCGTTGTAATTAACTTCAAGTTAAATGCCTCTTGAAGAACAGTCATTACGCCCTCTGAAATAAATTCAGGTGGTTTAGGCCCGATACGGATATCTTGAATGCCAAGGCTAAACAATCCTAATAAAATGGCTACAGCTTTTTGTTCAAACCAAGAAAGAACGATACTTACTGGAAGTTCATTTATAGGGCAATCAAATGCATCTGCCAAGGCAGCAGCTATTTTAACGGTTGAAACAGAGTTGTTACATTGCCCTAAGTCAATATATCTAGGGATATCTGTTCCTGGTACCGTTCCGTAATCTACATCATTAAAGCGGAACTTTCCGCAAGACGTTGTTAAAATCACTGCCTCAGGTGGTAGGGAAGTTGCTAATTCACGGTAATATTCGCCACCTTTTCCTGGTGCATCGCAACCAGCAATAACAAAGAAACGCTTTATCTTACCAGCTTTAACAGCATCAATTACTTCTGGTGCTAGCCCAAGCACTGTTTCATGATGGAAGCCGGTTATTAATGTTTCATCAGACTCGATATTTGCTTCTGGAAGTTCTAGTGCACGGTTAATAAGCGCTGAGAAGTCCTCGTTTTCAATTTTTTGAACGTTTTCTAATCCTGCTACCTCGTAAGAGAACATACGATCAGCATAGGATCCTTTAATTGGCATTACGCAGTTTGTTGTCGCTAATATTGCACCTGGGAACTTTTCAAATAAACGGCGCTGGTCATACCAAGCCTTACCAATATTCCCTTTTAAATGAGAATATTTCTTTAAGGCTGGGTATCCATGGGCAGGAAGCATTTCTGAGTGTGTATAGATATTAATCCCTTTCCCCTCAGTTTGCTTTAACAGCTCTTCAAGAGCAAATAGGTTATGACCAGTGACAACAATTGTTTTGCCTTCAATTTTATTTTGACTTACTTTAATTGGCTCAGGAATACCAAGTCGTTTTGTATGAGCTTCATCGAGCAACTCCATTACTCTAACTGCTGATTTCCCTACTTTCATCGCCATATCAATATGCTCTTGAACGTTAAAATTCGAATTTGTTAGTGTCATATAAAGGGCTTCATGTGTCGTAGCATCTACGAATGGATCAGTAAAGCCTAGTTGGTTTGCATGTGTTCGATAAGCAGCAATCCCCTTTAAAGCAAAAATAATCGTATCTTGGAGACTAGCTATTGTTTCATCCTTACCGCAAACACCAATGACTTTACAGCCTCCAGATGGTGTTTGTTCACATTGATAACAAAACATTGAATAACCTCTTTTCTGCAATTTTTTCTGTTTTCTGTTATCAATATACATTTCTTCAAAACGTAGCAGCGTGATTTAAATCACATAATTAGACGCCGTCAAAAAACGTTCACAATTTTATGACCAAATTATGAATGAATAAAAAATGCAGACGTTTAATGACATCATTACTCATCATTCGTCTGCCACCTCATATGCGACTATTTGCGTTTGATTGACCTAAATAAGGCGATTTAATTCTATTATTTTAGCCTCTATGCTTTAAAAATTCCCCCCAGACCTTTCACCATTGTAGATACTTGTGTAACAGCATTCATCATTTGTCCGGCAGTATCAATCATCTTATTAACATCCATATTTCCATCTTGATTTTTAAATGAATTTATTACAGAATGAAACCCATTCGTTTTTTTAGGTAAGTAAGCTTGGTGTGGATACGGATTCATACTTTGAAATGACGTATTTTGTGGATAGTATCCCCCATAAAGATTTTCTGTTTGAGGTTGAAGCGGGTTTTCAAATAATAGCTGCGAAACATTTGGTTTTTGGCCATACCCACCAGATCCGCCTTTCCATGTTTGTTCCATTGGCATAAATCCATTTGCCTGTGAATAAAATGGCGATGTCAGACCTGCGGCATTCCCTGTCATTCCATTCCAATATGGATGGTAGGGGGCCTGACGGAAAGAGGGGTTTTGCTGATGAGGCATAGCCCTAGCCATATAATTATTAGCAATCAATTGATAATTCGTTGATATGGGGCCATTTGCATAGGGAAAGGAACTTGGCATTTTTCTTTTTCGGCCAAACATAGGCGAACATCCTCCTCATACATTTCCTAAGACAGTTTATGTTCTCTATGCCCAGAAGGTGAAAAGAACCGTCTTTTAGGATTTTGTCTAATGGTGGAGGAAATTGTCTGAATTCTCATTTTTGAAAAAATAATGAACAATAAGGAATTCATGCTAAAATAAGTGAAAAGGATAAGGGAGGAAATATCATGACAGTACAGGAATTAAATGGGATGTTTAAGCAAATAAAGGAGTATACTCCTAATCACGTGAATGAATTACTAGATTTTGCAAAAAGAGCATATGTACAAAATGAAATTTCCTTCAATCAATATCGAAAACTGGTACGTGAACTTGAACTACAAGGAGCCTTCATCCCTGAAGAAGTTGAGCAATTTTCATAATTGCCCCTATAAAGGGGTATTTTTTTTGCGACTTTTAAATTTATATACCATCATCAGCTATTTATCCTTCTACCCCTTCTTTTAAACATTTTAAAACATAATTTATCGAACGAGTCGTATCAATAAATCGCTTTCGACTCGTACTAGGAAAGAAGGCCTGAGTAGAAACCATTTCTAGGTTCTCTGCTGTCGATTCAATCTGTTGGGAATGAAGCGTTCGTTGCGGATGTTGAATCAACCATAATACAGCCTTGTCTTGCCATTCTTCAACTTTAATTTTCATTGCATCTGCAAAGGGTTTTACTTCTGAATGGAAATCACCTTGTTTTCCTGTAACCTTTGTCTGTTCGAATCTCGTTATTAAAAATTCTACATCTGATAATAATGAATTGGTCAACTTCAAAATCTCTTCATTCATTTATCGCTATCCCTCCTTAAAAAAATAAAAGTAGCCTTTATTAGCTACTTGTTACTTAAAATATACTTTAGTTATATTCATACCCAAGTTCAAGTGAAGAGACTTTTTTTAATTGATAATTCATTTGACCATCATCTAATCTTTCTTCATTTTGAGAAATTTTATTTTCTAAAGCCTTCAATTTCTCTCCACAAGTCTCTAATTTGGATACTTGTAATTGATACCAGTCCTTCTGAACCTTTACCATTGAGGAGTGCATATCAGCTTCGATATTTTCAAGCTGAGTGTTCATATCGGTGAGCAATTTCATAATCTCATCTTTTTTTATTCCTGTGTCTTTCATTTTTGCAACCTCCTTCATTTTGATTATTAGTGTAATTCGCCTTTTTTATTAAAGCTCCTGTACACTTGACAAAACTAGAAGGAATTCGCCAAAGAAAGTGGAAATACTCCAATCTATTTTATAGCTAAGCTGTTGCAAGAATTAACCGAATGAAAAAATGGAATTTGAACAAACTATGAATCGGAGGTGTTATTGTGAAAAATAAAAAAAAGACAAACAAATCTCAGCCGAAACATTTAGAAGAGAGAAAAGCAGGTTATGGTGACAAAAAACTTGAAGGTCCAGATAGACCTTCAACTTAAAAAGCAAGGGGATTCCCTTGCTTTTTATATTTTTCCCGTGGTTAAAAATTCTTTAATGGTTATGATCGTCTGCAGCTGCTTTTGTTTATGTAAAAACCAATCTGTTATGTGTACCGGGTTAAGATTTAAAGCGTAAGGGCTCATCCAATCTTCATGAAATTTCCGCACTTGATACCAATCTTTTTGTAGTCGATAATGATGATTTACAACTGGAAAAGTCCATCTTAAAAATGGTGTCTCACGTTTCTTTTTATACGAAAAATATTGTTCATAATCAATTCTAGAGCCTGTATGTTCTGTAATCATTGCGAACTGTAAAAATTCAGGATATAGTTTTGGATGAAATAAAATCGAGGCAATTTTTTTCCCTAAGTGGATTCGTTTATGCACGGACCTGAAACCATTCACACTGGCACCATAAAGATCTCCTTCTATTGTCGGAAGAAGTACTGCACTGAAATGAAATAGGTCTTGAAATAAAAATTTCAATGAATGAAAAACTTTCTTTTGATATTCTCCATACTCAATCACTGTGTTGTGAATAACATTTTGTTCATTAACAATTAAAGCAATCATAAGCCTCTCGGAATCTCGGTACCTCCAAAAGTAATTCCACTCTAATTCCATGAATGAGGAAACATTAAACTCTGATAAAAGGTGAAACATTGGTTGTCCTTTTTTCGTCGAATAATGGTAGAGCAAAAGCTGTGGGTATGCATCATGGAAAATCGTCCAATTTGCTCGTTCATAAGTTTTAAAAAATAACTCGCGCGTGTCACGCTCCATGATTTTTGGAAACCACATTCCTTCAAGATCACACATATTGTAGCCAGCATTCCGTGATACCATGCTCGCTAAAAAAGACCAAGGAACTTCTGGGTATTTTAAGTAGAAATCGAAATAAGCTATTGTTCTAGAAATGTTATCGACGTTTTGTTTATTTGTTTGCGATCGAATCGTTAGAAGGAGGCTCTCCTCTGCAACTGTCCTTTTCAACTTGCTTAATTTGCGCCAGTTTCCCACGTTGCCAAACCTCCACACTTTTTAGCTATAGGATTTCTTAAATAAGACTTTTTATTCAACCAGAATAAATGAATCTTTGATATGATATGTATTAGTTTGTGAGGTGGTAAAATGAATTTTCATTATCCAAATGGCAGGAAATTTATCCGAAAAGAAGCTATATCGATTAATAAAATTAAAAATACGACATATAGCAACCGGGGGATGACTTTAGAGGAGGACTTAAATGAAACAAACAAGTTTTATCTCGACTACAAAATTGCTGTCGTCCATAAAAAGCCCACTCCTGTTCAAATCGTAAATGTCGATTATCCGAAAAGGAGTGCGGCAGTAATTAAAGAAGCTTATTTTAAGCAAGCTTCAACAACAGATTATAATGGCATTTATAAAGGGAAATACGTTGATTTTGAAGCAAAAGAGACCAAGTTTACTAGTTCCTTTCCTTTAAAAAACTTCCACGTTCATCAAATAAACCATATGAAAGATGTTTTAAAACACGAGGGAATATGCTTTGTTATTCTCCGTTTTACTACACTAGAAGAAGTCTATTTTCTTAAGGCTGAGAATTTGATTCAATTTTGGGAAAGAATGGAGGATGGTGGACGAAAGTCAATCACAAAGAAAGAAATCGAAACGAATGGTTATCAGATAAAACTTGGTTTCCGACCTAGAATTGACTATATTAAAGTAATAAATGATCTTTATAATCTTAGCTAGATATATCGTTTTGTTAGAAAGGATGGAAACGACATGACAGATAAACCTCAGACACGAGAGGAGCGCAATAGAAAGCGTACAGATAAAAAAAGAACGAAAAAGCAGAGGTCATCAAGAGAGATTTTTAAAAAAGTATTTCTCGGGTTGATTATTTTTGGAATTATAAGCATTATTGCAGGTGCTTCTACTTTTGCATTTATGGTTCGCGATGTACCAGAACTCGATGAGGCAATGCTTAAAGATCCGATAACGTCCAATATTTATGATATGAATGGGGAATTTATTACCCAATTGTATACTGAGAATCGTGTCTATATTGAATATGATGATATTCCAAAAATTGTAGAAAACGCAGTCATCGCTACAGAAGATGTGAGGTTTTATGAACATAACGGCTTGGATCCCATTCGCCTTGTAGGAGCAGTCATCGCCAATATAACAGACGGCTTCGGTGCACAAGGTGCAAGTACGATTACCCAACAGGTTGTAAAAAATTATTTCCTATCCTTTGATAAAACGTTAGATCGAAAAGCTCAGGAAGCTTGGCTCGCCTTCCAACTCGAACGAAAATACACAAAAGAAGAAATTTTTGAAATGTATTTCAATAAAATCTTCATGTCAGAGAGCAGCCGTGGAATCGGAACTGCCGCAAAAGTGTACTTTGGGAAAGAAATTAAAGATGTAGAGTTACATGAAGCTGCCTTACTTGCCGGCATCCCCCAAAGTCCAAATAACTACAACCCTTTCACAAACCCTGAAAGGGCCGAACAACGACGCAACACCGTCTTATCATTAATGCATCAACATGGCTTTATTTCCGAAGAAGAGATGAAAGCAGCGCAAGCAATCCCAGTGACTCCCTCATTGGTTCTTGATGAAGAACGAGAAAAACGGAAGGAACAACCATATGATGCTTTTATTGATCTCGTCATCGATGAAGTAGAAAAGCATGGTGATTTTGATATTTTTTCCGACGGATTGGAAATCTATACAACATTAGACCCGGACGCCCAAAAATATGTAGAAACGTCCTTAAATACAAACGAAGTGATTAACTATCCAAACGATGAAGTCGAGGCGGGAATCGTGCTTTTAGATACTCAGACTGGAGAGGTCCGAGCAATTGGTGGTGGACGTAACCGTGAAGGACAACGTGGATGGAACTATGCAACGGATTTAAAGAGGCAGACTGGTTCAACCATTAAACCAGTCCTTGATTATGGTCCTGCAATTGAATATTTAAATTGGGGTACTTATCATATGCTTGAAGATAAACCTTATCAATATTCAAATGGGCAGCCTATATCAAACTGGAACAATCGATATGAAGGTCCAATGACAATGAGAACTGCGTTGGCTAAATCAAGAAATATTCCAGCGTTGCAAGCATTGCAACAGGTAGGTCTTGATAAAGCTCGTGATTTTGCCGTTAACTTGGGGCTAGGAGATCTTTTGCCAGATCCAATAACCGAATCGGCTGCTTTAGGTTCATACGAGATGTCTCCATTAAATATGGCTGGTGCCTTTGCAGCATTTGGAAATAACGGATTTTATACAGAACCACATGTCGTAAAAAAAATCGTCCTACGTGACAAAACAGAAATTGATTTGTCTCCCGAAACGAAAGTGGCGATGAATGATTATACTGCCTTTATGATTACTGATATGTTAAAAACGGCAGTAACGAGCGGGACTGGGACTGAGGCAAATATAAGAAATCTCCCTGTTGCTGGAAAAACAGGTACAACCAATTATACAGATGATGAAAGGCAAAAATGGAATATTCCAAATGGAGCAGTCCCTGACTCATGGTTTGTCGGATATACAACTAAATATACAGCTGCTATATGGACAGGGTATGAATACCGTGATAAAGCTTTGCTGTCTGATGGTTATCAACAGAAAATCCCACAAATTTTATTTAGAAATATTGTTTCAAAAGTATCTGAGGGGATCGATACCCCTGATTATAAAATGCCAAATAGCGTAGTCAGAGTGGCGATAGAAAAAGGATCTTTTCCAGCAAAACTTGCTAGTAATTTTACTCCTAAAGAACAAATTTTATATGAATATGCAGTTAAAGGAAATCTACCTTCTGAAACGTCAACTAAATTTGAAAAGCTAAAAGGACCAGAAAATTTATCGGCAGCATTTAATGAAGAAACAAATGAAATTACCCTAAGTTGGAAATATTCTGCTAACGAAGATGTTTCTTTTGAGGTAAGCGCCTCTCTAAACGGCGGCTCAGAACAACAATTAAAAACGACGACTGATATGGGATTGGTCATTGCTAACCCTGAACCTGGTGGTACCTATTCGTTTAAGGTAGTCGCTATCTCTGATGGCCAACGTAGTGATCCTGCTAGTACGACAATCCAAATTCCATCCTTAGAAACAGAAGAAGAAGCAACGCCCATCGAGGAGGACGCGGAGAATAACAACGGAAACAATAATGGAAACGGGAATGGAAATAATAACTCTGATAATGGTAATGGCAACGGAAACCGTGAGGAAAATAGAGGAGGAAATAATGACCCTTCTACAAATGATGAAGGACAGGACGTGGAAGGAAATGAGGACGGATCATCCCCAACAATAAATGGAAATCGCAGTGAAAATAGCAATGACAGTGGCGAGAGCGAATCATAAAGCGAAACTTCAAATCGTTTGTTGCCCGGGATAAATGAAAAGACGTCAGGAACTTATTCCTTGACGTCTTTTCTCCTATTTTGAAGCATTAATTTCGCATAATGCTTTTCTTGTTCAATCATGAGTTCATTTAGTTGTACAAAAGAATGATAAAGAGTAGGTTTCGATAAGATAAACTCCAATCGGTCTAGAAAATTCATTGGCTTTACTTTAAAATGCTTCACATCATCCAACGGAAACTGAACAGGGACTTTATTCGTCCAAAACAAAAATTGCAAAATCAAACAAATTCCTTGCTTCATCTTAGCCGATATCCTCTTACAGTCTCGCCGAGCAAAAAGTTCCTCCAATTCTTTTCTTACATTTCTCCATTCAGTCAGCAAAATAGGGATTACTTTTTCGGACTCCTCCCATGGTTTTATTCCAGGGAGCCCTGCGTAAAAACCGATTTCATGAATGAATGGTTTTTGTAGCTGAAAATGAGAGGAATACTCCTCCATCCATTCAATTTCTTCTTCCGACAAGTAATGTGGATTTTTTAGTTTCTTGTGAATTGGGATTGTGTTTCTATTCATTGTTTTTCCTTCGCCCTCATCCGCTTTTGCCCTTCCCGACAAAGTTCAAGTAACGGGCAATCTCCACATTGAGGATTTTGGGCTTTACAGTGGTAACGTCCAAAAAAAATCATCCGATGGTGCGTGACTGACCACTCCTCTTTCGGCACCTTTTTCATTAATGTCTTCTCTACTTCTAGTACAGAGTCCTTCCATCTACAAATACCAAGTCGCTTACTAACACGTTCGACATGTGTATCCACCGCGATTGCCGGTTCCCCAAATGCAACGGAAACAACAACATTTGCCGTTTTTCTCCCAACTCCTGGAAGCTTTGTTAACTCATCGCGATCGTTTGGCACAACACCTTTATACTCATCAAGCAACAAACGACATAATTTTTGAATATTTTTCGCTTTATTTCGGAAAAGTCCAATCGACCTTATATCATTTTGAAGTTCTTCAAGCGTTACGTTTAAATAGTCTTCTGGTGTTTTATATTTTTGAAAGAGATTTTTCGTTACTTTATTTACTAATACATCTGTACATTGAGCTGATAAGGCGACAGCAATAACCAGCTCAAACGGATTAGAATGATTCAATTCACAATGTGCATCAGGAAACATCCGTCCCATTTCATCTAGACATTGACGGATTTGACTTTTATTCAGCATAAATTTCCACCTGTTTTTCTTTTAATCAATAAAGAACGAGAGCATCTCTCGTTCGTAGATTTTAAAATTTTACTGTTCTAACCAATTATAAAATGGCACTGGCCTAGATTGAACTCTTTTTTCCTGTTGGACAGCCTTTGATGTTTGTCCTTGGTTCTGTCTAAATTTTCTTCCATAGCTTTTCGCCTGCTCAATTGTTTTAATTCCATTTTTCTTCCACTCAAATAAAATACGGTCAATATAACGAAAGTTAAGTTTCCCAGAGATAACTGCCTCACGTAGGGCTGCTTTAATAATGAGCGGGTCATGTTGATCATCATCCATCCACATCGCTAATGTTTCACATTCAAATGGAGATAAAGGCCTACCAAATTCATTTTCAAAACAAGTATATAAATCGGTCTCTTCTTCTTGTCTAGCTTGAACCTTTTCTTGTTTACGGCTTTGCATAAACTGTTGAATCACTTTTTCCCACAACGGTTCAAGAGAATACCTTTCAAATCGGATCCCTTCTGAAGAGTACCCTTCAATGATTTCTATAAAACCTTTTTGAATGAGCGTTCGTAACATATCTGTGCATTCAAATCCAGATACTGTCATTCGGTCGGAGAGTTCAACGGGCGTCGGAAATTCATTCCCTTTTTCTGAAAAAGAAATAACGTGAAGTAGCAGAACAAGTTCTTGTTCAGTCAACTGCATGTTTTTGTATTCTGTTAATAAGACTGCAGGAATATTAATGCTCCCTTCTCGGAGCCATTGTAAAAAATCAACTTTTTGCATACAGACACCTCACTTTTTAGTATAACACGAACTTAACTAGCAAGTAACTGCATCCAAAAAGATTAAAGAGGAGAATTAGTTTTAATTAACTGAAAAAAGCACCTATACAAATGTAATTTGAATAGGCGCTTTTTTCTATTTTACATTTTTAAGGGTACAGTCTATTTAATAAGCGTGGGAATGGAATGGTTTCTCTTACATGCTCAACGCCACTGATCCACGCAACTGTCCGTTCTAAACCAAGCCCAAATCCTGCATGAGGGACTGATCCATATTTTCTTAATTCTAAATACCATTTATACGTTTCAAATTCAAGATTATGCTCATCAAGACGTTGTTTCAGGAGGTCGTAATCGTTAATCCGTTCTGAGCCTCCGATAATCTCTCCGTAGCCCTCAGGTGCGATTAAATCAGCGCATAAAACAACTTCAGGGCGCTCAGGATCTGGCTGCATATAGAATGGCTTTAAAGTGGTCGGGTAATGCGTAATAAAAACTGGCTTATCATAACTTTCAGCAATAGCCGTTTCATGAGGAGCACCAAAGTCGTCACCCCATTTCACATCTGAGAAACCATTTTCATGTAAAAATTTTAACGCCTCATCATATGTAATTCGCGGGAAAGGCGCTTGAATTTTTTCTAGTTTTGTTACATCTCTACCAAGAGTTTTTAGTTCAATTTGACAATTTTTTAATACTGATTGGACAATAAAAGATACATATTGTTCTTGAACCTTTAAACTTTCATCATGTTCATAAAAAGCCATCTCTGGTTCAATCATCCAAAATTCAATTAAATGGCGTCTTGTTTTTGATTTTTCTGCCCGAAAAGTAGGACCAAACGAAAAAACTTTTCCTAATGCCATTGCTGCTGCTTCTAAATGGAGTTGACCACTTTGTGAAAGATAAGCATCCTCGTCAAAATATTTAGTATGGAATAATTCACTCCCACCTTCAGGTGAACTTCCAGTCAAAATAGGTGGGTCTACCTTAGTAAATCCTTCTTTATTAAAGAATTCGTATGTAGCACGAATAATTTCATTTCTAACTTTCATAACTGCATGTTGGCGTTTTGAACGAAGCCATAAATGACGATGGTCCATTAAAAACTCTGTACCATGTTCTTTCGGTGTAATTGGATAATCGACCGCTTGGTGAATCACTTCTATGTGTGAAACTAGGAGTTCAAAGCCAAGAGGAGAACGATCATCTTTTTGAACTCTACCTATCACATATAAAGAAGATTCTTGGGTAAGTGATTTAGCTAGTTGAAACACTTCCTCGTCTACGTCACTCTTAGGAACCACACCTTGAATAAAGCCTGTCCCATCTCGAAGTTGTAAAAAGGCGATTTTCCCACTTGATCGTTTATTGGCAACCCATACCCCAATTTTTACATCTTGATCTACATACTTATGTACTTCTATAATTGTTGTTTTAATCATTGATGGTTCCCTCCATAAAACGAAGTAAAATGAGCGGATAGCTGAATAATCAGCAATCCGCTTTGTTGATTACTTTTGGTTTGATTCAACAAAATTTTTAATTCGCTCGATTGCAGTTTCCAATATATCTAATGAGGTTGCATAAGATAAGCGAATATTTTCCGGTGCTCCGAAACCAGAACCTGGAACAACTGCAACTTGTACTTCTGTTAAGAGTTTTTCAACGAACTCATCTACATCTTTACATCCGATAAGCTCTGCAGCCTTCTTAACATTTGGAAACAAATAAAATGCCCCTTGTGGTTTAATGCAGCTAATCCCTGGAATTTGTATTAGTTTTTCATGAATAATATCTAACCGTTCTTCAAATGCCTTCCGCATTTGTTCAACAGGTTCTTGACTTTCAGAATAAGCAGCAATCGTTGCATACTGTGCATTTGATGTTGGATTCGAAGTGCTATGGCTGGCAAGATCTGTCATCGCCTTAATAATCCGGCTGTCACCTGCCGCATATCCAATTCGCCAACCAGTCATAGAATGAGATTTGGACACTCCATTTATGATAATGGTTTGCTTCTTAAGTTCAGGTGAGAGCTCCGCGATTGATGTGTGCCGTTGACCAGCGTACAATAGCTTTTCATAAATCTCATCGGAAACGATAAGGACTCCGTGTTCTAAACAAACATCCCCAATTTCCTTTAATTCCTCTTTCGAATAAACCATTCCTGTAGGATTACTAGGTGAGTTGATAATAATCGCTTTCGTTTTTTCATTAATTACTTGTTTAAGTTGTGCTGGCGTAATTTTAAACTCATTTGACTCCGACCCTTCAATATAGACTGGGGTACCTCCTGCAAGTTTCACTTGTTCAGGATAGCTGACCCAGTATGGAGTCGGAATGATCACTTCATCCCCTTCATCAAGGATAACCTGAAACAGAGTATATAAACCATGTTTGGCACCAATCGTTACAATAACCTCATTTAGTTCATAATCAAGACCTTGATCTCGTTTTAATTTAGCAGCTATTTCTTTTTTCAATACCGGCAGACCACCAGAAGGAGTATATTTTGTATGTCCTTCCTCCATTGATTTTACCGCAGCATCGATAATATGTTGTGGGGTATTAAAATCTGGTTCCCCCGCTCCCAATCCTATGACATCATACCCTTGGGCTTTCATTTCCTTTGCCTTTGCGGTAATAGCTAAAGTTGTTGATGGGGTTAAGGCACTTACTCTTTTTGCTAATTGAATCTCCACAGTCATACCTCCAATAGTGATTTATGTATTAATTAAAAATTATCTATTGCTCGTAATTTTTCACCTGTTTCAAAATCAACATAATAATAATTTATATTTCCGTTTTTAGATCGAAAGTAAACTTCCCAAGCAGGCCGATTCGTCTTTTGAATACGAGTAATTCCCAAACGTACGTCAATAATTTCTTCCGGGTTACGATCCGCGTATACAGTTTTGACCACTTCTTCTTCACTGACACCACTGTTTGCTGTTTTTATTAACATTTTGTGATCGATCTCTGAAATCCACACATAAACATCTTCATTATTTTTATTTTTAGCTTTTAATACATAATACGTTTCTTCACCATTAAACAAATCGAATTCGTGAATATCAATCAAAGTCGTATCCTGCTGAGCAATTTCAATTGCTATCTTTTCTGCTTCTCTAAGTGGCTTAGTGGCATTATAATAAAGTGCTACAAAGCCTGAAGCAACAGCTAGTAACACAATTGTTAATAATACAATCCATTTTTTCATATATGTATCACTCTTTATGTTCGATAAATGGTAAAAATGGCTTTATCATGATCCTGTTGATCTAACGATAGTCCAAACATTAAATTTTCATATTTCAAGGTGCGGTTTAATGCATCGACGATTTTATATAAATCTGGACTTTGCTGAATTTTAACTGTGGAAAGAACTTCTATTTTGCTCTCCATCTCCCATTTCCTCCTTCTTGGAACAACAAAATTTGTTACTTATATCAATCAACAATGTAGTAAACAATATAAATACAAATTCTTAACTTTTATAAAAACAATTATAACAGTTGTTTGTAATTGTTGATATGACGGTTTGCATAAATTTCGACAAAATTTTCTTCTGATTCACACACATCTTTTTCTGCGCAGTCCTCTTTGCGCAGTCTTTTTTTTATAATTTATTCCTAAACAAATTTACATTTTTCTTACTCTTTAAAGCCATTTGTTAAGAAAAGAAACGATTTCTTGAATCGATGCCTTTTTAACAGGAAGATTAGGGATGGAATTCAAAAATGAACTCCCATAAGTAGCAGATACAATTCTCCTATCAAAAACAAAAATGACACCACGATCATTTGATGATCGCACAAGTCTTCCAAATCCTTGTTTAAACCTTAAAACAGCTTCTGGCAATGAGAGTTCATAAAATGGGTTCCCACCCTGCTTTAGTATAAGTTCCCGCTTAGTTGAAAAAAGCGGTTCCTCTGGCGATGAAAACGGAAGACGTACAATAATAAGACAAGATAAATCCTCCCCTGGAATATCAATCCCTTCCCAGAAACTACTTGTACCAAATAATATCGCTTTTTCAAATCGTTGAAAATTACGAATAAGCCTTCCTCTACTGCCAGTTGTAATTCCTTGGGCAATAAGAACAAAATCATCCAGCAGTTCGCTCTCCTTTATTAGTTCATATGTCTTTTTCAACATTTCATGCGAGGTAAATAAAGTAAGCATTCTTCCTTTTGTTGCTTCCGCAATTGAAATAATATGTTCGGTAATGGCTATAGTATATTCAGTGTCACTCACTGATTTAATATCTGGTAAATCATCTGGAACGATTAGCCGAACTTGATCTTCATAACGAAAAGGAGATGGAATCTGTTTTTCAATAACATCCATACCTTGTAATCCTAAGACACTCTTAATAAAATCGAACGCCCCCTGAACAGTCAGTGTAGCAGAAGTCATTACGACACTTTTTTTCTTTGCAAAAAACTCTTTTTTCAGGCGTTCTGAAACATATGGGGGCCTAGCATAGACTGTAGTCATATTTTGAACAGACCGAAGATCCGTTTCAATCCATAAAATTTCATCGTTTCTTCGAATAAGAAACATCTCACGGGCATTCTTTCGGACCTGCTCCATCTCTTTTATTAAAACAACTATTTCATCGAGTGTATTTTCTTCCTCTGGACTTAACCTATCTCGATGTTTTTCAACTTCAGCCATTCTACCTTCAAAGCCTAAGCAAATATCATACGCTAAGAAGATAAAGCGTTCTGCACTCCCAAAAATATTCCTACTGTCAACAGTATCATTATGGAGAACCATTTGAATTCTATTCACTGAACGATTCTTATTCAGCTTCCTTGCATATGAAATTAGAGACATAAACAATTGATCCATCTCAAATTGTAAGTCATGAATTAATTGGTTTAGCTGATTAATTGAACACTTAAGTAAGACGTTTTTATTCGTATTGCTCACAAGCTTTTCTATTTTTTGAAAGAATTGTCCTTGTACGATTTGAGCCAACTGATTGAGAAGGACTCGAATTGAAACATAATTAAATTTTTTTCCAAAACTTTTTCCTGCGGTTCTTTCAAAATGATGTGCCTCATCTAACACGACATACTCGTATTCAGGAATAAATGGATTTTCTGCAACATGATCGGTTAATAGCATGGAGTGGTTTGTAATAATTAAATCAGCATTTTTAGAAGCTTGACAGGCTCTAATATAAAAGTCATAAAAATCCCATTCCTTCATCTGTGAAAAGCGGACTGGAACATTTTTAATCTTATCCCAATACACTTGACCCCCACTAGATAAATTAAGCTCATCAACATCACCTGTA
The DNA here is from genome assembly GCF_016879755.1 of Bacillus sp. B15-48. GTDB lineage: Bacteria > Bacillota > Bacilli > Bacillales > Cytobacillaceae > Mesobacillus_B. The sequence continues at coordinate 369,006 of NZ_WOFU01000002.1, forward strand.
GTCGTTTCCAATAACCATACAAGGATTTGCATTTTGGTCAATGTCGTATCATAATTATCTTCTTCTGTAAGTAAAGATTTTTCAAATCTTGCTAAATTTATATAATGACTTTTCCCTTTTAGCACGGAAGCTTTAATCGGAAAATCTATCATAGCCGATAATTTAGGGAGGTCATTAAATAAAAGCTGTTGCTGAAGCTGTGTTGTAAATGTCGAAATGACCACTCTTTTGTGATTCAGCTTAGAATAGAATACAGCCGGGACTAAATATCCTAAAGTTTTTCCGATTCCAGTGCCGGCTTCGATCAAACAATGTTGTTGATTGACAAATGCATGATAAACATCGTCCATCATCTCCATTTGCCCTAATCTTCGCTCCACGGTAGAATACCCTCTCTTTAAGAGCTGTTCTTTTTCTTCCATTTGAAATGGATAACCCAGTGGTTCGTTATGTAAATTCCATTCAAGTTCAGTCTGCCCGTTTTTCTTTAGAGCAATGCCGCGGTGGATATCTAGACTTTCTGATTGCTTTTCAAAAGATTGTGCTTTTATATTTACGATTTCATCAAAGAGTAAATAAATATCACTTTTTAAACTAGCTGAAAGCTTCGTTAAATTTTTTAATGTAACCAATGGAAATGAATGGATTTTTTCAAGCATGATAAGCAACAATTCAGCTGTCACATAGGCATCGCTATCTGCCTGATGAGGACGGTCATGATTGATTCCCTCTTTTGCCGCTAAATCAGAAAGTTTATAACCATCGGCAGTTGGAAATAGAATTCTAGAAAGTTCCACCGTGTCTAGGACAGAACCATAAAACCCTTCATACCCTGCATTTTGGAGCTCTTCCTGAAGAAAACCGAGGTCAAACAGTACATTATGCGCAACGAAAAAAGAATCATCAAGTAACTGAATAATGTCAGAAGCAATCTCTTTAAAGACGGGCGCATCTTTAACCATATCATCCTTAATACCCGTAAGTTCCTCAATAAAAACCGGTATCGGCCTTTCAGGATTCACAAGTGAAGTATAATTCCCGCAAATTTTCCCATCTTCAATGATAACTGCCCCTATTTGAATAATCCGATCTCCCTTTTTAGGTGAGTTCCCAGTCGTTTCTAAATCAATAACAATAAATTTATCTCCCATATCTAACACCTCAGGTATTCATCCTACAACGGTATCATAAAAAGGGAAAATAAAAAAGTATTGAACTTAAGTGAAAAGCACTAAACAAAAATAGGAAAAGCTTCCGTAAAAACGGAAGCTCATAGAACGGTTTTTTCAGGCTCAGCGTAAAGCATTTCAACAATGCGATTTTCTTCATCCATAATCGCTACTTTCGGTTTATGGTCAATTACTCTCTCCTCAGATACAAGGACGTAAGAAATAATAATAACGGTATCTCCTTCTTGAACTAGGCGTGCTGCAGCACCGTTAAGGCAGATTACTCCGCTCCCCCGTTCTCCGGGAATAACGTATGTTTCAAACCGGGCACCATTATTATTATTAACAATTTGCACTTTTTCATTAGCAATCAACCCAACTGCATCAAGAATATCTGTATCAATTGTAATACTGCCAACATAATTTAAATTCGCTTCAGTCACACGAGCGCGATGGATTTTAGCATTCATCATCGTCCGAAACATTTGTTAATTCCCCCAATTGTCCAAATCAAGAATAAGATTATCTATTAAACGAACTTTTGAAAACTTCACTGCTAGTGCAATAAGAACTTTCCCTTTTAACGTTGTGAGCCTCTCTAATTCTGGATAGGAATAAATTTCAACGTAATCTATTTCTGCTCGACAACGTGCATTAAGGGAGTCCTTCATGCTTTGAATGATTTCATCTGGAGATCTTTCTCCCTCTAAAGTCAACCTTTCTGCTAACATGAGACTTTGATAAAGCTCCTTTGCCTCAACCCTTTCCCCTGACTGTAAATGAATATTCCGCGAACTTTTTGCAAGTCCATCCACTTCCCTAACAGTTGGGACAGGTACAAGCTTTATAGGAAAATTAAAATCATTAATCAAGCCATCGACAACTGCTACCTGTTGAGCATCTTTCATGCCAAAGTAAACACGATCAGGCATAATTATATGAAAAAGTTTTGTTAAGACCGTCGCAACCCCGTCAAAATGACCTGGTCGTGACTTTCCACATAAAACATCCGTCCTTTTTTCTACCCTTACAGAGAGAGAAGGAGTCACTGGATACATTTCTTCAACTGATGGATAAAAAATATAATTTACGCCCATTTCCTCTGCAATCATTTGATCATGATTTATATCCCTAGGATAAGCATTAAAATCTTCTCCAGGGCCAAACTGGAGTGGGTTGACAAAAATACTAATAACTAATATTTCATTTTCTTCTTTTGCTTTTTCCATCAATGCTTTGTGTCCTTCATGAAGATAGCCCATTGTTGGTACATATCCAATTGTTTTTCCGGTCGATTTCAAATAAGAAATCTTATTTTGCATTTCCTTAATCGTTGTTATCATCTTTATTTTATTGGTAGCAACTTCTTGAATCATGACTTCCCTCCGTAAAGCGCTAATAATTCTTCTTCTTTCATCGTGAAACTATGCTTTTCTTCAGGAAATTGCTCATTTCGAACTTCATTTGCATACGAACGGAGTGCTTCGACCATCTGACCATTTAAGTTTGCATATTGTTTTACAAACTTTGGTACCCTCTCGACACCATAAGTAAGAATATCATGATAGACCAAAACTTGGCCATCTGTATCTACACCAGCACCGATTCCGATGGTCGGAATATTCAGTATACTCGAAATTTGTGCTGCTAACTGCCTTGGAACGCATTCTAATACTAAGGCAAACGCACCTGCTTCTTGACACTTTTTAGCATCTTCGATTAATTTATTTGCTGCTTTCGCATCCTTCCCTTGAACTTTATATCCGCCTAAAACAGCTGCTGATTGTGGGGTTAGACCTAAATGTCCGACAACTGGGATTCCACCTTGAACAAGTGCTTTAATATGGTCAGCAATCTCCGCTCCGCCTTCTAATTTAACAGCATGTGCCCCCGTTTCTTGAATGATTCTCGTACCATTTATTAACGTATCTCTTATTGAAAGATGATAGCTCATGAATGGCATATCGACGACAATAAATGTATTTTTCGCTCCTCTTTTTACTGCTTTGGCATGATGAACCATATCATCCATTGTTACTGGAATCGTAGACTCATACCCAAGAACTACCATACCGAGAGAATCACCAACAAGAATCATGTCAGCCTCTACTTCCTCTGCTTGCTTGGCGGCTGGAAAATCATAAGCAGTCACCATCACGATCTTTCGGCCATCTTCTTTCATTTTAATAAAACCCGTTGTTTGTTTCATTCTCATTTCCTCCTTTTTTACAGGAGAGGTGATAAAACAAGTGCTCTTGTTAGTAAACATAAAACGGGTCCTTCATTTAAACAGAAGGACCCGATTATACTCTAATCAATTGTTTCATCCCTCTGTCCCGGTCCATATACGGATCTAGGCAGACTCATTTTTTGAAAGTTAATAACAGAAGGTGCAGTTCTTACGATACTGCCCGTAAGCAAATTATAACAAATGAAGTGGTTTTAATCTACATATTCTATATACTATTCTTTAATAAAAATATCCGCTGAGTATACATGACTAATTTGCCCATCGGCTTGCTCAATTTTTAGAACACCTTCATCCGTAATGCCAACCGCTTTTCCGGTAATATCTCCCGTAATAGTCCTTGCAATAATCTTCTTCCCTATACTCAAGGCATAACTTTCCCATAATAACTTTATTGGATAAAAACCATTTTTCGTATAAGTTAAGTAAAGCTTTTCTAACCTAGCAAAAACAGCTTGTATTAACGCTGCTCTCGAGATTGTCTGTCCAGATTCGATTGCCAGTGAGGTTGCAATATGATTTATTTCTTCTGGAAAATCAGCTTGTTGTTGGTTTACATTCATGCCTATTCCAATAATCACGGCATTTATACGATCTGAATCTGCTTGCAGCTCTGTTAAAATCCCAGTGACTTTTTTCCCATTAATTAAAATATCATTAGGCCACTTAATTTGTGGCGAAATCCCAGTGACTTCTTCAATCGCTTCTACAACAGCAACAGCAGTCACCAATGTCAGCTGTGGAGCTTTTTGAAGCGGGAGTCTCGGCCTCAATATAATGCTCATCCATACACCAGTATATTTTGGGGAGTACCATTTCCGATCCAATCTTCCTCTTCCTAAGGTTTGTTCCTCAGCCACAACAACGGTGCCCTCAATTACTCCATCTGATGCAAGCCGGTGAGCTACTTTTTGCGTTGAATCTACAATATCTTCATGGTGAATATGCCTTCCAATAAACTCTGTATTCAAACCTAATCCAATTTCATCAGCTGTAACCTTCTCAGGTACTTCAACAATTTTATAACCCTTTTTCTTCACCGATTCAATCACGAAGCCTTCCTTCCTTAACTCCTCAATATGTTTCCATATCGCCGTTCTAGAACAGCCAACTGCATCTGCAAGGTTTTGCCCTGAGATGTAGTTTTTTTCAGCATTTGTAAACGCCTTGATTAAGTTTTTTCTTATTTCAGATTGCATCTCATAAGCCACTCCCTTATTTCGGCCTTCACATTCTGTACCTCTCCACTTATCACTTTTTGCTCCACATGCTCAAGATATTCTTTTATCCATGGGCCTGGTTTCCCGCTAAACCAAGCAAGCAAATCATTCCCAGTCAAATTTAGTTCCGAACGATTTTTAATCGGCAATTGTTCGTGTAACTGGAGTATCTCTTTTTCCGTTATTGATTCATTTTTGGAGAGAACCCTGAAAAGTCTCTCGACTGCAAACATTGTTTCTTTACCTGCTCGATAGGCCGCAAGAGCGCTCCAACTATTTTCCATTCTAAAGCGAAGCCAGTGTAAAAGGTCAACACAGGTCTTTAATTTTTTTACTGGTAGTTTCCAACCTCTTAAAAATACATTTGCATCCTCTTCTGAGAATCCAATATGATAAAGGAGAAAAGTCCACATTTCTTCTAATGAGAGGTGCGACTCCGAGTAGCTCGCCAGTTTAAGTAAACTTGATTCATATTGTCGAAGACACGGCAAGTATTGATAGAGCCCTGTTTCTACCAGGATATTTATTGCTTCACTTCGACACGGACCATTTAGCGTTTGCTCAAATTCAGCAAGCTTTCGTTCAATAGCTATTTTTTCGAGTAAAGAAGCCGTTTGTTTCAACCCTAAGAGAGTGTTTTCTTCAATTGTAAATCCTAATTGGCTGACAAAGCGAATTGCTCGCATCATTCTCAAAGCATCTTCACTGAATCTCTCTACTGAATTCCCAACAGTAATGATTTGCTTATTTAAGATTGCCTTTCTCCCTTCATAAGGGTCAATTAACTTTCCTGAGTGATCCATCGCGATTGCATTCATCGTAAAATCACGCCGTTTTAAATCCTCTTCTAGTGAGCGAATAAATTCAACATGATCGGGTCTCCGATAATCGCTATACCCCGTCTCACTTCTAAATGTCGTAATTTCATATGGTACCCGGTCATAAATGACGATGATTGTCCCATGTTCAATTCCAACATCAGCTGTGTTAGGAAATATTCGCTTTAACTCTTCCGGGAATGCTGATGTAGCAATATCAACATCAGCTATTTCCCTACCAAGAATTGCGTCACGAACTGCCCCACCGACAAAATAAGCCTCAAATCCTCGTTTCTCAATTTCTTTAATGATTGGAACGGCATTTTTAAAGGCAGGTAGCATTAATAACACTCCTGTCCCAAAACTCGCTCATAAATTTCCTCATACTGAGCGACAATTTTTTTAGAACTAAATTTCCCCTGTGCGGTTTGAAGGGAATTTTTAGAAAACCGTTTGTGCAGCTTACTATCTGTTAGCAGTGTATAAGCTTTATCCGCTACATCATCAACGTCACCTACGTTGCATACAAAACCATTTTCACCATGAGTAATTACTTCTGGGATTCCACCAATGTTCGTACCAATACATGGGACACCACATGCCATTGCTTCTAGTGCGGAAAGTCCAAAGCTCTCCTTTTCAGATAAAAGTAACATTAAATCACTAATTGTATATAACTCTTCTAAGTTTTCCTGTTTTCCCAACAGGAGTACTTTATCCCGTATCTTTAATTCATCAATTAAGTTTAAGACAACCTTCATTTCCGGTCCATCACCAATAAGCAGTAATTTAGAGGAGATTTTATCTGAGATTTTTGCAAATGCTCGAACCACATCTGGTACTCGTTTTACTGCACGTAAATTTGATACATGGATGATTATTTTTTCCTCTTGACCAATGCGGTAATATTGTCGTAAATTACTGAATCCTTTTTTAAATTCACGTGAATCAATGAAATTATATACACAGTGAATTTCCTTTTTAGGCTTTATTAGTTCATATGTTTGCGATACTAATGAATTGGAAACAGCTGTGACTGCATCTGACTTTTCAATTCCAAAACGGATTGCTTCGCTAAGGGAAGAATCGTAACCTAGTACAGTAATATCCGTACCATGTAATGTCGTCACAATTTTCAAATTCCGTCCACTCATCTCTTTTGCTAAGATTGCGCAAACTGCATGAGGAATCGCATAATGAACATGAAGAATATCTAAATTCTCGGCAACCGCCACCTCAGCCATTTTACTAGCTAGCGCAATATCATATGGAGCATATTGGAAAACTGAATATTGATTCACTTCAACCTGATGAAAATAAATATTGTCAAACATCCGGTTCAAACGAAATGGCAGGCTTGATGTGATAAAATGGATTTCATGCCCATTTTCTGCCAGATGCTTTCCGAGCTCAGTAGCAATAACGCCCGAGCCACCGACTGTCGGATAACATGTTATCCCTATTTTTAACTTTCTCATCCGTTTTTTTCTCCTAACAAATCGTGAATAATTAATCTACTTTTCGTCATGAACCCTTCTGCATATAACACTCCAGCATCCTTACCAAATAATTTTTCTCTCGCTTCTACATCATCAATATAACCATTTACCAGCGGTGTATCGAATCCGGTTGCAGTTTTTACGAATTGACTTTTATAAGCTTGCAGTGCCTTAATTTTCTTTTCCATAAACTCACTAACATCTATGACGAATTCAGGTTTATGAAATCCATTTATCATATAAAAATGGAAATTATTCACACGATAAGGTTCATATTCATCGCCAGTTTCGTATTTTTTTATCCCTGCCGAAAAAACCGCCTCTTCGACCAGACGTGCACAGTTTCCATGGTCTGGGTGGCGGTCTTTAAAGTATGGAGCAAATACAACTTTTGGCTGGTAGCGACGAATCACACTTGTAATTTTTTTTATGTATTCTTCTTTTACAAACAAGCCTCTATCTGGCAAATTCAACGTCTCTCTTGTCGTCACATCTAGGATTTTAGCGGCCTTTTGCGCTTCAAATAGCCGCTGTTCAACCGTACCATTTGACGAGAGTTCCGCCCTAGTAAGATCACAAATTCCAACTCGCTTACCTAATGAAGTATACTTTGCAATTGTCCCGCCCATACCGATTTCTACATCATCAGCATGGGCCCCAAACGCGAGAATATCAAGCTTAACGTTTTTCATTCTTTTTGTCACTGCTCTCTTTTACAATCATTCTCCAGTCTAGATCTCCTCGATCAATCCCCTTAATTAAGACTTCAGCTGTCCCCATATTTGTCGCCAAAGGAATTGCATAAACATCACAAAGTCTAAGAAGAGCCGTCACATCTGGTTCATGTGGTTGCGCAGTTAGCGGATCGCGAAAAAAGAAAATCGCGTCCAGTGAATTTTGCGCAATCATTGCTCCAATTTCTTGGTCGCCCCCAAGTGGACCAGATTGATATCGATGAATCGATAGGCCGGTCGCCTCAGCTATCCTAAGACCGGTTGTCCCAGTAGCAAACAGAGAATGCCTCTCGAAGGAATGTTTATATGCGACCGTAAACCGGACTAGATCATCTTTTTTCTTATCATGAGCTATGAGTGCAATATTCATATTTGTTGTGCCCCTATTCTATAATATTTTCTAATCCATAAACAAAATTGTTTTTTTCAACAACATAATCGACAGCTAACTTTACTCCTGACATAAAAGATTCACGGTTATAGGAATCATGCCTGATAGATAAAGTCTGTCCATCTGAACCAAACATCACCTGTTGATGGGCGATCAATCCTGGTAAACGAACAGAATGGATATGCATTCCTTCCATTTCCGCCCCTCTTGCTCCAGGTAACGTCTCCTTTTCATCAGGATGTCCTTGTTTTTTTGCCTCACGAACGGTTGAAATCATTTCAGCGGTTTTAACAGCAGTTCCTGACGGAGCATCAAGTTTTCGATCATGATGAAGTTCAATAATTTCAACGTCTCCAAAATACTTTGCAGCCATTTGCGAAAATTTCATCATGAGGACCGCTCCAATGGCAAAATTCGGAGCAATAATGCAACCTAGTCCATTTTGCTCACATAACGCTTCTAGTTTTTTTAAATCGCCGCTAGTAAACCCTGTGGTACCAACAACAGGACGTACCCCGTATTCAAGAGCGGTTAATGAATGTTCCATCCCAACTTCTGGTGTTGTCAAATCAATTAAAACATCCGGTTGCGTTTCCTTAAAACATTGCTGTATATCTGTATAAATTTTTCCATTAATCCCTGCAAATCCATCGATTTCAGCTAGGTCTTTTCCCTCATATTTCCGATCGATTACCCCTACAAGTTCATAATTCTCTGTTTCTTTTACAAGTTTAACCGCTTCCGTCCCCATTCTGCCACGTGGACCAGCTACGACTATTTTTACTTTTTTCATTCTTCCTTCTCCTTTACTTTAACCTTGTCCAACGGTCTTTATCTCGAGTAGTAAATTTTTCCATTACAAGATCATGTGCTTCCTGTAAATCTATATTTAAAGAGTTAGCAAAGCAAATTAAGACAAATAACATATCACCAAGCTCTTCTTCAATTGCCTTCTCTTTTTCTGTTGCCTTCTTTGGTTTTTCTCCATATTGGTGATTGACTTCCCTTGCTAGTTCCCCAAGTTCTTCGGTCATTCTGGCAGTTAATGCTAATGGACTGAAGTACCCTTCTTTATATTGACCTATGTATTCATCTACTTCTTTTTGCAGATCCTTCATTGTTTTATCGCCACTCATTCGCTGTCACCTCTTTAAGTTGGAATAAATTATGTATCATCTCTTTTGATGTTAGCTTACCGACGAAGTTTTGACAAATATTTTTGTAAAATTAGGTGAGATTGTTCAAGATTGCCCTTCTATGTAATATTTTATATAATTAATATCGCTTTACGCAATCATCTTAGATGTGCAGGAGGGAATCGGTTGCTATTTGGACTAAAATTTAAAAACACTATCTTTATCTTACTTGGCTCTGCCATTTATTCTTTCGGAATCGTTCACTTTAATATGCAAAATAATTTAGCTGAAGGCGGTTTTACAGGAATTACCCTTTTACTTTATTTTGTATTTAATATGGATCCCGCTATAACAAATTTATTGCTTAATATTCCATTATTTTTTATAGGCTGGAAATTGCTCGGTCGCAACATGTTTTTATATACAGTTATCGGGACATTAGGTGTCTCACTTTTTTTAGCTATTTTCCAACGATTTCAAATCGAAATGCCGTTATATGAAGACCTATTCCTCGCTGCTCTATTCGCTGGTGTTTTTATTGGAATCGGGCTTGGAATTATTTTTCGTTTTGGCGGGACGACCGGTGGCGTTGACATCATTGCTAGACTTGCCCAAAAGTTTTTCGGTTGGACAATGGGGAGGACAATGTTTCTATTTGACTTTTTCGTGATTACTTTATCGGTTGTCACATACTTAAATTATCGGGAAGCAATGTACACATTAGTAGTTGTCTTTATTGGAGCTAAGGTTATTGACTTTATGCAAGAAGGGGCATACACAGCGAGAGGTGCAATGATTATTTCTGATAAAAACGAAGAGATTGCAAATAAAATATTGAAAGAAATGGATCGAGGGGCAACAATCTTAAAAGCAATGGGGTCATATACAAAAAAAGAACGAAATGTTCTTTATTGCGTCGTCGCCAAAAATGAAATCGTTCGTTTAAAAACGGTCATCAATTCTATTGACCCACATGCGTTTGTATCTGTTACCATTGTCCACGATGTTTTAGGAGAAGGATTTACCTTGGATGAAAATAAAATACCGATTGAAAGATAAAGAAATAGCCGCTATCTTCTCGCGGCTATTTCTTTTGTAATTATTCCTCTCTAGTCATTCCTGTATAAATCATAACTAATCGAAGTAGTTCAAGTACAGCTACAGCGGCAGCAGCAACATACGTAAGTGCTGCAGCATTAAGAACTTTCTTTGTTTCACGTTCTTCATCATTGCGAATAATGCCAGCACTGACCACTTGTTCCATCGCACGATTCGATGCATTAAATTCGACAGGCAATGTGATTAATTGGAATAGTACCCCTGCCGCCATAAAGATAATCCCTAATAGCAGCATATTGCTTAGTTGAGCGAAAATCCCGATTAAAATGAAAATCCATGAGAAATTAGAACCGAGATTGGCAACAGGCACGAGCGCATGGCGGAATCGCAAGAAGGAGTAGTCCTCCTGATCCTGAATTGCATGCCCGACTTCATGGGCTGCAATTGCAGCGGCAGCAACAGAATGACCATGATAATTATCAGAAGATAGACGAACTGTTTTCGAACGCGGATCATAATGGTCACTTAACACTCCACTAGTTTCTTCAATCCCCACATGGTAAAGCCCATTATCATCGAGAATTTTTCTTGCCACCTCGGCTCCACGCATCTGTGAGGATGACGCAACCTGAGAGTATCTTTTAAACGTACTTTTCACACGAAGCTGAGCCCAAATCGGAACCAACAGAACAATCGCAAAATAAACTAATATCAATTTTTAAAGCCCTCCTACATTTCTAGTTGTTATCTTTATTTTAATGAAAGTTGACAAAGGGTGTCAATTCTTACGTTCCTTCAGTCGGTTTAACCGCCTCTCTCTTTCAGCTTTAAATTTCCTCCAGCCGACATAGGATAACGTGGCAATAATGATGCTTCCGGTACAAATAATTACCCACCAAAGAGAAGGGTCTGTTTCATCTTCTTTCATCCTATTGCTAAATAGACTCTTAAGTTCTTCCTCAAGAACCATTAGTTCCTCTAAGCTCGCTGTTTCTGTTAAAATTTCCGGCCGAAATTGGTCAATATAATTCACTCGAGCATTTATTTGTTGAATTTTTGTTGGAGTTATATCAATTTTCAGGCTTGGATAAATGACATTATATAAAGAAAGAAAGGAATCTAGATTTTCATAAAAGTCTTCATTATCTCCATTTTCAACAGCTGTTTTCATTTCACTAAAGACTGTCATAATCGGCGCTTCCAATTCTGTCCATAAAGGCTGATATGTAGATAAAACGGCATCCAATACGAGGCGAAATTTAGTTACTTTGTTTACACGTTCTTGATGCTCTATTTCCGTTGCGCCTAAAGCGTCAGCAGCATCATTATAGGCGACAGTAATTACCCTTAACTCGTCCATCGAAAATATATGCCCATTTGAAGTTACGGTTAAAAACTCTTCCTGAAAAAACTTCAGTAGCTTATTAGCATCATCATAACGATAAGTTTTAACCATTTGTAATGCTTCATCAGATATGGTATCTAGCTTTTTTATCCTTTGAGTCTCATTTGCAGAAACTTCTATTGGCAACAAGAACAGCATAACTAGTACTACAACAACAACATTCCTTGCATTCATTCCTGTCCCCCCTCTGAATACTAAAATGTATGAAAGAGTGGACAAGGATAGACCTATTTTATCGTAGTTTCCCCAAATCAAAATTGCCAAATAAATGCATTTTTGTTATTCGATTCCTATTTCCTTACTTTGATATCTTTAGTAGCAATCGATCTTTACGCAAAACACAATAATAAGCGATAGCAATAGAAACAATACTTAACCAGAAAGTAAAATATCCAATTTCATTTATGTATAAATTGAGTTGATTGTAATTTGGCATCATGTTAAACACATAGTCAATCATTTCATTATGTAAGGCGACGATTGCGGCTATAGCCAAATGCCATAGCTTAAAACGATAGAATGGAGCATATAGTACACCTTGCACAGCCATTGCAAAATGAGAACCCATAAGCATATAACCAGTCCAATGTAGCTCTCCAGTTACAATTAATATGAGTAAATTCATTATGACTGCCCATATCCCATATTTAACAAGCGTAACGATTGCTAATGCTTCCATCAAAGGCCAGTTTTTTCCTCGTAAAAATCCTACTAGGACAAAAACAAAAAACAAACAAGCGGTTGGACTATCAGGTACAAATGGCAAAAACACGGGGGGCGTATCGATTAGTTGCGGTAAATACCAATAATACCCGTAGATTGTACCAAATATATTAATCAATAATAAAAGCCATAAAAACGTACGATTGGCCAAAATCGCATAGAGCCGGATTAGCATTTTTAACACTCCTTCCACATATTCAATTCTCTTCAAAAAAAGTTGGCGGATTATTCCGCCAACTTCATAAATCATTATTCTAATCCTGCGATAAATTCAGCCATAATCTGAAGTTCTTCTTCAGTACCATTAAAAATACCGCCAGGCATGGAGCCAACTCCATTAATTGCGATGTCAGCGACTTCTTCAGCAGTTAATCCTGTTCCAATTAAGCCTGGTCCACTTGCGCCCCCAAGCTCTCCTCCATGACAGCTTAAACAGGTATTCGCTTCAGCAATCTGATACCCTTCATTCGCTTTGTCGATCTCCACATCCGAAATAGCGCCCATCTTCTCTTTCGCTTCCCAATCCGTTTGTGCCGCAGATTCCCAAGTAAGGTAGAAAATAGCAGCCACTGAAAGAAGCATAAAACCTGTCGCAAGCGGGCGTTTAGACGGGCGACGTTCAGGGCCACGATCAATAAATGGTGCCAACAATAACGCTCCGAACGCTAAACCAGGTATAACTAAAGCACCGACTACAGTATATGGCCCTGCTGCAAATGAGTATTTTAACAATTGGTATAAAAATAGGAAATACCAGTCTGGTAGCGGAATATACGCAGTATCTGTTGGATCCGCAATCCTCTCAAGCGGCGGTTGATGTGACGCAGTTAAAACTAAAAATCCTACTAAGAAGACGGCACCTACAAGCCATTCTTTCAAGAGAAAGTTTGGCCAAAAAGCTTCTGTTTTCCCTGGATATTCTGAATAATCTTTAGGAATAAAAGGCTTCCTTTCGGCCGAAATCCGAGAGTCACCTACAAATTTCATCCCTTTACCACGATGCATCGAGCAATCCCCTCCTTTTTCCGTGAAGTTGAACAGATCATTTTCCGCACAACGTTTTCTTTCTTATCAGACAATTTCTTACAATGGACCTGAAATCCCTTGTTTACGAATCATAATGAAATGCGCTGCTAGTAGACCAAATAAGGCAGCAGGCAAGAAAAATACATGAATCGCAAAGAAACGTGTTAATGTCTGTGCTCCGACAATATCTGCGCTACCGGCTAATAGGATTTTTAAATATGGTCCTAACAACGGTACTGCCTCTACAATCTGCAAGGTAACTTTCGTTGCGAATAACGCTTTCATATCCCATGGTAATAAATACCCCGTAAGACCTAGCCCAAGCATAACGAAGAAAATCAAGACCCCAACAACCCAATTCAATTCACGAGGCTTTTTATAAGCGCCCTGGAAGAATACCCGCAATGTATGTAAGAACATCATGACGATAACTAAGCTTGCTCCCCAGTGATGCATTCCACGGACAATTTGTCCAAAGGCAACCTCATTTTGCAAGTAATAAACTGATTCCCAAGCATTTTTTATATCTGGAACATAATACATTGTCAAAAACATTCCAGATAAAATCTGAATTACAGTAATAAAGAAAGTTAATCCACCAAAACAATACACAAATGCAGAAAAGTGATGAGCCGGATTCACATGCTCTGGCACTTCATGATCAGCAATATCACGCCATAGTGGCGTAACATCCAAACGCTCATCTACCCAATCGTAAATTTTGTTTAACAATTATTACGCCCCCTCTCGTGGTCTTGCTTTACCTACATAAAGGATTCCATCTTTTTCCTCAGTCGGATACACATCTAGAGGTGCAATCGGTGGCGTATTCGGGACATTCATCCCATCTTTCTCGTAAAGACCATAATGGCATGGACAGAAGAACATATTTGGATTCTTTTCATCCGTATTCCAGTCCACTGTACAGCCTAAGTGTTTACACACAGGTGAAAGAGCTACAATTACCCCATTATCATCCTTGTACACCCATGCTGTTCCAGTTTCCTCAGATTCATGCCAAGCATCAACCTGGTCGAATTTGAAGTCAACCCGCTGCGGCTCAGTCGTGATATCAGCTACTTTAAGCTTTGTTGCGATAAAGTCGCCGCTAGCATCAGCCTTTAAAACTGGATCAATCGCAAAACGAGCCATTGGCATAACGATCCCCGCAGCCATGAAACCGCCTACACCTAACAGTGTATAGTTTAAGAATTGCCGTCTTGAAACGCGATTCTCACTCACGCTTTTCCCCCCTCTATTCCCCATTTTTAAAACATTAGACACTATTTGTACACATAATTTAGACTAGGACATAACCATGATATATCAATCTCTTTATAAAATCAATATAATACTATGGTAAAAACATGTATATCAGTGATAAAAATAACACCTATTCTTCTTCACGCCATTTTTGAATAAAAAGGTTCATTAGCTGCCTTACTTGATCTTCCATCACTGATGTTTTCGACCTTTCATCCATATGTTGAAGCGGGATTGAAGGCAACCACAACAGCGTTCCCCTTAAGTGCTCCTCATCCTGCTTCCAATCCATATCAGATGTCACGTGAAAAACATGATTAAACTGATTGTCCAATAATTGAGATTCCCACCGATTTAGTTGGTCTAAAGCTTCATTTTTTTCCTCTCGTAAATAAGAAAATCCAGGTATGAGGAGAATCCTCCCCTGAAGCTGTCTTTCAAGTAAATTTGTCAGTAGTGTCGTGAATTCTGTCATTGCAGCAGATTCCTTTATATCATCGCCAAACGAAATAGGCAATAAAGGAATAACGGCTGTATCCACATATTCTATTGATTTGACATACTTTTCAATATCAGATGCGACCCATTTCATCCTTTTTCAACTCCATTTTCTTTATTCCATTCCATCTTATCACTACTTTGACATAAATGCCCAATAAATATTTTGATTACTTACTATTTTGGAAATAAACCGTATTCCGATTAATAACAAAAAAAGCTTGCTTATACTTAGCAAGCCTGTCATTCACTAGGTTGAAGCATTTTTAGTTTTTCCGATAAGGCTTCAAAAGCCTCTCTGTCCTGCCGGTCAAGTGCCTGGTCAATTAATTCAACCAGCTTTTCTCTTTGAAATCGAAATAAACTTTCATCTAGAAACTTTTCAGCAATCATCCGATCTTTGTCAGTAATTTGAAGCCGCTTTGGCATATATGGGTTTTCTTCAAGCACTGCGGCAAATTGAGGAGCTTTGTTCGAAGCGTAGAAGTTTAACTGAATAAAAATCTCTTCATCACGATTCAAACGAATATCATGAAATGATTTTTCAGCATCCGTTGTCATAATATTCTCTTTATAAAAGCGGAATGGTACATCATCAACACAATGAGTAGACATCACTAAGCCTCGCGGACAAAACTGAGCTTTGTCAACAAAATGGACTTTTTCCATTAGTTTGTCATGACTCATTAAATAATTGAGAATCCACACGCATTCCCGCCTCTTTAATTGATAATGATTCAAAAACCAACGGATAAAATCCTTCTTCTCATTGACAGAAACAGGAGTTGTCATTCGTGAATCCCTCCTCTAAAATGGTCAATTCTTTGTGGCCATCAATAATCATCAGTCAATCGTTCAAGAAGTTCTTGATACTCATCATTCACTGGATCCATTTTGACTAACTTACTAAAAATTTCGGCAGCAACGGCTATTTTTCCTTCTTCAATTAGAAAATAACCGTAATCACTAAGAAATTCTTCGTTTTCTTTAAAGAAAGTATATGCATGCTCATATTTGTTTAATGCCTCTGAATATTGTTCCAAATGCTGATTCGCAACTGCAGTATCCCATAAAAGTTGAGGCTCTTCCTCTTCGTTTAAATCCGTTTCAGAAATCAGCTGCAATATGTCTTCATAGCGTTCCTGTTTTAAAAGTAATTTATTTAAGACGAGCACACACTCGGTAAAGCTCGGGTCTAGGGCTAATGTCTCTCGAAGTAGTCGTTCTGCCTCAGACTCATTATTAAGCTTTAAAGCCAGCTTTCCTCCATAGTAAAAAAGATCCTTATTAAATTCATCCTGTGTTAAACCTACTTTTATTGTTTCAAAGGCTTTGTCCAGCATCTCTTCTTTTTCATAGGCACGGGCTAAATATAAATACAATGAATGATATTCTGGATCAAGTGTTTTTAATTCTTCAAATTTCTCAATTGCTGTTTTGTTATTCCCTGCTTGGAGAGCTGTAAATGCAAAGCCAAATAATGTGTTAATTTCCAAATGTTCGTTAAGAGCCTTTTCGTAAAAATCCATTGCATTTTCAAATAACCCTGATGCACTATATACTTCAGCAAGTCTTTGATTTACATATACCCCGCCAATTTCGCTTCTTTCTTGTAAAACAATTTCATAAGCTGGGATCGCCTCAGAAAACCTGGCTTGATGGGCATACAACTCTGCTAGTGCAAAGTCAATCACGACTTCATTTGGCAGCAACTTTTTTGCTTGCAGAAGTTTCTGTTCACTCACTTCAAACAACCCATTCATCTGGTATAAATCGGCCATTAATAACAAAGCCTGTGGAAAGACGGGATCATCATGACGAACCTTATCAAGGGTGAGCATCGCTTTTTCCTCGTCTCCGAGCTCAAGTTGTGTCTCTGCTAGATAGACAAGTAACTCTCCTTCATCTGGATAAGTTTGGAGTAACGACTTTAATAATTCTTTCGTCTCTTCAAGAAACCCAAACCGAAAAAATTCCTCGACCAACCTAAACTTTTCGTCATCATAGCCTTCATTCAATACTTTTTCATATAAAACCATTGCTTCTTTTATTTGTCCATTCTCTAAAAAACTAGTGATTGCTTCAGTATTCATAGGTCACCCTTCCAATCTCTTCTTCTTTATGTGGGGGATAGGTAAAAAGAAGGAGTCTTTATTAACACATACTCTCCATAACCAGGGCGATAATTCATATATTTGCCCGCACGGATCACTTTTCCTTTATGGATTGTCATTAGTAAACTTGACTCGTGTTTCATAAACAACTCACTTTCTTTCATTTTAACAGTTTCTTTGTCTTTTGAATAAAAATTGTAACTTAATTCCCCACCATCCTGCAAATTTGATTTCTTTGGAAAAATGCCTATTTTCTCTAGCGTTTTTCGATTCAATGGAACATCTGCTATTATTTCATCCTCAAGGCTTGGAATTCTATGCGTCTTCATTATCTCTTTCCATAAACTATGTGTAAATTTATCATCATTAGAAAAAATCGGAATCAATGGGCTGTTATAAGGAAATAAAGCTTCTTTAACCCACCCCCATTTTACCTCTTCTAACTCCGCAGCATGATTTACCTCGACAAAGATTGCTGGCATTCTTTCCCGCTTGCATTTCCGTAAAAAACTAGCAGTCAGAAGTTTGGTTGGAACTTTTATACCAATAACATAGTCTACTGGACAATCAAGCATCTGTGATTTGATTTTTTTCAACTGTAAAGTTAATTCTTTTTCTTTGCGAACGGAAGTACAAGTTAGGATTGTCGTACAACCTTTAAGTATGAACTGTTTTAAATAATAATCCTTTCTTTGTACAAACGTCCCTGAAAAGGGCAAATTTGCATCAAAAAGGACATGTGTAGGTGTCATAATATAATTCGCTGCATTTACCCTTAGATGCTTGTACCAATTAAATGAAGACCTTAAAGAAGAAATATGGTTATTCTCGATTAACAGGGATATGTTTTTTATTGACCCAGTTTTTAAAATATGAGCATTGTCTATAATATAGTCCATTTACCCTCCCCCTTACTGGCTCTTAAGACAAGCTATGAGAAAAGAAGTGGAAATATAACTATTTTAAAAAACAAGCGAAAAAAAAATAAAAAGCCGCTCCTACGGGCATAGGAACGGCTTTTTATTTTTAATTTGATTGTAATAAGGAATACAAATCCTTAAAGAACTCTGGATAAGAAACAGCAATTGCTTCACTTTGTTCTAACCATACTTCTTGCTTACTAATTAAAGCTGCAACAGCAAGCATCATGCCAATTCTATGGTCACCATGGCTCGAAACCACTCCTCCATGAAGTTGAGTAGCGTTTCCATGAATAATCATTCCATCGTCTGTCGCTTCGATTATTGCCCCTAACTTTTTTAGTTCATTTACGACTGTATCGATCCGATTCGTTTCTTTCACTTTCAATTCAGCAGCATTTCTAATAATAGTGCTACCTTCTGCCTGTGTTGCTAAAAGAGCGATAATTGGGATTTCATCAATAAGTCGTGGAATAAGTTCACCTGAAATCTCAATCCCTTTTAAAGAAGATGTTTTAACGATGATATCTCCTGCCGGTTCATTTGTGGAGGTGTCATATTCATAAATGCTCATATCAGCACCCATTTGTGTTAAAACATCAAGAATACCTGTTCGTGTTGGATTTAATCCAACATTTTTCAATTCAATTCGACTCTCAGGAACAATTGCACCTGCGACAAGGAAGAAAGCCGCTGACGATATATCTCCTGGTACATTAACATGCGTTGCAGTTAACTTCTGACCGCCTTTTACCGTAATGACATTCCCTTCAGTCTTTACATCTCCACCAAACATTCGAATCATACGTTCCGTATGATCCCTTGTTTTTTCGGGTTCAACTACAGAAGTTTCTCCATTTGCTTGCAATCCCGCGAGAAGAATCGCTGACTTTACTTGAGCACTAGCCACAGGAAGCTGATAATGAATTGGTTCAAGCGATCCGCCATTAATAGATAGTGGCGTATATTCCGCATTTTTCCGCCCGGATATTTCCGCCCCCATTTCCATTAGAGGACGTGTTACACGTGTCATTGGACGTTTCCCAATGGACTGGTCTCCCACTAAAACCGAATGAAATGGCCGCCCAGCAAGGATTCCCATTAATAAACGAATCGTTGTACCTGAGTTCCCTACATCAAGAACTTCTTCTGGCTCCTGCAGGCCTTCAAAGCCTTTCCCTTCCACGGTTACTTTGCTGCCTTCTTGTACAATTTTCACACCTAGTTTTTGCAGGCAGGAAATCGTACTTAAACAGTCTTCACCAAGAAGAAAATGCTCAACAGTCGTTGTTCCTGATGCCAACGCACCAAACATGACCGAACGGTGGGATATTGATTTATCGCCTGGAACATTTATCGTCCCGGATAGGGATAATCTGTTATATTCCAATTTATTTGCTTCCATCGTAAACTCCTTTATGTTTAATAAGTGAAAGTAAAATGCCTAATTTAAAATAATGGCCATTGCACATGCATTATCCGATTCCAATGGATGTTTCGAACTTAGTAAGCCTTTGAATGCATTCGTCGGCACGCATTCGGTCTTCTTCGCTCTGAAAACTAATGACCAAAACACCATACACATCTACTCTAGTTTCCAAAATGCGAATATTTGTAATATTAATCTCTTCCCTAGCTAGATAACCTGTAATTTCCGAAATACTCCCTGGATAGTCAGGAACATCAATAAATAAATCGTAAAATGCTGGAATCGCACCTTTTTTCTTTACAGGCAAATCATCTCGAAACTTTTTTGCCTTGTCAAAATAATCATAGATTCCGGAGACATCAGCAGATTCTAGCAATGATGTCACTTTATCCATCTCATTTTGCCAATCGTGTAACAAGTCTAAAAGTACATTGCGGTTATGTAGCAATATATCTCGCCACATTGTTGGACTACTAGAAGCAATTCTTGTTATATCCCTAAATCCTCCTGCTGCTAATCTACCAACAAGTGCCGAGCGATCCTCAGCTGCTGCCGCTTGATGGACAAGCGAAGCAGCAATTAAGTGTGGAAAATGACTAATGACCCCTGTTAAGTAATCATGTTCTTCGGGAGTAACCGTTAAAAATTTCGCTTTCGTTCCAGCCAACCAGGTTTTAAGAATATTCAAATGTTCGGGATTCGTTCTTTCAACTGGTGTAAATAAATAAAAAGCGTTCTCAAATAAAATCCTTTTCGCAGCTGTAATCCCGCTTTTATGCGAACCAGCCATCGGGTGACCACCGATAAAACATACCCCTTTTTCAATTAAGGAGGATGCCTTTGTCGTTATCGATAATTTCGTACTCCCCGTATCAGTTACAATCACATCTTTTTTCAGTGATAGAGTAGATAAACGAGCAATTATATTCTCCGTGACACTTACAGGAGTGGCAAGAATAATAAGATCCGATTTCTCTGCTTCAGACTCTATACTACTGCCTATCTCGTCAATGACTCCCATCATTTTCCCTAACCTTGCCTGCTCCTCATCCACATCGTAGCCAACAATGACTGCATCCTCATGTTCAGCTTTAATACAAAGAGCAAGTGAACCACCAATTAAACCCATACCGATAATAAGAACGCGGCCTTTCAAAGTATCACCTTCTTTTTTTACGACAGCGCTGCCTTAGTCGCAAGAAATTCTTTCATCCTGCCAATGACGCCTTCATTTTGTTCTTTCGAACCAACAGTGACCCTAACATAAGTCGGAAACCCTAACGGAACACCGGAACGAACGATAAAACCTCTTTCCATTAAAAATTGGAAGACTTCATTTCCATCGCACCCGAAGTCAATTAGAATAAAATTCCCTTGAGAAGGGTAATAACTTAATTGATGCTCCTCACAAAATTGATAAAATTGTTGTTTTCCGACAATGTTCGCTTGTTTACACCAGTCAACGAAATCTTGATCTTCAATTGCTGCAATTACAGCAGCTTGACCAAGAGCATTGACATTAAATGGTGGTCTTGCCGGGTCAAGTACCTTGATTATGTCCGTATGAGCAATTCCATATCCTACCCTTAAGCTTGCAAGACCATATATTTTTGAGAAAGTTCGAAGGACAATTAAATTATCATACTCGTTTACTAGTGTAAGAGCGTCATAATAATCTTCTGCTTCCGCATACTCATAATAAGCTTCATCTAGAACGACAAGCACATCTTTAGGAACTTTTGAAAGGAATGTCGTTATTTCCTGATTGTTTATATAAACTCCAGTCGGATTATTCGGAGAACACAGCCACACAACGCTCGTATGAGCATCAATCGCTTTAATCATATTGTCAAGATCATGGGCCCCGTCAACTAAAGGAATTTCTCTAATCTCACAACCCTCAATAATCGCATTATGTTTGTATTGAGAGAAAGTTCCTGATGCCATCACTGTATTTACACCCGGATGGAGCAATGCTCGTGAGATAATTTGAATCAATTCATCCGAACCGTCTCCAAAAATCAATTGTTTTGGATCTACGTTCAAATGTGCGGAAACCGCTTCTCTAAGCTTTGTAGCGTATCCATCTGGATAAAGTGCATACAATCCCGAATAATCTTTAATGATTGCTGTGGCTTTTGGCGAACACCCAAATGGATTTTCATTCGATGCAAGTTTAACAATTTCATCCAGTTCAAACTGTTTTTTCACTTCATCAATCGTTCTGCCTGGTTGATATGGCTTTAAAGAGAGCAATTGCTGCTTCCATTTCATTTATTCCACCTCATTATTTAAGCATTTTCAAATAAATTACCACATAATTAAAAATTTCCGTTTTCTATCATCCTAAAAAATTCTATTAAGAATTATGAAGGTCTGGACGAAGAACGATAGCTCCATCGAGATAGATATGTTTTATTTCATCTTGAGCAGCTTCTGTATTAACATGAAACATCACCCGAATACATTTTGGTAATGATCCCGGAACAGATATTTCCTTCATGCACATGACTGGTACGTATTTCCAACCTTCGAATTGACGAATCACTTTTGCAGGAAATCCAGCATTCACATCATCTGTTACAGAGATAAAGACCGAAGTTACAGAGTCCGGATTAATATTATTTTCTGCGATGACCGCTTTCGCAACTCTCTCGGTCGCAGACTGGATATCCTCTTCGGTATTGTGTTCTATCGTGATCGCTCCTCTAATCCCTCTAATCAAAACAATCCCCCCTATCCCTTCTGAAATTCTTCGAGTTTTTTGAACAGATAATCATCTTTAATTTCATCGACCTTTGGCTTACCAAACTCTGGTAAAAGAACAAAGCGAATAGTTTGACCAACCGACTTTTTATCTTGTTTCATTCGGTTAATTAATCGTTCAACAGAAAGGTTTTCAGGCAGTTCAGTACGGTAGCCTAACTGTTCTAGCCAACCGGCAAACTCTTGTAAATTAAGAGATAAAGAATACAGTTCAGTGCTCAACTTTAGAGCGAATAGCATACCAATTGCCACTGCCTCACCATGAGTGATTGAACCATATCCCACTTCTGCTTCAATCGCATGCCCGAGTGTATGACCGAAGTTAAGGTGAGCACGTACACCTGATTCGTTCACGTCTTGTTCGACGATTGACCCCTTAACTTTAATTCCTTCCGTCAAAAACAAAACAACATCTGAATCTGAGAGCTGCTCAAGATGACCGATATTTTCTAATAACCATAAATAAAATTTACGGTCATGGATTAACGCGTGTTTAATTACTTCTGCAAAACCTGATCTTCTCTCCGATGCTGGAAGAGATTTGAGGAAATTTAAATCATAAAAGACAGCAGAGGGCTGATAAAATGCGCCAATCATATTTTTCCCTAGTGAGTGATTAATTGCCACTTTCCCGCCTACTGCACTGTCATGTGCGAGTATAGTTGTCGGAATTTGAATGAAAGGGATGCCTCTCATGAAAGTGGCTGCGACAAATCCCGCTAAATCTCCAACTGCTCCTCCACCGAACGACAGGATTAAAGATTTACGATCAAGTTTTTCTTCTAAGGCATACGTAAGACAATCATGAAAAACCTCAAATGTCTTTGCATTCTCCCCAGCCGGGACGATTTTCGTTCGAATGCTCGGAAATTCTAATTTTTCAATTAACGTATCCAAATAGAGGTCCCCAACTGTTTCATCAGTAATAATTAGAATAGAAGTAAGCTGTGGGAACTGCTCCTTTATAAAAGCATTTAAATGGTTTTTTACATCAAAGCCAACAAGGACCGGATATGTTTGATTGCCTGCTCGAATCGTAATTTTCTCCATATTAAAATTCCCTCGCGTACCGGCGGTGCTCCTCAATAGCTGCTTGTAAAGAATCGAGACGGTCAGAAGAAAATTGGTCTATAATTGCAGATGCTAATTCCCAAGCAATTATATTTTCCGCAACAACTGCAGCTGCTGGGACAGCACAACTATCCGATCTTTCAATGCTTGCAGCATATGGCTCTTTCGTTTCTATATCAACACTTTGCAGTGGTTTATAAAGGGTTGGAATTGGTTTCATTACACCACGTACAACAATCGGCATTCCTGTCGACATTCCTCCCTCAAGTCCTCCAAGTCGATTCGTTCTCCTTGTATAGCCGTTTTCAGCATCCCAAAGGATTTCATCATGAACCTCACTTCCTGGCTTCCTTGCAGCTTCAAATCCAATTCCAAATTCAACACCTTTAAAAGCATTAACACTGATCATTGCCGCAGCAAGCTTTGCATCGAGTTTGCGATCATAATGCACATAACTGCCCACACCGACAGGCATTCCTTCGACAATTACTTCGACAATTCCCCCAATGGAATCGCCATTTTTCTTTGCTTCATCGATGGCTGCCATCATTTTAACCCCTGCTTCGTCATCATAACAACGAACTGGGGAGGCTTCCGTTTTATCTTTTAATTCTGCTAAAGAAGCATAAGATGTATTTGTTGCCTTTACACCACCAATTTCCAATACATGACAAGCTATCTCAATTCCTAATAAAGACAGTAATTTTTTTGCAACTGCTCCCGCTGCCACTCTTACAGTCGTTTCACGTGCGGATGATCTCTCCAACACATTTCTCATGTCCCGATGACCGTATTTCAATGCTCCATTTAAATCTGCATGCCCTGGTCTTGCACGGGTGATTTTTCTTTTCACTTCTTCTGATTCGCTCGGGTCAAGCGGGTCTTGTCCCATAATTTTTGTCCAATGGGTCCAATCATCATTATTGACCACAAGAGTCACTGGAGAGCCAAGCGTGTAACCATGGCGAACACCACTCATAATTTGAACAGTATCTTTTTCGATTTGCATGCGTCTGCCTCGACCATGCCCTTTTTGCCTTCTGGCGAGCTCCTCGTTTATATCTTCTCCAATAAGTGGCATTCCCGCCGGTAGTCCTTCGATAATTGTCGTTAGCTGTGGCCCGTGGGATTCGCCTGCTGTTAAATATCTCATCATTACTCTTTCCCCCTTCAACTCATTAAAGGATTATGTACCAATATATCATACACGTTTAAATAAAAATAGCAAAAATTTAAACAATAGAAAAGGAAAAAATAAAAAAACATCTGTCCATGGACAGATGTTTTTTGTTTTTAATAGATCCAATCGTTTACAAGCTTATTGTAATCCACAAGTTCCTCTTCTTTGAAAAACAAACCGATTTCCCGTACAGCGCTTTCAGGTGAGTCAGAACCATGAATAATATTTTTACCAACTGTTAAACCTAAGTCTCCACGAATTGTTCCAGGAGCTGCTTCTTTTGGGTTTGTTGCCCCCATCATTTGTCTAGCAGTAGCAATTACATTTTCGCCTTGCCATACCATCGCAAACACAGGACTAGAGGTAATAAACTCAACTAGTTCGCCAAAAAATGGGCGCTCTTTATGCTCACCATAATGCTGTTCTGCCAACTCTGTCGGAATGCTCATTAATTTCGCACCAACTAGCTGGAAACCCTTCTTCTCGAAACGTGAAACAATTTCACCAATTACATTTCGTTGAACACCATCCGGTTTGACCATTAAAAATGTTTTTTCCATGAACTCCACCCCTAAAAGAACTTATGTATAGTGGTTGTTCGATGAACAACCCAAAAAAAATAGTATCATTTTTTTGAAAACTTAGCAACTTTTACTAATATTTGCGTTTCCCAATATATCTTGCAATATCCCGTAAAGTTTTCTTCGCCTTGTTTGAAGGGAGTTCGTCGAGAGTGGAGAGAGCCTTTTTGAGGTAACGTTCGCTTAACAACAATGATTTTTCAATTGCACCTGATTGTTTTACGATTGAAATTAATTCCTCAATTTCAGCACGAGACATATTTTCATGAACATGTTTAATTTTCTCTGAAAACACCCTATTCTCCATAGCATATAAAACTGGGAGCGTTATATTCCCTTGAAGTAAGTCTCCCCCAGCCGGTTTCCCAAGTTCTTTTTCTGAACTAGTAAAATCGAGAACATCATCGATAATTTGATAACTCATGCCCACATAATAACCAAAACGATAAAGATTCCTTTGCACACTTTCTTCCACATCTGAAGCAACTGCTCCAAGTTGACAACTGGCCGCGATTAATAATGCTGTTTTCCGCTTTATTCTGCGCAAATAATTTCGGAGATTTTGTTCAAAGTTATATTTATCTTTTACTTGTTCAATTTCTCCTATAGAGAGCTGAACGATCGTATTTGATAAAATCTGATGAGCAAGTGGGTTCTTTACCTCTCCCATGATTTCGAGGGCTCTTGCAAAAATATAATCCCCTGTATACATAGCAATGCGACTATCCCACTTAGATTTAATCGTTGGCTGTCCCCTCCGCAATTCCGCATCATCAATAACATCATCATGAACTAGAGATGCCATATGAATTAGTTCTAACGGTACAGCCGCATTTTTTATCACATTAATATCATACTTACCAAATTTCCCACCTAGAAGAACAAACACTGGGCGAATCCTTTTTCCGCCAGCGCGGAGCGTATGAAGTGATGCTTGCCTTAGCAATGGAGAATGAGTGTCAATAGAAGCCTCCAATTCTCTTTCAATGACAGCTATATCTGAATTTAAATATGAGTACAACATTTTTAATTTCATTTTATCAACCCAACACTATTTTTTATAACCTATATGGACTGCAGCAACTCCACCACTAAAAGGTTTATAAGTAACATTTTTAAACCCTGCTTTTTCAAACATTCTCGCAAGCTCCTTCATACCTGGAAAATCACGAGCAGACTCCTGCAACCATGAATATTCCTTATAGCTTTTCGCAAACATTTTTCCGAATAAAGGCATTATATATCGGAAATAAAGATAGTAGATTTGCTTAAAGCCAATCATTTCAGGTTGGGAAGTTTCTAAACAAACTGCTATCCCTCCCGGTTTCAACACACGGTTCATTTCTTCTAATACTTGAAGATAATCAGGGACATTCCTTAACCCAAAACCGATGGTGACATAATCAAATTGATCGTCATCAAACGGGAGTTCCATTGCATTTCCATGTATTAATGAGACTTGCTCAAGCCCTCGTTCTTTCACTTTTTGCTCGCCAATTTTAAGCATATTTTTACTAAAGTCAAGGCCTATGACTTTTCCTTCGGGACCGACTGCTTCAGCAAGGGCAATCGTCCAATCAGCTGTGCCACAACATAAATCAAGAGCACTATCACCTTTTTGAACGTTCATCCGCTTCATTGTATCTTTACGCCAGCGAATGTGCTGTTTAAAACTAATAACGGAGTTCATCTGATCATAGTTTTCGTGAATTTTTTCGAAAACTCCATGTACTCGTTCTTCTTTTGATTGTTGCATTTTCATCCTTCTTCCAAAATGAATTTTGTAATGGAACGACGTTGTCCAAGAATCTCAACTGCTCGATTTTGCATTTGTTTGTCCATTGTTGGAAGCCTTATGATTGCATCCTCAATTATCGTTATTGAATAATCGATATAACGTTCACATATTGAAAGTAAATACTTTTGCTGATCGTTGGAAATCCTGGTTAATTCCTGATTATTTTTAGATAGAGCAATCTTTTTTAAACCTTCAAAAACAATCGATTTTCCTGTCTGTATAAAATGGTTTTGTTCTTTGATCATTCGCTTAACAAACAGGAGATTAGCAGCAAACTCTTTCCAAATAGGGACATGAAATACATCTGCCAGTCTGCCTAATAAAGATGATTCAATAATCTTTACACTTTTCATCAACCGATCAATCGCTTCAGAATCTTTATGATATACAGAGATTTTATGTTCATTAATTTCTTTTACACCTGCTGCAAGCGTAGTAATAATTTCAATTTTATTTACGTTTGCAAGTTGTTTATAAAATAAGCCGCTATAATAAGTACCCGCCAAAACAGTCAACTGTCTATCTTTTAGTGCAGAGGCATCTTCTAATGGCTCCCCATTTTGAACATGCTCATGGGTATCAAGGGCTATTTGCAATAGTGTCGTTGTCACTGCATAATTATTGATTTCATCCATTGTAAGTCTATGCTGATTTAAAAGAGAGACAAGTAAACACAGCTTATCCTCATCAATGATTGGAGCTGCAATATTTTGAAGTAAATATGGATGGTTTAATTTATCTGATAATTTGTTTCGTACCCGTTCAATTTTCATCTCAAATTCTTGCAAATGAATCACCCTTGTCCCAGATGTTGAGTTGAATAGCAAGTCGACTATGATTCCTTGTTATCCTTATCTTTCCTGAATAATTATTTAAAAAACTATTATTCAAAGCAGTGACCATTATATCATAAATTTGCTTCCTTTGGTGACGAATTAATCACATTTAGATATTTAAACTCTTTTTCTGGAAGAAACAACATGATACTCGCATTTTTCAAACCTTTTTTTCACTAATAATTTCTCCATACGAAGTCAAAACTTTCGCATGACCGCGAATTTTTACGGCAGAAGTGTGCTCAGTAAACTGCGCAATCATTACTTCCCCTTGGTCAAGTTTTTCTGAATGATGAAATCTCGTGTCTGTTCCCCTAGTGAGACCAATGACATTTACTCCATCCTCAATCGCCTTTATTACGATATATTCTGTGTTTTGGATATTTTTTTTCTCCATAACCATCACCCTCTACTCTTTGATTAGCGCAAGGATTTCAGCACGAGCATTCACATCTTCAGCTAACGTCCCTCTTACAGCTGAAGTAACGGTTTTTGAGCCTGGCTTTTTCACTCCACGCATTGTCATGCACATATGTTCAGCTTCTACTACAACCATAACTCCATGCGGATCCAACTTTTCCATAATTGCATTCGCTATCGTTGAAGTGATCCGTTCTTGAAGCTGCGGTCTTTTTGCAACCGCTTCAACGGCTCTTGCCAATTTACTTAAACCTGTAACTTTTCCACCCTTAGGAATATAGGCAACATGCGCTTTCCCGAAAAACGGGACTAGATGATGCTCACACATTGAGTAAAACGGGATATCTTTCACAAGGACGAGTTCTTCATGGTCCTCTCCGAAGATAGTTTCAAAATATTCTTTAGGATCCTGGTTAATGCCAGAAAAGACTTCTTCATACATCCTTGCAACTCGTTTTGGTGTATCAAGTAAACCTTCGCGGGTTGGATCTTCACCAACCGCTTCAAGTATTAAACGCACCGCATCTTCAATTTGGGCATGATTCACATTGGACATTCCCTTTTCCTCCTAAAATCCAAAAAACTGTCATTTACTTTTTATATAATATAACATGTCCATCTTAGCATAATTTTTTATCTTCAAGCAAAAATATAGGTTATAACAGCCAATTAAATGCTTCTCTAAAATAAAATAAAAGGCCGCTTCATCGCGGCCTTTCAAATATCTAAATACAATTTTATGTAATAGAATTACTTCACTGCATCTTTGAGTGCTTTTCCTGGTTTAAATGCAGGCACCTTGCTTGCAGCGATTTCGATTTCATCACCTGTTTGTGGGTTACGCCCTTTACGTGCAGCACGTTCACGAACTTCAAAGTTACCAAAACCGATTAATTGAACCTTATCCCCGTTAGCTAATGCTTTTAAAATTGAATCAAAAACAGCATCTACTGCTTTTGTTGCATCTTTTTTTGAAAGCTCACTCGCTTCAGCTACTTCATTGATTAAATCTGTCTTGTTCATGCCATTCACCTCCTCCCAAAAGCCTATAGTTGCTCAGAATATAACCGTCTTTATTACATTTCTAAACAAAACGAAGGAATTCTATACGTCTGCTGGAACATTTTTCTAACATAGATAGTAATTTTTACGAAAATCTAATTAAAAAAATGCCATGTCCCGTGAAAAACCCAATTATTACAAGGGTTTTAACCGTTCTGCAACGTAATTCTGTTAAAAGATTATCATAATCATTTGTGCTTATCAAGAAAAAACAAAGAAATCTGGTAATCTTTTCATCAATTCAACAAAAATAAAGAAATAGCATCCTTAAAAAACAAAAAAAGACTCCTTTTCGGAGCCTGTCATTTATAATATAATAGCAATTAATCCTCCAGAGCCCTCATTAATAATCCGTTCTAAAGTTTCTTTTAGTTTGTAACGGGCATTTTCAGGCATAAGTGCTAACTTAGCGGAAATTCCTTCTCTAACAATCGAACTCAAACTTCTGCCGAAAATATCTGAATTCCATATTGACAATGGATCATCTTCAAAATCTTGCATTAAATAGCGGACAAGTTCCTCACTCTGCTTTTCTGTCCCAATAATCGGAGAAAATTCTGACTCCACGTCAACTTTAATCATATGGATTGATGGAGCAACCGCCCTCAATCGGACGCCGAATCTAGAGCCTTGACGAATAATTTCTGGTTCCTCTAAACTCATATCCGTTAGTGTAGGTGAAGCAATTCCATATCCCGTCTGCTTTACCATTTTCAGTGCATCAGCTACCTGATCATATTCCGCTTTTGCATAAGCAAAGTCCTGCATTAATTCAAGTAAATGATCCTTCCCGCGGATTTCAACGCCAACAATTTCTTTAAGAATATCATCATACAGTTCATCCGGAGCGAATAAATCGATTTCCGCTACTCCTTGCCCCATTTCAATTCCAGCTAGCCCTGCTTTATCAATGAATTCATAATCACTGAACTGCTGAACAACCCGATCGACATCGCGCAACCGTTTAATATCCTTAACTGTTTCTTTCACCGCTTCCTGAAAACTCTCACGAAGCCAATGATGTTCTTTCAGTACCATAACCCAGCTTGGTAAATTTACATTTACCTCTAAAACCGGAAATTCATATAAGGCTTCCCTAAGAACAGTTAACACATCTGTTTCCCGCATCCCTTCGACACTCATAGATATAACAGGTATATCGTATTTTTCGGCGAGGTCAGCTCTTAGGGTTTCTGTATTGGGATGATGAGGCTGAGCACTGTTTACAACCATAATAAATGGCTTTCCAACCTCTTTTAGCTCCTCAATCACTCTTTCTTCAGCTTCAATATAGTCCATTCTAGGAATATCCCCAATGGTCCCATCTGAAGTAATGACAACGCCGATTGTTGAATGCTCTTGAATGACCTTTCTTGTTCCAATTTCTGCAGCCTCATGAAATGGAATTGGCTCTTCATACCAGGGGGTGTTAATCATCCGCGGACCATTTTCATCCTCATATCCTTTTGCACCTGGCACAGTATAACCAACACAATCTACGAGCCGAATATTTACATCGAGACCTTCATCTACATGAATAGATGCCGCTTGATTAGGCACAAACTTTGGCTCAGTCGTCATAATTGTTTTACCGGCAGCACTCTGCGGCAATTCATCCTGACAACGTGCTCTGTCAGCTTCATTTTCTATATTCGGTAAAACAACCAGCTCCATGAACTTCTTGATGAAAGTGGACTTGCCCGTTCTAACAGCACCGACAACTCCTAAATATATATCGCCGCCTGTTCGTTCGGCAATATCTTTAAAAATATCTACCTTTTCCAAGTGATCCCCTCCCGATCATAGAGTTAGTGGGAAAAAATATCATCCTTATTAGTAATTTGGGACATTATATATTTATGATGTTGTCCTATCCCTCTATGACATTTTTTTATTTTTTGTTTTTACAATCCCACAAATGCGGGTCACTTTCCCACTGTCACTCCCTGAAGAAAAAAACCCTTCTTCCACAATATATTTTGCAGAAGAAGGGTTATGCCTAATAATCTAAAAAGATTGGTTCTCCATTGTCAGCATCCACTGTGTAAGGCAATGAATACGCAGGCACAAACATTGAATCATCTGTAAGAATCGACCGGATATCATCACCATGCTTTAGATTATTATTATCTTTTTCTCTTAATTTTTGGTAAAGATCACTCCGATAATCAACATAAATTTCTCCGTCACCAGAAATCACATAAGGAAGATTTCCGCCTGTAAATGGACTAACGGCAACTGGGTCTTGAGAAAAACCTAGCTTAGAAAAATCAAGAGTGAAAACATTTTTAGAAACTTGCCCCTTAAAGGGTGGGTATTCATTTACTTGCAACCTCATCTTGATATCTCTAATCGTATCTGCCACTCTTAAATCTAAGAGTTTGACAGTAGGTGTTGTTTCCACATCAATAAGCACATATTGGAAGATACCGCCATTCTCAAAAGCATTTCCAGGTACCGCAGATATGTATGATGGAACGATTTTCTTAAAATCAACTAAGTATTTTTGATAGATTGGCGTTTCAGCATCTTTTGTTTTAATTGGCAAAATTCCATTATTGTCTTCTTGATACTTCTTAACTGCATTTTGAACAGAATCTAACTGATCTTGATATGGAATTTTATTTTGGGCTAGATTTTCTGCAGGATACATGCAGCCAGTAAGAAGAAACATAAGCATAAAACTTAGCAATAACCACTTCAAATTATACATCTCTTTTCCTACTCTCAGTTCGAAGATTAAGACTAGTCACTAGTTGGGCCAGTAAACACAACAAAGAAAATAATTAAACCAGCCGCAAACATGAGAATATATGCAACAAGGCCAGTGATCAATTTTAAGACCCCATTTAGTCTGTAGCGGCTAAAATAAAGCGTTATGAGTGATAAAAACATGAACCCCATTCCGGCGAAAGAAATATACATTTTTAACATAGCTGGTGACATTAAAACCACTCCCCTTTTCAGAAAAGTATTATAACATATAACAGACTATTATGGACAAGAGGAGCGATTTTTGCATAAAAAAACTGAGATAAAGAAGGGGCTTAATCTTTATCTCAGTCAAAATAGTGACTAAATAACCCATACACCCAGTTCAAACTACCAGTTGCTTCGATGCATTGTATGCAAACGGTTAACCAACTGTATCATCGAATGCCTATTTTTATTGATAAAATGTAGAATGGGCATTTTAATTACTAAGAATATCAGCTAAATCCTCCAACTCATGGGTTTTAACACGTGACATTAATCCATCTACTGCATCTTTAGGGCTTTTGCCACTAAAGAGAATTTCGTATAATGTAACTGTAATTGGCATTCTTACATTATATTTTTCAGCAAGTTGATAGGCTGCCTTCGTTGTTCTAACCCCTTCAACAACCATTCCCATATTTTCTAACACTTCATCGAGGTTTTGCCCTTTCCCTAACATATTCCCAGCTCGCCAATTACGTGAATGAACACTTGTACAAGTAACAATTAGGTCACCTATCCCCGCCAAACCTGAAAAGGTGAGCGATTTTGCACCCATTTTCACCCCAAGACGCGCTATTTCTGCCAACCCCCGTGTGATTAAGGCTGCCTTCGCATTATCACCGTATCCAAGGCCATCTGAAATCCCTGCCGCGAGCGCAATGATGTTTTTTAATGCTCCACCAATTTCAACACCAATTAAATCAGGGTTCGTATAAACGCGAAAATGATGATTCATAAATAAATCTTGAATATATTCCGCTGTTTGCATATTCTTTGCTGAAACAGTCACAGTCGTTGGGTGACGAAGACTAACTTCCTCAGCGTGGCTTGGTCCTGACAGTACGACAACATCCTCAAGTAGTTCTTCAGGCATTTCCTCTTCAATCATCTCAGAAATTCTTAGCAATGTATCTGGCTCAATTCCTTTACTTACCTGAACAATTACTAATGGTTTTTTTTGAATTTGAACAATTGTTTTTAACACTTCTCTAATTGCCTTTGTAGGAACTGCAAGTATAATTGTTTCTATCCCAAAAAGTGCTTCTTCTAAATCAAAGTATCCTGTCACTAGTTCAGGAATTTTAATACCTGGAAGATATTTATCATTCGTATGTATACTGTTGATTTCGTCTATTTGGGTAGGGTTATGGCTCCACAACCTCGTTTCATGACCATTATCTGCCAAGACCATAGCTAATGCTGTCCCCCAGCTACCAGCACCGATAACAGCTACTTTTCCTGCTTTTCGTTCCACTACCATCACCTTTTTCTTAAAAAAGTTAATTACGTTCCCTAGCAAAAATTTTAATTGGGGTACCTTCAAAACCAAATGCGTCACGAATACGATTTTCAAGAAATCTTTGATAAGAAAAATGCATTAGTTCAGCATCATTTACAAAGACGACAAAACCCGGTGGCTTAACTGACACTTGGGTAGCATAATATACTTTAAGCCGCTTTCCTTTATCTGTTGGCGCTGGATTCATTGCAATCGCATCCATAATTACTTCGTTTAGAATATTTGTTTGTACTCTTCTTGAGTGGTTTTCGCTTGCAAGATCGATCATCGGCATTAACGTATGTATTCGTTTTTTCGTCTTTGCAGATAAAAACACAATTGGCGCGTAACTTAGAAATTGGAAATGTTCACGAATATTTTGCTCAAATTCTTTCATTGTCTTTTCATCTTTCTCTACAACATCCCATTTATTTACGACAATAATGATAGCTCGACCAGCTTCATGGGCATATCCTGCAATATGCTTATCTTGCTCAATAATCCCTTCTTCACCGTCTAGAACAACAAGAACGACATCCGAACGTTCAATCGCTCTTAACGCACGTAAAACACTATACTTTTCTGTACTTTCATACACCTTGCCTTTTTTTCTCATTCCAGCTGTATCGATAATGACATAATCCTTTTCGTTATATGTAAACTTAGAATCAATGGCATCTCTTGTTGTCCCAGCAACATCACTTACAATCACTCGATCTTCACCTAACAATGCATTTGTCAGTGATGATTTTCCTACATTCGGTCGGCCGATTAGCGAGAATTTAACAATATCCTCATCATAATCCCCTGAATCATGTTTAGGAAAGTGCTTCGCCGCTTCGTCGAGTAAATCTCCTAAGCCCAGGCCGTGTGCACCAGATATCGGGAATGGTTCGCCAAAGCCAAGAGCATAAAAATCATAAATATCGACGCGCATTTCTGGGTTATCTATTTTGTTCACAGCTAAGACAACAGGTTTTTTTGATTTGTAAAGAATCTTTGCTACTTCCTCATCAGCAGCTGTTACACCTTCTCTTCCATTTACAAGGAAAATGATAACGTCTGCTTCCTCAATTGCTATTTCTGCCTGTTGGCGAATTTGTTCTAAAAATGGTTCATCACCAATATCAATTCCACCTGTATCAATAATATTAAAATTATGAGCCAGCCATTCAGCAGAGCTATATATCCGATCCCTTGTTACTCCTGGAATATCTTCAACAATAGAAATGCGTTCACCAACGATTCGATTAAAAATCGTCGACTTTCCTACATTCGGTCGACCGACGATGGCTACCACTGGTTTCGTCATGAACTTCACCCTTTCAAATTTCACTTTATTTGACAAATTACTAGTCCCTACTCCTCTTTTATTATAAAAGGATTTCCCTTAAAAAAGAAACCCTTCCAATATTAGAAGGGCCTAACTTACTCAGTTTATCAAAAATATTTCATAAAGCAATGAAAAAACCGATTCTAATGTTTAACAATGACATATAAATCATCCGATAATGAATGTGCTATTCCATCAAGAATTGCTTCTAGATTAGCAGCAAAATGTTCTAATTCTTCTTTTGTATCACAATAGAATACTCCTGTT
Source organism: Bacillus sp. B15-48 (assembly GCF_016879755.1). Lineage (GTDB taxonomy): Bacteria > Bacillota > Bacilli > Bacillales > Cytobacillaceae > Mesobacillus_B. The sequence goes on from NZ_WOFU01000002.1 coordinate 404,230, forward strand.
CCAGCGGGCACTTTGTTTCTATTTGTTGTGATAACAGCTAAAATATATTTTTCAAGATCCATTTTTCATCCCCACTTTCTCAGTCGACATCCGTATGGCATTTTCAAGCGTTGGTACATCTCCAATCACTTGAATGGCCCTGTCTATATCTCTCTCTTGAGGAAGAACAAAGATTCCTACACGTCCATCGTTGAGATCGCGTTTTGCCAACGGGACGAGAGCAGGCGTACCAGAATCGCGATGTACCCCTAGTGCAGTGGCAACATCATGCAAAATCGCTTGTCTTTGGCCTAAATTAGCAATTGTTGCTCTTGCATCAAATGTTTTCGGTTTTAATATAAACCCCATTCCATATTGCAAAACCTCTTTCTGCCGCTCTGGTAAACCGATATTCATGATATAAATATTATCTACATACAGTCCTGGGCCATCAAATCTAGGTTCCACATATTCAACCTCAACAATATCTTGTAATTTTCCACCGGACATTAATAATTTTGATAAAAACATTGCGGCAATGGCACCGATGATGCCAATCCAAATATTAAAAAGCAGATATGCAAGTGTGCTAATTAGTGAAGTAAAGATAACTAAATAATTTCGACTTTCAAAAGCAATCGCAATGCCTTCTATGTAAGTTTTCCCTCTTGTTACAAGTTCAAAACTATCCAGCTCTGTTAATGTGTTTCTTTCCATATTTCTAACTTCACGGAATTGTGATGCTGCAACTGTTAAAAAAGTAATTGCAGTAAACTCCTCTTCCAAAATGGCTGGGCCAAAAACAGCTCCTAATCCAGCTGCTATGAATCCAAGTGCTAAGTGGATAATTTTCCCATGCAAATACGTTGGGTACTGTCGATAATCGGTTTGAAGCATAAATAACCTTGAAAGTGTGCCCATAGCTATGCCAAATACAATTGGGAGCGTATATTCAGTCATGATGATTTTTGCTTCTCCTTTCCTTGATAAATATAACTGCCTGTTACTTGTGCAAAATAATTTATACCTAACCAGACCGCCATTGTCATCGCTGTTATCGCTAAAATATCCATAAAGGCTGGAGAAGCTACAGGATACGAAGAGCCAAGCCTATTAAGAAGAACGGAAAATAGAAATTCCCCAAGAAGCATCCCTGATACTAGAGTGATTGACCGCAAATATAAATTTGATTGCAGAATTGAGCTTAATAAAATACCAGAAATAGCAATCATCCATTTTCGGTCAAAAACGACCCACACAGGGTCAAATAATTCAAACAACAAAAAGCTTACATATCCAAGCATCGTAATAAATGATGAAAAAAACACACTAAAAAACACTCTATTACTTAGTCTGAAGGTACTAAAAATAAAAAACAGCCAAAGGATAAATGCGTTCATATAAACCTCTATTTCCAATATCACCACCTTATATGGAGATGAGATAATAAGAACGAGTACCCAAATGGATAGACTAAAACGAGCATTATTTGTCTTATTCATTATAAAGGTGAACCAAATCCAACCGATCCATGCGAACCAATAAAAAATTATGCCCTCCATCCTGTCTCCTCCTATCATTTCCATTATTTCTTCTTCTTATGTACTTTAATCTTTTTGAATAAACTTTTTTTTGCGTTCCATGTTAATGAGGAGGAGGTGGAAATAAAATGGGAAAAGACAGGCAGGAAAAAAAATTGCGAGAAAGCGGCAGAGTCGAAGCTGACCGTGATCAAGCACTTCATTTTGATGGAGCAACAAAAATGCAAAGTCCTAAAGAAGCACGCCGGCTAAATGATGGGAAACAAAGCAAATGATAAAGTAGGGAAACCTTTCACAAGGCTCCCCCCTTATCAAACCGTACGTGCCCTATTAAGGCATACGGCTTACCAACGTGTTACATTGAATACTTTGCTATTCTTTGTGCATAGTTCATTTTGCGAACGCGGTCAGGTGTATAATACTCCCTTCCGCGTTCTTTTGCTTTTTGGACCTTCTTTTGTTGTTTCTTCTCTTGGCTCTTCTTCATATAATCAATGTAGGATTCTGGAGTATAGCCATATTGTTTTCCGTAGTAATATTGAAAAGTCGCTACCAATCCGATTCGAACGAAGAACTCGATATTCCATTTCGTTGTCATTGTCCACCCTTTTCTTTGACTTGGGTGTTTATGAATCATGCATACTCGTAACCTTCTTCTAATATAGCCATCAATTGCCTTTAATTCATTTCCAATGACATTAAAGTAGCAGTTGCTTTTTAATCCATATTCTTCGTTTGCCTTTATTGCTTCCCAAAGAGTTAGAAAGTAATTTACTTTTCCTCTAATTACAGGATTTACTTTCTCTATCCAAACCTCTTTACTATATGTAAAGGTCTTTCTCGTTTTGGTTTTTATCTTTTGGCGAAAGTCATCCCATGTGGACTCTTTAGGTTTAGCTATGAAGTATGGTTTTCCATCTTTCTTTCGGTTTCTCCAGTGTTCAAAGGTGAATCCTAAGAAATCGAAATCATCATGGTTAAAATCCACGACTTTGGTCTTCTCGATAGAGATTTCTAAGCCCAATTCTGCTAGTTTGCCTTTGGTAATTTGTTCGGCTCGTTTGATGTCTTCCTTTGTTTTCGCAAATAGAAGAAAATCATCCGCATAACGCACAAAACGAATTCCATTAAGGTCTAGTTCCCAATCTAATTCATTTAAATAGAGGTTCGCAAGAAGTGGTGAAATTACGCCTCCTTGCGGAGTGCCAGAATCTGTTTGATGGAATTTGCCTTCTTCCATATAGCCAGCTTTTAACCATTTCCAGATAAGGTCTAGGACGGTCCCATCTGCTATATATTTCTGAAGCACCTTCATCAATTTCTTATGTGGAATATTGTCAAAGAAGCCTTTAATATCGCAATCATAGATATAGTTATAGCCTTTTTCCACGTTCCACATTATAAGCTGCACTACTCTTTTAGCACCTCTATTTGGGCGGTAGCCACATGACCAGTTGTGGAAAATAAATTCTTCACATTTTGGTTCTATTACGTTTACTACGGCTTGTTGGACAATGCGGTCTTCAATGTTGGGGATTCCAAGTGGTCGCATTTTTCCATTTTTCTTGGGAATATACTGTCTTCTGACAGGTGATGGTGTGTATTCTTTCGCTCGAAGTTTCGCAAGAAGTTGATTGATATTCTCGTTCTCGTTAGCTTCGTAGCTTTGAATGGTCTCACCATCGATTCCACCAGCTCCATTGTTAGACTTTACCTTTTCCCAGGCAGCCATTAGTTTTCGGTCAAAGAGAATTTGTCCGTAGATACTATGCCATTTCAATTTCAGTTCTTGATTCAATGCTTATTCCACACCTTTCATTGTGTACATCCAGTTCGTTTTACCGAGGTAACGTGTTCTGTTTTCATTACACACCTCTATTAGAGTAGAACCACGAGGTCGCATCCCCTTCCGTTCGGAATGTGTTTAGTCACATTCTTACTTCCGTACTATGAGAGCGTCTGACTTCTTCACTCGTAATGTCAACTTCGAATTACTCTTATATGACACCACCTGAAATTGAGAGTGAAGACCTCACGGGGTCATTACACTTTCCTTCTAAACATACCCAGCACCTTCACTTGATAAGCTCCCTTTAATCGGCTGGCTCTTTGATTAAAGGACTCCTGTAATTTACAGTGAGGACTTCCCGTTATTCTCGCACAGTCGTCAACTTACCCGGCCGTATGTGCTTCACGCTTTCGCATTTGGGTCTGCTTATCCGTCTACGGTTCTCTCGACATTCCGCATCTCCTTCAGACATTACTTCACAATAATGCCCTAGATTAGACTTCATAGGTTGTGCCAGCACTCCTATGGGAGGACTTACACCTCCGAGAGAAATAACCTTCCAGGATTCGGGGACCGTTTTACCGCCGTAGCGTGTCCCAACCTATATAAGTTAGTTCTTGCAGTGGTCCTGCAAAGGTGCAACTGCCCGTCGCACAAGAAAAACCGGGCATATTAAACTGCCCGGTCCTTTATTGCAAGTACTTGGATTAACCGTGATTATGAGGCTAGTTTTTTACTAGTACTTGGAATAAACGGATTTTTGACCGTTTTTTATTGCTAGTACAGGGATTATAATGTCGTTTTTGATCTCAATTTATTGCTAGTACTCGGATTAACACCTCTTTTTACAGCGTTTTATTACGAGTACTAGCAATATATCAATGGAATTTGGTGTTTTTAATACGTGTACTTGGATTAAAAAACGCGTTACCAGCATTATCGGTCAAAAACCTTACGGATCTTTACGGCCAAATAAATAAAGCTTCTGCCATCGGCAGAAGCTTTACTTTTTCCTTATGCTATACTTTTTTTGTATCGATTCCTCTTTGATCAAGTGTATGCCATGTTGAACCCGAAATAATTAGTGGGGTATTATTTCAAATTCTTTAATTTGTCCCCAATCATTTCTCCTAATTGAAAGCCTTTTGATTCTTCTGGAATATCGTATTCAGTTACTTCTGGTTCCTCCTTAGCCTCAAACTCCTTCATGCTAAGTGAGAGACGTTGATCTACTTTATTTACATCAAGGACTTTTACTTTTACACTTTGTCCTTCCTCTAACACTTCATGCGGTGTTCCAATATGACGGTTAGAAATTTGGGAAATATGGACAAGTCCTTCAACACCTGGAAATACTTCCACGAATGCTCCATAAGCCACTAAACGTCTTACAACCCCTTCTAATGTACTTCCTTTAGGAGCTTTTTCTTCAATATCAGACCAAGGACCTGGGAGGGTCTCTTTGATTGATAGAGAAATTCTTTCATTATCACGATCAACACTTAAAATTTTCACTTGGACTTTTTGTCCTTCCTGTACTACATCTGATGGTTTTTCAACATGTTGATGTGATAATTGTGAAATATGAACAAGACCATCTATTCCACCAATATCGACAAAGGCACCGAAATCAGTAATTCTCTGAACCGCCCCATCAACCACTTGCCCAGCTTCTAGAGATTCTAATAGATTTTTCTTTTTCATATTCTGTTCTTGTTCAACTACTGCTCGATGTGATAAAATTAAACGGTTTTTTTCTTTATCAAATTCTACAATTTTAAACGTGAGATTTTTGCCCTTATAATCAGAGAAATCCTCAACAAAATGAGTTTCAACCAATGACGCAGGAACAAATCCGCGCACGCCAAGATCAACGACGAGACCACCCTTTACTACGTCTTTTACTTCTGCTTCAAAAACTTCTCCGCTCTCATATTTTTCGAACAACACATCCCAAGCTTTTTCAGCATCTACCTTCCGCTTCGAAAGAATTAGTGCCTCTTCTTCTACTTTTAAAACTTCCAGTTCGAGCTCCTCATCTTCCTTCACTGCATCTTCTGCCTTTTCAATGTGTAGGCTTGACAGCTCACTAATCGGGATAATCCCATCTAATTTATTATTTTCAATATCAACAATCACTTGTTTTTCTTCAACTTTGGTTACACGTGCTTTTACTCGATCACCAATTTGGAAATTACTTACCTCAATTTGATTCATCTCTTCTGACATATGTATTCCTCCTTAATCGATCACTACTCTTAAACATATCGAACATGGCTTTAGCCACAGATTACGATAGGTAGAGAATATTCAAAAAAAGTCTCTTTTCATTAACTTCTTATAAAACCGCTTTTTTGTCAAGCGTGAAACTATGTTCAGTTTCAGTTTTATTTAATCCCGCTAATGTTACCGCAATCACACATATTTTTCACTTTTTTCCTGAACTGCCCAAAATGATATTTAGAAATAATTTATTTATTTTCATTTAATAGTCTGTGAATTTCTGTCATAATTAATTCAGTAGCCTGTTCAGCAGAGCCTTTATTTTTTCTTAAATGTTCCATATTAATTGGCCTTCCATAAACCACTTTAAGTTTTCGAAAAGGTCTATATGGACCGATTATTGCACAAGGCACAATTTGCGCTTCCGTTCTGAGCCCAAAAAAACCTGCGCCAGCGAGACCTTTTCCTAATTCTCCCGTTTTACTTCTCGTTCCTTCAGGAAATAAACCTAATACCTTTCCCTCTTTTAAAATAGAAATGCCTTTTCTTAGTGCCTCACGGTCACTCATCCCTCTTTTTACCGGAAATGCATTAACATGATGAATAATCTTCCCAAAAACTGGGAGCGAGAACAATTCTTCTTTAGCCATAAAATGAACTGGTCTAGGAGCCATCATCCCAACGATGATTGGATCTAAAATATCAATGTGATTGGAACATAAAAGAACTCCGCCATCTAATGGGATATTTTCTCTACCAATCACCTCGACACGATAAAAAGGTTTAAATATCCCATAAACAGCCGATTTTGCCAAATCATAAAAAGTCACTTTCCCCCAAACCTTTCATAGGCAAGCTTTACAATTTTATCAACGACCTGTTGGATTGCCATAGAAGTTGTATCAATTTCAACAGCATCTTCTGCTTTTTTTAATGGGGCGACTTCGCGCTCAGAATCAATTTTATCTCTTAACGCTATTTCATCTTTTAACTTTTCTAAATCGGATGGATATCCTTTTTTCAAGTTTTCATCATGTCTTCGTTGGGCTCTCTCTTCCACACTAGCAAGTAAAAAGATTTTCACTTCAGCATTCGGAAGGACATGTGTACCAATATCTCTTCCATCCATCACAACACCGGCCTGTTCAGCTAATTGCTGTTGTTGCTTTACCATTTCTTTCCTTACTAATTCATGTGCAGAAACGGTCGAAACATTATTGGTCACGATGGCTGTTCGAATCACATTTGTAACATTTTCTCCATCTAAAAAAACAAGCTGTCCTTCCTTCCCTGGCAATAACTCAATTGTTGATTTTAGTAAAAGGTTCAATAAAGCCTGTTCATCCCCAAGACCGACACCATTGTTCATTGCCTTATAAGTTAGAGCTCTATACATCGCTCCGGTATCAATATAGATATACCCAAGTTTCTCTGCCACGATTTTGGCAACCGTACTTTTCCCAGCAGCTGCTGGTCCATCAATAGCTATTGATATTTTCCTATCCATAATGCCTCCTATTACAACAGGTGTAAACAATCTCCACTATTTATTTTAACACAAGATAAGTTTCTACTAACAAGAAAAAGAAAGCAGGTCATCTTCCTGCTTTCTAATTTCCCTTTCCCCATATCGTTTCAACCGATTCAGTCCCTTTTTCCTTCACTACCCCTTCATATTGAGTGATTACTTTAAGTTCAGGCAAAACATTTAGCTGATGGAAGAAAAGCTGGGTAATAAACAGAAAAACAAATTGAATAATAGCTAATTTAATCAAAATCCTCTCAACTGTTTTCACAAACTTCCCTCACTCCTCCCTGTTATTATGGGAAGATAAAACAGTAATTATCCCTTTTTAAACTTCGAGTGAGGAAAAGGCTGCAGCCTTTTCCTCCTCAAACGACGTCCTCATAAATTTGTTCTGCGTTATGGAGTTTTTCTACTTTTTCTTCGACGCCATTCTCTGCATTAATATAGATTCGATAAGTATCATTCCCTAAAACCCCTATAAACTCATGACATAATACTTCCTCACTCAAATCATTAAGGATGACTCCTAAACGCTCCTCCATAATTTCTACATTCGGATTCACTTTCTTCTTTGCATCAGAAGCAGTCAACACTGGCTCAGCTACCTCTCTTTCATGATGCGATTTTAAATAATCTGCAGCAGAAAAACCGATCACATCTCCATTATCAAGAGCAACCTTAACCCTTATTGCATCCGGATAGATTCTCACATCATCTTTCGTGCCTACAAAAGTAAAAACACCCATATTATCATATTGTGCACTTTCAAATAGATCTAAGTCCTCAAAGTCATGTTCCTTTAGAAATTGAATTGCCTTTTCACTAGCTTCATTTAAACTAATACTTTGTTTATCTACATCTCTGGAAACTAAAAACCAGATTGGATAACCGCCTTTTTTTGTAATGTCCATTGTCGAATGGACCTTATTTTTCTTATCTTCTAAATCCACACTGAAAAATCCGTAATTTGAACCTTCTCCATTTTCAGTGATTCTTTCCTCAACTCTATCTCCCGGAGAAGCCCATTTTTTAGCAATTTCAAGCGCTTCATTCTGATCTATTTCTTTTCCCTTTAAATACTTAAAATTCTCATCCTTTTTTTTCAACGAAACCATTCCAGCACCAAACTTTGTTTCTGAATAGCTTTCTACCGTTTTCTCTACTGTTTTAAAACCATCAATAATCGTATTATCTGCTGGTGCTCCTTCAGTAGCTAATGCTAATTCTACATCCATCCATGTTAAATGATTCTTAAGCACCATGTGCTGAACTTTTCGAAGATCATTTTGTATTTTAGCTGATTCTTCATATAAAGACTGTAACGTTTCATATTCTTCATTAGTTAAAGGCTCATCATCTAAATCACGTATGGCTGTCTTATAAGCAAAATTACCAACATTCGCCAGAAACTCTTCCGTTTTGTTAAAAGGAACTAGTGTTAAGGGAAGTTGCCCAACATCACTATGTGCTGTAGATGTGATTTTCCAAACTTCAGCAAGAGCAGGTGATAGCGAGCTCCTAGAGCTCATCGCTAATGAAGTTCCAATTTTATCGTTTAATAAATCCATTTGAAACGTTAAATCATGAAAAGCTCTTTGATAATTATTTTCTGCATTTTGTAGGATTGCATTTTTTTCTTGATGTTCTTGATAGCCCCAAACTGCTGTACCGGCAATTCCAATCGTTAGAATCGTAATCAAGATTCCTCTTAGCAAAATTCTCCACCTCTATTTACAAAAAATATGTTTTCCGATTTTCTTAATTTGAGGTCTTCCCCAAATCCAGCTGCTTGTAGCCGTGTCTGGATTAAAGTAATACAAAGCTTCACCAGTGGGATCCACTCCATTTATAGCGTCTAAAACTGCTTTTCTAGCGGTATCATTTGGTGTAAGCCATATTTGACCATCCGCGACCGCGGTAAAAGCTAGAGGTTCAAAAATGACACCAGAAACCGTATTAGGAAATGTTGCACTTTCCAGTCGGTTAATAATGACAGCAGCAACCGCGACCTGCCCCTCATACGGTTCTCCGCGTGCTTCACCATACACAGCATTCGCCATCAACTGAATGTCATTTTGCGAGAATCCATTCGGTGTATTCGCTGCTGTTACTTTTGATGTACCACCATTTTGTTCTGGCGCTTGTTGCTGTTGTTGTCCCTGGTCTCCTTGTTCTGGCGCTTGTTGCTGTTGTTGTCCCTGGTCTCCTTGTTCTGGCGTCTGTTGCTGTTGCTGTCCCTGGTCTCCTTGTTCTGGCGTCTGTTGCTGTTGTTGTCCCTGGTCTCCTTGTTGCGGTGTTCTCGGCTGCTCACCTTCCGTACCTGGTTGAGCTTTTTTCTGTTTCGGGACACCACCTTGCTTTTTCAAATCCATCCCGCCGTAGTGGCTAAACTTATTCCCCTGATTGATTTGTTTTTTTACATGGTTTTCATGATACTGGGTTGCCCTAACTAGCATTTCCTTTGTTTTTTCGCCAGCAAGTCCATCAACTTTTAACCCAAATTCATGTTGAAAGTTTCTAAGGGCCCAATATGTTCCCCAGCCAAAAACACCATCAATTTCTCGATTGTAAAACCCGATATACTGAAGCCTAGATTGTAATTCTAAGACATCATCTCCCACGGCTCCCTGTTGGATAACTTGATCTGAAAATGCTTCTGCTTGTTTCTCAAAACTACTAAAAGGAAACAGAGTGATAATTAGAACTAGAACTATAACCACTTTAAAAATCGATTGGATTTTCACGAATAACCCTCCATGATGTTTACTAGTAACATTTAGATTAAGCTTATATTTTGTAAAATGTGGGGTTTTATACTAAAAAACAAAAAAAAACCTCATTTCCCTGAAATAAAGGTTTTTTCAAACATAACATGATTCTCTTGATAATGTTTTGTGCTCATTATCCGGGCTTTTTTTACTTTCTTTAATCCTAAGTACCAAAGGAAAACCATAAATGGAATCATTAATAACAGCCAGTCTTCACGTGTTATTAATATATAATTGTAACTTCCGTGTAATAGAACAGGAATAAAAAGTGATAAAAACAACATTTTATTCTTTGATTCTGTCGAGAATTTGCTTTTTCCAAGATAATAGCCCATAATAACGCCAAATAATGCATGACTTGAAACAGGTAAGAGCGCACGGCCAAGTGCATATTCTAATCCATTTGCAAATAGATAAAAAATATTCTCTACAGTAGCAAAACCTAATGAAACAGCTGCTCCGTAAACGATGCCATCATATGGCTCATCAAATGAAACATGTTGGTAAACGGTGTAAAACAAGATGAACCATTTAAAGAACTCTTCAAGAAAGCCCATTGTAAAAAAAGGCTCAAAAAATAATCCTTGCATTACGTTTTCCTCTTTAAGGACATACTGGATAAACATAATTGGAAAAACGAGCAAGGAACCGAATATAAACGTTTTAAACACAACAGAGATTGGCTCTGAATCGTATTGATCCTTTAAGTAGAAAAAACTCAGGAGTGCCAAGCCAGGAGCAATCCCAGCAGCAACAATTCCAAGCATCCGGCGATCCTCTTTTCAATTTTTTTATAATCGTACCACGATATAAGCAGAAAGAAAATGGATTATCTAGTTTTAATTGCAAGGAGGTTTCAATTAATGAAAAATATACTTTTAATCCATACTGGCGGAACAATTTCAATGAGTGAAGATACAAGCGGCAATGTGAAACCAGGAGCGAAAAATCCTTTAACAGAAGTCGGAGAACTTTTGAGCAGCTTAGCAAACCTAATTATTGAAGAACCGTTTAACCTTCCATCTCCACATATCACATCAAATGAAATGATCGTCCTAAAAAAAATTCTCGAACGCTACAACGAGCAAGCAGAAATAGACGGAGCAGTTATTACACATGGGACAGATACACTTGAAGAGACAGCTTTCTTCCTAGACCTTACAGTTCAAGTGGAATTTCCGATTGTTGTTACCGGAGCTATGCGCTCAAGTAACGAAATAGGTTCTGATGGCCTTTATAACCTTATTTCTTCAATAAGAGTTGCTTCAAGTAACGAAGCACAGAATAAAGGGGTACTTGTTGTATTAAACGATGAAATTCATACGCCAGAGAATGTAACAAAAACACATACAAGCAATGTCTCAACCTTTCAAAGTCCACAATTCGGACCGATTGGAATCGTTACAAAACGCGGCATTTTTTTCCACCATATGCCATCCGTTCGAAAAAAGTACAATATCTCTAATCCCTCCAAGCAGGTTTTCCTTTTAAAAGCACATACCGGAATGGATTCCTCTCTCCTCTTAGCTGCAAGGGATTTAAAGGTGGATGGTATCGTAATTGAAGCTCTCGGGCAGGGAAACATGCCTCCTGCTACAATGCCAGGGATAAAGTCTTTGCTTGAAGCACAAATCCCTGTAGTTATTGTCTCTAGGGCATTTAATGGGATTGTACAGGATACATATGCATATGCGGGCGGTGGCAAACGCTTGAAAGAAATGGGCGTGATTTTTGCTAATGGCCTAAACGGACAAAAGGCTAGAATAAAATTGTTGATTGCTCTTACAAATACGAATGATATGAAAGAAATTGAAAAGATATTTAGTTTTTAAAGTCAGTCGCATCTACTTCGGAGGTTACAAAAGAGAAAAATGAGTATCAAGGTATCAAAATTTAATTGGCAGACTGCGTAAGCAGCCTGCCAACAAGCCATTCTTATATTTCTCTATCCGCTATTATCGCTCGTGCAATCTTTCCACCATGGAAGCGGCCATTTTCAATAAAGATTTCATTCGCATTATTACCTGCAGCTAAGACACCAGCAATAAAAATCCCTTTGATATTTGTTTCCATCGTATCAGGATTAAATACTGGACGCCCGGTATCATTTTCAATTTGGATGCCCATTTGCATTAAAAAAGGATGATCCGGATGATAACCTGTCATTGCAAACACAAAATCATTTTCAATCTTTCGTTCATTGCCTTCTTGTTCATAAATTAGTTCCTTCTCCTTTATTTCCTTAACATGGGCGTTAAACTGCATGTTAATTACCCCATTTCTGACATGTGAATCAAACTCAGGTAGAATCCATGGTTTGATACTCGGAGAATATTCCTTCCCTCTATATAAAACGGTAACTTTTGCTCCAGCTTTTACGAGCTCTAAAGCGGCATCAACACTTGAGTTTTTCCCACCAATAACAACCACATCCCTGTCAAAGTATGGGTGTGCTTCCTTAAAATAATGGGACACTTTTGGGAGGTCCTCCCCTTTAACTCCCAAATAATTAGGATTGTCATAATAACCAGTTGCAATGACAACATAAGAGCTTTGATAAACATTTTTATCTGAAACGATTCTATATAATCCATTTTCTTGTTTTGTGACCGACGTAACTTTTTCGAAAGCTTGAATCCGAAGCTGCTCTCGCTTTGCCACTTCACGATAATAAACTAGAGCTTGATTACGCTTAGGTTTATGCTGTTCTGTTATAAAAGGAATATCGCCAATTGAAAGCTTTTCACTGCTACTAAAAAAGGTTTGATGTGTCGGATAATGGTATATCGCATTCACTATGCTTCCTTTCTCTATGATGATAGGGTTTTTACCGACCCTTTTTAATTCAATCGCTGCTGACAAGCCACATGGCCCACCGCCAACAATCACAACATCCTCATTTTTTATTTTTAACATTATGTTCTTCCTCCCTATGTAACATCAAGCGTTTTTTTCAACAAAAAAATCCCCTACTTAAATGATAGGAGATTTTTTAAAAGGATTCAACGTGCGAATTAAATCCACCCTCTAAACCTGCTTGCTTCAGCCATTTTACGAACACCAACCATATAAGCAGCCAAACGCATATCCACTCGTCTGCTTTGGGATGTGTTGTAAATATTATCAAATGCTTTAACCATTACTTTTTCGAGCTTTTCTTCAATTTCTTCCTCTGTCCAATAATAACCTTGATTATTTTGAACCCATTCAAAATAGGATACCGTTACTCCACCAGCAGAAGCTAAGACATCCGGAACTAACAGAATGCCACGATTCGTGAGGATTTCTGTTGCTTCTAACGTAGTAGGACCATTTGCTGCCTCTACAACGATTCTTGCCTTTATATTATGTGCATTTTCTTCTGTAATTTGGTTTTCTATTGCAGCTGGGACGAGAATATCACACTCTAATTCCAGTAATTCTTTATTTGTAATTGTATTATTAAAAAGTTTTGTGACCGTTCCAAAGCTATCGCGGCGGTCAAGTAAATAATCGATATCAAGACCATTTGGATCATATAGTGCACCATACGCATCGGAGATTCCAACGACTTTTGCCCCTGCATCATGCATAAATTTTGATAAAAAACTTCCAGCGTTTCCAAAACCCTGAACAACAACTTTGGCACCTTTTAAGTCAATTCCCCGCTTCTTTGCTGCTTCATGGATACAAATGGTTACTCCTTTAGCTGTTGCTGACTCGCGACCATGTGAACCTCCGAGAACAAGAGGTTTCCCAGTAATAAATCCAGGGGAATTAAATTCATCTATTCGACTATATTCATCCATCATCCACGCCATTATTTGCGAATTTGTAAAGACGTCTGGAGCTGGAATATCCTTTGTCGGTCCAACAATTTGACTAATTGCACGGACATAACCCCGACTCAAACGCTCCAATTCTCGAAAACTCATATCTCGCGGGTCGCAAATAATCCCGCCTTTTCCTCCACCGTAAGGTAAATCTACAATTCCACATTTCAAACTCATCCATATTGATAGCGCTTTCACTTCTTTTTCGGTAACATTTGGATGGAAACGGATTCCACCTTTTGTAGGACCAACTGCATCGTTATGCTGTGCTCTGTAACCAGTGAAAACTTTGACCTTACCATCATCCATTCTGACAGGAATTTTTACGGTCATCATCCTTAACGGTTCCTTCAAAAGTTCAAAAACCTCATCCGGATAACCAAGCTTTTCTAAAGCCTTATGAATTACAGTTTGCGTAGAGCGCAGGACGTCAAATTTCTGATCTGTATTTACGTTCCCGTCATTTTGTGCAGCTACCATTCTTGAAATCCTCCTAAATACGGTTGTAGTACGCTTTCATGACATAGTATACACCTTTCGTTTTTTAATGCAAGAAAAAAGCGAAACAGCAGTCGATTCTGACTGCTGTTTAGTAAAAATGTTTCACTAGCTCTTTGACTGCATTTTCTTTAATGATTTCTTTTCCATACTCCATCAAACGATGAATACTAAATATAGATGGGTTACCGTATTCAGCTAATAAAGAAACTGCTTTCTCAGCATCTAATTGGTGATTATTCATCGACAAATAATATATTTGCTTTAAGCTGTACAAGCTTCCGCCTTCAATACCAGCATCAAACATCCGTTTCGCTAATTGGATGACGTGATCAATATCCGAAAATTCGAATAAGATAATTTCCCGTCCTTCCATTGTAACTTGCATTTCAATAAAGCCATCATCTACGTAATCCTCTTGATAATCTTCATTCATTGTTACAATCATGACCATGCCTTGTGCTTGAAGTGAAAAAATCTCTACAGCAACTGTTCCAAGAATTTCTAAATCAAATTCATCACTGGCTTCTTCGAGCATATCATGAAAAAGTTGATTCCATTTCATTGAATCTTTCCATATATCTTCCTTTGTCAACCCACGATCCGATAAATCGTCCGTCGTTAGAAATATTTTAATTTTGTTATATGTTAACCTTTCTAAGCGCATAATTTATGCCCCCTGCCGTCAACGGAACTCTTGTTTATAGTCTATGAATTTATTCCAAGATGGTGAGTTCTTTTGTCATGAGTTAAGCATAATCACTTAACTAATCCCCCAATATTTCCCCTTTTTCCACTCCACCAGAATCAGAATGCCTAATTGTAATCAAATGGGTCTCGGCTTTTGCTCCAAGTCTAAGCGGAACAGCCGTTGTCCCATATCCGTTACTGACAAATAACGTCGTGTTGCCGACTTTCTTAACCCCACCTTTTTCATAAGGACCGAAACCGAAAATGCGAATTTGCCCACCATGAGTATGGCCGCTTAATAATAATTGAATGTTTTGCTCAGTTGTTACCGACCGAATAATTCTCGGATCATGACTAACGAGAATTTTAAAATGTGTATTTTTTACTTTTCTTAGAGCTTCTTGTAAATGATCTCCCCTTGTTGAAAGATCATCAACACCAACAAGAAAAAACGCTTCTCCTAAAGGGGATTGGAATTGAACAGAGCGATTATCTAAGATTATTACGCCCAATTTCATTAGAAGCTCTCTATAGCTGGTTTGTTCTAACTCGTAATCATTATTCCCCCAAACAAAGTACGTAGGACCTAATTTGCATAACCTACGAACATTTTCTTCCACCTGTTGGAGCTGAACCCCTTTTTCCGCAAGATCTCCACCAATGATTACGATATCCGCTTTGTCTTTTACATTTGCAATCATCTTTTCGGACACCGTACGCCGATGAATATCGGAGATTAAAAAAATCGACCATCGGTTAAAACTAACTGGAAAATCGGGAAAAGATAGTTGGTGTACAATCGTCCGATCCGTATGCGCTTCCTTATACATATAAATAAGAAGGCAAGCGAAAATTAAAAACAGAACGGACACAATGACATAAAAGATTTCCACATCCATTCCCCTCTATATGAAATAAAAAACCCCCCATACTTTCGTATGAAAGGCACTTTCCTTCATAGAAATTTTAACACATCAGTAATTATTGAAGTTACTTTCCCTTATTTATTCTCATGATAAAGATTAATATCATAGTTTTTCTTCATCATTTCAAATACGTGATGTCTATTTTTCCATTCATCTTCTTTTTTCCATAAATCCTTGCTTTTATCTATAATTTCACATCTTAGCGCATGATATTCCTTTTCAGCTTTATCCCTCTTCTCTCGTAACAAATTCATTAATCCAAATAAACCACCAGTTAAGATGAGAAGATACAAATTAGCTGAATAACTAAAAAACGCTGAAAATATTTCGTAAAAAGAATATGAATAAGGTTTAATGGTGGTGTGATATAAGTATAAAATAAATACTCCTGCCATGCCAATTGTAAGCACCATGATTATCAAATGATTATTTTTAAAATCATCATACTTTCGTTTTCTTTTTACTACATTTTGTAGCATCTGTTTAGTTGCCTGATCCGTCCGTTCATCTAACTCCAAAATTGAATGTTCCATCATCCACCCTCCTCATAAAAAATTATGAACTTGTCCTGATAAATATGCTTATGCTTGGAAACAAAAAAAAAGCCAGAGGAAATCTGACTTTCTAGTCTAATAATGGGATGATTAAAACTTGTCCCGCTTGAACATTATCTCCGTTTAGATTATTTTTTTTTTGAATGAGCTCCATTCCTTCTTGGGAGCGATAATACTTTAAGGAGATTCGGAAAAGATTTTCCCCCTTTTTAACTGTATGATAAATAACTTCCTCTGCATGTGTTTCCTCTACTTTTCTTTCTCGATCTTCAGTCTCGCTCCCTTGAATATTCGGAGCTGCAGGGACAGAAACCTCTTTCTTTTCAACCGCATCTCTACTATCTATCTCTTTTAATTGATTAGACTGTAGCGAACCCTTACTTTCATACATTTCATTCCCCTCAGTTAAAGGCGCTGGTTCGATTGATTCGGTTAGGTTCTTAGCCTCAGGAAGTAACGAGTTTTCCACTTGATTATGATTAGAATGGTCTAAGTCGTTTTCTATACTAATTTTTTCATACCCTGATGACTTAATTGGATGAATGTTAACCTTCTCGTTTATACCATTAAGATAATTGTACGCACTATAAATGGTGATTGGCAACAATATAAAAAATAGGACAAGTAACCGAATAATCGGATATTGGATCTTCCAACTGTTTTTAGAGCCATTCTTTTTTCTATGTACTTCATTCCGCGGGGGCAATTCCTCCCTATCAGTTCTGATTTCCTCCTTACGTTCTAACTTTTTCCGCGTTCGTTCTGCCTGGTCACGATAAGGATATTCTTTATTCATTAGACATCAACCTGCCTACCTAAAGTTCTATAACGAATAAATACACCAAGAAGAAAATCAATCGTAAAATGCATGGCAACAGTTACAGCTAAATTTTCAGTGACTAAAAAAATGTATCCAATTATGAAACTGACAAAGATAATGTTAAGAAATAAAAACCAATTAAATAAATACCGATAATGGACAAGGGCAAAAATGATACTTGATATGACGATGCCAAAATGGGTTTGGATGACTCCACGAAACAAAATTTCTTCACTAAATGCGACAACAGCTGAAATAATAGCAATATGGATAATATTTTTATTACGAAAGATCCGTTCATTCAAACCGCCATCATCATATAGTGATTTAGGGAGAAATCTCATTAAAACAACGTCAATTATAACAATCGCAATCCCAACTAAAACGCCTATCTGCCACACATATGGGTCAGTCCACTCGAAAAGTGATACCAAATCAAATAAATTTTCAAATAAGATAATCCCCAAAACAAATGCGATCGTAAGGAGGATAATTTGGGTTAAGAAAAGATGGAACAAAAGCTCCCTATCTGTTAATCCTTTGATTAACTGGTTGTATTCATTTTTTTTCATTTTCATCGCTCACTTGTCTTAATAGCATCGAGGCCAAATCGATTTTCCAATTGTAGTTTGTCAAAACGGTTTCGGCTGGAAGATTTTTATTCATAAAAACATCTATACTAAAACCACAATTGTTACAACAATTTTCTGTTTTCGAAGCACTGGTTTCACCGAAGTAATGAAGCAGAAAACTTCTTTTACAATTGTTTTCCTGGATATATTCAATCATTTCAAAAATTTTTCTTTTTTTCACCTGTAAGCGATTAACAATATATTGCTTTAAAAGCTCACTCACTTTCTCAAAATCAGTTCCCTCAGTTTCATGGATAAAATAATCCACAATTCGCCACTGAGTTTCAGTAAAATTACATGAGGCTATAAGCTGCTCCTGTTCTTTCAGGTCTCGAAAAGAAAGCTGACTTTCCTTCAGGAGTGTAAAAAAGTGATCGATTTGCTCATATTCTGGAAGTTCACTTTCAGCCAAATGGAAACTTAGCTGTTCATCGCCCGGAGAATATAGAAGAATCGCAATACTCTCCTTTCCATCCCTCCCAGCTCTACCGAATTCTTGTAAATAAGCTTCCAACTGAAGAGGGATATGATAATGGATAATAAACCGAATATTATCTTTATTTATCCCCATTCCAAACGCACTGGTGGCACAAATAATATTTAGTTGATCATGAATGAATTGCTGTTGAATTAAGATCCTGCTCTCAGGATCAAGCCCACCATGATACGCCATTGCTTGCTCACCTTGTATACGAAGCTTATTGGCCATTTTTTCTGCCAGTCTTTTGCTTGAAAAATAAATAATACCGGGGCCTTGTAGGCGACCAGCCAGTTCAACCGCCCGTTCCCACTTTTCTCGTTGACTCACTTCCTCAACTTCGAGGGCAATTTCAGGCCGATCTACAGAAAAGATAAACTCCTCCCATGATTCAAGGTGTAGATAGCGAGCGATATCTCTTCTAACTTCCTCGGTCGCTGTAGCTGTCAAAGTGATTGTTAGAGGTTTTCCTAATTGATTCCTTATTTCACCAAGCTTCAAGTAATCAGGTCTAAAATCATAGCCCCACTGCGAAATACAGTGAGCTTCATCTACGACAAATAAGGAAATTTCTAACTCCTTTAATATTTGAATAATCTTCATCGTTTGTAGCATTTCCGGAGACACAAAAATAAATTTATACCGCTTAATATGCATTAGAATGTTGAATTTTTGATCACGTGTTAAAAAAGAATTAATAGCAACAACCCTTTTTTCTCCCATCGCTCTCATTTGTTCTACTTGATCCTGCATCAAAGACAACAAGGGGGAAACAATGATAATGTGGCCTGAAAAAATGTAGCCAGGTAACTGATAGCATAATGATTTTCCTGTTCCAGTAGGTAACACCGCAATTGTGTTTTTCTTACTTAGAACAGACTCGATTACTTCTCGTTGGCCTTCACGAAAATTGGAATAACGAAAATATTGATATAATACTTTTTCTATCTTCATTTTTATCCACCATTTCTAGCTAGCACAAGCCTAATTTCAAAATAATTTGCGTCTTCTACCTTTTGACGAATGTCTCTCAATTTCCTTGAAGAGAGCTCCTTAGCCGCTTTAATTATTCTTTCCGCTTTATCTGGTTCAACATATCGATGTAAATCGAAGGACTTTACATGTAGCGCAATCTCTACAATATGGTCCTCAATCGTATTCATTTTCAAATTTCGGATATGAGTGATCTCCTTCAAAGAATAGCCCATTTTTAAAAATTCATATGTTTTTTTAGTGGAAAGGGTTAAAGGTGATGGTGTGTTTTCTTCACTAATTAATCCGCTTAAATATGGAAACTGGTTCCTGCTCTTACATATTGCGCTAATTAAATAATGGAGAGTATTTAAAAATTGATGATGATAGTATAATTCTTCCATTTTTAGCTTTTCAGCTATTTGCTTCGGAGTTAAACCTATTTTTTTAAAGCCTGTCAACCTTAAAACGAGGACTGACGGACAAATGAAGTCCTCTTGACTTAAACATAAGACCAATTCCTTATAAAGCTCACTAGCTAAATCATGCCGATCGATATTATGTTGTTTTAAATAAGATTTTAACCAGACGAATCCCTCTTGTTTATTATGAACTGGAATGAAGCCTTTATTATAATGAATAAGATTTGAACTTACTTGAATCAACAGAGACAATCTATCCCAAAATAAACCTGATAGATGATGATATTCCCATCCCGCTAAAAAACTTGGCGGAACTGGAGTTTTCAAACTATATTCTCTGAGCTCATCATGACCCATTTTTGTCAACTGAAAATGGTCTTTCACTGTTTCGCAAAGATAAGCTTGAGCGTAAAGCTGTCCTACTATTTGATCTATTTCTACCCTCGTAATGAGGGGATCTGACAGAAAAAATGAAGTTAATTTAAAAAAATGAGCATCCTGAATCGTTTGAGCTGACTTCTTCCCTTGGAATAAATGGAACAGCGAATAGATTGAACGTTCTGCATTTAGTTGCTTAAAGCAATAAAGAAAAACAGCTTGTTTATAGCTTATCGACATTCCATCACCTTTTAGTTAATATTGCTTGTGATTATTTTTATAAAGCGGCATATACTATTGATTACCGTATCGTATACTCTTCTTATTTTAGCACGAATCGACAAATTATGATGATATCTTATCGAAATGCACACAAAAAACCCACTGATAAGCATTCTCAATCTTTTTTTTATTGAAAAGTTGGTGAGACAGTCTTACAATATACATGAGGATTACGTTTTCAAAAATTTTTCTACGAAAACGATACCAAACTGTTTATAATATGGGAGGTTTTTTTTATGGCAAAGTACACAATCGTTGACAAAGAAACATGCATTGCCTGTGGGGCATGTGGTGCAGCAGCTCCAGACATTTATGATTATGATGATGAAGGAATCGCGTTTGTAACACTTGATGAAAATGAAGGAATTGTTGAAATTCCTGATGTTTTATTAGATGATATGATGGATGCATTTGAAGGCTGCCCAACTGATTCAATTAAAGTAGCTGATGAACCATTTAACGGTGATGCATTAAAGTTTGAGTAGAAATCATAATTATAGATAAAAAGACATCCCTGTCATGAAACTGACAGGGATGTTTTTTATTAATTACAGTAGTAGCCTTAATCAACACCAACTTTTAATGTTTGACCTTCAGCAATGACATCGTCTGATAGTCGATTCATTTCCATAAGCCTCTCAACCGATGTATTATACGTTTTGGAAATCGACCAAAGGGTTTCTCCTGATTGAATGATATGCATTCTATATTCATCTTTTTTTGAATGGTGAGGATTATTTAAATACTTTTTAGTTGCCATTTTTTGATTTACAGACAAGCGGCCAACTGTTTCGATAGAATCTTCAAATTTTTTCTCATTTGCATAAACAAGTTGTCCAACCTTTGTCGAGCCTAATGCCTCTTCGGGGTCAATTGCATTCTCCTTACTATAGGTCCACTCTTCTTCATGTACTTCAAAATGCAAATGCACCCCAGATGAATCACCTGTATTTCCCATTTGACCAATTAACTCTCCTTGGTGAACCGACTGTCCTTCAGAGACATTTCTCTTACTTAAATGGGCATAAACCGTCTCAAGATTATTTTGATGTTTAATAAAAATCACATGGCCGTATGTATCTGAGTAGTATGATTTACTCACTATTCCTGCATCCACTGCATATATAGCGGTTTGTGGTTCAGCTGCAATATCAATTCCTTTATGTGTCCCATGTCTCGTTCCATATACATCCGTAATCTTACCGTCTGTCGGCCATATCCAATCGTCGGTGAGAACATTCAAGTCTTCTGCTTTAGGATGTTTGCCGTCAATACAAAACAGACTTAAAAAGATGGGGAAAAGTCCGCAAACAAGCAAACGTCTAATAAAGATTCCCATTTTTTTCCTCCTAATTACTTTTATTCGAACTTCTCTTGGGGCAATTTCATTCGAAGTTGGTTGACCCAATTCAACTTTGTTCAACAGAACGACCCCATGTATAATGAAAACATGGTGTTATTATTTGGTAACCAGCTACTGATTTATTCAGAAATAAGGAAAAAAGCCTGGCTGTTCACCAGACTTTAGTCTACATTCATTATTTTCTTGTTAGGCGCAACAGGAACATAGATGTCTTCTGTAAGATTGAATGGGCCAATTTGTTCAACGTCAGCACTCTCCAATTTGACTGTCGTGTATCCAAAGGTTTTGGCCGTTAGACTAATCGCCTCGATACTATAAACGAAATCCTCATTCAACTTTGACCCTTCTGCTACCTTTAGTTTAAGCGTTTCAGAACCTTGTTCAACACTCGAAAAATCAATGTTCACTTCTTTAGGAAGGGAAGCCTTTAGACCAAGTTCATCCTGGTCCATTCCCATTTCTGCTAATGCCTCTGCTATGTTATCAAAAGCATCTTCAGTGGGGACAATATATGGACGTTCCTTTTCCCCGTCATATAGGAAGAAATAGGCATGTCGCTTTGTATTAAAATTATCAAGTTCATGCTGTTCACTATAATTACCAAGCATAATTCCCTTTTGGCCATCAGTCGTGAAAATAATTTTCTTCACCTTTTCTTGAGGAAATAAATTCTTAAGTGTAGCTATAAACATCGTTTCAGAAGCCGATCCACGCCCATATCCGTGATTGCTAGGCAAATCTACTTGAACGGTTTGATTCGCTTCATTATAGTCTAATTTTGCATTTAGCGGATAGTAATTAGCTAACCCCCACTCTTCTTCTTTCAGCTTCCCCATCGTATCCTGAAACTGCTCAAACCACGTTTTATTTTGCGCTTTTCCGATCATTACTGTTACCGGGACTAATACTTGCGCATTTTTATCTGGTATCGGGAAGGTGAATGCTTGATATCCTTCAAGGTCAGCAGCATATACTGAGGTTGGCTCCACTGTCGAAACATCCATCATATGCTGGTTCTCAGTATCACTAATTTCTTCCTCGTACATTAAAGGTCCATTTTCAAACAATGTTTGGAAATTTTCCTCTTTTGCCGTTTCTTCTTCGAGTGATGTGTCAATTGAAGTTTGCGCGATTTCGCTATGGTTTTTATCGTTCTGCCAGCCGATTATGGTTGGAGAAAGAATAAACAGGAGGGAACCAACAACAGTGAAGGCAGCAGTAGGGAATAACCAATTTGGCACTTTCACTTTCTTTCTTTTCATATTAATATTTTTATAGATTTCATTAGGTTGCCGATTATCAGTCACCTTTGGAAGCTTTTTGAGCAATTCCTCAAGCTTGTAGTCATTTCGATTTCTCACGAGGCATCACCTTCATTTCCATTTCTTCCATATGCTTTTTAAGAGCTTTTATTGCTCTGTGCTGAGTTGTTTTCACTTTACTTTCAGTCCAAGAGAGAGATTCCGCCGTTTCGCTAATTGACAAATCATGAACATATCTAAGAAGGATGACCATTTTTTGGTCTACTGTACACTCATCTAAACATTGATAGATCATTTGAATTTCTTCCCTCTGTTGCGTTATTTCATCAGGCAAAGGCATATTATCCTTTACTTGAACAGTAGAAAAATCGAGTTTTTCGAGAATGCGTTGCTTCCATCCCTTTTGTTTACGAAAATAGTCAATAGCAACATTCTTTGCAATCGAAAAAAGCCATGTCTTTTCACTGCTATTTCCCTCGAATCGATCATACGCTTTCATTACACGTATATAAACCTCCTGTACAAGGTCTTCTGCTTGTTCTCTATTTTTAACCATATAAAATAAAAATCTATATAACTCTTGGTGATATTTTTGATACAAATCATCAAAAACGGAGTCCATCAGCTTCTCCCCTCCGCACTCATAAAATTAGTCGTATTTATGTATAAAAAGTTTCATCTTTACTATATTCTTATTATTTAAAAAAAGAAAGAATTGATTTTCATCTAAAGCACTAATACCTTGCTTAGTAATAAGTTATTCTAGTAGCAAAAATTTTTCTGGCAATAGAAAAACCTACCCATAGGATAGGTTTTTTCGTATGTTTGTTTCTTGTGAATCAAGAAAAATCGCCAAGATTTTTATCATCCAACCGTATTTCGGGGAATGTAAAAGGAAAATGTCGTTCCGTGTCCTACTTTGCTCGTTACCGAGATATTCCCTTTATGGGCATCAATGATATTCTTAGCAATCGCCAGCCCTAAGCCTGTTCCGGAACGACCACGCGTTCTAGATTTATCGCCTTTATAAAATCGTTCAAATAAGAATGGGAGATCCTCTTCAGGTATACCTGGTCCCTCATCACTCACTTGAAATAATAATAGACCTCGGTCCGTTGATTGTACAGAGACTGTTATCGATGCTCTTTCAGTATGCCTTATTGCATTATCAAGTAAATTGGTTAAAACCTGTTCAATCCGGTCAGCATCAAAGGAGTATTCATTCTCATCCAATTCAAATTCAATTTTCAATTCATTCTCTTTTTCCTTAGCAAGCGTTTGGAATTTACGGATAATCCGATTCATATAAGGCCTCAAATCGACGTTCTCTACGTCTAACTGCATATGTCCTGACTGTAGCCTAGCTAAATCCAATAATTCATTTACTAATCTACCCATACGGAGAGATTCATCATAGATAATTTGAGCCATCTCTTGCTTTTCTTCATTTGTTTCTGCAATCCCATCGACAATTGCCTCACTGTACCCTTGAAGCATGGAGATTGGTGTGCGTAATTCATGGGAGACGTTAGCAATAAAATCATCTCTTAATTTATCGAGCTTACGTTCTTCAGTCATATCCCGTATTACGGCCACAGCGCCACGAATCGACTTTTTATTAAATAACGGACTTACGATAATCACCCATGTACGTCCCTGAAGAGTGACTTCTCCCACTTGTTCCTTTACCGTACTTACAGCCATTTGAAAAAGTTCCATCACTTTTGATGGGACTGCATCGGTATTTTCATTCGCTCCTTGTTCATAATACCAATAACGTAAAAATTGTTCTGCAGGTGGATTCGTAATTAAAATTGTCCCATCTCGGTTAAACGTGATGACACCATCTGCCATGCTACTTAAAATACTTGAAAGTTGCTCCTTCTCCTGACTTAAAGCATTCATGTTAAATTTTAATTGCCTTCCCATCTGGTTAAAGGCAGTTCCTAATTCACCGATTTCATCATTTGTCAGGATTGGAACTTTTGTATCAAACTTTCCTCTTGCTACTTCAAAGGCTACTTCACGCATTTTTCGTAATGGCGCATTGATTCTAGTCGATAGAAAGAATGCGAAAATTGTCGTGAGAACGATTGCTACACCAGCAGCTACTAGAATGAATTTTGTTGTTTGCTGTATTGTTTCTTCCATGACCTCAAGGGACTGATAAATAAAAACTGCACCATCGTCGCCTTGAAACCCATGTACGGGAACCCCTACGATAAAATATTGGGTCCCACTACGATCATTTTCTGGGTAGGTAATAATTTTATCTATTGTTTGATCTTCTTGAAAAACAGGAAGAAAATCATCATCATTTATAAAGTAGGAGGCTGGAATATTCGGTAAATCCACCGTGTTCGGAGAATAAAAATACGTCTCCTCATCCATTACTACGGCTGCATTCGTTACTTCATCAAGTAACCCCCATGATATTTCAAGCCCTATCCCTTGTTCCCCTCCACTATGTTGTTCAAGATTTAGAGAGATTTTCTTCGCTGTGTAGGTTAAATCATTTCTAGCTTCGTTTATCGTGTAGTTTTCGAAAAACTCTAGCAACAAAACGGTTAAAATGGATAAAACAAAGGAGACAAGCAAAAGAATTGTAAACCATAGTTTACCTACAACACTCCGCCAAAACATCATTCATTGACTACCTCAAATTTATAGCCAACCCCCCATACCGTGACGATCATCTTTGCTGCTTGCTCAGAAACTTTATTTAATTTCTCTCGCAAACGCTTAACATGTGTATCCACCGTTCTTAAATCACCAAAAAACTCATAATGCCATACTTCTTTTAGAAGCTGTTCGCGATCAAATACTTTATCTGGTGCTTTTGCGAGGAAATATAATAATTCATATTCCTTAGGAGTCAAACTAACTTCATTTCCGCCTGCGGTTACTCGATGTGCATCATTGTCAATTGTTAGATGAGGGAACACAATCACATCTTTTGTTGTTGTTTCAGTCTGTAGATAACTTGTACTAGATGAACGGCGAAGCATCGCTTTTACCCTTAGTACTACTTCCCTAGGACTAAACGGTTTAACGATATAATCATCCGTCCCAACTTCAAAACCTTGAACACGATTTACTTCTTCACCCTTAGCCGTCAGCATAATGACCGGTGTTGATTTCTTCTCGCGGAGTTCGCGACAAACTTCAATTCCATCCTTACCAGGCATCATTAAATCCAGCAAAATAACATCGTAGTCATTTGCTAGCGATTTTGCTAAAGCCTCATTCCCATCTTCTGCTTCATCAATAATATAGTTTTCACGCTCTAAATACATTTTTAATAATCTTCTAATTCTTTCTTCATCATCCACTACTAATACTTTAATTTCCTTCTCCATTAAAACAATCCCTCCTACGAATAATTGTACTGAATGAAATCGTTCGTTGCTATTGTTTTTTACCTGTTTGATAATGTTAACCTTAGTATTACCTAAAAACAGACACACTTTTATCATATTTTGTTCATGTTTATGACAATATAAAAAAATAAATCAAGTAGATGTTTTGAAAAAACCTTCACTGAGTTCAATAGTGAAGGCTCTGTTGATGAAACTGATTAAGATCCGGCATATGAATGCAAACCAGCAATGACCAGGTTTACGACAATTAAGTTAAACATGATAATCGCAAAGCCAATAACTGCGAGCCATGCAGACTTTTCCCCATGCCAACCTTTGGACAATCGCAAATGTAAAAAGGCAGCATAAAATAGCCATGTAATAAGTGCCCATACCTCCTTAGGGTCCCATCCCCAAAACCGGGTCCAAGCAATTTGAGCCCAAATCATCGCAAAAATTAACGCCCCAAGGGTAAAAACTGGGAAACCAATTAAAACGGAACGATAGCTAATCTCATCTACTAAATCAAGATTTACATTTTTCACAAGTGGTTTGAGTGATGCAGCCACCCGTTTACGCAGAATTAACCTGAGTAACCCATAAAGGATTGCACCGACAAACAATGACCAAATAACTGTATTTAGTCTTTTCGCATTGATAATTGCTGGAACTTCAACTAATGGCGTGAAGGCACCGTCTGTTGTCAACTCCCACTCATTTGGCCCAATAATTGCTGGCATTTCGTATTCATATACGGCTTGCACGCCATTTTTATCAGTGAAATTAAAATTCGCTTCATAATCTGTGATTGAGAATCCTACTGCTGCTACAATAAAACCGATTACACTTATCATTGAAAACATGACGAATTCCAACCAAAAAGTACTCTTACTCTTTTTTGTTTGATCAATTGCTTTTATTAAGTAAATTAGTCCCGCAGCAAATGAAATGGCTAAAATAGCTTCTCCTAAAGCAGCCGTTATTACGTGAATATGTAGCCAGTCACTTTGTAGAGCTGGGATTAGTGGTGAAATTTCCCTTGGAAACATACTAGCATAAGCAATAATTAATATTGCCACTGGCAATGTAAATACTCCTAAAAGCGGTGTTTTGTATATATAATAAATAACGATGAACGCCCCAACAAGACATAACCCAAAAAAGGTAGTAAACTCAAACAAGTTGCTGACAGGAGCATGCCCTGCAGCAATCCAGCGCGTAATAAAATAACCTACTTGTGATATAAAACCAATGATCGTAATGATGATTGCCAACTTCGCCCATTTGTTTGTTCCTTCTTGTTTTTCCCCTGTCTTTTTCGCCTTAATTGCACCACCAAATAATGCCGTTGCAATAAAATAGAGGATAAATGATATATATAATAAATTACCGCTCAACTCAACCATAATTCTCCCCCTTATCCTTGCTTTCTTGATCATCAAGCTGATCTTTTGGAACATCTAAATCTGTCCCTGAAAAAACAACCTCAAGTTCCCGTTTTAAACCGTACCAGTTTTTATTCGAATGTGCCGCAAGCCAAATTTGCCCGTCTCCTGTCTTTCTTACCCATAAACGTCGGTGATTCCAATAAGCTCCTTGGACAACCCCAATCATAAAGATGATTCCCCCAAAAGAAATAACCCATAGAGTCCTATCTTTACGTACGGTTAAACCTGTAACATTTTTCGTTTCCACCGCTTTGAAAGTCATCTTATAATCATTATCACCAAATGGTTCAATCGTCTGCTGAATGGCTACGAAACTAACTTCTCCATCTGGATAATCTGGGGTGTTCATTTCGAAAATAAACGCTGGATTATTAGGTATACGTGATTTTGTTGCTGGTTCACCGTCAGCGTTAAACTCAAAATCCGGAAAATAGCTGATTACTTTCACAGAATAGCCATTTCCTAAATCATAGGTTGTTTGTGGGTTTGTTAAATGAATATGGACATCGCCAAACTCTTCCCCAGTTTCTTTATTTTGTAAGGAGAACGTCATTTCACTTAACTCATTTAATTTATAATCAACCTGATAAAGGGCCATCCCGTCCACCTTTAAAGGTTCATTTACACGGATTTCAGCGTCTCTGATCTTATTTAGCTCTGGTTCTTCCCCAGCGACCGTATTACCGGCCGTCTCATAAAGGGTAACATTTGCTTGGTACGTTTTCACGACACCTTGATTTCGTTCAAGAGCTCGTTCAAAAACTTCAGGATCTGTTTCTTTATCATATAGTTCTACGATAAATTGATGATGCGTAAGATAGTATTGGCCATCCGTCTCGGGAATGACTCTCGTTTCACCTTCACGAATCCATAATGTTTCATCAATGTACATTCCTGGAACAAAGCGAAGCATCGAACCAATTAAGAAAATAATTAACCCAATATGATTAACATATGGACCCCACCGTGAAAAGCGGTTTTTTTCCGCCAAAATATCGCCATTTTCTTCACGGATTTTATATCGTTTCGCGATTAAATTTTTCTTAAGAAGCTCGAAAGAGTCGACCTTTTTTGGAGACTCCGATATACCAAACAATCTTTGGCGTTTTAAAAAACCTTCATGTCTAGTTACACGCTGATTATTCAGTGCTCGATATAACGGAATAACTCGATCTAAACTACATATTACTAAAGAAATTCCAATCGATGCGATTAACAGTAAATACCACCATGAACTGTATAAATTGTGGAAGCCAAGATCATAATATAGCTTTCCGAACCATCCATATTGATCATAATAATATTCCGCTGCGGGCATAATCGGTGGAATGTACATTTGCTGTGGCAGGATTGTTCCAATAATAGAAGCCAATAATGTTATCACAATCAACCATACGCCTACTTTTACAGAAGAGAAGAAGTTCCAGATCTTATCAATCATTGTTTTATTATACGTTTGTGACCTTCTCGAACTTCCTTCGTAACGCATATCGAGAAGCTTACTATCTTTTTTACTGTCTTCGAGTATTTTCCCACAAGATTCACAAAGGACAGTCCCGTGCGGATTCACATGCCCGCATTCACACTTTACTTCATTCATCTCCAAAACTCCCCATTTTTGTTTGCATTACGGTTGAATTTCTTCCATAAACTGATTAACCATTTGCTGAGTCAACTCCCCGGTATGTGAACGAGTGACCACTCCATCCTTATCAATTAAAAAAGTAATCGGTAAAGGATTAATCCCGTATGCCGTTTGTACTGTACCATGATCAATCATCACTGGAAAGCTTAAATTATGACGTTCAATGAAATTATTGACAACTAACTCAGATTCTCCAACATCAACCGTAAGAACCTTTACACCCTTATCTTTAAAATAATGATAAGCATTGTCAATATACGGCATTTCTCGCTCGCAAGGCTTACACCATGTTGCCCAGAAATTCAGAAAAACCCCTTCTCCTCGATAATCTGAAAGCTGATGCCTCTCACCATTCATATCTACTAAAGCGAAATCTGGTGCTGTTTTCCCAATTTCTACTTTTTGTATATTATCTTTTGTGAAATTGGCATAAAGAGTATATCCAACAGCAACGGCAAGAATCGCTAATATAAACATTCGTATAAACAATCGCTTTTTTTTCATTTGCGAAACCTCTCCCCTTTGTTAAACGTTGTCTATAATATACTAAAACAAAATTCTACTTTTTACGCTTTTCCATCGCTAACGTACGGAGCTGTTTGACTTCATGTGGAGTTAATTCTCTCACCTCTCCTGCATTTAGTCCATGAAGTGTAACGGTACCATATCGTTCTCGTTTTAATTTAAGCACAGGATGGCCAATTGCCTCAAACATTCTCCTAACTTGGCGATTTCTCCCCTCGTGTATCGTTAATTCTACGATTGATGTTTGTTTCTTCTTATCGATTGATAATAGCTTCACCTTTGCAGGTGCTGTTTTCCCATCCTCTAGACGGATCCCTCTTTCTAGGCTTCTTAATTTTTCCTTTAACGGGATTTCTTTTATTTTTGCTACATATACTTTTTCAACCTCACTGCTCGGATGCATAAGCAAATTCGCAAACTCGCCATCATTCGTTAATACCAATGCACCCGAAGTATCAAAATCCAGTCTCCCCACCGGATAAATTCGTTGCTCAATATGGTGAAAATAATCCGTAACTACTTTTCTCCCTTTATCATCTTTTACACTTGAAATAACTCCGCGCGGTTTATAAAAAAGAAAATAGACCGGTTCTTCTCGCTCTAATGGAATTCCATTGACCTCTATTTTATCAGAGGGTCCTACCTTCGTTCCTAATTCCTTCACTACGTTGCCATTTACGGTCACTTTGCCTTCAAGAATTAACTCTTCCGCTTTTCTTCTTGAAGCAACGCCGGCGTGGGCAATTATTTTTTGCAATCTCTCCATGCTGGTCACCCCTATTTTCATTCTTCATCTAATCATTATTTTGCTAGCTTGCCATCCTTATGAATTATGACATAGTTTTCTTTGTTTTCAAAGCATCACAACTTAAAAAAAGGTACCCTTCATCAAGGCACCCTGAAAAAATCACATTATTATTTAAACAACAGTGTTACTACGACGATCGCCGCAATAAATCCAACTAAGTCAGCTAGTAACCCTACTTTGAGAGCGTCCCCCATTTTCTTAATTCCCACAGCTCCAAAATAAACAGTTAATACATAAAAAGTTGTGTCTGTGCTCCCTTGAAGTGTAGAAGCGAGTCTTCCAATAAATGAATCAGGACCATGTGTGGCAATGATATCGCTCGTCATCCCTAACGCTGCATTTCCGGAAATCGGACGGATAATCGCGAGAGGAATAATGTCTGCCGGTATCCCTATTTTTTCAAGAAACGGTCGAATCATATCAATCAAATGATCGAGTGCCCCTGACGCCCGAAAAATAGAAATCGCCACCATCATCCCGACAAGAAAGGGAATAATCGAAACCGCCATCTTAATTCCTTCTTTTCCACCCTCGACAAATGTTTCGTAGGTTGGGACCTTTTTTAATGTTCCATAGATTAAAATAAATCCAATAAGAACAGGGATAAACCAAAGTGATATCGCAGAAATGATTTGCATGCAAACCTCATCCTTTTCGGCTTCTTCGATAATAAAAATACCTGTCAATTAATATTGCTGCAATCGCTGAAATCATTGTAGCAATAAGTGTAGGACCGACGATTTCAGTTGGAGAAGCAGAGTCATACGTGATTCTTATGGCAATCACCGTTGTCGGGATAAGCGTAATACTAGATGTATTGATGGCTAAAAACGTAATCATCGACCGACTGACAGTGTCCTTTCCCCCATTTAAAGCCTTTAACTCCTCCATTGCTTTTATCCCTAATGGTGTCGCTGCATTTCCGAGTCCAAATGTATTTGCCATCATATTAGAAAGGATGTACCCCACTGCTGGATGATTTGCTGGAACTTCAGGAAATAACCTTGTGATAATTGGCCGGAACAACCGAGCCAGCTTCTCTAACAACCCTGCTGTTTCAGCAATTTTCATTATTCCGAGCCAGAATACAAGAATACTAATTAAACCGATACATAGGGTTACGGCCTCTTGAGCCCCTTTAAAAATCGCTTCATTTACCTCATCCATCGTCCCATTTACACCCGCGAATACAAGACCAATAATTGTCATAAATACCCAAATATAATTAACCATCGGCCCTCAAACCTATTACAGAAGTGAAAATATTTTTAAAATAATCATAGAATGATTTTTTTTCATCTACCGAATGGCGATAAAAAATGGGTACTTCTTTTATCTTATTATTACCAACATAAACAACTGCCTTGCCAACAATCTCTCTAACTTCCCCATCTCGCTGTGGTTTAAGTAATTTGTACTCCACATTGACCAGCTTCTGTTCTTCAGCCGTTAAAGGATAAATTATAGCGTGTTCAAGATATACCCTATCTTTATAATGCGGGTCAACGATGCTCTTAATGCCCCCCTCTGGCAGAACTTCTACAATATCGTACTCAGCAAATCCAGTCTCAAACATATGGATGTGATCATTCCAATCATCAGGACCATTGAGTGTAACGGCGATCATTTCAAAATCACCCTTCGCTGCAGTTGTTACCAATGTTCTTTTTGCTCTTTTCGTATAACCTGTTTTCCCACCTGTAGCATGTCTGTATAAATCAGTTAAAAGCCTATTCTTATTTCTCCAAACGTAATCCCACGATTCATTAGGATTTGGTGCACGATGAACCTTTGTACCTGCTATCTCTTTATACTTTTCATTATTTATTGCATATTTGGTTAGAAGTGCCATGTCATACGCAGTAGAATAATGGTCCTCATGATCATCTAACCCATGAGGGTTTGCAAAACGGGTATTTGCCATCCCAAGTTCAAGCGCTTTTTGGTTCATTAAAAACACAAAGCCTTCAAGGCTACCACCGACATGTTCTGCAATGGCGACAGCAGCGTCATTCCCCGAGCGCAGCATTAAACCATATACAAGATCTTCGAGTAACATCTCCTCGCCAACTTTAAGATAAAGAGAGGATCCTTCTGTCCCAGAAGCCCGATTGCTTACTTTTACCTTTTCTCTCAATTTCCCTGATTCAATTGCCAGAATAGCTGTCATAATTTTCGTGATACTCGCAATTCGTTCTGGTTCATGTGCTTTTTTTTCATACAATACCCTACCAGTATGCTGTTCCATTAATATTGCATTTCTTGCACTAACTGATTCAACAGCTCCTACTGAAACAGGGATTGTTTGAAAAATTAGGATACTTAGCATGATCAGCATAAATATTTTTTGTTTCATTAACAGCCCTCGTCTCTTTTTTGGCAGTTTGTACAAGTTTATGCAGGACAAGGGTTGTTATGACTGAAAAAAGAAAGGAGCTTAACAAAACAAAAAAAACGGCTAAATCAGCCGTTTACAACTTCGTTTATTTAGAATGTAACATTTTCGTTCGGTAGTTTGTTTCGTAATATTCCAATTCTTCTCTCATCCTTTGAAAATCTCCTTCAAGTGAAAGAAGAAGTTCTTCTATGCTCACTGGTACGTTCTCACGAAATTTAATTGCGTTCTTTCCTGTATAAGCTGAGCGACTATCCTCATACCAGACATCGTTTTTTGGAGCGAAAAATTCCTCTATGCAATGAGTATATACTCGATAAAGGGTCTTTTCTGCAGCAGCTTTTGCAAATGGTTGAGCCTTCGCGACTACGATACAAGCGTCCAAAGCCTCCTCACAAAAAACCGTAAGTTTACGAATCGTCGAAAGAACCTTCTTATTATATTCTTCACTTCCAGGTTTTTCAGTCTCTAATCCACCTAATGTCGTTGTATTCAAAAAAAGTTCAAATTTAGAAACGGTTTGTCCGAGAAAATCTTTTACATCATCTATTTGTGTTTCAACAATTTTATTCCCCAAAATATACACCTCCACTTTATGAAGCTAAAGCATAAACTTTATGATGCGGGCTGAATAGTAAATTCTAATGAAGAACGGACCTCATAGCTTTGGTTCTCTTCAAGTTCAATTGCAAGTTTTGTTACCTTTTCAAAATCAATTCCTTGAAATAAATCCGCAAAATCCTTTTCAGAATTTATATAAACACGTTTTCGTTGTTTCGACTTAGAATTTTTCAACAGGTAAACAAGAGCTACTATATCCTTTAAAAATACATCACGGTCCCCTGCTTTAATAACTGGATCCTGTTTAAAAGGTGTAAACTCGCTTAACTTTTCCTCAAAGTAACGGACATATAAAACGTGAAGGGCCTTTTCCTCTCCATTTTCTATAAAAGTAACCTCACTACGATTAAAAAAGTCCTCAGATGTATTTGGCTTTGCTTTTTCGAGTTCATACCCACTGCACTGTTTTATAATCATCGTTATCCTCCTTAAGCCTTCTAATCGCTTATTAATAATACTTTTTTCCTATATGATAATGTTTTTATAAGAACTGATGGAATAATGATAATAGTTTAATTTTATCATATCTTCAACACAATGTCTTAACTCATTTATCTTTCGTTTCAGCTATAATTCCTGAAATTTTTCAAAGAACAAATCTGCTTCCTCTTGCTGGTGATCCTCAATATTTTCAGGAAGCTCAGGAAGCTCAGCGATACTTTGCAAGCCAAAGTAGTCGAGAAATTCTTTTGTTGTTCCATAAAGATACGCGCGACCAGGACCATCAGCACGCCCCACTTCTTTAATTAACGCTCTTGAAGCTAAAGTTTGCAACGGACCTTCTGTTTTTACACCCCGGATTTCTTCAATTTCAGTCCTAGTTATCGGTTGCTTATAAGCTATAATCGCTAATGTCTCCAGAGCTGCTTGTGACAAATGGGGGGTTCCTGGAGAATTAACTAACCGTTTTAAATAATTAGCATTCTCCTTTTTCGTAGCAAGCTGATAAACCTCAGCAATTTGAACAAGTACAAGCCCACGTTTTTCATCTGTTTCATATTCCTGCCGCATTTCATTTACAATTTCTTGTGCCTTCATTTCATCTACCTCGAGAACATGGGCGATTTGTTTCAACGATAGACCCTCGTCACCAGCTGCAAACAAGATGCTTTCTAGTATGCTTTTCCAATTAATAATTTCCAACCTTGTCTGCTCCTTTCTGTGAGGAAACAAAAATCTCAGCAAAATTCTGTTCCTGTTCGACATAAACCTCTTGTCTTTTCATTAGCTCTAATATCGCTAGAAAAGTAACAACGATATGATTACGCTCACGCACTGGAAATAAATCATAAAAACTTTCCCGCCCCTCTTTAACACGTAGCAGTTCAATAATTTCTTCCATTCGTTTTTCGATTGGAATTTCTTGACGAGTTACTCTAGTAGAGAGAGGTTTTTGTAATCGATTCCTTCGCATCAGCTTTTGGAAAGCAGCAAGCATATCATAGATGGTAACATTTAGTTCGGGTTTTTTCGTTTGAATTTCATCAGTAAACTCCGAAAGGTCACTAGGTGGTTTTGTAAAAAACAGCCCCCTATCTTCTTCAAGAACTTTAAATTCGAGTGCTGCTTCCTTAAATTTTTTATATTCGATTAGCCGTTCTACAAGGTCTTCACGAGGATCCGTTTCTCCTTCAAAATGAAAATCCTCCTCAAAATCTTCTTCATATTTTGGCAGCAACATTTTGCTTTTTATTGCTAGCAAGGTCGCAGCCATCACCAAATATTCACTTGCTAAATCCAGTTCCAACTCCTTCATTGTATGAATATAAAGAAGGTACTGTTCAGTTATTTCTGCCACTGGGATATCATAAATGTCAATCTCTAACCTATTTATCAAATGAAGCAACAAATCAAGCGGCCCTTCAAATGCTTCAATTTTCACATTATATTGCATTGCTTTTCACCAAGATTCAATTTTTTTATTTAGTATAGAGGATAGGCTATCGCTTATCCATTAAAAATTTTCTCTATTTCCGTCTCAAGCGATGTTAACCAAAATATGATAAGCTATATATAATTTTTTCGCAAAGGGGGATGGATAGTGATTCCTAAAGCATTTATTCAATACCTAGTCCATTTTCATGGAGATCGTGATTATTTTGAATGCCATGAAATCCTGGAAGAATATTGGAAAGAATCTGATCCAAGGAATAAGGAATCGATTCTCGTCGGCTTTATTTTATTGGCAGTGTCTGTTTATCATCACAGACGTAATAATTTTTCTGGGGCATTAAGGACATTGAAGAAATCTAAAAAGATATTTTCATATCAAAAAGAAAAGTGTGAAGAATTAGCAATCGACCATTCAAAATTAATGAAATTAATCATGGACACAAGAGGCGTAATTGAAAAACAATTGCCATATAAAAGTATAAACTTACCGATAGGAAACAAGGCTGTAATTGATCTTTGCAAGAGTGAATGCAAAAGGCAAGGGTTTGTATGGGGAGAGAGGAGCAATTTCGCAAACAAAGAATTAATTAACAGACATCTATTACGTGATCGCACAGACGTCATTCTTGAAAGAGAAAAGGCACTAAACAAAAGAAAAAATAATTAAATGCTAGCAACAGAAAAGGGCAGTGCTCTGATTAATCACTGCCTGTTTCACTATCATTTGTTTTCAGTGTCCCACATTTACCAATAAAACCTGCTGTTTCTTCATTAGGGACAATCACCTTCTCCGGATATAACTCTTGTAATCCACAGACCATTTTCTTTCCTATCCCTTGTTTTCGATGGGATGGATTAACAGAAATATGCTGAATCTGTATTGAATCATTATTAATAATTTGTACTCCTAAAAGTCCGGTAATGTCCTCATCTTTCCATAAAAACAGCTGCCAGTTTCGATCTGTTTCGTATTGCTTAATCGTTTGTTGTAATTTTTTTATATCCTTTTCATTCGGCATAAATGATAAAAGGCCCATCGCAATCTTTTCAAAAGCTTTCTTATAACGAATTAACATATTAATCCCTCATTAATAACGAGTATCAGCTGATACTCCATGAATCTAAATTTACTACACAAAATAAGTATCGCAAAAAAATCTTTAACAAACTCATTTTATCCAAAATAAACTTGTTTTAAACCTTGTGTATATTATGTATGAACAGCTTTACAGGTTCATACATTTTATAAATAATCATACATAATCCGATAAAAATCTTCAATTCTCATTTCTACTTATGTTCTCGGAATGATCACTAACCAATAATAGAATCCCCATATGGTTGCTGACAATAAAAGGAGTGCAAATAGCAACCAATTTTTTCTTTTCATTTCACACAACCTCCCTAGATTAATTCTACAGTAGCAAGTGTGAAAAGCCAATTAAAAAGGGGAAAAAAATAAGTTACCTTATATTTAAGTACATATATGCTATTTATGATTTAGTTATTATTTACAGTCAATCTCAAAAAAATTTAAAACTAATGGACAAAAAAAGGGCAAATAAGCTTCTAATTCAATGAAAAACGACTCTAAAATTATATTTTGAATTTTAGAGTCGTTTTTTGGTTTGTGAAATTAACGTTTTTCAGGAAACTGATGGATTTTAAGTGCCTTCCCAAATCGGGAACCTATTTTTCAATTTCCACTTTTAAAGGTAGGTCCAAGCGAACCATATCTTCATAAGACTCTCGTTTAACAACCAACGTCGATACCCCATTCTCCACAAAAACCACCGGCGGTCTCGGAATTCGATTGTAATTATTCGCCATCGAATAACCATATGCACCCGTGCAGAAAACAGCGAGGAAGTCTGTATGATTCGATTTTGGGAGAGGCAAATCCCAAATCAGCATATCCCCGGACTCACAACATTTCCCTGCTATTGAGACTGTTTCTTCAGGTACTTCATTCGCTTTATTCGCAAGAATTGCCTCATACTTCGCTTGGTAAAGTGCGGGCCGAAGATTATCACTCATCCCACCATCAACTGCTAGATATTGCCTAACATTAGGGACCTCTTTCCTTGAACCGATTCGATATAGTGTTGTCCCTGCATCACCAACTAAAGAACGACCTGGTTCTATCCAAATTTCAGGTACTTTCATTTCAAAATGTTTTGCTTGTCTCTTTACTTCTTCAATAATTTCTTCCACATATTGAGACGGAGGTATTGGATCATCTTCTTTTGTATACCGAATCCCGAAACCTCCGCCAAGATTTAATACAGTTGGTTCAAACGCCTTTTGTTTTTTCCATTCATTTAATTTTTCAAAGATTTTCTTTGCTGCCAATAAGAAACCCGTTGTTTCAAAAATTTGGGAACCTATGTGACAGTGGACACCTAGAAGATTAAGATTTTTAGATTCTATCGCATTTGTCATTGCTTGATCAGCTTGACCATTTTGCAATCCAAATCCAAATTTCGAATCATCTTGACCTGTTAAAATATAATCATGGGTATGAGCCTCAATACCAGGGGTAACCCGCAATAGAATATTTACTTTTTTCTCTTTTGTTGCACAAAGTTCATCCAATAGTTCTAGTTCATAAAAATTATCGACAACAAAACAGCCAATTTCTTTGTCAATTGCCATATGCAACTCTTCAAGACTTTTGTTGTTTCCATGGAAATGGATTTTTTCCGCCGGGAATCCTGCTGCAATCGCAGTAAATAATTCTCCCCCCGAAACAACATCTAATGAAAGGCCCTCTTCCTCGGCAAGCTGTACCATTGCTACTGTTGAAAAGGCCTTACTCGCGTAAGCAACCTGTGCTTTCACATCATGAGCTTCAAACGTTCTTTTAAAACTCCTTGCTCTATCTCTAATCAATGCAACATCATAGACATATAAAGGCGTTCCGTATTGTTCTGCAAGAGCAACTGTATCGATTCCGCCAATTTCAAGATGTCCATGGCTATTTACTTTAGCTGTTCCATGAAATTGCATATTTTCCCCCTCATTTCTTCCAACGTAGGGTATAAATAGACAGCCTCCAAATTCAGGATAACCGTCTATTTATTCAAGTCCCTTTGTCGATTAAAATATAAATTACTTTATCATAATTTAGAGGAACAAGCAATTCAAGAACTCCTAATTTTTTACTGGTTGCCTAGCCCGATTTCTTGCATGAACAATGCTTGGACGAATTTTCGCACCTGGTACAGCTTTTCTAATTAAAATATGGAAAAATGCCTTAGGAGCAAATGGCAAAAACGGCCATAAAAATGGTGTATTTAATGAGCGAATGCTTGCCAAATATATAATCCAGACGGTACAACCGATGACAAATCCTGGAACATGGAAAATTGCTGTGAAAATTAACAGAATGATTCTGCCAATTTTATTTCCCATACTTAACTCATAGCTAGGGGTAGCATACGTTCCAATCGCAGCTAGAGCTACGTACAGAATGACCTCCGGAACAAATAAACCAACATCAATGGCGATTTGACCAATTAACACGGCTGCTATTAACCCCATTGCTGTAGATAGCGGCGTTGGTGTATGAATAGCGGCCAATCTTAGAAATTCAATCCCAATATCCGCCAAAAATATTTGCAATAAAATTGGAA
Source organism: Bacillus sp. B15-48 (assembly GCF_016879755.1). Lineage (GTDB taxonomy): Bacteria > Bacillota > Bacilli > Bacillales > Cytobacillaceae > Mesobacillus_B. The sequence goes on from NZ_WOFU01000002.1 coordinate 443,476, forward strand.
TATTCGATTCATCATTTGGCCCAATAAAAGATAATGCCTCTGGGAGGAGGTCGCCATTCTGTGCAAATAAATACCAAAGTGGCAATAAAACTAAAGACACCGCGACCCCGATAAAGCGAATCCACCTTACCATCGTTCCTACACCCGGGGACTGTCTGTATTCCTCAGCATGCTGTAGATGGTGAAAATATGTGGTTGGTGTAATGATTACACTTGGGGATGTATCTACATAAACCAATACATGCCCCTCAAGTAAATGTGTGGCCGCAACATCTGCTCTCTCTGTGTATCTAACTAACGGAAATGGATTATATCCTTGCTTTACAAGGAACTCCTCTACCGTTTTGTCTGCCATCGTTAAACCATCAATTTCAATCGTTTGTAATTCATCCTTAATGACTTTAACTAAATCCGGATTGGCGACATCCTTTATGTAGCCTAATGCGATATCTGTTTTCGAACGTTCACCTACTTGCATGATTTCAAACCGGAGCCGTTCATCTTTAATCCTTCTTCTAGTTAAAGCAGTATTTACAATAATATTTTCGACAAACCCATCTCTTGAACCACGAACTACTCTTTCTGTATCAGGCTCTTCGGGTTGGCGCCCTGGATAGCTTCTCACATCAACAATAAGAGCGATTTCCTCGCCTTCGACCATGATAGCAATCAAACCAGAAAGCACCTGATCGACGACTTCATCCATCGTTTTTACTTGCTCGACAGATTGATGAAGAATACGATTTTCTACTATCTCCTGTAATTTTGATGATAATCTCTCATTATCATTAATCGCAACGAGTTCTTTCACAATTTCGATAATAAACTGAGTGTCACATAACCCATTTACATAATAAAAGTGTACATCCTTTTTCAGGAGTTTTAGTTTTCTTACACCTAAGTCAAAGCTATCTCCTAAACCGATCCGGTCTTTCATATAGGTTTCCACTTCCGTTAATGAGGCCGGAATTGGGAGCATATCCTTTGTTTGATTCACAAAAACCCACACTCCTTTCGAATCTAGCGCACCATCATATGCGTCTAATGATCAACAAAATATATCCAATGAAATAATGAACCAGCGATCTTCCCGATGACGATGGCCATTATAAGGATGGCAATTTTATCATCAATTCGAACTCGTTTTGCAAGAATAGGAAATACATTTAACACCTCCGTTAAGCCGGCCGCCAACATGCCAACAAAAATCCCGCCAGCTAAACCGATGGGAATCGTAATAAATGTTGAAAAAGAAAGAACAGGACTTTGAAGACTCCCAATTGTACCTGATACCGCGCCTAAGATGACCGCCCACTCATAAAAATGAATGAGGTGCAATGTTTTTGTTAGTTGTGTCAGCCGGGGAATGACCCCAAGTACGACTAAAAATGCTACAAATCCGGCGCCAACAGCTAACCCTCCTGCTAGACCTATAATCAAGACAAGTAAAAGGTTAATCGTCATCTAAACGTTTCACACTTTCCTTATTTTCATGGACAATGACATACTGATCTAGAGATTGCTGATAATTGAACATCTCCACCTCTAATGGACTCGGTTCTTCATTTATCTTCTTTTTAAATACATGATTAAAGAAAAGAATCATCCCTAACCCCAACCCAAATGAATACGGGATTTGGAAAAGAAGTGGTTTTCTTTCATCCTTTCCTGTAAGGATTGTATAAAGCTGTTGTTGAACAGCCAGCATGCTAACATCTTCATGAAAGTTCATAATCGTTAGAGCGGAGCCGATAAATAACAAAAACCAAACTAATAAAAAAACCGGCAATGATACAGCTTTTCTCTTTAGCATAACCTCAATAATTGTTTGCGGCGGCCCAATTGTCTGTACTTCTATATTTGGGAATGTACCCGATATTAGGCGAATCACGCTCATTACATCGATAATAATAATATTGCGATCTTTTGGTGAAGTTTTGTGGACAGGGAGCATTGCCAGTTTTCGATAGATCTCATCTTTTGAGATAATTTGTGCAATATCTTTTAACAATAGGGTTTCACCTAGTTTTGCCTGTACGCGAGTTCGCATGCGTATGTAGATTGTATTATCCATCCTGTTCACTTCCAACACATTGTTATCCTCGTATAAGTAGTATTCGTAGATAGCCTAATTTCATGAAGTCCAAAAAATGGAACACTATTGAACACAGAGATTTATAAAAAAAAGAACCGTATGAATCTCACGGATCCATACGGTTCTTCATCTGTTGCAATATTTTCTTTTCTAAACGGGATACTTGTACTTGGGATATCCCAAGCCTCGCAGCCACCTCAGACTGTGTCTGGTCTTTATAATAACGGAGATAGACAATCAATCTCTCACGTTCGTCAAGCTCTCTTATCGCTTCTTTCAAAGCAATCTTATCGAACCATCTTCCCTCTTCACCGTTATCAATTTGATCGAGAAGAGTAATTGGATCGCCATCATTTTCATATACGGTTTCATGAATGGACGACGGAACACGACTCGCCTCTTGTGCAAGGATAATGTCTTCAGCTGACAATTGTAAATGTTCTGCCAGTTCATTTACAGTTGGAATTCTCCCATAATTTTTGGATAGTTCATCCTTTGCTTTTCGTATCTTATTGGCCATTTCCTTCAAAGATCTACTTACTTTAACCGTACCATCATCCCTAATAAATCGTTGTATTTCCCCGATGATCATTGGAACAGCATACGTTGAAAATTTAACATCATAAGATAAATCAAATTTATCAACTGATTTAAGGAGACCAATACTCCCTATTTGAAACAGGTCATCTGGTTCATACCCACGATTTAAAAAGCGTTGAACCACCGACCAGACAAGGCGCATGTTTTTCTGGACAATAAGGTCCCTTGCTTCCTGGTCGCCATCATGACTACGCTTGATCAATTCCTTTACCTCATGGTCCTTCAAATAGGCTTGACTATTATCGTTTTTCACTTCAACATCCATAAGCAGGACTCCTTAATTGCACAGTGCTTTGCTTTTTAATAAATGCTTTTTCAAACGAATTTCCGTTCCAAATTTAGGCTCTGAACGAACCTCTACTTCATCCATAAAGTTTTCCATAATCGTGAATCCCATGCCTGACCGTTCTAATTCCGGTTTAGATGTGTACAATGGCTGACGAGCCTCTTCAATGTCTTTTATTCCAACACCTTCATCTTTAATCGTTAATTCAACCGTATTGTTTTCAATTGTAACTGAAATATAGACCTGCCCATCATTCCTTCCTTCGTAGCCGTGAATAATGGAATTCGTAACAGCCTCAGAAACTACCGTTTTAATTTCTGTCAACTCATCCATTGTCGGATCTAACTGAGCAATGAATGCTGCAACCGTCACGCGAGCAAACGATTCATTTTGACTTAAAGCACTGAATTGTAGCTTCATCTCATTTTTCATCAATCATGCAGCCCCCAATCTTTCTAAAGCATATTCCTCTGTCGGCTCTAAGCGAACAATTTTAAATAAGCCCGACATATCGAATAGTCGTTTGATTGGCGGCGAGATTGCACATACAATCATTTCTCCATTCAGTTGCTTTATCTGTTTGTATCGCCCTAAAATGACACCTAATCCCGAACTATCCATAAAACTTAAGTTTTCAAGGTTAAGGACAATATGGCGTACGGTTGGGCTTTCAAGTGCTTTTGTTGCCTGTTTCCGTAATTCCTCTGCCGCATGATGATCCAATTCTCCGCTTAGCCGAATGCATAAGACATCATTTTTAATTTCTAAATCAATGCTAAGACTCACTTGTCCATTGCCTCCTTATTTGTTAGCTAATCGGAAAGTTTATAATTCAATAAATTATACTTTCCTAACTTTATAAGGAGGAATTCGCCACAATGGAGCGATATCCTTCTTTCAGGACAAAACTAGTCTTCATTCGCTAAAACTAGTAATTAGGCTTCTGTTTTCGACACGCATCTATCTTTTTTAATCGTCACCATGACCAAGGATTATTACTCATCAGTGCGTGTAAACATTCCGAATGCACGCTTATAAAGCTGCCACCAGCTAGCGCTTTCAATCGTTTCATTAGCCACCAATTTTGTTTCCACTAATGATTTCCCATCCTGGACAAGTTTTAACGAACCAACTTCATCCCCTTTTTGAATAGGAGCCTTTAATCCTTCTTTTAAGGTAATCTTCTCTTCAATTTTCTCGATATTTTCTCCCTTTTTTGTCAACAAAGAAATTCGTTCGGATGTCACCGCATCCACTGTTTTTTCACTGCCTTTGCTGATTTTTGCCTTTGCTAGTACATGGCCCTTATCAAACATCGGGTGAGATTCATATTGACTAAAGGCATAATCGAGCATTTTTGTTACTTGGGCATTTCTTGATTTTGAAGTAGGAGCACCAAAAACAACAGCTACCACTCGCATCCCATCTTTTTCTGCCGTAGCTGTCAAACAATACTTAGCCTCGTTCGTAAAGCCTGTTTTCAGTCCATCAACACCAGGATAAAATTTAACAAGGCGATTTGTATTAACTAACCAGAATTTTTTGTCTGAATCTTCCCGCAAATAATCTTCATACTTTCCTGTAAATTTTGTAATCGTTTCATATTTTAAAAGTTCTTTTGCCATAATTGCCATATCATGGGCCGTACTGTAATGCTCTTCTGTTGGAAGTCCTGTTGAATTTTTGAATAGTGTGTCTTTAAGACCTAATTCTTTTACTTTTTCATTCATTAAACGAACAAATTCTTCTTCTGAACCTGCTAGTCTTTCTGCCATAGCTACTGAGGCATCATTCGCCGAACCAATGGCAATTCCTCTCAACATTTCTTCTACGGTCATTTCTTCCCCTTGTTCAAGGAAAATTTGCGAACCACCCATCGAAGCAGCATATTCACTCGTTCTAATTTTTTCATCCATTTTGAGCCTGCCTTCATCTATTGCTTCCATGATTAAAAGCATCGTCATAACTTTAGTCATGCTTGCCGGTGGCAGTTTTTCCCCGCTATTTTTGTCATAAAGGACTTTCCCAGTATCCCGTTCAATTAATATCGCTGAGCGGGAATCATTCGAAAGATTCACTCCTGTTTCTGTTGCTGTTACACTTGTTGAAAACGTTGAAGCAATTAATACTGAAACGATGATTAGACTAAGCATGTATTTGTATTTGCGTCTCATGGCCATAAACCTCCTATCTTATATCGTTTATTTTTTCCACTAAAACCATTTTTATACAGATAAAAAACGTAAAAAAGAAGTGAAACTTTGTTTCACTTCTTAATTAGTTAGATTTCTCCTATTATTCCCCTATTTATTCAGTTATTTCTTCATAAATCAATGTTGGCGAAGGAACTTCAGATTTCGAAAGTTTAATATTTCTATAAAGAATTTCTTTCACTATACTTACATCTTCAAAATTACTGTGAATGGTCAGCAATGGTTCACCTTTTTTCACTTTATCTCCAATTTTCTTATGTAATATTAAGCCGACAGCTAAATCAATTTCTGATTCTTTCGTTGCCCTTCCTGCTCCTAAAAGCATGGCTGCAGTGCCAATCTCATCTGCCACTATTTCAGCTAAAAACCCATCCTCTTTTGCTTCTAATGCGATCTGATGTTTTGCTAGAGGTAATAATGTGGGATCATCAACGACAGCCGCGTTCCCACCTTGAGAACTGACAAATGTTTTAAAAGTTTCAAGGGCTGACCCATCAGCTATTTTATCTTCAAGCATTAATCGCGCTGCTTGAAGCGAATTCGCTTTCTTCGCCAATAAAACCATATGACTTCCAAGTGTCAAACATAATTCCGTTAAATCTTCGGGACCTTTTCCTTTAAGTGTATCAATCGCTTCTTTTACCTCTAAAGCATTTCCAATAGCAAATCCAAGTGGCTGACTCATATCGGAAATGACAGCCATCGTTTTTCTTCCCACATCATTTCCAATGCGCACCATTGTTTTTGCAAGTTCACGGGAATCCTCAAGCGTCTTCATAAAAGCCCCGGCTCCGGTTTTCACATCCAAAACGATGGCATCGGCTCCTGCGGCGATTTTTTTGCTCATAATCGAACTAGCTATTAATGGGATACTGTCAACGGTTGCGTTCACATCTCTAAGTGCATATAATTTTTTATCTGCTGGGGTCAAGTTTCCACTTTGACCAATAACAGCAATTTTGTTTTGATTCACGAGCTGGATAAATTCATCATTTCCAATTTCAACATGAAATCCATTGATGGCTTCAAGTTTATCTATTGTCCCACCCGTATGACCGAGTCCTCGGCCTGACATTTTTGCAACCGGAACACCAACGCTAGCAACAAGCGGACCTAAAACCAATGTTGTTGTATCTCCAACTCCTCCTGTTGAATGCTTATCTACCTTAACGCCTTCGATTTTAGATAAATCTATTTCATCTCCTGATTTCACCATCGCCATCGTTAACTCCGCACGTTCTTTCTCTGTCATTCCCTGGAAAAAAATGGCCATCGTAAGTGCGCTCATTTGATAATCAGGAATTGAATCACCTGTATATCCATTAATAATAAAATGAATTTCTTCCGATGAAAGTTCTAAACCATCGCGCTTTTTCTCGATTAAATCAACCATTCTCATTTATAATCACCCCTTAGACACGTATTTTCGCCTTTTTTAGACTCGGCCAATTTCTTTCACAAGCTCTTTTACATACTTCAAAAATATTGACCTGACTTGCTCTGTTGTCTCAATTACTTCTTCATGAGTTAAAGGCTGATCAAGAATCCCCGCAGCCATATTAGAAATACACGAAATACCCAAGACTTTCATATTTGAATGTCTAGCAACCATGACTTCCGGGACTGTAGACATGCCTACTGCATCACCGCCGAAAAAGCGGGCCATTCGAACTTCTGCTGGAGTTTCATAGGCAGGACCTGAATTCCCAATATAAACTCCTTCTTTCACTTTGATATTAAGCCGCGCCGCAATATCCTTCGCAAGTTTTCGCAATTCCCTTGAGTATGCTTCACTCATATCTGGAAAACGAGGTCCTATTTCAGAATCATTCGGCCCAATTAGCGGATTTGTCCCCATATTATTAATATGATCAGAAATTAACATTAAATCTCCTGGTGTAAATTCTTCATTGACTCCACCAGCAGCATTCGTGACGATTAACGTTTCAATTCCTAATTGTTTCATGACCCTCACTGGAAAGGTTACTTTTTCCATACTATAGCCTTCATAATAATGAAAGCGGCCCTGCATCGCAACCACTGTTACTCCATTTAAGGTTCCAAATACTAGCTGACCAGCATGGCCTTCAACTGTGGATACAGGAAAATTAGGAATCTTACGATAAGATATTTTTACAGATTCTTCTATTTCATCTGCTAAAACCCCTAAACCTGAACCTAAAATCAATCCGATTTTCGGTTGAGTTGGAAATTTCTCTTTTAAAAATTGCACTGCCTCTTTTACTTCACTCATTTCAATCTAATCCCCCTCTTACTTCAATTCTTTTAAAAAGCTTACCCCGTAACGCGGCATCTTCACTTTGAAATTTTCTGCAATTGTAGCGCCAATATCGGCAAATGTCTTACGGATTGGAAGCTCTTTTCCTTCCTTTATCCTTTTTGAATACACGAGAAGCGGAACATATTCACGCGTATGGTCTGTTCCTTCGTGTACTGGGTCATTTCCGTGATCAGCTGTGAGAATAAGAAGATCCTCTTCATGCAATTTTTCTAATACTTCGGTCAATCTTGAATCATACTCTTCTAGCGCTTTTCCATATCCAATCGGATCACGGCGATGACCATATAAAGCATCAAAATCAACTAAATTTAAAAAGCTGAGTCCAGTAAAATCCATCGCTAGAGTATCCATTAACTTATCCATTCCATCCATATTCGAGACAGTGCGCAGCGATTCTGTCACTCCTTCACCGTCATAAATATCTGAGATTTTACCAATGGCAATCACATCGAGGCCAGAATCCTTTAACTCGTTCATAACCGTTCGCTCAAACGGCTTCAAAGCATAGTCATGACGGTTTGTTGTTCGCTTAAAATCTCCTATTTCACCTAAAAATGGACGCGCAATTACGCGGCCAACCATGTATTTTTCATCAAGAGTCAGTTCTCGAGCAATTTCACATATTTTATATAGTTCATCGATCGGAACAATTTCTTCATGAGCTGCAATTTGTAATACAGAATCGGCGGATGTATAGACAATTAAATGGCCTGTCTTCAGATGTTCTTCGCCTAATTCCTCGATAATCTCCGTTCCGCTAGCCGGCTTGTTTCCGATTATTTTTCTTCCAGTTTTCGTCTCCAACTCCGAAATCAATTCATCAGGAAAGCCGTCAGGAAAAACTTGAAAAGGAGTTTTAATATTTAGCCCCATGATTTCCCAATGTCCGGTCATCGTATCTTTTCCTACTGAAGCCTCTTCCATTTTTGTATAGAAAGCTAGCGGTGAATTTGCTTTCGGAATTCCCTTTATTTCACGAATATTGCTCAAACCTAATTTTTCCATATTCGGCATGTTCAAGCCATTCATTTTTCCCCCAATATGACCGAGTGTATCTGCTCCAGTATCACCAAAATTAGCAGCATCAGGTGCCTCGCCAATTCCTACGGAATCCATCACGATTAAAAACACCCGTTTATATGTATATGCCATCGGATCTCCTCCTTAAACTAATTTTAAAAAATCTCATTATAGTCTACCCTAGTTGCCTATTATTAACCTTTCCCCTTTAATTGCACGAGACCTTACATCTTCATTCTACTAAAATTTCTGCAAAAAAAAAGAAAAGCTACCTACAGGGTGCCTTCCTCATCTGATGTGTACTATAAAGCTCTTAAGCTCTCGGGTGAAATTTACTATAAACATCTTTTAACCTAGTTTTTGTTACATGTGTATAAATCTGTGTAGTAGAAATATCAGCATGCCCTAGCATCTCTTGTACCGCTCTTAAATCTGCCCCATTCTCGAGTAAATGAGTAGCAAAGGAATGTCTCAAAGTATGTGGCGTCAGCTCTTTTTCAATTCCTGATTCTTTCGATAATCGTTTAAGAATTTTCCAAAAACCTTGCCTCGTCAGGCGCTTTCCATGATGGTTGAGAAATAACGCCTCATCTTTATGCTGCTTGGCAACAAACTTTGGTCTGCCTTTTTCAAGATACTTCTCTAGAGCAAGTGTAGAGGTCTTTCCAATCGGAATAATCCTTTCCTTATTTCCTTTTCCAATACAGCGGATAAACCCCATCGTCAAATGAATATCTGCCAAATTTAGACTAATTAACTCACTTACTCTAATGCCTGTTGCGTATAACAGTTCAAGCATTGCCTTATCACGATAACCATATTGATTGATAAGTTTTGGAGCATCGAGAAGTGTTTCAACCTCTTTTAAGCTTAAAACTTTAGGCAAAGTTTTCTCAAGTTGAGGACTTTCAATATGTACTGTAGGATCATGCTCCACAGCTTTTTCACGCAATAAAAATTGATGAAATGCACGAATAGATGCAACATGCCGTGCAATCGTCTTCGATGATTTCCCGCCATTTTTCAAGTATGCAAGAAAATGAACGATTTGACTTCGCTGAACTCGGCCCAGTTCCGTTAATCCTTCCGTTGTTTGCAAGTAAGTTAAATAGCTTTTCAAATCACGTTCATACGCAATGATTGTATTTCTAGATAGCCCTTTTTCAACAACTAAAAAATGGATAAAATCTTTCAGATGCTCATTCATTATGTTTACTCCCCATTCAAATAAAACAGGATTAACCTGTTAAGCATGCCTTGGTCATCTGCAGAATTCCCTCCGGACACCTTTATTGCCGCTCCTTCCGGTTCATCGTAGCGATGATGATTCTGATATTCCTCATTTACCCACATAATACCATAGTAAAAGAGGATTGTGCATCCCGTAAACAAGATAAACACTTTAAACGCATGCAAAATCAATGTGATCATTTTCATTGAAATGCCTCCGTAATCACTTATTACTACAAGATATGCCAAGGTGGACAAATTATATACATAAAAAGAAAATAAAAAACCCTTCCTCACCATGAGAAAGAGTCTATCTGTTAAGTTTGTTCTTTTTTATATACTAAGTTCTTATGCTCGTCTTTTTCTTGACAACGATAACATACTCCATGAAAAGTCAAACGATGATCTTTTATCTTAAATTTCCATTGTCGCTCAACGATTTCTTCAACATCGTCTAACAAATCTTCCTGAATTTCATCAACAGCTCCACATTCAATGCAAACAAGATGATGATGAAAATGGGCCGCTCCTTCTTGGCGGAGATCGTAACGAGAAACACCATCACCAAAATTTATTTTATCTACAATCTTTAATTCTGTTAATAATTCAAGCGTCCGATAAACGGTTGCCAGACCAATCTCAGGAGATTTTTCTTTCACAAGAAGATAGACATCTTCAGCGCTTAAATGGTCTTCTTCGTTTTCTAATAAGACTCGAACAGTTGCTTCTCGTTGCGGTGTTAGTTTATAGCTGGACGAATGCAGCTGTTTTTTTATTCTTTCGATTCTTGTTTCCATTAGATAGTCTTCACTCCCCCGCCACTGTCATTTTTCATTATAGCAGAATGGAAAGGAGATTCACAATAAAATTATTACAAACTAGAAAACATATTGATTATTTTTTAATAATAATTATTAACTACTTGAAAGGATGACTGCTTTCAATAGGGCCGGAGAAATGAATGATTCGATTCCAGCAGCCGTTGCTATGAAAAGAACAGCGATTACAAAAGAGAATAAATATCTAAAAAACTGTGGCAATACGGGCTGAGTCATCTTTTTCATAAATTGATTTCGGATCATTTTTAACGAAAAAATGACACTGAGGGCTGACATAATGATATACACTGGGATAATCACTAGGTTTTGCGGCAAAATGGACACAAATGATAATAAAAACCCATTCCATCCCATTTGATTCACAAGAAAACCAACGGTAAAGCCAACCGTTATCCCTTTTATAAAAAGTAAAATTAAAATTACCGGCAAACCGATAATCGAGATCCCAAGAATCCAAATAAGCCCAATAAATTTGCTGTTATGAAAGAAGCTTTGGATAAATAAATCTTTCGCTGCAATAACTTCCCCTGTTGCTGCTTGCCCAAAAAACTGCGAGAGATAATAGAATAAATCTTCCTTTTGAGAAAAGCTTAGACTGTTAACGATAACCGCTCCGAAGATAACTCCCATTAAAAATAATACAACAACAAATAAATAAATAGAGGAATAATCGCGAAAATGATTGGCTGCAACGTTTTGGTACTTTCTTTTCTTCATAGTTTTTCCTCCTGCACAATTGAATAGTAAATTTTATGTGAGGAGGAAGAATTCTATGACTAGCAATTCCTCTTTGTTTTTTAATAGGATTGGCTGAGGGTGATATGAAATTCACTTGCTACTTTTGGTGAATAATTTTCCCGTATTTCCCTCCACCTCCAGCATGGACTAAAAGTTCGCCATTCCTTGCTTTTACGATTAACTCGGCAATTTTATCTGGAACCACTTCCTTTAAAGCAGCCGGCGGAACAGCATGCAGAACAGCCATTTCTGTCCCAAAATGATCTAACAGCTTCTCTAGCAATCTTGGACCAAGTCCTGGGATAAACTCAAGTGGAACCTGGTGAATATAAGGTGGTCGAGATACGATAGATTTTACTTGCGACTTCAATTCAGCTATCCGATCAGCGACACCTTTAATAAATTTATCATTCCCGCACTCAAGACAGACTGAGCTTTTTTCATTATAAGGCTCATGGCAACCTGTACATACGGTCCGATGATATTTTCCGAGAAGTGGGTTGAGACCGTAATTAGCCACTATGCTTCTCCCGTCCTCTTCCTTTAACGCATAGGTTAATTCTTTAAAAGAGAGCTCTCGCATCTTCAGTTTCTGATATTCTCTCGCGATTTTCGCGAGGGAATGAGCATCCGAATTGGATAAATATGTGTATCGATGAAGTTCAGACAATTGATCTGCCATTGCTGTATTTGCACTCAATCCCAATTCAATTGCATCAATAAGGTTTGGATTGAATACTTCTGTAAGAGAACGCTGAACTCCTTTGCCATATAAGCTTTTGAATGGCGTAAACACATGAGCGGGGATAAATAATCCATCGAGCTCTTTCGTTTTCAATTGTAACTCTTGTCCCGTTACATAGACACGTTGAGAGCTTAAATGGATATTTTTCATATATCCCTTTAACCATTCAGAAAAGGTTCGAATCGTTTTTAAGGTTGGGAAAAAGCAGAGGACGTGAAGGGGCCCCTCTGTTTCTTTACTATTTATCTCCAATTCTGACCCTAGGAGAATACAGAGATCTCCATACATGACTCCCCCATCTCGATGCTCGACTAATTCCCCTTTATCCAGAAGTTCTTCCATTTCATCAATGACTTCAGGGGAATGACAATCAATGATTCCCACTATATCTAATCCCTTTTTGTCACGCGCATGGGCGATCAGATTTGTAAATGTCAGCGTCCTCGCCCCAGTAATTTTCACAGCTCTCCCTGATTTCGTTCGCCCTATATGAATATGTAAATCTGCATAGTACTCTTTCATCTATTTTCCTAAAGCTGCCTTTAACTGTAAATACTGAACGGCATAAGCTGTTTTTGCATCATGAATTTTCTGTTCTCTCATTAATTCTAACGCCTCTTCGAGTGAAACTTCCATTAAGTTTACAAATTCATCTTCATCTGTCGTAGCCGCATTAGCTTTCTTTTTTAATCCTGTTGCGACAAATAGATGGACGAGCTCATCTGCAAAACCCGGTGATGTATAAAATGAAAGTAACCAATCCATTTTCGTGCATTCATAGCCCGTTTCTTCTTCAAGTTCTCGAAATGCACATACTTCAGGAGGCTCATCTTTTTCCAATTTGCCAGCAGGAATTTCAATAATGGTCCGTTCAAGTGCTTTTCGGTATTGTTCAACCATAACAATTTTATTATCGTCTGTTACCGCAATAATCGCTACAGCACCAGGATGCTTAATGATTTCTCGTTTGGAGGTCTTTCCATTTGGAAGTTCAACTTCATCCACTTGAAGACTGATTACTCTCCCTTCAAATATTTGTTCCGTATGTAAAGTTTTTTCTTTTAAAGAGTTCATTTTTCCACTCCTGTTCTAAATCATCATTGAATGCTCATACATTTTATCATACTAAAAAATAAGGTGTGATGAGAATGAAAGTTTATGTTTATGAGAACGGATTCATGATGTCTGGAAAAGCATGGGAAATCAAACGAAAACTTAAAGAGTATAGCAAAGAGCATGCACTTGTAAAGGATTGGGTTGAAGCCGTCTCTAAGAGCGTTCCCCGATCTTAGCAGTTGTAGTCTTGCCGCCTTCTTCGCTAAAATAAAAGAAAACATTCAGGAGTGAATATTTGTGAAGAAGCGGCAATTGGGAAATTCAGATTTACACGTAAGCGAACTTGCACTAGGATGCATGTCGCTTGGCACAGATGAGAAACAAGCATTTAATGTCATTGAGGCGGCGCTCGAAGAAGGAGTCAATTATTTTGATACCGCTGATTTATACGATTTTGGCGAAAATGAAAAAATCGTCGGACAAGCCCTAAAACATGTCCGGGAACAGGTCGTTATTGCAACTAAAGCTGGAAACCGTTGGAATGAAGCAAAAAATAGTTGGAGCTGGGACCCTTCTAAGAAATATATAAAAGAAGCGGTCAAAGGATGCTTAAAACGATTACAGACGGACTACATTGATTTCTTTCAACTTCATGGCGGGACAATCTCTGATCCAATTGAAGAAACGATTGAGTCCTTTGAAGAGCTAAAAGCGGAAGGAGTCATTCGCTATTATGGAATATCGTCCATCCGACCGAATGTAATTCGCGAATATGTTGAGAAATCAACTATTGCCGCTGTGATGATGCAATACAGCATGCTCGACAGGCGACCGGAAGAACTGGCACTCCCACTGCTCCATCAAGCCGGAATTAGCGTTGTTACGAGAGGATCTATCGCAAAAGGATTATTAAGTGATCAATATAGCAGCAAACTTTCTAAAAAAGGTTTCCTTGACTATAGTGAAAAAGAGCTTCAATCATTGCTTCCACAATTAAAAGCAAAACTAGCCTCATCCAGACCTTTAGAGGAAGTCGCTTTACAATATAACTTAGCGAATCCAGCTGTTGCCTCCGTTGTCACAGGCGCAAGCTCCGCTGCTCAAATGCGTGCAAATGCCAAAGCTGTTAACAGCCGCCCACTATCTAGCGAAGAAATCCAAGTCATTCAACAGTTAACGAAAGCAAATCAATATTCGGAACATAGATAAGGAAAACTCGCCGCTTGGCGAGTTTTCCTTATCTCTTCTTCCGTTACTTAAATTTTTCCCAGTCCATATCACTTTTTGCTAAGAGCTCTTCAAATGACATGTTTTTTTCTCTTTGGCGCCGTTCTTCTCGCTTTTTTTTCGCTTCCGCTTCCTTTCGTTCCTGCTCTTTCTTTTCTTCTACCGCTTTTAGCTCCTGCTTAGTTTGCTTTAGCTGTGACATGATGTCCTGATTTAGCCTATCTCCTAACGTAACAGGTTTATCTTCTTTTTTCGTTTGCGGTTTTATTTGCTTTCTCTTTTTCATGTCGATTCCCTCTTTTTTTCCTTAATCTATATTTAAATTATAACATTGAGTGTTTCATGAAAAAATAAAAATAAACTAAAACCTTCTCGTATTTTCATCATGTATAAGCTAGCCTACTAAAGCCATGTTATTAAAGATATTACTTATGAAAGGAGCTACTGATATGAGCAGAAAGCGTGATAAAGGCTATAGCCAAAAAGGTAAACCTAATGCAGACACTGTTAAACAAAAGATGGCCGTCGAAGATCTTGATCGAGCGATTCATCCAACGAATCGACAAAGCAGAAGTGAAGGTTAACTCTGTGTTATAAGCCGCTATGTTAGCGGCTTTTTATCTACCTATATACACGTTTAATGGTAAAATAATGAAAAAGAATTTTACCGGAGGTTCCTATGAAAAAATTGCTGCGGTTTTTGTTTTCTTTCTTTATACTTCTTACAGCATTTGGGGTTTATTTTACAAATCGGATTATGTTCATCAAAAAGAAAAAAGAAGAAGACATCGTATTTCGCGATGAAAAAGCGGGGTTCATGAAGAATGCTGACTTTAAATCCCTGCCACAAAGGAAAGTTTCCATCACTTCTCCTTTCGGCTATTCCTTACAAGCCATTGCGGTTGAACCATGGAACACGAATCGCTATATGATTTTCTGCCACGGAGTAACAGAAAATAAAATGTCCTCTGTCAAATATATGAATCTTTTCATCGAAAGAGGCTTTAATGCTGTCATTTATGATCAACGCCGACATGGTGAGTCTGGCGGCAAAACGACTAGCTATGGATATTATGAAAAATTCGATTTAAAAGCGGTTGTTGATTGGCTAAATATGGAAAAGGGTTCGAACCTCTTCTTAGGTATCCACGGGGAATCAATGGGCGCTGCGACCATGCTTCAATACGCCGGCGCGCTTGAAGACGGAGCCGATTTTTATATTGCTGACTGTCCGTATTCCGACTTCAGTGAGCAGCTTGCTTATCGAGTAAAAGAAGAGGTAAACTTACCTCCGAAAATGATGATACCGCTTGCGCGTCTTTTCTTAAAAGTCCGAGACCGATACCATTTGAGCCATGTCTCACCTATTTCATCCATCGAAAAGATACATAATCCCGTGCTATTTATTCATAGTAAAAAAGATGACTATATTCTCCCTAATATGACACAAGAACTGTATCACCGAAAGCGAGGTCCGAAACAACTTTTTCTCGCCAAAAACGGCCTACATGCTAGGTCACTATCTGAAAACCGTGAAGAGTACGAACGTGCCCTCGATGATTTTCTCGATAAAGCAAGTTTAGTTTAGTAATAGGCGAGAACCCTCGTGACTTCAGTCATGAGTTGTTGACAACAAAAGTAAATGCGCCTTTGTTCAAGAGAGACAAAAGTGGTTTTTCCAAAAGGAAAATCCACTTTCACCGTCTTATCTTTATACTGTTTTATCAATAAGAGTCATACAAGGGTTAAAATATTGATTCCGACTCTTTAATTGAAAACAGCCCCTATTCTCCACATAATCGATGGTCATTTCTTCATCAAAAAAAATTTTCTTCGTCTTCTCAATATAAACGGTCAGGCTATTCGTTTCAGTCACCTCATCCATTTCATCCGGCCCCTCAACAAACCAAAGCACAGCAATTCCATTCACAGCACAACAATTTTCTGTATCATACTTTATTTTAAAAACTCCATTTTTTCCGGCTGTTCTTTCAATTAACTTCTTTTCTGCATTTTCTGTGATTGTAATATACACCTTTCCCCCACCTTTTTGTATTTTCCGTTTTATTTTAACATGAACGTGCATATGTATCGTATTACTTAAATTCTTTTATTAAGATTTACTTTAATTTAAAGGGGATGGGTATATGTCGAAAGTACAGATTAAGGTCAATGATAACGGGTCATTAAGAATCATCGGGGAAGTTGAATTGAGAGATGGTGAGGGCAACATATATGAAACGAAACCGACATTTTCTTTATGCCGATGTGGCTTAAGCAATAAAAAACCTTTTTGTGATGGTGCACATAAAGGAGAATTTCAGTCAACAGTTCGCGCCGTGCCAAAGGATTCTGAATAACGAAAAAGAGCAATGACAAAGATCATTGCTCTTTTTCGTTATTCCTCAACTATGCGAACATCTACAATGCTTGAAAGTCCGATATCGTGAAAATCTTCAAAGCGATCAGCGATACGCAATTTACTTTTAAGTTGGTCCCAACCACGAATTTTACCGATTACGAGTTTATATTTTTGTTTATGATAATAAGTAATCACAACGAATTTTTTTAACTCCATTGCCTCGAAAATAATTTCATTCATTAACTCAAGCTGTTGCTCGTCTAGTTCTTTCTCTGCTTCCGTTTCGTCTTCTCTCGCCCAATCACGGAGCATCTTCACATGCTCCGGCAGCATCATCGATGTCCATTTTATCCTTCCTCTATCACGAATCATCTCGCTCCCCTCCCTTCCGATTCTTCCTTAATTCAATCGTATCGCTTAACCTTTATGACCACCAACAAGCCTTGAGCGATGCCGAGCTGTTCCTGCCGAGGTATAAGAAACAGCTCGAAGGAGTGCCGTTGAGCCGTGACGGGTACGAATTTTGTCCATTACATAGCCAAGTTCTCGTCTCCTCCAACCATCCGGATCAAAAAGGTCTAGTTGAAATTGACCGTCTTCAGTTAAATTCCCCAGTGAAATTGAAATACTTCGCACGGTCTTTCCCGTATAGTTTTCTGCCAACAATTCCAGACAGACTTGGTAAAGCTCCATCGTAATATTGGTCGGCTGTTCAATCGTCCGTGAACGGTGGAATCCACCTCCTAACTCATCCTGACTATACCCGAGCCCAAAGCTTATTGTCCGACCAGCTTTCTGGTGACTTCTTGCTCTGCGTGCAACTTCCTCGCACATTTCTAACACGACATGTTTGATGTCAGCCACTTCTTTATAATCTCGAAGAAGAATTTGACTTTTCCCAAAACTGACTTGGCCTTCAATTAGCGGAGCACCAATCTCTGAGAAATCAATTCCCCAAGCATGGTGATAGAGTTGATTTCCCATGATTCCGAATTTCTTTTCCAGCTTTTCAAGATCATAATGAGCCAGCTGTCCAACCGTGAATATTCCCATACTATTCAACGTTTTTTCCACTCTCCGGCCAATTCCCCACATTTCTCGCAGCGGGGATACTTGCCAAAGCTTCATCGCAACATCCTCATAGGTCCATTCTGCAATTCCCTGTTTTTTCGCTTCGAGGTCAAGACAAAGTTTAGCCATCAGCATATTAGGACCAATGCCAATCGCACATGGGAGCTGAAATTCTCGTTCAATATCCGTTCTAATTTTTCTAGCAATGCTCCACGTTCCACCGAAAAGCTTTGCAGCTCCATCTACTTTAATAAAACTTTCATCCACACTATAAGTATGAATCGCCTCTTTTGGAGCATAACGATTAAATACCTTGGAAATTTCAGTAGAGATCCTTAAGTAAGTTGACATTTTAGGATCAACAATCTGAATGCGCGGGTCTTCTGGAATCTCAAACAATCTTGAACCGGTTTTAATCCCAAATTCTTTCTTCAAGCGGGGAGATGCAGCTAAAACAACACTGCCAGAACGCTCCTTATTCCCTACAACAGCAAGATAGCATTCAAGTGGATCTAGTCCGAGCATGACCGCAGAACAGCTTGCGTAAAAACTCTTCATATCAATACACAAAATTTGCTTTTGCGGCATATTGCTGTAATCGATCAATTCCCGCCCCTCCTTTTGTACCCAAATCCTCAATGGAACGTTTGTTCTTTTTTATTATATCCATTATAATAAGCGAATATGCGTTCGTTTTCAACGGGAAATTCCAACCAAAAAGGAAATACGAAAATGAAGTGGAATAAAAACCAGTGATTGGTTTTACAAATGAGGCCTCTGTCTTTTACTTAACGAGGTGCAAAAAGCATAAAAGCAGGGACCATATTGAAATTTGTCCTGCTCTTATCACTATTCCTACTTACCTTCTTGACACTTAAAAATAATAGACGGAATAATTCCGCTTAATTAGTAAATATCAATGAAAATTGCTTAAATAAACGGAGAGATTCCGTCTATTGACTCGATAAACGTGAAAATGAGGGATTTTTAGTTGCATAACCGGAAAATCTCCCCTTATATCTCCCGAAACGAGCTCCATTCTGCATTTAACCGGAACATCTCCGCTTATTTTCCTTTCGCTAGTTACTCAATTAAGGACAAGCCTTCTATTTATATTTGTTGTTTTGCACCGTTAAAGAGAACCGTAGTCTTTTACTGAAGCCCTTATCTACATGTCCTTGGATATCCGGAAAACAAATGCTTAATTTTTTTATATGTGTCCATATCGATTCTTTTAAAACTTTTAAAACGAGGGGTTAAGTTTACTTCAATTAACCACGGATTAAAGTATGAATCATACCCTAAGTCAAAACCAAGAATTCGCAGTGCCGGACATTCTTCCGACAATTTTTTCGCCATTTTTATGGAAAGCCGTTCAATCTGTTGCCGATGAAATGAAATATTTTCTTCAGGCACCAGCTTTCTCATAACATCCTCATACCTCATTGGGGTTCCGCCGCTAGAATAATTTGTCACGATTTTTTTCGGATGCCCTACTCGACAAACAATTCCGGTCGTTACCCATTCATTGTTCGAATTTAATTGAACAATCGAGCGAATATCAAAAAGTCTATCCTTGTATTTAAGCAAAGGAATTCCTTGTTGAATTAAATAACTTTTCTTTGTTCGTTTTCTTCTCGCAAAAATTTTTGCTATTTGCTGTTTCAATGCACGGTGGAGCCCGCTCAGTGTGCTGAATGTTTCTTTTCGTTTTTTATAATGATAAGAATAGACAGTCCGCTTATCTTGCAGTTCTTTTTGTACCTTGATGATTCCTCTTCCTAAACTGCCTCTAGACGGTTTAACAAATACTAAATTGTATTTATTAAGCATGTGACGAAGATTTCTTTTCGTAAACCATATTGTTTCAGCGATAAACGGCCTCAATTCAGGATCAGCTCTCAACAATTTCGTTTTTTTCCACTTGCTAATTAACGACTTAAACGTTACCACTCATTCTCATTCCTTTTTATTATGATGCATCGCTAATCGTAAGGCTTACTTATAATCTAGGAGCGCACCTGCATACGCTAATGGAGTTGCAACGACTCGTTTATACATTTTCCTGCTTTTTATCGTTTTTAGCGGTCCAAAATGATTATGCAACCGATTATTTAGTTCAATCACCCATATGTTCAAATTTGTATCAAGCATGACATCGAAAGCTACATCAGCAAAATGAATTCCTTTTTGCTCCAAAGCTAAACATACTTGTTCACAAACCTTTATCATTTCCTTCCTTTTTTTACGTGCTTTACGTTTATTTAATTTATAAATGGTCTTCAATGCTTTTGGCATCGTCATAAAAGAGTCGGTTAACTTTCTGTTCGTCACAATTGCATCCTTCACCCCGACACGGACATAGGCTGCGTTACACACCCATTTTTTCTGCCCATTTTTTTGTAAAATCACTCTAAAAACGATATTCCGACGATTGCTCTCATCGGTAATCGGCTGTTGAGCAATGTACATTGATTTTTTCTGTATGATCTTTAACAACTTGCTCAACTCTTCGCTTGTTTTCACTCTGCTTTTATGAAAATTATTTTGAACAATATACTGACTTCCATCCATAGTTATCTTATAGATCCCTTTTGCACTAAGCCCTTTAATAGGCTTTAAATAAACTGCCTGATGCTTTGAAAGCATTGCCAATATAGTCTTTTCATCTTGGAAGATTTTCGTTTCTGGGAAATAGTTAAAAACCTCAAAAGAATCAGAAAGTAGATCGTATAGTTTCCATTTATTCAATGGAGGGTGATTAAAAAGTTTTCCTCCAGTAAACCGATGTAACTCTTCCCTTTCTTTCTTCCCGCCCCAACATCTTTGGAATACAGCCTCTGGAAAAGGGAAAGTGCCATAATGCCATGTCCCCCTTCGCTGTGATTCATTTGCAGGTCGATAATAATACCCCGTTATTTTTTTATTTCGAAGATCAACCGACTTAGCGGAACACATGACTAACAGCCCACCAACTTCAGAATATTTTGCCGCATAACGTGCTAACCTTCTTAATCTTTTTTCAGTTAAACTCTTTTCATACTTAGCGAAGAGAAAAGCAATGATTGGACCAACAATAAATGAATGATTGTTGATTTTCCATTTAAACTCTAATTCTTCAGGAATTGTATAAGGCGCTGCGAAGCTTTTATGAATACCTGCTGTATTAAATTTCATTTCATTAGAAAAAACGAGACGTACCATTTTAGTGAAACCACCAAATTGAAAACGGCACCTTTCCACATCCTTATTGAATAAAGAACGCATGCTGATGGGAAGTATGAGTTCATTCACCCCAATATTTTCCATTAAACAAAACCGCATCTATATCCCCCTTTCAACAAACTTTTTATTCATTCTATGTGAAGACGTAATTACCGCTTGTGCCTTTTCCTCTATATACGTTTACAACTAGGAAGAAACAAAACAAAAATATAGGAGATGTATTTATCTGACAGACAAATACATCTCCTATAGATGCCAATGCTTATTATTTATAAATCAATGAATGAGCATAATGAATCGGATTAGAGAAAAATAGCCTTTGCAAAGAATCGTCGCGTAAACGTTCGATCATCTTTTTTGATGGTCGCGCATTCACTTCAATGATCTTTATTTCTCCCGTTTCGTTGACCATTAAGTCAACGCCCATTTCTCCCATATGACCATATTGCTTTTCAATTTTAGGTGCTGCAAGCAGGGCGATTTGCCTCATTTTTAATAATAAAATTGTTTTTTCTTGCTCGCTCCAACTTAAAGTTTGTAACGTTTTTTCCAACGGCTCTACTTTAAACGCCAAGTTAGCAATGATGCTGGAATGAAAAACACGTCGTGCCAGAGCTGTCGTTATTCCCCACATTCCTTCATATCCTTTTTGGAGAATGATTCTAACCTCAAAGTATTCTTTATCATCTAAATGCAGTGGCTTTATTTCTTTTTGGATGATGTATTTTTTATCGCCAGTTAATTCAGTGATTTTTGTTAATATCTCCTCTAACGTATGACAAGAGAATTTTGGTTTTGTATTGTTTATAAAAATATGAAATCCAGATTCATCAGTCGTTAATTTAAAGATCCCCCTGCCAAGAGTACCCCATTCTGGCTTAAAATAAAGAGACTCTTTCGTATTTAACAACTCAGAAATTGAAATCTCCTCAAGCTTCCATGTTTCCGATACATAACGATTTAATTCCGAATTCGCTAAAGCTTCATACGATAACCACTTGCTCAAACGATTGACTCGATTAAACACTTTATTAGTACCTAACGCTCTTTCCAACTTCTTAACCGTTTTTACAGAAGTCGTATACGATTGATTGATTACACAATCTGGAAAGGGAAATCTTTTTGTTTTCCAATCCCCATTCTGTTTATAGACACCATTGACCCTCTTTTTCCGCCAATTTATCCCCTTCGGTGTAAATGCAAAAAGCGTAACATCAGGTAAATCATTATAGGGAAGAAAATAATCAAGGAATTTTTTTCGTGCCTTTTTACTAAGCGTCATAATTCCAATAAACTTCATCGACTTTATCACCTCCTAGCTTGGGAGGAAGCCTACCCGAATAGAGAGCACCCACATAAAACGGATGCTCTCTTACCATTTCGGCTCAATAATAATTTTTCGTTTTAACAACTCTGTGCTTAAACATTGAACTCCACAAATACAGCTTAAATCTACTTCGACACAAATCGAGGTTTTCACTAATTTAACAACATCACATAATGAGTTTGTTGGTTTTTTATTAATATCATAAGGACGAAGTAACGTAAGTTTTGCACAGTTAGAGCCTCTTTCAATCGAATCGATCCGAAAGAAAGAAGTTGTAAAGCTATCCATTTTATTCGTTTTCTCATTAAATATATGGCCACTCGTTTCATATATCCCATGCTTTGTTAAAAGAATGAGCGGAATCGTATCCGTCTCAATTAGTCTTCCAAGAATTCTGCCTAAGAAAGGAGTCGAAGCATCAGCTATAAAATCTTGTAATTTCTTTAATTCAAATAAAGCATCCCCTATACTGTTTTGCGAACCAAAATTACTTTCATTGTTTTCCATTGGTCACCCCCCCAATCACTCCCCATTACTAATGTATTTTATGAGGCGATTAACAGTTGGTGAGGTAATAAACTGAAAATAGACTATCGCCTTTTCGTTAAATATTCAGCATATTTCACAAGCCTTTTTGCCACTTCAAATTCTCGATGTTTTGCTCCTGGTCTCCAATTGACTTCATAAATCCAAAGTTTATGATTCTCGTCGATTCCAACATCAATTCCTAATTCATCAAACGAATGCTTATATAATGTCTCAAGATGTGCAGCAAAGGTCAGAGCGAATCGTTCAAGTAATCTTTTTATATTAAAATACTCATTACCAAACTCTTCTTTTAAAAACGGCAAAAGTTCACCGCGGTATCCTCCCCCACTGATATTGCTAATAAACTTTCCATTCCCACTAATTCGTGGATAAATAAGGTTAACCTCCCATTCACCTAATCCATTTTTCTGAACATGTAAACGAAAATCATATGGTAAGCCCGCTTTCGTTTTACAGTCAATAAAAGGCTGGAATAAATAATTTTGATCACCCTTCAATTTTTCAATAAAAAGCTCAAATTGAGACAAATTTAATACATCCTGTTTTGTTCCATCCGTCACTTTAACCTCATTTTCCGTAAGTTTATCAACAAAGATTACGTTTTTGCCATGATTTCCTGAAAAAGGTTTAATGACAATTCTCCCAAATTGATCAAATAATGATAAAAAATCGTTTGCTTTTTTTAAAGAAAAGGTTGGAATTAGGAATGGTGAATATACTCCTTTTTTGGTTATTTTTTTATATACGTTCATTTTGTTGCCAACGGAGTATGATGTAAATGGAATGTCCGTTTTTAATTTTCGATACACTTCCTTTTGGAAAGTCGATTTGGGACCACTAATATTTAAAATAACATCTGGAAAAACAAGAGGATGTTTTTCCCAACTTCCATTGTCATACATCCAACCATCAATTTTGCGGTTTTCAAAGTCAACATTATGATAAGTAAAATAAAAAAAATCGATTCCTTCCATTTTAGCAACCGCAGCACATGCATAGGCCTTTTTAACATTAGACGGATGGTTCTTATCATGCAACATCCCAATCATACTCAAAAAAATCACTCCCTCTATAGAGGTTCCATATAAAACTTTATTTCCTTCGCGGCAGTGATGGCGATTTTTTGAGCATCTTCGAAAGTATCGGCGGAAGCAATCACATACGCATAACGATCCCCCATTGAGTGAGGGGGCTTTAATATCGCTCCTTTGCGCGGTTTTATATAAACATCTTTTACTCCCTCATACGCTAAAGCACGATTCTTTCCAGTCACTTTCAACAGCAATCCTTTTGAGTTTACCGTGATAAATTGGGCAAATACATGGCGATGCTCAGTTATTATCACCTCTGGTTTTTCGCCAAGATACAGCTTTATCACTTCTTGAACAAGACTCATCCCCGATCCTTCGAAAAGAATTTGATTCATTGCACCACCTGAAACCCGTGGATTGATTTCAACTAACTTCCATTTACCTTGAACCAATCTCAATTCTAAATGACAAGATCCATATTCCATCTCAAGGATATTCACAATTTTCTCAACAGTGATTTGAAGTTCCGTCAATAAATGTTCTGCGATCATGGCCGGAAAATGGTATCCGGATACGATAAATCGCTCCCCTAGAGAAATCACTTGTTCGACAATCCCAACGAGGTGTACTTTCCCTTCCCATACAATGACTTCTACTAAATATTGAGGACCCTCTAAATATTCTTCAATTAATATCGGCATATCTTCATTTTCGGTTTTTAAAATCGCTATGCCAGCTTCTAACTCGGAACGATTATTTACGTATAGCACATCTTTCGAACCATTTGACTGGGGAGATTTAATGATAAGAGGGTAGGAATGGGTAAACTGGTTCATCTTATCTTGCAAATTCTCATGAGATAACAATGTAGTAAAAGACGGGTTTACATTGAGGCTTTGAAGTTCTTTTCGAAAGCATATTTTATTCTCCATTTTATACAATGCTTCAATAGATAGCTGAAATAAACCCATTTCAGCTGCAACAACTGCTGCTAGAGAAACATATGGATCGACTAAACTAATGCATGCTTTAAGCGTTTTCCCCTGTAATGTCAGTCGATTAAGCTGATTTATTAAATTCCTCTCGTCAAACAAATTTTCAAGATAAATCATTTGATGAACATCGGGAAACTCCTCTCGTTGCTGGAGGAATTTATCTCTATCGGTAAATAACACCGTAAAATAACCCATTTTTTCTGCAGTTTGAATCGCTTCCCTACTCGTACCAGACTTATTGCTCCCAATAAAAACAATCGTATCCATTCCATATACATCCCCCAATTTTTTTCCATCCCTCTTTAATTTATTCTTTTTAAATTATTGAGTGTATGTACAGTAAGCAAATTTCATAGGTATTAGGCTAATAACAATAGAAAGACTGGTCGTTTTTTCCGACCAGTCTTTTGATTTATTTTTTATTGAACGCGCTTTTGCCAACCCATTCGAATGTACGTGGAAAAAGAGTATGAATGATGCTCCCAGCATTCATCCAACGCGGAAGGTTAATTTCTCTTGTTTTTGTCAACATCCGGTTGACAACCTTGTTAGCGACATATTCTGGCTGAAGCATAAACCGCTGAACATTAAATACATAGGTTCCTTCTTGATCCGCAATCTTGAAAAAGTTAGTAGCAATTGGTCCTGGGTTTACCGCTGTAACAAAAATACCATCATCGCTCACTTCCATGCGCAAACTATTTGTGTAGCCAAGAACCGCATGTTTTGTTGCTGAATAAATACTGGACTTTGGGGTAGCTATTTTCCCAGCCTGAGAAGCAATATTAATAATGTGACCGCTCTTCCTTTCCTTCATCGTTGGAAGGACCATTGATGTACATGCCATTAACCCAACAACATTTACATCAAACATTGCTTTTATTTCGTCGAAACTTGCTTCGTGAGCGTGGCGAAATATACCAAAACCAGCGTTATTAACAAGAACATCCACATACCCAATTTCGGCAAGGACTTCTGTAAATACATACTGAACTGCTTCTAGATTTGAAACATCGAGACTTCTAATAATAACGGAAGTGTTGAACTTCATTTCAAGTTCTTTTTTTAGCTGTTCCAACTTATCAAGGCTGCGGGCAAATAAAATTAGATTAGCCTGCTGACTAGCACATAGACGAGCCATTTCAGCGCCAATCCCTCCTGAAGCACCGGTAATAATAATATTTTTGCCCTGTAAACGATTTTGCATCCTCAAGAACTTCCACCTCATTTTGCAGCGTAGTATAACAATGTCTGTTCTCCCTCTACAACCTTAATTTCGGATAATGATAATAAATAATCTAACTGGGCTACCGTTTCTGAAATGGTCAATCCCGTTTCCAATTCATACACTTTAGGAAATAACTCACGACAAATTTGGAAGGCCGTTCTCGGTTCATGTACGAGCATATTTTTCACTTGCATCGCGCGCTGATGCTGACTAGCAAGCCTTTTTTTAATTAGAGTATGGGCATCCGTCACATCCGCTCCATGACCGGCTAACACAAACGCGATAGGATATTCAGCTAATTTACTAAGCGATTCGTTATATTGGAGTTGCGGTTTCGGTCGCTCAAAGTCTTTAGAAAGTGGAGGTTCAAGTAATGGATTCGGTGAAATATGAGAAAGCAAGACATCCCCACCAATCAGGAAGCCATCTTGCTCACGCCAGAGGGCGATATGCCCCTGTGCATGCCCATGAGTCTCAATGACTTTCCAACCCTCGATTCCTGAAGGGGAATCATTTTCATACAAATATCCAGTTAAGCAGATATTTGGTACAAAAACGAGGGTCTCTTTCATTTTCTCGACAGACGACTTGTAATATTCTTCAGGCACTCCAAATTGACGATATACCTCCTCATAAAACTCATCTTCCATCGTCCATAAACTAGCCGACCGATTTAGCCATCGCTCATTCCAAGGATGCGCATATACTTCTATAGATGCGGATAAATAAGAGAGTAGACCGACATGATCGGGGTGATGATGAGTTAAAATTACCTGC
Organism: Bacillus sp. B15-48; assembly: GCF_016879755.1. Taxonomy (GTDB): domain Bacteria; phylum Bacillota; class Bacilli; order Bacillales; family Cytobacillaceae; genus Mesobacillus_B. The sequence goes on from NZ_WOFU01000002.1 coordinate 470,392, forward strand.
TCAATATCTGCTGGAGTTAATTTCAGCTCAGCTAGTTGCTCATTGAATCTCTGCCAAGCTTCCTCCGTTTTTACTCCAGCATCAATTAATGTCAGCCGTTCACCTTTAATTAAATACGTATGCACATCACCAACTGAAAAAGGCGTTGGTAAAGTTATTTTCGCAATCCCATTTTTCCATTCAACCATTCTTTCTTCTCCTAACTATTCAATAATATATGTTTAAAAGAGCATTTAACAAGTTTCAACAAGGAAACATAAAAAAGTAAAAAAGTGTAATATTTTTATTTTAATCGTTATTTTCCGAATAGACAAACAATTCGCTCAGCTACTTGACAGCTAGTGTATTTTTCTAGGATAATCACTATAAAAAATAAAAAGAAACCTTTCTTCCTAAAAAAGATGAAAGGTCTTTTTATTGCTACATTTCGCACGATGAACTAGTCAAAATTAAAAGTGGAGGACAGAGAATGAATAAACTTGTTTTTATCGGAGCAGGGTCAATGGCAGAGGCATTAATATCAGGAATAACAGAGACAGGGCTACTAAACGGAAATAACATTTGGGTTACAAATCGACATAACGAGGAAAAGTTAGATCAGTTGAAAAAACAATACGGTGTAAACACTTCATATAATTACGACGAACTTTTTACTAATGCAGATGCGGTTATTTTAGCCATGAAACCAAAAGATGCAGCTAGTGCAATTCAAACATTTAAATCTTATCTATCTAATCATCTTCTGATTATATCTGTGCTGGCAGGCGTCTCAATTGCTACAATTGAGACAGTTGCTGAAAAACCAGTGGCAGTCGTTCGAGCAATGCCGAACACGTCAGCGGCTGTAAATAAATCTGCAACTGCATTAGCTTTTAACCCAAAAGTTACGGAAGTACAAAAAAACATTTCACGTCAACTTTTTGACACAGTTGGATTCACAGCATTTGTGAACGAAAATCAGTTGGATGCAGTCACAGGCTTATCAGGAAGTGGACCAGCATATTTTTACTATATAATAGAAGCAATGGAAAAAAGTGCAATTGAGCTCGGATTAGAGCAAAAGTTGGCTAAAGACTTAATTATTCAAACCCTTCGCGGAGCAGCTGATATGGTAGAAAAATCAAATAAAACTCCCGAACAGCTTCGACTTGAGGTAACTAGCCCAGGAGGAACAACGGAGGCAGGAATTTCAATCCTTAATAAATTCGAGGTACAAGAGGCGTTTAGTTCATGTGTTAAGGAAGCTGCGGCTCACTCACAAAAAATGGGAAAAGCACTATCTTCCGAACTAAGACATCCAACTCAACCACTAAACCTTTAGATATTGATAAATTATCAAAGCAAATTTTGAGGGGTTTTTTCAATGGAACAGACCGGTTGATTATCCCCCGGTCTGTGTTTCTTTTTTCTGTATCGGTATCGCCACTTCCATGAAATCATTTGCAATGATTGTGTCAAAAAATACTGCTCTCGCCTCCAGAAGGAGTCGCTCAGCACCTTCTTTATCGTAACGGGAACTAATATGGGTTAAACATAATTTTCTTACATTTGCTTTTTTGGCAATTTCACTTGCCTCAGTCGTCGTACAGTGGAAATACTCACGAGCCATCTCTTCCTCTTCAGCAGAAAAAGTTGCTTCATGTATAAGTAAATCTGCATTTTCAGCAAGTTCTTGAGCCGCTTCACATCGCCTAGTATCCCCAAGAATCGTCACAACTCTCCCTTTTTGCGGTGGACCTAGGAAATCTTCTGGATACAGCATCTGCCCATTCGCATCTTTAACAACTTCTCCATCTTTAATTTTTTTATAAATTGGTCCAGGCTGGACTCCCTTTTCTTTCAATTTATCAACTAATAATGTACCCGCGCGATCTTTTTCTACAATTCTGTATCCAAATGAAGAAATACCATGTTCCAATCGCTTTGCCTCAACGATAAACTGGTCATCTTCAAATACGACCCCTTCTCCGATCTCAACAATTTGAAGGGAATACCTCAAGTAAGTTTTACTTACGTTGAAACTAATATCGAGGTACGCTTTAATACCGGGAGGCCCATAGAGTGTAACAGGTGAATCACCACCTTGAAAGGATCGACTTGCTAATAATCCCGGTAAGCCATAGATATGATCTCCATGCAAATGGGTAATAAATATTTTTTCAATTCTTCGCGGCTTAATACTTGTATGTAAGATTTGATGCTGAGTTGCCTCACCACAATCAAATAACCAAACAACTCCACGCTCCTCAAGAAGCTTTAGAGCAATTGATGTCACATTCCGATGTTTCGCAGGAACTCCGGCCCCAGTTCCTAAAAAAAACACTTCCATAAAAAATAACTCCTTTACATAAAATCCATTTCGAGTTTACTATAACACATATTACAGGATAAAAAGGAATGGAGAGAAGAAACTAAATATGTTTGAATCATTTGCTTATTTACAATAAACAAGATAAAATTTTTTGGATACATACTAACGAGAAAAAAGAGAGGTTTTGAACTTTGACACAGAACGAAAAACCAACTGCATTAATTATGATCTTCGGAGCTACGGGGGATTTGGCCAAGCGAAAATTATTTCCCTCCTTGTACCGATTATTCGAAAAAGATAAACTAAACCGCTTTGCTGTAATTGGAGTCGCGCGAAGATCTCTTACGAACGAAGAATTTCAAACAAGCGTAAGAACATCCGTCACTAATGAAGAGCCTACAGGCAAGAATATAGAAGAATTTGTTTCAAAATTTTCCTATCATTCTCATGATGTAACAGATTCGAATTCTTACTCCGTTTTAAACAACTTAGCTACAGAACTCGATCAAAAATACATGCTAAATGGAAATCGAATCTTCTATCTCGCAATGGCACCCGAATTTTTTGGAACCATTGCCGAACACCTGAAACATGACGGATTAACAGATACAGAAGGCTTTAAACGCCTTGTCATCGAAAAGCCATTTGGCCATGACCTTGAATCTGCCCAAAAGCTTAATAATCAAATTAGAATGGCCTTTTCTGAAAATGAAATTTATCGGATTGACCATTATCTTGGGAAAGAAATGGTCCAAAACATTGAGGTCATCAGATTTGCCAATAGTATTTTTGAGCCGCTGTGGAACAATCGCTTTATTTCAAATATTCAAGTGACTTCGAGTGAAACCCTTGGGGTAGAAGAGCGAGGACGTTATTATGAAAAAAGCGGAGCATTAAGAGATATGGTACAAAACCACATGTTGCAAATGGTCTCCCTTCTGGCAATGGAACCGCCAATCAACCTTTCCACAGACGAGGTTCGTTCTGAAAAAGTTCGGGTATTCAGAGCACTAAGACCAATCAAAGGAGAAGAGGTCAATCAGTTTTTTGTTCGAGGCCAATATGGCAAAGGCTTATTAAACGGAAAAGACGTTCCAGCTTATAGAGACGAAGACATGGTAGACCAAGAATCAAATACGGAGACATTTGTAGCCGGGAAATTAATGATTGATAATTTCCGCTGGGCTGGGGTCCCTTTCTATATACGAACAGGAAAGCGAATGGAAGCAAAAACGACGAAAATTGTTATCCAATTTAAGGACATGCCTATGGATCTATACAATAAGCAAGAAGGTTCTGTTCGTCCTAACCTCCTCGTCATTCACATTCAACCTGAGGAAGGAATTACTCTTTATTTTAATGCCAAAAAAGGTGGACAGTCGTTCGGCTCAACCCCGGTGAAACTTAATTATGCTAACAGAGGCATCAATGGTATCAACACGCCTGAGGCCTACGAAAGGCTATTATACGATTGTTTACGTGGCGATGCGACGAACTTTACGCACTGGGAAGAGGTGGCCCTGTCCTGGAATTTCGTTGATAATATTTCTGCTGAATGGGAAAACGCAAAAGAACAAAGTTTTCCAAATTATGAATCCGGTTCAATGGGACCAAAAGCAGCCGACGCTCTCCTTGCAAAAGACGGATTTTTCTGGTGGCCAGTAACAAACCTAGATGTTGAAACATGATAATTAAGAAAATCGCAAGCGCCTTGTTCAGGTTAGACAGTTCTAACTTCTGAAATTTATACTAAAATCATACAAACAAAAACAGCGGATCACCGCTGTTTTTGTTTTATTTCATCCATTCTGTATGGAAAACACCCGCTTTATCAACACGCTCATACGTATGTGCGCCAAAATAATCACGCTGAGCCTGTAATAAGTTAGCAGGAAGGGTTTCTGTACGATAACTATCATAGTAAGCTAGGGCTGATGCGAAACATGGGACAGCAATCCCGTATTGCGCAGCTAGAGAAACGATTTCTCTTAACGCTCCCTGATAATTTTCTACAATTTCTTTAAAATAAGAGTCAAGCAATAAATTTTTCAAACCTGGTTCACGATCATAAGCTTCTTTAATTTTTTGTAAGAACTGGGCTCTAATGATACATCCACCACGGAAAATCATTGCTATATCACCGTAACGAAGATCCCAGCCATACTCATCTGATGCAGTCCGCATTTGCGCAAATCCTTGAGCATAAGAACAAATTTTACTCATATACAACGCTTTACGAACAGATTCAATAAACGCTTCACGATTACCTGAAAATGGACTAGTTTCAGGACCACGTAAAATCTTGCTTGCAGCAACGCGTTCTTCTTTTAAGGCAGAGATAAATCGTGCAAACACAGATTCTGTAATTAGTGGTAATGGGACCCCTAAATCTAATGCACTTTGACTTGTCCACTTTCCTGTTCCTTTTTGTCCTGCAGTATCAAGGATCACATCCACAAGTGGCTTGCCAGTTTCATCATCCATTTTTGTAAAAATATCTGCGGTGATTTCAATTAAATAACTGTCGAGTTCACCTTTATTCCACTCAGAGAATACGTGATGAAGTTCAGCAGCTGTAAGACCTAGCATATTTTTAAGTAAAAAATATGCCTCTGAAATCAATTGCATATCTCCATATTCAATGCCGTTATGTACCATTTTTACATAATGACCGGCTCCATCTGACCCAATATAGGTTGTACACGGTTCACCGTTTACCTTTGCAGAAATATCCTTAAAGATTGGTGCGATTAAGTCATAAGCTTCTTTTTGACCTCCAGGCATAATCGATGGACCTTTTAATGCCCCTTCCTCCCCACCGGATACACCAGTACCAACAAAATGAATACCAAGCTCACTCAATTCCTTATTTCTACGCTGTGTATCTGTAAAGAAGGTATTCCCGCCATCGATTAAAATATCTCCTTTTTCTAAATATGGCTTTAACTGGTCAATCGTTGCATCCGTAGCCATCCCTGCTTGAACCATTAGCATAATTTTACGTGGCTTTTCCAAGGAATTTACAAACTCTTCAACAGAAAACGTTCCAAAAATATTCTTCCCTTCGGATTCACGTAACATTACATCTGTTTTCTCGCGAGAACGATTAAATACGGAAACGGAATACCCTCTACTCTCCATATTCCAAGCTAGATTTTTTCCCATGACCGCAAGACCAATAACACCAATCTGTTGTTTAGACATAAGCTTACATCCTTTCTGTCATATCTACTATTGTAAAATAGCCAATCATCGTTCTTTTTATTACATGTACAACTTACTTAATCTCCTTTTATAATTTGACTTATCGATAAAAATTAACCATATTTGTTTTGCTTTTTTCATGTTTTTCATAAAAATAGAAAAAGAAGTACCCATATGATAGGTACTTCTTGTTTCTTTATTGTGCTGCCACCTCTTCAATAATCGCCAGAACCATTTCGGCAAGCTTTTCAAGTTCAGCTATCGGAATTTTTTCATTCGTTGTATGAATCTCCTCATAACCGACGGCTAGATTGACGGTTGGAATGCCAAAGCCAGCAATTACATTCGCATCACTGCCACCGCCACTTTTTAACAGCTCGCAGCTCCGACCAATTTTAGCTGCTGCCTTACGGGCTAATTCAACGACGAGATCACCTTCACCATATTTAAATCCAGGATACATAACATCGACAGTCACCTCAGCTTTACCACCCATTTGCTTAGCAACTGACTCAAAAGCTTCTTGCATTTTTTGGACTTGATTGTTCATTTTTTCTGGTTCAAGTGAACGTGCTTCAGCAAGGATCTCGACATAGTCACAAACAATATTTGTAGCTGTTCCCCCTTGAAAGCGGCCAATATTTGCCGTAGTTTCCTCATCGATACGACCTAATGGCATTTTAGCAATTGCTTTTGCAGCAATTGTAATCGCGGATACTCCCTTTTCCGGAGCAACACCTGCATGAGCTGTTTTTCCATGAATGACTGTTGTGATTTTGGCTTGAGTTGGTGCTGCCACAATCACATTCCCGACTTTGCCATCACTATCTAGAGCATACCCATATTTTGCATTTAACCGACTTAGATCCAGAACTTTTGCTCCTACTAAGCCTGATTCCTCACCAACAGTTATGACAAACTGTAACGGACCATGAGGAATTTTCTTTTCTTTAAGAACCCGGATGGATTCAAGCATGACAGCAAGACCAGCTTTATCATCTGCTCCTAGGATTGTTGTACCATCTGTCACTACATAGCCATCTTTAATTGACGGCTTAACCCCACGCGCAGGAACAACAGTGTCCATATGAGAGGTAAAATAAATCGGATCTACCCCTTCTTTTGACCCTTCGAGGGTGCAAATGAGATTTCCGGCACCATGACCAGTTTCTGCTGTTGTATCATCCTCATAAACATCAAGACCAAGCTCAGAGAATTTTTGTTTTAAAACTTTAGCAATTTCTGCTTCATATTTTGTCTCAGAATCAATCTGGACTAATTCAAGAAATTCGTTTAGCAGGCGTTCGTTGTTAACCATTATTGATGACCTCCACATTATGTATATACTTTATAAGTATACATTTGTAGTTCCCATCCATCAAACCCCGACGTCAATCCATTATAGAGGGATATTCCCGTGTTTTTTTGCAGGACGAGTTTCTTTTTTTGTGCGAAGCATGTCAAGAGCTTGAATAATCTTAATTCTTGTTTCCCTCGGATCAATGACATCATCCACCATCCCTCTGCTTGCAGCTACATACGGGTTAGCGAATTTCTCGCGATATTCATCAATTTTCTGCTGTCTTGTTTCTTCAGGATTTTCACTATTTTCAATTTCTCTAGCAAAGATAATATTCGCAGCACCTTGTGGTCCCATAACCGCAATTTCGGCATTCGGCCATGCAAACACAAGATCTGCTCCAATTGATTTACTGTTTAAAGCGACATATGCCCCACCATACGCTTTCCTTAAAATTACTGTTAATTTCGGAACAGTTGCTTCTGAGTAAGCATATAAAATCTTCGCACCATGACGAATAATTCCACCATGTTCTTGCTTAATCCCCGGGAAAAACCCGGTTACATCTTCAAAAGTGATAATTGGAATATTGAACGAATCACAAAAACGAATAAAACGAGCAGCTTTATCAGAAGAATCGATATCTAACCCTCCAGCCATCACCTTCGGCTGATTACATACTAAACCGACCACTTCCCCTTTTACCCGTGCAAGACCAATCACAATGTTCCTAGCAAAATCCTTTTGAATCTCAAGGAACGATTCATTATCTGCCACTTGTTCAATCACTTTCCGCACATCATACGGTCGTAACGCATCAAATGGAATCGTATCAGTTAAATCAGGTCGATAATCGTCATGTTCATCGGCTTCTAACCTTGGAGGGCGTTCCTCATGGTTTTGCGGCAAATAACTTAGCAAGCTACGTACCATTTGTAACGTCTCTTTCTCTGACTCTGCACGGAAATGAGCATTCCCACTGACACTATTATGGACTTTTGCCCCACCTAAGTCCTCAGAAGAAATTTTTTCACCTGTAACCGTTTCGATTACCTTCGGGCCAGTAATAAACATCTGACTCGTTTCCTCGACCATAAAAACAAAATCAGTAATCGCTGGTGAATATACGGCACCACCTGCACAAGGCCCCATAATGACAGAGATTTGGGGAATTACACCTGAATATATGGAGTTTCGATAAAAAATCTGCCCATATCCATCAAGTGAAACGACCCCTTCTTGTATTCTTGCACCACCGGAATCATTTAAACCAACAAAAGGAGCGCCATTGTTCGCTGCCAAATCCATAACAGTCGCAATTTTATGGGCATGCATTTCTCCAAGTGCTCCACCAAATACGGTAAAATCTTGAGAAAATAAATAAATCGGTTTGCCATTCACTTTCCCGTATCCGGTTACGACTCCATCGCCTGGACCTTTTTGATTTTCAAGCCCAAAATCAGTTGAACGATGCTCGATAAAGGGATTAAGTTCAACAAACGATCCTGGGTCAACAAGCAAATCAATTCTCTCTCTCGCTGTTAGCTTTCCCTTTTCATGTTGTTTATTGATTCTTTCATCACCGCCACCAAGCTCAATCTCTCTTCTACGATCATATAGTTCATTAATTTTCTCATAAATATCTGTCATATCATTTCTCTCCCATCTTTTCACACAACTCAAATAGTACACTTCCAGTTGACTTCGGATGCATAAAAGCAACTTTTGCATTACCTGCGCCTATTTTCGGCTCATCTTGAATCATTCTTATACCCTTTTCTTTCATTTCATTGATTCGGTCTTGTATGGAATCTACTCCTAATGCAATATGATGAATTCCTTCTCCTCGTTTCTCTATGAATTTCGCAACGGCACTCTCAGGTGAAGTCGCTTCAAGCAATTCAATCTTTGATTCCCCTACCTTTAAAAAGGCAACTTTAAGTTTTTCACTCTCTACCTTTTCAATCCCTAGTAGTTCCAATTGGAGCACATCCGTATAAAAGGGAAGCGCCTCTTCTATCGATTTAACAGCAACACCAATGTGATCAACCTTTTTTATCATAAGCACCCTCCAGTTAATATTAGAAAATATATAATAATCACTATATTCGATATAAATCGTCATAATTCCTGCTAAAAATTAAGAGTTGAATAAACTCATTTTCGATTGTAGTATAATAGATAGACAGTGAGGAACTTGAAAGGGGAATTGATGATGAAAAAACGAAAGACCCGTAAAATCATCGTATATATTATGTTATTTGCGATGCTAGCCTCGACCCTCTTAGCCGGAGCTGCAACTTTTCTATAATCCATTAAAATAACATTTACATTATAATTAAAGGACTCACCAAAATTAAAATGGTGAGTCCTTTGTTCTTTAGCTAACCATCAGCGGGAGATAAAGAACTCCTCTGTTGAAAATTCCGCTTTATTCAAGTGCGGAATATTCTTTACCAAGTTCATAAAAACTTTGATCTGATGAAGTAATGAGAATTTTTGTTCCTAAAGGAATGTGATTAAATAAGAATTCAACCCCTTCATTGTGCAGCCGAATACATCCTTGTGAGATGTATTTACCAATTGAATCAGGCCGATTAGTACCGTGTATTCCATAAATTCTCCCATCCGTCTCCTCCGCATCAAACCCAATCCAGCGGGTACCTAAAGGGTTTTCCGGATCCCCACCTGGAATATTTTTTTTGCGGTAATAGGGATTGACAGCTTTTACTGTAATCGTGAAAATACCTTCAGGCGTTAAATCCTGACTTCTACCAGTTGCTACTGGGAAAACACGTTTTATCTGATTTTCATGAATAAATGCCAACTCATTCGTGCTCTTATTCACAACAAGAAACGGGTCACCTGGCATCGGGTTCGGACCTAATGGCCAAATCGGTGAAACGACAATCGCCAACAAAAATGTTACAATGATCTTCACTCATGTCACCTGCCAAGATTTTTTGTTAGTTTGTATCTTGACCGCGACTTACATGCATTTTTTTATCGGTTAGTCCTTTAAACGAACGTTTCAGCAATAAGTATTGCTCCATTTCATTGACAAAATGAAGGAGAGCGGCTCTTGCTTCAAATTCTTCCCTCGTTTTTGGTAATTCCATGTTTTGGAATTCCGTTCTCATCAGATACAATTTTTCGAGGTAGTACATTACCGTGTTGCCAGGGTGTATGGCATCAGCTAATAGCTCAACAAACTCTGCTACCATTTTCCTTTGTTCAACCTGGGAGGAGATTGAAGTAACCGATGGTAAAACTCTCTCAAGAATATCAAATTGCTTTTCACGCAATTTGAAATACTGGTAATGTAAGTTTTCACTCCGCAACAAATTATTTTCAACATCTTGGGTAGCTAACTCGATTGCTTGTTCCAAAAGCTTAGCCGTTTTTGGTAGTTCTTCGCCACTCCAACTACTATCTCCTACTCGCAAAAATTTTGCAATTTCACAAAAAATTCTTTTAAAGTTATCTTCAATTTCTTGTTGGTATTTTTCAAGCTTCAAATCTGCACTCGGCATATAAAGATTCATTATAAGTGCAACTCCAATTCCAATGAAGATAATGCCCAATTCATTTAAAATTAAACTAACAGAAACCTGCCCTGCAGAAAAGATATGTAAAATAATGACGATGCTTGAAACAATTCCTTCTGTTGCTTTGGCTAATACTGCCACAGGAATAAAGACGAGCAACATAAATCCAATGACAATGGGATGATAACCTAAAATCTCAAAGAAAACGACAGAAAGTAGAAGTGCAATTATACAAGCCAAAATTCGATCCCATGAAGCCCGAAGTGATTTTTTCTTTGTTGCTTTTATACATAAAATTGTCAGAATCCCAGCAGATGTAAAGTTTTCGAATCCGAAATATTGGGCAATCATAATCGAAATAGCTGTCCCTAATGCCGTTTTTAATGTCCGATAACCAATTTTAAATTTCATGCATCCAATCTCCTAACAATAAAAAGATGACCGTAACGATCATCTTTTTATTGTATCAGATTTTCTATTTAGTTGAAGGTTCCCTATATTTCTTCACAATATTGTTCAAATGTATCTTGTAATTTTTGCACGACAGCCATTGGATCATGACCTTCAATTTCATGTCTTTCAATCATTTTCACAATCTCTCCGTCTTTTAAAAGTGCAAAGGATGGAGAGGATGGTGGATAACCCGTGAAATAGCTACGCGCCTTTTCAGTAGCCTCTTTGTCCTGTCCCGCAAACACGGTAACAAGTTGATCGGGTCGCTTATCATAGTGAAGTGCATGCGCCGCAGCTGGACGAGCAATTCCACCTGCACAACCACATACTGAATTAATCATTACTAAAGTTGTGCCTTTGTTTGCAAACGCCGCCTCAACTTCTTCCGGTGTTTTTAACTCATCATATCCAGAAGCACTAATTTCTTGTCGTGCTTGACGGACAACATCATTCATAAAAAAGTTAAAGTCCATACCCATTTTTATCACTCCTTCATTATCTGCTTCGTAAAAAGCATATCTATATGATAACAAGATTAGGGGATTGTTTTCAAATCTCAACTATTTTAGTTGTTAAAGGTTTAATCTGAAATAAAACCGGGAATAGTACCATTACAGCTAGATCCATACCCCAAAGACTCCCTAAATGAAAGACAGCGCATCTTTTAGCGCTGTCCTTTTTTAATCATTTTTTCGTTTGAAAATAAGCAGTAAATAATTCCTCAACAGCAGCAGCAACTGGTCGATTTCCGGAAATAACCTCATTCTCAATTTTCGGCAACAACTGTTTAACACCCGGGTTATGAAAGAAACTCATATGAAGCTGATCAGTGATCATTGAATGAATCCATTCCCTCATTTGCATCCGTCTTCTTTCTGTAAAAATTCCTGATTGCTTTGTCGACTCTTCAAAAGTTTGAATTAGATTCCAAATCTCTTGTATTCCAGTTTCATAAAAGGCGGAACATGTAAGTGCCTTCGTCTCCCACCCTTTCGTTGCAGGTTGAAGAAAATGAATGACTCGATTATATTCGTGACGTGTTTTCTCCGCGAACACCTCATTCGGTCCATCGGCTTTATTTATGATAATGGCATCCGCTAGCTCCATAATCCCCTTTTTCATCCCTTGTAGTTCATCACCGGCCCCAGTCAGGACAAGCAACATAAAGAAATCCACCATGTCCCTTACAATCACTTCGCTTTGACCGACTCCAACGGTTTCAATTAGGATCACATCAAATCCTGCAGCTTCACAAAGAAGCATTGTTTCACGAGTCTTTCGGTGAACACCGCCAAGTTTTCCACCCGAAGGTGATGGACGAATAAAGGCACGTTTATTTTTCGCAAGTCGTTCCATTCTCGTTTTATCTCCGAGAATACTTCCACCAGTTAGACTCGATGTTGGATCTACTGCCAGTACAGCAACATTCAACCCCAAAGTACACAGATATGTACCAAATGATTCAATAAACGTACTTTTCCCTGCTCCAGGGACACCGGTTATACCAATTCGAATTGCTTTTCCTGTAGAGGGAAGCACCTTTTCTAGCATTTTTTGTGACTTTTGAAAATGTTGTTCTGCATTGCTCTCGACGAGAGTAATTCCTCGCGCTAAAGAAATTCGATTGCCCTTGAGAATCTCTTCTGCAAGGGCTCCTTCATCAATTTCCTGATAATTGCTTTTCTTTACAAATTTAATCATCTAAGATGTCACTTCCTCATACCCAATCCGCTTATAAATCGTTTTAATCACTTTTTGAGCAGCTACTGGAATGACTGTTCCTGGTCCGAATATCTCACTTGCTCCATTGTCATATAAAAACTGATAATCTTGAGCAGGAATCACGCCTCCTGCAACGACGACGATATCTTCGCGACCAAGCTTTTTTAACTCTTCTACAAGTTGTGGTAAAAGAGTTTTATGCCCAGCAGCAAGTGAACTCATCCCAATTACATGAACATCATTTTCCACCGCTTGCATTGCTGTCTCCTCAGGTGTTTGGAACAAAGGACCAATATCAACGTCAAAACCTAAATCAGCGAAAGCAGTTGAAATGACTTTAGCACCACGGTCATGTCCATCTTGGCCCATTTTAGCCACAAGAATTCTTGGCCTTCTCCCTTCATTTTCCAGGAATTCCTCCGTCATTTTCTTAACTGATTCCATTTCTTCTTCATTAGTATAGGACGAACTGTATACACCACTTATAGAATGGATAATTGCTTTATGCCTTCCAGCAACGATCTCAATGGCATCAGAGATCTCACCGAGAGTCGCACGAACCCTTGCTGCTTGAACAGCTAATTCCAATAAATTTCCATTACCTGTCTCAGCAGCATTTGTTAGTGCGTCTAAGGCTTCGTTCACCTTTGCCTGATCACGTGTTGATTTTAATGTCTCAAGTCTTTCAATTTGTTTTAATCTTACAGCTGTATTATCAATATCAAGTATTTCAAGTGGTTCTTCATTTTCACTTAGGAAACGATTAACACCAACGATTGTTTCCTTTGCCGAGTCAATTTGCGCCTGACGACGGGCGGCTGCCTCTTCAATTTTCATTTTTGGTAGTCCCGTTTCAATCGCTTTTGCCATTCCACCTAGATTTTCAATTTCTTCAATATGACCCCACGCTCGCTCGACAAGTTCTTTTGTCAATGTTTCCACATAGTAGCTTCCACCCCACGGATCAATGACGTTTGTAATTCCAGATTCCTCCTGTAAAAAGAGCTGTGTATTTCTAGCAATTCTTGCAGAAAAATCGGTTGGTAGTGCTATCGCCTCATCTAGCGCATTCGTATGCAAAGATTGAGTGTGCCCCATGGCAGCAGCATGTGCCTCGATTAACGTACGAATAACGTTATTGTATGGGTCCTGTTCTGTCAGACTCCATCCAGATGTTTGAGAATGTGTTCTAAGTGCCATAGACTTTGGGTTTTTAGGATTAAAAGATTTCATCATCTTTGCCCAAATCTGGCGAGCCGCTCTCATTTTCGCCACTTCCATAAAATAATTCATACCAATGGCCCAGAAAAAAGATAATCGCGGCGCAAAGGAATCAATGTCAATTCCTGCCTTTAACCCCGTCCGGACATATTCTAAGCCATCAGCAAGCGTATATGCCAGTTCAATATCAGCAGGTGCTCCAGCTTCCTGCATATGATATCCAGAAATACTAATACTATTAAATTTTGGCATATACTTCGATGTATATTCAAAAATATCTGCAATAATTTTCATGGACGTTTCCGGCGGATAAATATATGTGTTTCTAACCATATATTCTTTTAAAATATCATTTTGAATCGTCCCAGATAATTTTTCTTGCGAGACTCCTTGCTCTTCAGCGGTAACGATATAAAAGGCCATTATCGGTAAGACGGCTCCATTCATTGTCATAGACACTGACATTTGGTCAAGAGGAATTCCATCAAATAAAATTTTCATATCGAGAATTGAATCAATCGCTACCCCAGCTTTTCCTACATCACCAACAACTCTCGGATGGTCAGAATCATAACCTCGGTGTGTAGCTAAATCAAACGCAACAGACAAGCCCTTTTGTCCCATTGCTAAGTTTCTACGGTAGAATGCATTGCTTTCTTCTGCCGTTGAAAATCCTGCATATTGTCTAACAGTCCACGGTCGATTCACATACATTGTTGGATACGGACCACGAGTAAACGGAGGAAGTCCTGGACGATCATCCAAATCATCGATCTCCTTTGTATCCTCTTCTGTATATAGAGGCTTGAGCTTTATTCCTTCGTTCGTTTCAAAAAGAAGATCATCAATGGACTGATCAATATCCTTTTCAACCTTATCCTTCCATTCTTCGAAGCTAATTTCCTTATTTTTCTCGAACAGTGATACCTTTTTAAAGTCCGGCTTATTTTTCATCTAATGACACCTCCATTTCTATCATTAAAGTAGATAGAATCTCATAATTATTGCTTTTCGCATGCCAAAATTGGTTGATTCCCGCTTCTTTAAATAATTCACTAATTGTTTCGTCAGGAATACCTGCCATTGTTACTTGAATTTCCGGGAATTTAACCATAATATCTTTTAATAGATTAATTGCATCTTCATTATACTGGCGCTGATCGCCACAAATACAATAATGTTTTAAGCCCGTTTTTTCAATAAAATCTGCAGCTTCATTAACGGTCGTTAACCCTTCACTTTTTTCTGCTAAAATTCCGCCTGCTGCCAAAAAGCCGGTAATAAAATCCGCTCTTGCTTTATGCTTTTTTAACTCTCCTAAGCAAAGTAAACCTACGCTTGGCTTTTTCCCTTTATCCTTTTCAATCGTTAATGCCCTAAATCGTAATTCTTCAAAAGGTTCGGCTAATCTTTTTACCTGAAGCGGTTTAAAAGTAATAGCCTGTTTTGTTTTGTTCACAATTTGTGGTTGTTTTACCTTTTCTTCTACCTTTGCATATACATTCGTTCCAATGATGCTCTGTTTACGAGTAAAAATATCCTTCTCTCTCTGTTCCCTCACATCGGCAATGGATTTTTGCAACCAATTCGCTTTTAAAGTTTCGACAATATCGCCCTGTTCTTCAATAACGAGGAAATATTCCCATGCTTTTTCTGCTAGCTCTTTAGTCAGAGCCTCAATATACCAGGAACCACCAGCAGGGTCGGCCACTTTTTCAAGATGTGATTCCGCTTTAAGGATTAACTGTGTATTCCGGGCAATCCGTTCTGAGAAGGAAGAAGTCGCTCCAGTGGCTTCATCGAGTGTGCTAACACTCAAATAATGGACGCCCCCAAGCACAGCTGCAAATGCTTCGTTTCCGGCACGCAACAAATTCACATATGGATCGAAAACCGTCTTTGTAAATGGTGATGTTTCTGCAGAAATTGCCATTTTTCGGGATTCCTCCGCCGCACCGTAGACCTCCATCGCTTTATTCCAAAGAATACGCGCTGCCCTTAACTTTGCTGTTTCCATAAAGAAATTGGCACCAATTGAAAAATGGAAAACGAATTTTTCTAAGGCCTCTTCTATATTCCAACCATTGTCTAGTAATTTTTGAACATAAAAAACACCGGTTGCAAGGGCGATAGCCAATTCTTGAACTGCATTCGCACCACTATTATGATAGATAGACGTATCAACAAGAATCGTTTTTACGTTAGGTAATTGTTGATTCCATACTTTGATCGTTTCCGCCCAATCAGAAAAGGTTTCGGATTCACTTTGATTAAAGCCCCCGTTTGCAGCGGATTCTGCAATCAAATCTGCGCCAATAAAACCGGTTGCTTCCGCACTGTCGTCCTGTAATGTATCACTAACCCTTTTCAAAAAAGGACTTAAAAATCCTTTTGCATTTACACTAAAAGGTACGCCTAAACAATATTTTTTCAGAAGTGCTTCCAATTTAGCTTCTTCTTTCAATAACTCTTCTGTCACTTCAAGAGCGAAAGCCGTTTGTCCGGCTGAAAAAGCTGTTTTTAATTTGCCCTCGAGTTCGTCTACCGTATCATACGATAGTTTATTAGCCACATGCCACGCTTTCCCATGATAACCACTCGAGTAACTCCCCCGCCTAAAATTAGCGACCCCTGGGTATTGTGCTAAACTGGGAGTGTCAATTTCCTCTTTTGTATAAAGTGGTTTTAAACGAATATTTTCATATGTACTGGTGAAAAGGGTTTCAATTTTCCTCCCTTTTAAGGATTGTTCCACTTGTGCAACCCACTCATCCACCGAATATGGAGTAAAGGTTGCAACTTTCATTTCCCCTAATTTCATAGAGTTACTGCCCAAAACGGACAGCGTTCCCCCCTCTCTAACGTTAGAATTGTATAAAAATTCAAACTATAACTCCTTACATTTTAGTACAAATTGAGTAATCTAGCAATAAAGACGAAATAAAAACACTGTACGAGATAAAGATGAGAGTCTTTATCTCGTACAGTGTCTTTCATTCTAATAAATAGGTGTTGTTTCTTTCGATGTATTTTCTAAGATTTCTTTTACCCGTTTTAGGAATCTCCCGCATACTAGGCCGTCAAGTATTCGGTGATCTAACGACAAACATAGGTTCACCATTTCACGGACAGCAATCATGCTATTATTCATAATCATTGGTCGTTTAACGATCGACTCAACTTGAAGAATGGCTGCCTGAGGATAATTTATAATTCCCATAGACTGAACGGAACCGAATGAGCCTGTGTTGTTTACGGTAAAAGTCCCCCCCTGCATATCTTCCGTACAGAGTTTTCCCGAGCGAACTTTTTCAGCTAGTTCAGCAATTTCGCGAGCTATACCTTTCACCGATTTTTCATCAGCATTTTTAATTACCGGAACATATAGCGCCTCCTCAGTAGCAACAGCAATAGAAAGATTCACTTCTTTTTTTTGGATAATTTTATCGCCAGCCCAAATCGAGTTTACTTGTGGGAATTCCTTTAACGCTTGTGCGGCAGCTTTAACAAAAAAGGCAAAGTAAGTTAAATTAAAACCTTCCGTCCTCTTGAAGTCATCTTTAAGTTCATTCCGATAACTAACGAGATTCGTTACGTCGACTTCAATCATTGTCCAAGCATGTGGAATCTCTTGTTTGCTACGGACCATATTTGTGGCAATAGTCTTTCTTATTCCAGTTACAGCAATTTCTATATCACCTTTACGCATGGAGGGAGAAGGTATAGGAGAAGGTTGAACGAGTTTATCTTCAATGCGAACTGGTACTTTTGCCTGTGTTATATCTTTATCTAGTGTCGCTTTCGACTCGATTACCCTTAGCAAATCTTTACGAGTGATTCGTCCACCTGCCCCACTCCCAGTTATGCTCGCTAAGTCAATCCCATGTTCTTGTGAGAGCTTAAGAACCGCTGGAGAATATCTCATCTTCTTATGATTTTCATTAGAATCGCTTTTCAATAAACCTTTCTTCTTTTCACTGGAGGCAGTCTCATTAGTCTCCTTCTCCGGCTTCACCTCTGTGATTCCCTCAAGGCTACTCTCAGTTTCAATTACTAAAATGGTTTCTCCTACAGAAATTGTATCTCCCTCACTGGCTACTAATTCTTTAACCGTCCCCGAAAAAGACGAAGGAATTTCAGCATTTACCTTATCACTCGTTATCTCTGCAAGCGGATCATATTTATTTACTGTATCTCCTGGGGAAACAAGCCACTTACTGACTGTCCCTTCAGTAACACTTTCTCCGAGCTGGGGCATTTTTATATGTTCAACAGTCAAGGATGTCCCTCCTTTCTTAAAATTCTGCGAGTTCTCGCATTGCTTTTTCAACTTTATCAGGATTGATCATAAAAAATTTCTCCATCGTTGGTGCATATGGCATTGCAGGCACATCAGGTCCAGCAAGCCGGCGAATGGGTGCGTCTAAATCGAAGAGACAATGTTCAGCTATAATCGCAGACACTTCGCTCATGACACTTCCTTCAAGATTATCTTCTGTTATTAAAAGTACCTTTCCCGTCTTTGATGCCGCTTCAATAATCGCAGATTTATCTAACGGATATACGGTTCTAAGATCGAGAATATGCGTTGAAATCCCGTCTTTCGCTAATTGTTCTGCTGCTTGTAGGGCAAAATGTACACATAAGCCATACGTAATAACAGTAATGTCTTCCCCTTCTCTTTTCACATCTGCTTTTCCAATTGGAAGAATGTAATCAGCATCCGGTACCTCTCCTTTAATTAGACGATAGGCACGTTTATGTTCAAAGAATAATACCGGATCATTATCTCGAATCGCGGCTTTTAATAAACCTTTCACATCATAAGGGGTCGATGGCATGACAATTTTTAAACCAGGTTGGTTGGCAAAGACCGCCTCCACTGACTGTGAATGATATAAAGCACCATGTATGCCGCCGCCATAGGGAGCACGGATGACGATTGGACAGGTCCAATCATTATTCGAACGATAACGAATTTTAGCTGCTTCAGAAATGATCTGGTTAACGGCAGGCATAATAAAATCAGCAAATTGCATTTCGGCAATTGGTCTCATGCCATACATTGCTGCTCCAATCCCAACTCCAGCGATCGCTGACTCAGCCAATGGGGTATCAATCACGCGATGTTCGCCATATTTCTCATAAAGGCCTTGTGTTGCTTTAAATACCCCGCCTTTTTTCCCAACATCTTCTCCTAAAACAAAAACTTTTTGATCCCTTTCCATCTCTTCATCAATCGCTTGAGTTACAGCATCTATATAAGAGATAATCGCCATTTTGTTCCCCCCTTACTCTTCTGCGTACACATATTTTAGGGCTTCTTCTGGTTTCGCATACGGTGCATTCTCTGCATACTCTGTTGCCTCATTCACCATCTGCATCACCTTATCATTGATTTCTTTTTCAGTTTCATCATTCAAAACACCTGTCGCTTTTAAATAGACTGTAAATGTAATAACCGGGTCCATTGTCTTTGCTTCCGCTACCTCAGCCGGTGCCCGGTAACTACGATCATCATCGTCTGAAGAATGAGGAGTTAAGCGATAGCAAATGGTCTCAATTAATGTTGGTCCCTCTCCTTTGCGACCACGTTCAACCGCTTGTTTTATTACTTTATAAACTTCTAAAGGATCATTTCCATTAACAGTAAATCCAGGCATACCATAGCCAATCGCACGATCAGATACCTTTTCACAAGCCAATTGCTTATTCTGGGGAACGGATATGGCATATTTATTATTTTCACACATAAAGATAACAGGTAATTTATGCACTCCTGCAAAGTTTGCCCCTTCATGAAAATCACCTTGGTTAGAAGATCCTTCACCAAAGCTGACGTACGTCACTAAATCTTTCCCTTCCATTTTTCCTGCTAAAGCAAAGCCCACCGCATGCGGTACTTGAGTGGTAACCGGTGAAGATCCAGTAACAATACGGTTCTTCTTTTGGCCAAAATGCCCTGGCATTTGCCGGCCGCCCGAGTTCGGATCTTCTGCTTTTGCAAACGCCGAAAGCATTACTTCACGAGGGGTCATGCCAAAAGCTAGCACAACACCAAGGTCCCGATAATATGGAAGTACAAAATCCTTCTCTTTATCTAAAGCAAATGCTGCACCTATTTGCGCGGCTTCTTGGCCTTGACAAGAAATAACAAAAGGTATTTTCCCAGCTCGATTTAGAAGCCACATCCGTTCATCTAATCGGCGGGCAAGGAGCATCGTCTCATACATCTCAAGGACTTGTTGGTCACTTAAACCTAGTTCATGATGGCGATTTTCAACCAATGGATTTCCCTCCTAAACTTATAAATGTATCGATTTCCCATCAACAGCAAGTGCCGCTTCTCCCATCGCTTCAGATAAGCTTGGGTGCGGATGAATCGTGCGGGCGATTTCCCAAGGGGTCGCATCGAGAACTTTCGCAAGCCCAGCCTCAGTAATCATATCGGTGACATGTGGACCAATCATATGAACTCCGAGAAGGTCATCGCTGTTTTCGTCGGCAATGATTTTAACAAACCCATCTGATTCCCCGTACACAAGTGCTTTTCCAATTGCTTTAAAAGGAAATTTCCCTATTTTAATTGCAAATCCATTTTCAATTGCTTCGTTTTCTGTCATCCCTACGCTCGCCACCTCAGGAGAACTATAAATACATTTTGGGACGAGATGACGATCAAGTGAAGAAGGATTTTCGCCTGCGATATGCTCAACTGCAACGATTCCTTCTTGAGCTGCTACATGGGCTAATTGCAACCCACCGATGCAGTCACCGATTGCATAAATATGAGATTCCTTTGTTTGATAATACTGATTTGTTACGATATAGCCTTTTTCTACTTGTATCTCCGTATTTTCAATCCCTATTCCTGTAATCGCTGCTTCCCGACCAACTGAGATTAGCACTTTGTCAGCATCATACTCTTCCTGTTTCCCATTAATATCAACAGTAAACTTTACGCTATCACTTGTTGTAAGAGTTTCAGGCAACACTCTTGCCCTTGTTACAACCTTAATCCCTTTTCGCTTTAATAAACGTTGCATTTCACGAGAGATATCCATATCTTCTGTTGGAAGGATACGTTGTGCGAACTCAATAACTGTTACATCAACACCAAAATCAGACATCATCGATGCCCATTCAATTCCAATAACACCGCCACCGACTATGATGATAGATTTTGGCAAGTCCTCTAATTCAAGCGCCTCATCAGATGTCAATACATAAGAACCGTCTGCCTCTAGTCCTGCAATCATTCTTGGTTTAGACCCAGTTGCTATAATTATATTTTTGGGGATAAGCATCTCATTTTCACTGCCATTTTTCATCTCAACGGAAATCGTTCCAGGCATGGGAGAAAATATCGATGGCCCAAGAATTCTCCCAATTCCTTCATATACATCGATTTTCCCTTGTTTCATCAAGTGTTGGACACCTTTATATAGTTGTTCAATAACCCTATTTTTCCGTTCCTGGACTTTTGAAAAGTCTACCTTCACTTCGCCAGTGATGATACCAAATTCTTCGCCGCGTTTCGTTGTAGCCATAACTTCTGCACTACGAAGTAAAGCTTTACTCGGAATACACCCTTTGTGTAAACAAGTTCCGCCTAGCTTTCCTTTTTCAACAATAGCTGTCTTCAAACCAAATTGTGATGCTCTAATGGCAGCTACGTACCCACCTGTTCCACCACCTAAAATGACTAAATCATATTCTTCTGCCATAAATTATCCTCCTCAGCGCCCACCAGGGTAAATTTTGCTTTGCTCTTCACCAGATAACACCCTTAGTGCACCCTCAGCAAGAGCATGTAATTCATTTTCACCTGGATGAACTAAAACATCGGCGATCCAATTAACCCGCTCAGAGATTTCATTTACGAATTCTTTTCCATAAGCAAGGCCGCCTGTAAGAACGATTGCATCGACCTTTCCGTATAAAACTGCACTTGCCGCTCCTATTTCTTTTGCCACTTGGTAAGCCATTGCTTTATAAATAAATCCCGCCTCTTTATCCCCTTTTTCAATCATTTCTTCAACCTTAATTGCATCATTTGTACCTAAATATCCAACTAACCCTCCTTGACCAACAATCATCTTCATGATTTCATCACGGTAATAATTACCCGAAAAACATAGTGAAATGAGATCGCCAGTAGGTACTGTCCCTGCACGCTCAGGGCTAAACGGACCATCACCGTGAAGTCCATTGTTGACATCAATAACTTTCCCGTTTTTATGAACACCTACGGTGATTCCTCCGCCTAAATGAGTAACAATTAAATTCATTTGTTCATATTTCTTACCATAGTCCTTAGCCACACGCCGAGCCACGGCCTTTTGGTTGAGGGCGTGAAAAATACTTCTTCTTTCAATTAAAGGAAATCCAGAGATTCGCGCGATTGGTTCTAACTCATCAACAACAACAGGATCAACAATATAAGCAGTGATATTTAAACCACTGGCTATTTCATAAGCAAGAATAGCACCAAGATTAGAAGCATGCTGCCCTAAAAAACCCGAGTGTAAATCGGCTAACATCTCATGATTAACGATATATGTGCCACCTTCAATTGGGCGTAGCAGTCCACCACGACCACATACCGCATGTAATTTTGATAAATTGATTCCCTCAACATCGAGCGTTTCTAAAATGGTTTTCTTCCTTAACACATACTGGTCCATAATCTTTTCAAATGAATGAAGCATATTTTCGTCATGCCGTATTGAATGTTCAAAAATAGGAAGCTCATTGATAAAGACTCCAATTTTGGTTGAGGTTGAACCAGGGTTAATTGTGAGTATCCGATATTCCAGTGGCTGCAAAATTCAAACCTCCATCAGGAAAGATCCTTAGTAAACAAACTGAAAAACTTTCCAGCCTTTATTTTTACCTTCGACTTAAAATATGGTGTCCATTCTGTAAAAATTGACTACGTGAATTACGCATCCGTTCTATTCGTTCTTCAGCCATTCGATCGGCTGCCATATAGGTCGGTATGCTATCTCGTTTAGCAATTTGAATTACTTTTTCAATATTATTATAAATTTGCTCTACCTTCTTAAGAGCACGCTCCTGATTATATCCAGATAATTCATCTGCAACATTAATTACACCACCAGCATTAATGACATAATCTGGCGCGTAAACAATCCCTAATTCATGAATAATATCTCCGTGCTTAGTTTCCTTCAATTGATTATTGGCTGCACCTGCAATTACTTTCGCCTTGAATTGAGGGATCGTCTCATCATTAATCACTGCACCAAGTGCACACGGGGCAAAGATGTCACATTCAACGGCATAAATATCATCGGGATTCACTGCCTCAGCACTAAACTCTTCAATAGCCCTTTGAACAGCATCTTTATTGATATCAGTAACGATTAGTTTTGCCCCTTCTTCATGTAAATGACGACAGAGATTGTATGCAACATTTCCAACCCCCTGAACTGCGACTACCTTTCCCTCAAGGGAATCTGTACCGTATACTGCTTTACACGCTGCTTTTATCCCTCGGTACACTCCAAACGCTGTAACAGGAGATGGATTACCCGAAGAACCAAAAGCTGGAGAAATACCAGTAACATAGTCAGTTTCTTCATGAATGATGTCCATGTCCGCAACGGTTGTACCTACATCCTCAGCCGTAATATAACGCCCATTCAACCCTTGAATATAGCGTCCAAAAGCACGAAACATCTCTTCATTTTTATCTTTGCGCGGGTCACCGATAATCACTGTTTTTCCACCGCCAAGATTTAAACCTGCCGCCGCATTCTTATAAGTCATCCCCTTGGCAAGCCTGAGGGCGTCTTCGATAGCTGCTTCCTCTGAAGAATACGTCCACATTCTTGTTCCACCAAGAGCAGGACCAAGAGTTGTATCATGTATCGCAATGATCGCTTTTAATCCAGATTGTTTATCCTGACATAAAACCATTTGTTCATAATCGTACTTTTCAAGGTAAGCAAAAATCTCCATTTTTATCCTCCTAGATACTCTTTCTTTAAGTTGTTTATCTCGTTTTTGTTCTAGTTTCTGGAGCAATGTTCCTTGCCTTCATTCCTTAACAATTTGTTACTTAATTATTAAGCAAAATTCATGCCAATCTAATAACACTCTAATTTCATTGTCTTTCGCTGATTTTTCTTGCAAAAAATTACATACAATGCATATTATTGCATGCTATTTATTTCAAGATTTAATTTTTCGAGTTTGTAGTAGAGGCTTCTCACTGAAATTCCTAAGGATTTTGCCGTTAGTGTCTTATTTCCACCCAGTTTTTCCAAAGTATCTGTAATTATTTTTGCTTCATACTTCTTTAATTGAAGCGCAAGTGGTTCTATCCCTTCTCCCTTATCTATCCCATTCGAAGCTAAATATGATTCGTTACTTACAAACTCTGGAAGGTGGATTCCCTCCATTTGCGTCTCGTGATATTTCATAAAGATAATTGCTCTTCCTAAAACATTTTCAAGTTCCCTAACATTCCCTGGCCATTCATATTGCATTAATTTCATTATCGCTGGTTGTGATACTCCGGAAACGTTCCTGCCATAATCTTGATTAATCTTTTGGATTAACCTTCCACAGAGGTAAGGAATATCTTCTTTCCTTGCTCTTAAAGACGGGATATGTATAGGCATTCGATTTAAACGATAATATAGGTCCTCTCTAAATGTTGCTTTAGCAATTGCTTTTTCCAAGTTCGTATTTGTTGCAGCAATAACGCGAACATTAACCGGAATCGCTTTTGTCCCTCCCACTCTCATTATTTCCTTCTCTTGAAGAACACGAAGCAATTTTGCTTGCGTATTTGCAGGTAGTTCCCCGATTTCATCTAAAAAAATACTCCCGTTATTTGCTTCTTCAAAATATCCGCGCTTCCCCCCTCTTTTTGCTCCTGAAAAAGCACCTTCTTCATACCCAAATAGCTCACTCTCCAACAATGACTCAGTTATCGCAGCACAATTTACACGGATAAATTTATTAAATTTCCGGTCGCTTTCATTATGTATTGCATGGGCAAATAACTCTTTTCCAGTACCAGATTCTCCTCTAAGCAGCACAGTAGCCGGAGTGTATGCACCTAGACGGGCTTGTTCGATCGCAATTTTCATTTCTTCCGATTCACCAATAATGTCTTGAAAGGTATACTTTGCTTCGAGTGTTCGAATGATTTGTCTAGCTCGAGTTAATTCTCTATTTAAAGATTTAATTTCCGACATATCATGTATGACTCCAACGCTACCTTTTAATTTCCCATCAACAATAATCGGCGCGACGTTTACAACTACTTCTTTTTTATTAGGGCCAACCCTCATCGCAACTCCACGTACCGGTCTCCTAGTTTTTAAAACTCTCATATGCACGCTTTCACCTTCTGAAATATCTGCAGTTGCTGGTTTCCCAATCACCTCTTCTTCAGTTAAACCAGTAATACGTGTATAAGCACGATTAATAAGAATCCCATTTCCATTTTCATCAACAACCGAAATCGCCTCTTCACTCGATTGAATGATGGCCTCAAGCATTGTTTGAATTTCTTTTAAATTAGTCACTTCTCCGGCCAGGCGGACCATTTCTGTAATTTCTTTAAAAACAGCAAATGCCCCAATCACTCGATTTTTTTCATCAATCATCGGGATACGTGTTGTGAAAATTTTTGTTCCATTCGCCAAGAGTAGCTCTTGATTATTTTCTGCCTTTCGTGTCCCAATCACATGAAGAAGATGATTTTCTGGAACCACTTTTTGAATAGGTTGCCCAACAGCATTTTTAGTTGACACACCTAAGATTCTTTCCGCAGTTCGATTAAAAAGGGTAATAATCCCCTCTTTATTAACTACAATCATTCCATCATCGCTCGAATTAAAAATGAGATCGTGCTTATACGTTTCATTTTTCAATACTTCAATGAGCTCGATTTTTTCTTCCAATAATTTTGAAACCATAAAAGCGACACTACCGGGGACAACAACCGTACTCTTTCCACACACCTCTTTTATTTTCTGAAACACTTCCATTTTTCCCGTCACTTCAATAACTAAGTCGATTTTATCCGTTAAAAACGGTCGCCAATCCTTTCCAGTTGGGATTCCTAAGTTTTTAGCAAGCTGAATCCCCGGAGCAAGAATATCAACATCAATGACAGCAACAATTTCCACACTTTTTTGCAGCATTCCAATGACTGTGCTGCCTCCCTTGCCTGCACCGACAACTAAAATATTTTGCATCCTCTCACCTCTGGATAAGAAGTTTCTTTCATTCTTTTTATTATTAGTATGCAATATCTTTCACACCGATGCCAGTATTAAATAAAACCTTGACAATTTACAGCAATGTTTTATGCTTTAAACAGAGAATAATATCTATTGAAGGGATTTAATATGAAACGGATCATTGCGCTCAGCATATTAGTAATACCCGGGGTATTTGCAGGATACGGTGTAAAACTTATGCGTGACATGGCATTTGGGATTTTACAGCCGCCTATTCCTTTTCTATGGCTTCAATTTCTCGTTGGGTTACTATTGTTCCTCGCTGGAGTTGGATTTATTGCAGGTTTTATTCTTCACCGTGACCGCAAAAAAAATAAAGTTCAAGCACGCTTTCAAATTCCGACCAGTAAAGAAGAATAAAAGCCGTGAAAGAATCACGGCTTTTTCTTCAGGATCTCTGTCCTCAGCTTCACTGCTCTTGCAGGAAAATCAGTTATAATTGCGGTACATCCACTTATTATCAACCTTTCCATATCTTTTTCTTTATTTACAGTATAAGGACGAATAGCTATCTTTTGCTCAAGAGATTTTTTTATAATCTCATCATGAGCAGCAATGTATATAGGATGAAATCCCTTCGCCTGTATTGATTGCGCATAAACCCAAGGCATATATAGACCTACTGGTAATATTGGAGCTGTCTCGATTCCACGATCGAGCCTTTTTACATAAACTAAACTGTAATGATTAAAAGAAGAGATGATTACTCGATCCCTCACCCCATACTCATCAATTAGCGAAAACACTTTCTCTTCCATTCCATGATAAGCGACGCGGTTATTTTTTAACTCAACATTACAAATCAAGTTGGTTGTTGAAAGCCATTCAAAAACTTCCTTCAGAAAAGGGATGGGTTCCTTCTTTCCAAATCTTAGTTTTTTATTATGTAGGCTCGCATCCAACTTTCTAATTTCTTTTGCTGTATAATCTTTAACATAACCGTTTCCTCCTGTTGTTCTGTCAACTTTTTCATCGTGAATGACAACAATTTCGCCATCCTTCGTCATTTGTACATCTAACTCTAATCCATCTGCGCTTACTCTTTCTGCTTCAATAAATGCCTTCATTGTATTCTCAGGATATTTCCCAGAATAACCTCGATGGGCAAATATTTCCGTCAATATTAATCACTTCCTTATTTAAGCCTCTGTATGTTTTTAAAATTAAAAAACACCCTTCTGCCATTAAATGAAGGATGTTTTACTAATTATATGAATATGGACCTTATATTATTTCCTTTATGATGCTCTATGTTCCAATCTTAATTTATCCGCAACCATCGCGATGAACTCAGAGTTCGTTGGTTTTGCCTTTGTCATACTTACTGTATAGCCAAATAACGAGGAGGTCGATTCAATATTCCCTCTGCTCCAAGCCACTTCAATCGCATGACGAATTGCACGTTCCACCCGACTGGCAGTAGTATTATACTTCTTCGCAATGTCAGGATAAAGAACTTTCGTGATTGAACCGAGCAGTTCAATATCATTATAAACCATTGAAATGGCTTCTCGAAGATAGAGATACCCTTTAATATGAGCTGGCACACCAATTTCATGGATGATGCTTGTTATACTGGCATCTAAATTTTTTGGTTTTTGCTCCGATGGTTTATTATAACCAACTGTTGACGACTTTCGAACATGTCCTTTCGCTTGATTGCTTAATTGGCGAATATGATTTCCTAAATTTTCCATATCAAATGGTTTAAGAATAAAATAGGAGGCACCAAGTTCTACAGCATTTTTTGTAACATCCTCCTGCCCAAAGGCTGTCAGCATAATGACATGAAGATGTTTATTTTCCATATCGCGAATTTTTTCCAATACAGCAAGGCCATCTAAATGCGGCATGATTATATCTAAGAGAAGTACATCTGGATTGGCACTACTTAGCATTTCCAGACAATCTTGACCATTATGAGCCACACCTACTACTTCCATATCATTTTGAGAAGAGATATATTCCTCCAATAATCCGACTAACTCTCTATTGTCATCTACGACGGCTACTTTAATTTTATTCACTGTCAAACTTCCTCCTCTATCCCCAAGTTCTACTCTGTCAGTCACCTATATAACTTATTCTAAATGACTAATTCGACAATGCAACAAGAAATCCTTTTATTTTTTATTTTTTCTTCAAAAAGTGAGGAATTCTATTCCTTCCTTTTATTTTCTCTACAATTCGACTCTTTTCTATAATTGACAAAAAATTAAAGAGAATTTGTCGAAACTTCATCAATAAAGAAAAACTCGCCGATTGGCGAGCCCTAAAGGCGAAGACAGAGGCGTAGTCGCGCGCGCTGTGCCCGATTGATGTTCCTAAGGGCTAAAGCCCTAAAGAACATCTTATCACGCGGAGCGTGATTGATTTTTCTAACGGCTAAAGCCCAAAGAAAAACCTTATTGCACTTATGCGTTAGGAAAGTATGAATTTGAAAAATCAAAAAGTGCCTCCCGAGGAAGACACTTTTTGTTTTATCATTTTAACTGTTTTTTACCAGGACTTTGATTTTTAACTTGCCTTTTGGATAGGCTTTTCATATATATCTATTCCTGCTTCATTCAGCATCCATTCAATATGGACTCCATATCCACTTGTAGGATCGTTTACAAAGACGTGTGTAACTGCTCCGATTAATTTCCCATCTTGAATAATTGGACTCCCACTCATTCCTTGTACAATCCCTCCGGTTTTATCTAGCAACTTCTTATCCGTTACTTTAATAACCATTCCCTTTGTTGCCGGGAACTTTTGGGGAATAGTACTGACAATCTCAATGTCAAAAAGGTTGACTTCATCGTTTTCAACGACTGTCAAAATTTGAGCTGGGCCTTCTTTCACTTGATGTGACAAAGCAATCGGTAAAGGTTTATCGACAATTCCATTCTTTAAACTTTGATTTAAGTCCCCAAAAATACCATAGGGGCTGTTACGTTTAATATTGCCAATGACCTCTCTATCCTCCGAAAAACGGGCTAATTTCTCACCAGGATCTCCATTGGCACCTTTTTCAATGGAGGTTACCGTTGATCGAACAATTTGGCCATCCTCAACAACAATCGGCTTTTTTGTATCCATATCAGAAATCACATGTCCAAGCGCCCCATATTTTTTTGACTCAGGATGAAAGAAAGTCATTGTCCCAATTCCTGCCGCAGAGTCACGGATATACAAACCTAACTTAAATGTGTTTTCATGTTTATCTTTTTTCGGTTCAAGGGTAGTCTCAATTTTTTCGTTTTCACGTTTTAAGACAATTTTCATCGGCTTGCCACTTTCACCAGACTGTTTGACAAAAGGTCCTACTTCAGACATTTTTTCAATGGATTTCCCATTGATCTCGGTAATAATGTCACCAACTTTAATTCCAGCTAGTTCACCAGGTGACACCTTACCCTCTAACGTTTGAACTTGATGATGACCGACAACGAGAACGCCAACTGTATTCAATTTTACTCCTATCGATTGTCCGCCAGGCATAACTTTGAAGTCTTTTAAAACATTGACATCCACATTTTTGATCGGTAACCCAGCTAATTCGAGAACCACATTATCTTGACCCTGTTTTTTAGCTTCAATGGAAACAGTATCTTCACTCTGTTCTGCTTTTACGCTTTTACTATTGCTACCATTAGCTGATACAGGTATTGAATTTGAAACATGATATACTTGTCCTTCAAATAAAGTAATCTGACTTGGAATTAAGAAATATTCTTGAACAGGTTTGATAAAACCTATTGCAATTAATGAAACAAGGAGAATTCCACCAATAACTCTTCTGAGAAATTCTTTTTTCATCTTTTCACTCTCCTCGCTTCTAATTCACACACATCATCACTTTATGGCTACAGTTATAATTTTGCCTTGAGACTCATCATTTATAACCAGAAGAAAATAAAAAAGCTATCCAATAAATGATAGCTTTTCAAGTAGCTGACTTGGAATGTTTTGCCATTTGCAAAAGTTCCTCCGCATGTTGCCTCGTTAATTCTGTATACTCAACACCTGAAATCATTCGTCCTATTTCACGTATCCGATTGGCATCCGAAAGCGGTGTGATAGAGGTTTTAGTTCGTCCCTTTTTTACATCCTTTACAATAAACAAATGTGTATCCGCCATTGCAGCAACTTGTGGAAGATGGGATATACAAAGAACTTGAGAATTTATTGCTACTTTAAATATTTTTTCAGCTATCGCTTGGGCAACTCTGCCGCTAACTCCAGTGTCCACTTCATCAAATATAATCGAAGTAATCCCTTGATGTTTTGAGAAAATACTCTTTAGTGCAAGCATAATTCGTGAAAGTTCGCCACCTGAGGCTATTTTTGATAAGGGTTTTAAAGGTTCTCCTGGGTTTGTGGAAAGATAAAATTCAACTTTTTCGTTTCCTTTTTTCGTGAAATTTGCGGTTTCTTCTTCAAACCTTACTTCAAATACAGTCTTATCCATATACAGATCTTTTAATTCATTATGAATCAGTTTTGTTAGACTTTTCGCCCATTTCTTTCTTGCTTTGCTTAGATTTTCCGCTTCAATTTGTAAATCCTTTTGCAAGGATGTTAATTCTTTTTCAATCTGCTCCATATGGTGTTCTTTGTTTTGAATGGTTTCAATTTCTTCTTCAATTTTCGAACTATATTCCAATATTTCCTCGATTGTACTTCCATATTTCCGTTTTAATTGATTAATTTCGGTCAATCTTTCTTCAATTTCATTTAAACGAAGCGGGTCAAATTCAAGTATGTCTAATTCGTTACGCAATGTGTGCGCTGTGTCTTCCAACTGATAAAAACAATTAGAAACTGTTTCATAAAGTTCTTTATAGGATGGATTAATATCTGCAGCACTCTGGAGGGAGTCCATTACCATCCCTATCCAATCAAGGCCCTTTTGGTCCCCCTGTAATGCTTTATAACTCGATTGGATATTTTCATAAATTTTTTCAAAATTAGCTAGTTTTCGCTTTTCTTCGAAAAGCTCATCATCTTCATTCATTTTTAATTGTGCATTTTGAATTTCTTCATATTGGAAGAGAATTAAATCAAGTCGATGTGCCATTTTCTGATCATTTTCACTCAAACTTTTTAATTTTTTCATCGTTTGTTCATATGATTTGTATACATTTTGGTATTCAAGCAATGCAGGCAAAATTTCTACAGCTCCAAATTGGTCCAACAAATTTATATGCTTCGTTTCATCCATTAACTCTTGATGTTCATGTTGTCCATGAATATCAATTAATGTTGCACCAATTTCTCTTAACACTGCAATCGTTACTAATTTCCCATTAATTCTACAAACACTTTTGCCACTCTTGAAAATATCCCTTCGTAATACAATCATCCCTTCTTCAATATCAATTCCAAAATCCTGCACTTTAGAATAACAAGGGTGATGATTGGTATCAAGAAAGAAAAGTCCCTCAATTTCTGCTTTTTCTTCTCCGTGTCTAACGAATTCCGCTGAGCCTCTCCCTCCGACAAGGAGGTGAACGGCATCAATAATAATTGATTTTCCAGCTCCTGTTTCGCCAGTTAATACGGTTAATCCCTTCTGAAAAGAGATTGAGAGGGACTCAATGATTGCGAAATTTTTTATGGATAACTCACTTAACAAGCAATTCACCCCATCTATAGCATTTCAAGAAATCGATTCTTAATCAAGTTTGTATCGTCCTCGGTTCGACAT
This sequence comes from Bacillus sp. B15-48, assembly GCF_016879755.1. Lineage (GTDB taxonomy): Bacteria > Bacillota > Bacilli > Bacillales > Cytobacillaceae > Mesobacillus_B. The sequence goes on from NZ_WOFU01000002.1 coordinate 502,133, forward strand.
ATAATTAAAATTGTATCATCGCCGCAAATTGTCCCTAATATTTCTTCCCAATCTAAATTGTCAATAAGCGCTCCGATCGCGTTTGCATTTCCCGGCATCGTTTTCATAACAAGCAGATGACTCGCTTGATCGATTCGTACAAAAGCATCCATTAGCGAACGTTTTAATTTCTGAAGCGGGTTAAACCGTTGGTCAGCTGGAAGGCTGTATTTGTACCTACCATCAATTAGGGGAACCTTAACAAGATGTAATTCTTTAATATCACGAGAAACTGTAGCTTGTGTAACGTTAAATCCAGCCTGCTTGAGCCGATCAACAAGCTCGTCCTGTGTTTCAATTTCTTCATTCGCTATTAGCTCACGAATCTTAATATGACGCTGTCCTTTATTCACTTTTATCACCTCTGAAGTCCCAAACATCTTACTTCTTATGTTATCCGATTTTTTAAAAGAGTACAATCATACTTCGTATTTCAAAATAGAAAAAAGGAAAAAGAATAGACACTTTTGCCTATTCTTCTTCCACTCGTTTTTTTGCCAATTCTTTATGCGCTTCCGAAACCACTTCTGAAGGTAACGCTTTTAGAAGTAGTTTCCCTATATCTTCAGGTGAATTCCATTGAAGGTGGAGAAGAAATTCGATATTTCCATCGCCACCTGTAATTGGAGAATAAGAAAGATTGCATACATCAAACCCCGTATTAAGAGCAAATTCAACCATTGAATCAACAACGGAAAGATGTACTTGCGGGTCTCGCACAATCCCTTTTTTTCCGACTTGATCCCTACCAGCTTCAAATTGCGGTTTTACTAAAGCTACAACATCGCTTCCTATAGGGAGTATTTTTTTTAACACAGGCAATATTAACCTTAAAGAAATGAAACTTACATCGATTGTAGCAAAGTTTGGTAGACCATATGTGAGGTCTTCAGGCGTTACGTAACGAAAGTTCGTTCGCTCCATGACGATTACCCGCTCATCTTGCCTTAACTTCCACGCAAGCTGATTGTAACCAACATCGAGTGCGTAAGACATTTTTGCCCCATTTTGCAAGGCACAATCAGTAAACCCCCCTGTGGAAGCACCAATATCAAGAATCACTTTATCTCGAACATGCAAATCAAAGGTTTTCAATGCTTTTTCAAGCTTTAGCCCTCCTCTGCTCACATACGGAAGAGCATTTCCTTTGACAGTTAGAGGAATATCCATATTTACTTTTTCTCCTGCTTTATCCATCCTTACTTCATTGGAATATACAAGACCAGCCATGATTGCCCTCTTTGCTTTTTCCCGTGTTTCCGCTAACCCTCGTTCAACAAGGAGGATATCTAATCGTTCTTTTTTTGTTTTCATTCTTTACGCCCTTTTTTCTTTTTGCGATGCTAAATATTTCACTTTTTCAATGACAGCCTCAGTCGTTAAATCAATCTCTTCCAACAATTCACTTACATTCCCATGTTCAATAAACTTATCTGGGATTCCAAGTCGGTCGATAGGGACTCCTCCAAACCCTAACTCATTAGCCGTTTCAAGAATGAAACTTCCGAAACCACCTTGAAGCACCGCCTCTTCTATCGTGAGAATGGGAATTTCATTTTCAAGCAAACTTGTCAACATCGGAAGGTCCAATGGTTTTAGGAATCGACAATTAACAACCTTTACTGAGGTGCCATGCTTTTCTAATTCACTCGCTGCCTCAAGTGCCATTGAAATCGTTGAGCCAAAAGTTAATATCGCGGCATCCTTTCCATCTTTTAACACTTCCCATGTACCAATTGGAATTTCACGTAATTTTTCATCCATAGGAACACCGAGACCATTGCCACGTGGATAACGAAGTGCAATTGGACCATCATCATACTTAAGCGCTGTGTAGACAAGATGCTGACCTTCATTCTCATCTTTAGGCATCATTAAGACGATATTTGGAAGACTCCTTAAAAACGCGATATCAAACACACCTTGATGTGTTTCCCCATCCGCACCAACAAGCCCAGCACGATCAATGCCAATGAATACATTTAAATTAGGACGACATATATCATGTACAACTTGATCATAGGCTCGTTGTAAGAAAGTGGAGTAAATCGCCAGGAATGGTTTCATTTTTTGCGTTGCTAACCCAGCGGCGAAAGTAGCTGCATGCTGTTCAGCAATACCGACATCAAACATCCGATCAGGAAATTCTTTGGCAAACCCCTCCAACTTTGAACCAACAGGCATGGCTGGAGTAATCGCTACAACCCGTTCGTCTTCTCGAGCCATCTTCCTTACCGTCTCACTAACAAGCGAACTCCACGCTGGACCATCGCTTGCGGATTTAAGAAAATCACCTGTTTCAGTTTTATATGGCCCCGTCCCATGCCATGTACCAATTCGGTCATTTTCAGCTGGTCGATAACCTTTTCCTTTTTTAGTCACTACATGCAGAAGAACGGGACCATCATATTTTTTCGCATAATTTATATTATCAAACAAATCTTCATAACTGTGACCATTGACAGGCCCTAGATAAGTAAATCCTAATTCCTCAAAGAACATTCCAGGAACTAACATATATTTTAAACTATCTTTAATTCTTTCGGCCGTTCCTGCAAGTTGATTTCCTACTGCAGGAATCTTTTTGAGCAATATTTCTAACTCATCTTTCACTTTATTGTATTTGCCAGCCGTTCTTAATCTACCTAGAACATTATGAATCGCCCCGACATTTGGAGCAATGGACATCTCATTGTCATTTAAGATGACAATCATTCTCTCTTTTTCATGTCCAATATGATTTAAAGCCTCTAATGCCATTCCACCTGTCAATGCTCCATCGCCAATGACAGGAATGATATGTGATTTTTCCCTTTTTAAATTCCTCGCGACCGCCATCCCCATCGCTGCAGATAACGATGTGGAACTATGCCCTGTTTCCCAAACATCATGTTCACTTTCAATCATTTTTGGGAATCCGCAAAGCCCTTTATATGTTCTCAACGTATCAAATTGACAAGCACGGCCTGTTAAAATTTTATGTACATAAGATTGATGTCCAACATCCCAGAGGATTTTATCCTGTGGACTGTTAAAGCATTTGTGTAAAGCGATTGTCAGCTCTACTACTCCTAAGTTTGGCCCTATATGCCCACCAGTTTTTGATAACTTTTCTATTAAAAAATGTCTAATATCTCTGCCCAACATCTCTAACTCTTTAAGAGAAAGATTCTTTAAAAATGAAGGGTCTTTTATAGATAAAAGATCCATGCCGGATCACTCACTTTCATTTCTGACTTAAATTGTAGCTTCAAAGGTAATCAGGATGGATTATAGCATAAACAGCTTGACTGCTCAATATTCAAGATTTTTCAGGAAGTCCTTAACCCGATGAGATCAGTGATCTCCTCAAGTAAGAGTGTGTCAAGTCCAGTGGATGTTAATAGTTCTTTAGCTTGTTGAATATGATTGTTCAACGCATCTTTGGCACCTGATAAGGACAATAAGGCAGGGTATGTATTTTTCTCATTTCCAGCATCGCTACCAATCGGCTTCCCCATTTCAACTTCATTTCCCTCTATGTCAAGAATGTCATCCCTAATTTGGAAAGCCAGCCCGATATGGTAGGCGAACTTCTGTAGTTTCTCTTTAACCTCTGAATTCGCTTTCGCTATTTCGGCACCAGCTAAAACAGAATAACTCAATAAACGACCTGTTTTATTCACATGAATCTCTTCTAATTCATTAATGGAAAGTTGTTTTTTCTCTCCGTCCATATCTCTTACTTGACCACCGACCATTCCCTCAGCACCTGCTGCATCTGATAATTGTGTTAGCAATGCCAGTTTTACATGCGCATCAATCTCATTACAAGTCGAGATCAGTTTAAAGCTTAATGTGAGCAAGGCATCCCCTGCTAAAATGGCCGTAGCTTCACCAAATACTTTGTGATTTGTTGGTTTCCCTCTTCGAAGGTCATCGTCATCCATACTTGGTAAATCATCATGTATTAAGGAATATGTATGAATCATTTCAATGGCTGCAGCAACATCAACCCCATTTTCTGGTTGATACCCAAAGGCCTTTAATGTTGCGAATAACAATAGTGGCCTTATTCTCTTTCCACCTGCCTGTAATGAGTATAACATTGAGTCTTTTAGCATTTTCGGTGCTTCTAATGCTATTATAGCTTCGGTTAAGCGCTGTTCAACAACGGGTTTATATTGCGAGATAAAGGGTTTCAAAACTGCCATTTGCATCATCATTCCTCCTCATTAATTGTAAACTCAACCGTTTGACCATCATCCGTTAATATTTGAGTTAACTGATTTTCGACATTCTTTAATTTATTGTGACAAAGTTTAGAAAGCTCCATCCCTTCTTTATAAAAGCTAATCGCCTCTTCCAGAGGAACATCACCTTCTTCAAGCTTTTCAACAATCTCTTCCAATTTTTCCATCGCTTCTTCAAATGTTAACTTTTTATCATTTGTCATTTCGATTCCTCTCCTCAGTAATATTCATAACAACACATTTTATTTTCCCATCGGAAACTTGTACTGTTAACTGGTCTTCTGTTTTTACTTGTGAAACGTTTTTTATTAGCTTACCATCCTCGTTATACGCTAAACTATATCCACGATCCATAATTTTTAATGGGCTTAAAGCTTCAAGTGTAGCGATTACCCTTGAAAATTCTTTTTGCTGTTTTATAAGGGTTTCTTTCATTCCTCTGTTTAACGCTCTTGTTAGGCGAGTATGTTCCTCTAGCGAAAGCTTCAGTAATTCCTCAGGATGATGACGGACAAATCTTTTTTTTAGTTGATTAAAATTTTCTTCTTTTGTTATTGATAATTTTTTTGTACTACGAACCAATGCTTCCGTCATTTTATCTAGCTGCTCTAGCTTTTGTTCATAAAGTCTTCGCGGGTACCGAAATGCATAAGACCGTTTTAAACGATCATACCTTTCTTGCTGAAGGCTTATTTTTTCTTTCATCCCTCTAAATAACCTTGCTTGACGATTCAATACTCTTTCCATTAATTCATTGATATGTGGAACCGCAATTTCTGCTGCCGCAGTTGGTGTTGGTGCCCGCGTGTCAGCAACAAAATCGGCAATGGTAAAATCTGTCTCATGGCCTACGGCGGATATAATTGGGATTGTTGAAGCGAAGATTGCTCTGGCTACGCTTTCTTCGTTAAATGTCCATAATTCTTCAATCGATCCCCCACCTCTTCCAACAATGAGGACATCTATATCATTTCGTTCATTCGCTTTTCCAATTGCCTTTACAACCGATGAAGCTCCTTGCTCTCCTTGAACTAAAGCTGGAAAGATAAGAATATTAGCAATCGGAAATCGTCGTTTAATCGTCGTTAAAATATCACGGATGGCGGCGCCAGTTGGTGAAGTTATCACTCCAACAGTTTGCGGGTGTTGAGGAAGTGGTTTTTTGTTATCAGGAGAAAACAGGCCTTCCTTCTGTAAACGTTCTTTCATTTGTTCATATGCTAAAAATAAATCCCCAATTCCGTCCGGTTGCATTTCCTTTACATAGATTTGATATTGTCCGCTCGACTCGTACACAGAGATATCACCTGTTATCAGGACCTTCATCCCGTTTTCAGGAAGAAACTTCATTGAACGATTATAACTTGCAAACATAACAGCAAGAATGCGTGCTTTTTCGTCCTTCAATGTAAAATACATGTGACCGCTCGAATGTTGCTTAAAATTAGAAATTTCCCCTCTTACAAAAACATCCTGTAAGTGGGGGTCAGCATCAAATTTTCGTTTTATGTATTTTGTTAAAGCTTGAACCGTTAAGTATTTTTCACTCATCATTATCATCCCTACCTAATACACATTGATTAATAGCAAGACAAGACACTGCTAAATTTCTAAAATTTTAATGATGTAAAAAGTGAAACTTCATTCAGGAGGGTTCCCCATTGAATGTTAGTCGCTCGAGTTAAATAAAAACTGCCTATATCTATTATAAGTTTTGAAATTCCATTCGTCACTGTTACAGATGGAATGATGCTCTCAAAGCTTACCAGATACAGGCAGTTAAATTATTGCATCTATTAGTGATGTGTTCTTTGAAGCTTAGCGAGGTGATTTTTTGCTGATTTCAATGTATTATACATTAGCATCGTAATGGTCATTGGACCTACTCCTCCAGGTACTGGAGTAATAAACGCAACGACTTCTTTTACCTCCTCATATCGAACATCTCCACATAATTTTCCATCCTGATTTCGGTTAATGCCGACATCAATGACAACTGCATCAGAATTCACGTGATCCTTTGTTATAAAACCTTCTATCCCAACAGCTGCAATTAGGATATCGGCGGTTTTCGTATATTCTTCCAGGTTTTTTGTTCTTGAATGACAATATGTAACAGTAGCATTTTCATTCAATAATAACTGTCCAATCGGTTTCCCAACGATATTGCTACGTCCGACCACAACAGCGTGCTTGCCTTCGATTTGAATCCCTGCTTCTTTAAGCATAACCATGATGCCATATGGGGTACAAGGTAGAAACGCATCTTGACCAATCATCATTCTACCGACATTGACGGGATGGAAACCGTCCACATCTTTTTCAGGAGAAATCTCCTCAATGACTTTTGTCTCACAAATATGCTCAGGTAATGGAAGTTGGACAAGAATTCCATGAATTAAGTCATCATTATTCAACTGCTTTATTTTACTTAATAATTCTTCTTCTGTTACCGATTCCGGAAGTTCAATTTTAACCGAATACATTCCTAATTGCTTACATGTCTTCTCTTTACTATTTACATACGTTTGCGAGGCTTGGTTATCACCGACTAAAATAACAGCCAAACCAGGAGTGATGCCAGATTTCTTAAGCTGTTCTACCTCTTCGGCGATTTCGAGCTTTTTTTTCGCCGCAATTCCTTTCCCATCAATAATTGTTGCACTCATAATATCTCCTCCTCTTTCTCATTAGAAACCAAAACCAATAAATCATTACAAATAATTTTGCTTTACTTTCGAAAGCACGCCATTTATAAATCTGCTAGATTGGTCATCGCCATAGATTTTCGCTATTTCGATTGCCTCGTCTAACACAACATTTGTAGGCACTTCTTTACAATGCAACATCTCAAAAACAGCTAGTCTCAGTAAACTTCTATCCACAGGGGCAAGTCGGTCCATTGTCCACTTTTCTAAGTGTGCCTTAATGACATTGTCTATCTCCTGCTGATTTTGAACCGTCCCTTCGACAAGCTTAGATAAATAAGGATCACTCTTTTCTTCATCAAGAACATGGTCAATAGCATCTACTATTTCAACCTTGCTTATATCGATTTGGAATAAAGCTTGTAATGCCTTTTCCCGTGCTGTTCTTCTTTTCATTTTTTCCAAAACTCCTTTACGACTGTATACCTTGTCTATTCATAACAAGATAATAGCATACCATGATGCAGATGCGAATACTTCTATCTTATTTTTACTTTTCCTTCGAACTTTATCAAGTCCATTTGAATCCAGTCGCAGAAAATCGAGAATATTGTCGAAATTATATGAACAGCAAAAAAACCAAAGACAGAAATCGCCTTTGGTTTTTCACCTTACACTTCTTCCTCAAATTCATTTTCGAGCTTTTGGTTTTCAAATTGAATCCCTACAACATGAACATTTACTTCAGCTGTTTCCAATGCAGTCATATTTAGAAGCGCTTCCCTAATATTATTCTGAATTTGTTGAGCAACATTTGGAATCGAAAGACCAAACTTCATAGAGCAATAAACATCTACCTTAATACCCTCGTCAGCCAATTCAACGCGAATGCCTTTTCCATGATTTTTTTTACCGAGTCGTTCAACAACTCCAGAAGCAAATCCACCTCTCATTTGCGAAACTCCATCGACTTCTGAGGCTGCAATTCCAGCGATTACTTCGATAACCTCAGGAGCAATCTCAACCTTTCCAAGGCTGTTATCGCCTTGCTTCATCTCGAGAACATGCTGCTGTTCACTCATAGCCTTCACCTCCAGGTTATTCTTCTGACATAACGTCATATGTTTCTAAAAACTTGGTATTGAATTGGCCACCAACAAATTGCTCGTGATTTAGCAATTTAATGTGAAATGGTATCGTAGTATGAACTCCTTCAATCACAAACTCTGCCAGTGCCCGTTTCATACGACTAATCGCTTCTTCCCGACTGCTGCCGTATGATATGACTTTCGCAATCATGGAATCATAGTAAGGTGGAATTGTGTACCCAGGATAAGCAGCTGAATCAACACGAACACCTAAACCACCTGGAGGAAGATACATTTTAATCTTTCCAGCTGATGGCATAAAGTTCTTTTCTGGATTCTCAGCATTAATACGACATTCGATTGCCCATCCATTAAAAGTTACATCCTTCTGTTGCAAACTAAGCTTTTCGCCAGAAGCGACCATAATTTGCTCTTTGATTAAATCAACGCCGGTTACCATCTCCGTTACAGGATGTTCCACCTGAATTCGTGTATTCATTTCCATAAAGTAAAACTTACGATTGCGATAATCATATATAAATTCTACCGTGCCAGCGCCTGTATAAGCAACTGCTTTTGCTGCTTTTACTGCTGCAATTCCCATTTCTTCACGCATTTCCCCATCCAAAGCAGGTGATGGTGTTTCTTCAAGCAGCTTTTGTAACCTTCTTTGGATCGTGCAATCCCTTTCACCTAGGTGAATGGTATTTCCGTAATTATCAGCAAGCACTTGAATCTCTACATGACGAAAATCCTCGATATATTTTTCAATATATACCCCAGGGTTGCCAAATGCTGTACTTGCTTCCCGCTGCGTAATATTAATCCCTTTAATTAAATCCTCTTCCGTCCTAGCAACCCGAATTCCTTTTCCACCGCCGCCAGCCGTTGCTTTAATGATCACAGGATACCCTATAGTATTCGCTAGTTCAACTGCTTCATCAGTATCTTTAATAATCCCTGTTGAACCAGGAACAATCGGAACATTGGCCTCTCGCATCGTTTCACGTGCCACATCTTTTGTTCCCATCTTTTGTATGGCTTCTGGTGTTGGCCCGACAAATGTAATATTCACCTCGCGGCACAATTCAGCAAAGTCGGCATTCTCCGCTAGGAAACCATAACCCGGGTGGATCGCATCACAGTCCGTCAATTTAGCCACACTAATGATATTTGTAAAATTCAAGTAGCTATCTTTTGATAATTTTGGTCCGATGCAATAGGCTTCATCAGCTAACTGTACATGTAATGACTCTTTGTCCGCTTCAGAGTATACTGCAACAGATTCAATCCCTAACTCTCGACAGGCACGAATAATACGGACAGCTATTTCTCCTCGGTTCGCAATTAATAATTTCTTTATCATCATAATCTCTCCTTATTCAGGTTTAACCAGGAATAAAGGCTGACCATATTCCACAAGCTGTCCATCTTTTACAAGCACTTCCACGATTTCACCATTCACTTCTGCCTCAATCTCGTTAAATAACTTCATTGCCTCAACGATACATACAATTGAATCATTGCTTACCTTTGAACCAGGTTTAACGTACACATCCTCATCAGGAGACGGAGATTGATAGAAAGTTCCAACCATTGGAGAAGTAATTTTGTGTAAATCTGTATCGTCATTCGGAACTTCTGATTTCGGCTCCTGCTTCGACTCTTCTTTTTGTACAATTGCCGCAACTGACTGCGCTGGTATTGAAGATGGTACTTCAGCAGGCGCAGACTTTGTTACCACAGGCTTTACCGGCTCAACGACGACTTGCCTTTCAGTACTATTTTTTTTCATTTTTACTTTAGCTCCGTCACTTTCATATGTAAATTCTTCGATGTTCGATTGATCAATTAATTTTATTAATTCCCTAATTTCTTGAACTTTTAACATGTTAGAGACACCCCTTGTTCATTCTTAAGATTTAAGTTTTTTTCTAATCAAGCGATTATGTAACAAACGCTACCTTCATAATGGCTTCTATTACTAGATACTAACACTATACGATAATACCACATAAAAGTTCAATATGTTACTATAATCATTCCTTGACCACCACTGAGTTTTCATACTATTGTATCTATTCTAATATTTTTTGAGTGAAAAGGGAAATTTTTTTACAAAATATTATTTGTACTAAAAATGGAAAAAGGCCGGAATATGCTCCGACCCCATTCCTAATACCTATTTTTCAGGCTGAAAAGTTACAGCCACTGCTTGAAGTGCCCCTAGTTCATTTCGAACCATCTGAATAATTTCATTTGCCTCTGCAGTTGAATGGTCTTGTGCTTTAACAGTAATACGGACCTTTTCACCATCCGCACGTACTAATGCATCTCCATAACCCATTGTCCGAATTAAGGTTTCTAACACTTGTTCTTTTTGAGAAATTGCATCTAATTCTTTCATATCATTATAAGCTTCATTCCGTTGTTCAACAGGGAGATCTGTAGAGGCTACAATATCTTGAAGTTCAGCCTTCATTTCACTCCGTTGATCATTTAATTCAAGACGCAATGCCTCAAACTGTTCATCACTTGCAATTCCAGAAATAATTGTTTCATCAGATTGCGTTTTTGCTGTTTCCGCATTTTCTTCCGATAAATTCTCTTCCTCTGTAACAGAATTCTCCTCCTGTTCACCGACTGTCGCAAAATTCCCCTGATTTGGATCTGGCGAAGTTATATAATAAACCGATAACACAACTACAAGACTAAGCATTGTTAACAACCATACTGTTTGTTTCTTTAATAACATGAATTAATCCCCCTTAGATTTTTTCGGCAAAACGGAAACTTTATGGCTTGGGACATCTAGTGTTCTCGTGACAGCTTCGATTATCCATTTTTGCACTTGGACATTTTCAGCCCCCTTAGCAATAACGAGCACACCTCGAATTGTCGGCTTCTTTGTTTCGATTACAATTGGCGTTTCGCTATCCCCTTCACGAATAATGACCAGTTGTTCATCCTTAGATAAATCCTCAACTGTACGTTTTCCCCCTTGTTGATCAACTTCATCAGTCGACTGCGACTGAGTTACCGTATTTTTTTCAAAAACTTTTTTTTCAGTAGCATCGACATTAACGACAACCGTCACTTCACCAACTCCCATAATGGTTTCAAGTGCTTCTTTGAGCTCTGTTTTATAGGCCTCCTCATATTTAGCGATGATATTATTTTCAACCGACTTTTGTTGTCCAAATGCAGGTGCATCCTCCTGTTTATCTGACTGATTATTAAAGGCTGGCAAATCATTAGAGCTACTTGAATTGCCTCCAAACAAATTCGAAACGAGCATAACGGCGATTCCAAACAAAACAACGATAAGGAAGTATGGATATTTCCCCGGTTTCTTATCGGGCGAATTTTCTTTTTTAAATAGCCCATTTAACCAAGATTTAGGTCCTTTGTCATTGTCCATTTGTTATGTCCCCCCTTCAATGAAAAGTTCAATTGACGTTTTCGGAACATTCCACTTTTCAGATAATAAAGTGGAGATTTCATTGATGTGTTTTGATCTCTGTTCTGATGGAAGGGGTTGGGCTGTATCAATTTGTACTTCTTTTACGACTGCTACTGTATCATCCTCATCCCCTTGATTAACAATCCTTACTTTAATAGATTGCAAACTTTCAGGAGACAAATTCTCATCAATTTCATCAGCCTGTATTTCAATATTTGCAATTTTCATACCGTATTTTTCCATCAACTCCTCCTCTGCGTCCAACTGAAGCTGGACAGCTGTTTGTTTTAAAATATATGCATGTTGGGAGGCTTGTATTTCTTTTTTCTGCATTTCTATTGAATTTTCTAGATTTTTATATTGATTTTCTCCTTGGAAATTCGTCATCGAAGCAATCGCTGTCTCAAAATCACTTGATATAACTTTATAAATTGGTGATAGAATGATAGAAATTAGCAGCAAGCTTATGACCACTTTTACGTATTTATGCAAACTGGAATTTGGTAGAAGCATATCAATCACAGTTGCGATCAAAATAAATAATATAATATTCGTTATCCACGCTGTTAGAAAATCCACTTTTGCTCCTCCTATCTCACCATCATCGTCAAATTACCTGCTGCCACAATTATTGTAATAGTTAAAAAAAACATGAGCGAAACAATAGCTAGCGCGGCAAAAACATAAATTATGCTTTTGCTAATGACATCAAGACATTTAATAACAGGACCTCCTCCAAGTGGTTGTAGAAGAGCAGCAGCAAATTTATAGATAAAAGCGATGAGCAAAATTTTCACAGCGGGAAAAGCAGCAATAAGTAGAACAATTGCTACTCCTGCTATTCCAACTGTATTCTTTAATAAAAGCGAAGCACTAATTACCGTATCTGTTGCATCAGTAAAAAAGCGACCAATAACAGGGATAAAATTACTTGTCATAAACTTCGCAGTTCTTAAAGTAACTCCATCCGTTACCGCTGTAGCTGCTCCTTGGACAGAAATAACCCCAAGAAAGACGGTAAGAAATAATCCAAGCAGCGCAATGCTCCAATTGCGGAGAAGACCAGCTAACTGCGTCACTTTATAATGTTCTGATAAAATACTAACGATACTAAGGACAGCTGAAAGTAATAATAACGGCAAAACCACATACTGAATAAAAATCCCACTTGTATTCATTAAAAACAGAATGACAGGATGAAAAAAAGCTGCTGAGACAAATCCACCTGATGAGGCGATAAGTGCCAGTAAAAGCGGGATAAGAGCAAGAATAAAATGAATCATCCTGGCAATCGTTTCATTCGTATAACCAATCACAACATGGAAGCTGTTTAATGCAATGATGATGAGTACCATAAAGACGATTGCATAAGCTACTTTACTGATGTTGCTTTTTTCAAAAGCATTTTGTAATGTTTGTAAAAAGATACTAAAAATCGTAAGGAGAATGAGCGAGCCAAGTAATTTTCCATTCGCAATAAACTCATGAAAAGTAAACTTTATGATTCCATTGAACCATTCTTGGAGACTAAATTTTTTCTCTCCTTTTATAAAATCATATAAACTTCCTTTTTGACTTTCTGGTAGAAATCCCCCATACTCATTTAAAATATCTTCCCAAAACCGCTGTAATTCATCGATATTCAAGGCGTCTAACTGTTCCTCGGCAATCTCATCTGTATTGGCGGGATTACTGTTCACTTCATTGCCAACAACAGCATGTACACTAGAGGAAAATGAAAAGAACATAAAAAGAACAGTGCTAAGAAGAATCGGCATCCGTTGCTTCATTTTTTCACCCCATCACAATATGATCCTTTCGTCATCCAGGGATTAGCTGGAGAATCGTTTCTATCAACACGCTTAAGATGGGTATCGCCATCGCTAGAATAAGGATCTTTCCTCCAAGTTCAATTTTTGAGGCGAGTGAACCTTGTCCGGCATCTTTCGTAATTTGAGCGGCAAACTCTGCAATATAAGCTATCCCGATAATTTTTAAAATCGTATCTACATAGATAAGGTTGACATTTGCAGTTATAGCTAGGGTTTGAATCATATTGATAATTAACTTAATTTGATCGACGAGGAAAAGAAAAATAACACACCCTGTAAAAACAACGACTAAAAAAGCAAAATTAGGTTTTTGCTCTTTTAAGATAAGGGCAAGAAAGGTAGCAACAAGCGCAATTCCAATTATTTGTACAATTTCAATTGCTTAGCCCTCCCTTATCCATGAAATAGAAAGACAGATTTAATTTTGTCAAATAACTCATCCACAATTGAGGCGACCATAAAAAGGATATAGATAAATCCAAATAAGGTAACCCATTGGGCGTACTCCTTTTTTCCCATCTGATCAAGAATGGTATGCAAAAATGCAACAACAATGCCGACACCTGCGATTTTAAAAATAATATCCACGTCTAAACCCATCCGTTTTCCTCCTATTAGCTACATCAATAAGATGATTAATAATAATCCCGATAAAAAGCCGAGACTTTTAACCATTTTTTCGTATCTCACTTGCCTGTCGCAGGCATCTGCTTCTTCCCTTTCAAGGTGTTTTATTGTCAATATAATTTGTTTTTGTTGTGAGAAACGATCATGACGCCCAAGGGTTTCACCAAACTGTCTCAGTACTTCAAACTCTCCTTGCTTTAAGGCGGTTAGCTTCCACACATCTTTTAAACTTTCCTCCCATGCATTTCGAACTGTTGTTTCCCCCTTCGTCAGCTTTGTTGCAAACAGATCAAATAGGGAAGAAATTGGGTTTGAAAACTGGGTGGCTAGCCTTCGAGAAGCTTCATGGAGTGGGGTATGACCAAACATAATTTCTGCTTCAAGCGATTGAAGAGCAGATTTCAACATTCTCAGTTGTTTCGGGCGTTCATTTAACTGTCTAGCAACTTCAAAGCCCGTCCAAGTTGTGGCAGCAATAATAAGTGCAGCTCCGAATAGCTTTATCATTCGCTCACACTCACTTTTTTACTAATCTCACGACCTATATGGTCTTTAATACAAGTAACAGTACCTGGTCCGGTAGCTCTTGAAAGCTCAATGAATCGTTCAAAGATTCCAAGTTCAATGATTGGCTTCAATGTTGGACGTTTTACAATATCATCTAAAGAAGTTCCATGAGTTGTCATGATAAGCTTGATTCCCGCATTCACTGCTTCCATGATGGCCACTGAATCTTCTTCACGTCCAATTTCATCCACGATTAACACATCCGGACTCATTGAACGAATCATCATCATCATCCCTTCCGCCTTTGGACAAGAATCCAGTACATCCACTCGAGGTCCAAAACTGAGTTGTGGAACACCGTTAACACACCCGGCAATTTCTGACCTTTCATCAACAATCCCAACCTTAAGCGGAGGAATCCTTAAATCAGGAATTCCTGAGGAAATAAGTCTAGCAATATCTCGTAACAGAGTCGTCTTCCCAGTTTGAGGAGGCCCTATAATCATCGTATGCTTCCATTCACCTGTATATATGGATGGGAGGAGTGAATTTGCACTCCCGATTTTTTCCCTAGCAATTCGAATATTAAAGGAAGAAACATCTCTAATTGCCTTCACTTTTCCATCATCAAGGATGACTTTCCCAGCTAAACCAATCCTGTGACCTCCAGCAATTGTGATATAGCCCCGTTTTAATTCTTCTTCAAGTGTGTACATTGAGAAATTGCCAAGTCTATTTAATAATTGAATTCCGTCATCAGGCTGGACAATATAGGATAAAAACGTTGGCCTCCCACCTGCTGTTATTTCTAATGGCCGATCAATCCTCAATCTAATTTCTTCTATATTTTCTTGAATCTGCTGAACCGTTTCCAGGGTATCCACAATTCGCTTTGGTAAAAAGGAAAGTATTTCTTGCATATCGACTCCTCCCTGAATAAGCCCTCTTAATACTTAAAATGTATGCTAGCTTGGACACATTATGACTCCAATGAATTTAAATAGTTATTCATCTATTTCTGAAGATACACAAAAAGCACTCCATTTTTGGAGTGCTTGAAGTGCTTTTTCTTATTCATTCTCATTCTTAATCGTATCTTGTGGCTGATATGTTTTTTCCTCTGGATTATACTTATGTTGCAACTCTTGTCGAATAAAAGTAACAATATCCGTGATTTGTTCTGATTCGAGCTGCCTCACACCATCCAGTCCTAATAATGAAGGCCCCATACGAGTGTCTTCCCGTCCATACGCAGTAGAAATCCATATTTGCGCATCTGTCGTGTTCTTCAAATAATGAGGATTACCTACAGCAGTTGCAGTACCATTCAACCCACTTCCTGTTATTCCATGACAATTGGCACAGTATAAGCTATACAAGTTTTTACCGTTTAAAGAATCCCCATCAAAAACAGTCGGAGCAGATATTGCCAATTTTTCTGTCTGCCAGTTCCGAATGAAAGCAACAAGCTGATTAATTTCCTCCTCATTTAGCGAGGAGCCATATTCAGGCATCATCGCTTCAGGTCTTCCTTCCTTTATTTGCAAAAAAATATCCTCGTTAGAAAAAGTATTAAGATAAAGCTGATTATTCAGGGCAGTTCCCAAAAATTGCCCCTCTGCCTTCCCATTGTCTCCGTGACATGAAGCGCAAGTTTGTTTATACAAACGTTCCCCTGCGTCAATAAAGGCCTGCTCCTTACGATTGATTGGAGCAATTAATAAAATGATAAGACTTAAACTTAAAACAAGGAATATAAGAATACTAATTCGTTTGTTCATTTTCCTCCCCTACATTGGAGCAGGCGTTGGTGTAGGAACCCCATATTTTTCATACTTCTTTGTAATCAAATCGTAAATCTCTTGAATATCTTTCCCATTTTGATTCATTTCAACCGCCTCACGGGCGATATTTACACAAATATCTCAAGTGATTCCATGAGGGTCCCATTGATTCACTGCTTTGTCAGGGCCAATATCTTTAACAAAACACGCCAAATTATTCATATGACCTGATGATTCATAACAATTACAATAACAAGGAACCGAAGCTAACACTTCTGGATATTTTGCAGCCAGAATATACGTTTCTTGAACCTTTGGTGATGCTTGTAAAACATAATCAGGCATCATAGCATGCTTATCATCAAGAACATGCTCTTCATTTTTGGAATTACAGCCAGAAAAAATCCCTATTGTAAGAACCCCTATAAGCAATAGAGCGATAAAACGTTTCAATGTTGTTGTCACCTCTTATCTTCAATGGTTTAACTGGATTTATTCTAACAAATACCCATTGTAGAAGTAGTGATAAATATTACTATTTCGGAAAATGAAAGAAAAATTTTATGAAGAACATCCTAGAAATAAAGAAAAAACCTGCTTACTAAAAAAGTAAGGCAGGTTTTTTCTCCGTTGTCTTACGCGCGTGATACGTAAGAACTATCTGTTGTATTAATGATTAATCGATCCCCTTGGTTCACAAAGAATGGAACTTGAACGGTAAGACCTGTTTCAAGTGTAGCCGGCTTCGTTCCACCAGAAGCCGTATCCCCTTTGATCCCTGGTTCTGTATCAGTTACTTCAAGTTCTACTGTGTTTGGCAGTTCTACCCCAAGGGTTTCACCATGGTACATCATAATTGATACTTCCATATTTTCTTTCAGGAATTTTAATTCATAATCGATTGCATTTGCCGGTAACTCAATTTGTTCGTATGATTCATTATCCATGAAAATATGTTGATCCCCACTCGCATATAAGTATTGCATTCTGCGGTTATCAATTTGTGCCTTGGCTACTTTTTCACCTGCACGAAAAGTTTTCTCTTGTACTGCTCCAGTTCGTAGATTACGAAGCTTAGAACGGACAAAGGCAGCTCCTTTACCTGGTTTAACATGTTGAAAATCCATTACACGCCAAATACTATTGTCCACTTCGATTGTTAAACCTGTGCGAAAATCGTTTACTGAAATCATGTAAATCCTCCTAAGACTTCTAAAGAATAATCAGCTCTTTTGTAGAATGGGTCAGTCTTTCATTACCATCTTGAGTGATCACAATGTCATCCTCAATTCTAACACCGCCAAGGCCAGCTATGTATATTCCAGGTTCAACCGTGACAGTCATTCCAGGCTGTAATACAATATCAGATTTCGCTGATAAAGCAGGACCTTCATGAACCTCCAGTCCTATGCCATGACCTGTAGAATGGCCAAAATACACTCCATAACCTTTATCTGTAATATAATCTCTTGTCAAAGCATCCGCCTGTTTGCCAGTCATCCCTGGTTTAATCCCATTTACAGCTCTTAGCTGAGCTTCAAGGACGATATGGTAAATTTCTTTTAATTTTTCAGATGGTTCACCAACCGCAATCGTTCTCGTTATATCGGAAACATATCCCTTGTAATAAGCACCATAATCAAGAGTGACAATTTCTCCTGATTCAATGATTTTATCACTTGCTACACCATGCGGGAGTGCTGAACGATAACCAGAAGCGACGATGATATCGAATGAAGATGAAGTAGCCCCCATAGATCTCATAAAGAACTCTAATTCATTCGACACCTGCAACTCTGTTAAGCCGGGACGAATGAATTCCTGAATATGTTTAAATGCAGCGTCTGCGATTGCTGCAGCTTCCTTTAATATCTTAATCTCTGCTTCTGTCTTAATCAAGCGTAACTTTTCAATTTCTCCAGAAATAGGAACTAGATCCGCAGAGATTGCTTTTTCGAATGCTTTGTAAGAGGCAAAAGTGACTACATCCTCCTCAAAACCAAGCTTTTTTATTCCCAGCCTTTTCACTTGGGCTGACACTTCATCAGTAATGCTTTCCTTCTGTTGTATAATCTCATACCCTTGGCATTGTTTCGCTGCCTGCTCCGTATATCGAAAGTCCGTTATAAAAACAGCTTGTTTTACACTGATTAAAACAACGCCAGCACTACCAGTAAACCCTGTCATATATCTTCTGTTATAGTTGCTCGTGATTAACATCCCGTCGATCCCAAGTTTAACTAAGCGTTCCTGTAGTTTCTGTAGTTTCATTCGTTATACACTCCTAACCCGTCAAAAAAGAATGTTCAATAAGAACATTCTAACATACCCGCTTTCAATCACACTACTTTTGTGTTATGAATTACCGTTCTCAGCCAATTCCTCTCTAGCTCCCCGTTCCGATTCTTCAAATGAAATAGAATAGCCTATAAAAACGCCATATAATAGATAGAAACATGCAGTTGTTATTAATGTATTCCATGAAAGTTTCCAAAAAGATTGAACTCCAGGGAAAATCGGATTTAACACATAAAAGACGAGAAAAAATAAGCCAAGCCCATAAGCTAATCCTACCCAAAATCCATCAAATTTTCTTAATAACGCATAATATAACAAAGCAGCTCCAATTGAAATAAGACCAATTGTTATGAGTGAAAACACCGTTCCAATCCATCCTCTTTTCCAATCACCAAGAGCCCACGGTTCAAGAATCATATTCGGACGAATATCCGTGAAATTAAAATAGTGAGCAAGTAGGGCGAGTGAACTCCAAAGAACCCCCCCTACAAAGCCAGTAATAATCACTATACTAATAAAAGATAGCGGTTTTTCACGTTGATTTTGCTCAAGCCGCTGATGATTTCCCTCCATTTTCACAGCACCTCCGTTCATTATTATGCCCATACTCCTTTTTCCCTTGCATGAAATGACAGTTTAATTTCTCCTTTGTTAGCCAAGCTCTATAACTAGAGAATTTTTGATATTTCTGGTAAAATGTAATCAAAGTATGTTATATAGACAAATTAAGAAGGACATTTGACTAACTACTACATAATTGCATATATATGGAAAAATAAGTGAATTAAATTTAAAAATATACTCACTTAGTTTAAAATTTGAATAATTTGCTCATGATGCTTTTAGGGAGGTGGCTTTTTTGAAAAATCGGACTTCATTTTATATTGTGATGGGACTTATAGCTCTTGCAGCTATTGGGATCATATCTCAGTTAATTAATGACCCAGCTTCATTTTTTAAAACGATTGCAATTATGGCGATAGTCGCCGGTGTCATTTTTTTCATTGTACAACGTATTACTCAAGGATCCCCTACGCAAAAGCATGAGCAACACGCTTTCAAAAAAGCAGCAAAAAAATCAAAAAAACGTTTCCTGAAAAAAGAGAACATACCTTCTCCTTCGTCAAAACGTTCAACGGTAAAACCCTTTTCAATGGCACGAAAGAAAAATCGAGATACTTCACATCTAACAGTTATCGAAGGAAAAAAAGGAAAGAAAAAAAATCGAGCCTCTTTTTAGGCTCGATTTTTTTAATAGCTCCATTTTTTGAAAAATTGCGTTGCACGATCCCACCCTAATTGAATTAGTTCTTGCTTCTTTTCATCGGTCAATTCAAACTCTGTAGTCATAACCCCATCTGTTGGGATAAAGATGATATTTTTCTCATGTTTCCTCGATATATATCTAGCATCATGAGCATCTTTCATTGTTTCAAACAAAGCTTCGAACAAATTAATTGCATTGTTGATTTCATGGCGAGGGTGCTCACTTAATTTGTGACTTAACTTCACACCTAATACAGGCCGGATTTTTTGAATGTTCTGCTTATCAAATAACCACATTGGAAAATTGCTGAGGACCCCTCCATCAACGATAATAATTTTACCTTCTGGGTCTCTTATTTTTACAGGTTCAAAAAAAAATGGAAGGCTACAGCTCATCCGGATCGCTTTTGCAACCGAAAAAGATGTTGGACTTAAACCATAATTTTGTAAATCATCCGGAAGTATCATTATTCTCCCATTCGTTAAGTCTGAAGCTATTACCCTAAGTGTCTCTGGTGGGAAGTCACCAAACGTCCTTATTCCCTTCATCGCTAATTTATCTGCTACCCAAGCTTCAAGCTCCTTCCCTCGATAGATCCCCAGTTTCCAATATAAAAATAACCACTTCGCTAATGCAGTAGGGATGACGGAGTTTCGTGAGTCCATGAATTTTTTCAAATCCATCTCACTTATTAGCAAATCAATTTCCTTACTCGTATATCCAGCGGCAATGAGTGCAGCAACGAGGGAGCCTGCACTTGTTCCAGCTACACGTTTAAAACGAAAACCTCTTTCCTCTACTGCTTTATACGCACCAATTAAGGCAAATCCCTTAATTCCTCCTCCAGAGAAAACGCCATCTATATACATCCAGGTCCACTCCCGTCTGTAACTTGCTTGTTACATCTTTAAGCGGCTCTTATGTAAAATAGTACGGCGTACAAGCAAAATTTTCTAATTAAGTAAAATATTGAATTTCTGCACTCGGAAAGAAATAATGAATTGATTCACGAATTGTTTTTTCCAATTCGGCAGCCTCATCAGTTTGATATACATACTTTCCAATTCCATAGCGACCCCATTTGTATTTACGATTCTCCTCATCCATTTCTAGCTTCGTTTTCGGATAACGTTTCATAATCACCTTTTTGGCCGGTTTCGTGAATCGGTGTTGAATTAACTCAAATGTAAGGTCATTAAGATTAATCCCTTCCAAAGACTTTGCCAAACGTTCAAATAATTCGTGATATCCTTCTTTCCACCCTTCATGTCGGTAAATAGGTGCGACAATAAATCCGAGTGGGTAACCTGCCCTAGCTACTTTTCTAGCAGCTTCAAGTCGTTCATCAAAAGATGAGGTACCCGGTTCGAAATGCTTAATGACATATCGTGAATTTACACTAAACCGAAAGCGAGTTTTTCCATTATGCTTTGCGTCAAGGAGATGGTCAACATGGTGAAATTTCGTCACGAATCGAAGTTGACCATATTCAGTTTCCCCAATGAATTCAATCGTCTTTTTTAACGCATGTGTCAGATGGTCGATTCCAACGATATCGGATGTACATGCCGCTTCAAATCTTGTGATCTCAGGTTTTCTTTCTTCCATATATTTTACAGCTTGTTCAAAGATGTCATCAAGATTTACATAAGTCCGAATATAAGGCTTGCTGCCAAGGGTCGTCTGTAAATAACAGTAATGACAATGACCCATACAACCTGTTGCAAGAGGAATCGCATACTCGGCCGATGGTTTTGATGTATCGAATTTAAGTGTACGTCTAACACCTACAACAAGAGTGGATTTTGCATTTCGATATTGTTGCAATTCGTTGTCTCCTGGTATCCCCCTTACTTGGTTATGTGAAGTCGTCTCTCTTATTTCAAGCCCCATACGTTCAAATTTTTCTTTTAGTTCTCGACCTAATGGATATTCTAACGCTTGGGGCTCTATATAGACTAGCTGCGGAATAAATGCTTCCAAATTACTCCCTCATTTCTACCTGAACTATCGTTATTATTTACGAGAAATGAGAAAAAAGGATGGAAAATTATTTCCATCCTCTCAGGTCACTGTTTATAAACCACATTTTAATTGGGCATTACAGTTTGTACAAGTATTGCAGCCACCGATTTCTTTTACTTCTCCTTTGCGGCATACTGGACAAGTGTTGCCAACTTCAGAACCAATCGTTACATTTGTAGAGCGTAATTCATTGATTGTATCCACTAGAACAACATGTTGTTTTATTTTTTCTTTCTTCGTTTGATTTACTTCCTCAAAGCTATTCTCTTCTGCTTTTAATGTTAAAACTTGAGTGTCACGGGAACCGTCAACATAGACAGTACCACCTTTCGCTCCACCTTTGTAAAGGCGTTCGTATACTTTTGCAACTTGTTCAACACTATAACCTTTTTGAGCGTTAACCGTTTTGCTAATAGAACTGTCGATCCAGCGCTGAATCACACATTGTACATCGGCATGAGCTTCAGGAGCAAGCTCCATCGCTGTTACAAACCAATTTGGCAAGTTGTCCGGATCTACTTCAGGATGTTTATCTAAATATTCCTGCACAATATCTGCTTTCACTTCAATAAATTTTCCAAGACGACCGCTTCTAAAATAAGAGAATGAGAAGTACGGCTCAAGTCCTGTTGAAACGCCAACCATTGTTCCGGTGCTCACTTTTGTTACTCCCTACCTTTATGATAGAGGGCGGGATTATCAGTACCCGCTCCATATGTCGCCATATGGGTCAGACTATATCATCAACCATGTAGTTTATTTGAATGTCTTTTTCGGTGACATGGATATTCACAAAGTGTAACTAAATTAGTTAGTTCATTTGCTAGAACCCAATCACCTTTAAATTTACGGAAATGAACAATATGATGAACCGATAATTCATGTCCATATTGTTCTTCTGTTATCCCACAGTCCTGACATTTATAGCTATCTCGTTCCCTCGCTTTTTTTCGTTGACTCAACCAATTTGGACCATAATAGTTGATATCGCCACCCGCCCACGTACCACTATTCTTACCTGAAAACATTCCTGTTTCGGAATAATAATGTGCCATGCATTCAACGGAACAAAAGTTTAATTTATAAATTACAGAAGGTTTTTTATCAAACGGCTTTCCACATTTCGAACAGTTCACCGTCAACCTTTTTCTATAATCTCTTTTTCCTCTTATACCGTTAGCCTTACCTAAACAATGTTTAGAGCAATATTTAGCAGTCACAGCCCTATTTTGAGGTACTTGAAAACTCTTTCCACAAATTTGGCATTTTAAACTGACTTGTTTTAACAGGTGTTGATTAAAAAGATGACCATTATTTATCTGGTACTCCTTTTTACACTGCCTATTACAAAAGTTTGTTTTAAAAATCTCACTTGGCTTCTTTAATAGTTTTTTTCGCAGTGTGTACAAGAAATTTCTTGTTTCTTTGTCATCTCTTTCCAAAAATCAGGTGGATTTAGTCTTTGGTATTGAGTCTTGCAATATCGGGAACAGTATTTTTTTCTATCATAATGACTGGGTTTAACCTTCATGTTTATTCCGCAATTAAGACATTTCTTATCCATAGAAACACCCCATACTAATTATAGCATAAAATAAGAATGTGTGTTCTATTTCAGTTTGGTTGCTCGGCGTATAGTCGTTGAAGGGTCAGCCACGACTTCCCTGCGGATTGTCTGGTAGGTTTTCACCAACACTCTTACATTTTTACCTGCATTCGAGCTGGCAAGGCTCAGGTAGCAAGAGATACGCCAGAGTTTCCCGCATATAGCCAAGTTTACGCTACATTCTTACGAATATAGGGGGCAAGCAATTTACCCGTCGGAGCAACAGTTAGCAAGTGTGAGTTTCGAATTCCATTTTCGAGAATCGCTTCACTTACATCTTCAGGCATTTTGTTCATAAATCCAGTATTGATAAATGCGTTTCGTAAGCGGTTTGTTTCTTCTGCTGTTTCACCATTTAAAAATGGGAAGCTGCCTTTTTCTTTTGCTAGTTCAACAGAAGCGCGGTACGCAGTTGTTGCAATTGTTTCAAACACTTGATCAACAAGCTCATTTCCCTTCTCAGAACCGTACTCTGTTTCACAGTAGATAAGGAGATCATGAAGTCCCATAACTCCTAGACCTACACGACGCTCACCAAGAGCTTGTTTCTTATTTTCAGGCAGGAAGTATGGAGTTGCATCAATCACATTATCCTGCATCCTTACCCCGACTTCGACAGTACGCTTTAACTTTTCAAAATTAACAGTTTTTGTTTCCTTGTCAGCCATTTCCGCAAGATTAACCGCAGCAAGGTTACAAACACTGTAAGGGGCAAGTGGTTGCTCACCACACGGGTTCGTTGCTACAACTTTTTGTCCATAGCTTTGAGCGTTCGTCATCTCGTTCGCATTGTCGATAAAGAAAATGCCTGGCTCTGCTGAGTAAGTAGCGCAAATATTAATTAAATTCCAAAGTTCTTTTGCTTTAATTTTCTTATATGTGCGTACTTTATAACCAAGCTTACCCCACTCACGAACATCACCGTATTTATGCCATTCTTCGTTGTAAATTTTCATTGTCTCAGCATCATACGACTCAACGTCCGGGAAGCGTAGTTCAAAGAAGTCGTCGTTTTCAACTGCCTCCATAAATTCGTTCGTAATCGTAACAGATATATTTGCACCAGTCAGGAATTCAGGATTATGAACCGTATAATTCCCACCAGTTTCTAGTTTTTCTTCCGCATTTTTAATGATTTCAGCACTGAAGCCACCGTATCCAGGTATATTTTTATAATTTACGATCCCTTGGTACATGGCTTCATCTTGCAAAGTAAGTGGCGTAAATTTCAATTTTTCATTCGCGAGTTTTTTAATCGTTTCGTCTTGAGTGTTTTCAATTAAGAAACGTAAAATTCTTGGATTTTGCATTTTTGAAATGATGAATTCAATAATATCAGGATGCCAGTCAGCTAACATAATCATCTGTGCGCCTCTTCTGGATCCCCCCTGCTCAACAAGATGCGTAAGCTTCGCAATATCATCCAACCAAGAAACGGATCCTGAGGATTTGCCATTTACTCCTTTTGCGAGCGTGTTCCTTGGTCTTAATGTTGACCCATTCGTTCCCACTCCGCCTCCACGGCTCATGATTTCCATCACTTGCTTGCGATGCTCAGAAATTCCTTCACGAGAGTCTTGGACAAACGGCATTACATAACAATTGAAGTATGTAACATCCGTATCTGCTCCTGCTCCATAAAGAACTCGCCCAGCTGGAATAAAATTCAAATTCGATAACTCTTGATAAAACTTTTCAAACCATTCTTGACGCTTTTCTTCTGTCTTTTCAACCGAAGCTAAGCCTTTCGCATTTCTTTTGGCAATCTGCTCATAAAAAACTTCTAACGGCTTCTCAATGACGTCTAGAGACCGCTTAATCACTCCTGTTTTTGATTCTTCAGGGTGATCGAGCACACTGCGAAATTCTTCTTCAACCAGTACGGTCGCCTTTTTCTCTTCCCAGTCTATGTCAAGAATAAACCCAAGTCCTCTTGCAGGAAATTTAGGATCCTCTTTAATCGTCAGAACAACGAAATCTCCTTTGCTTAACGTCACCTTCTCAGTATCTTTGAATGTATATCGATCCAGCATAACGAGGCGTGATACCCCTTTATGGGTTGTCTTCATTTCAGGCGTTATTGGATGAACCTGTGAAAACAACCGGATGTCTTTGTTTAAGTTTTCAATATTAATTTTCATTTTTTGGCTTAGCTCAACAGACATGTTCACATCTCCTTCTATTAAAATTCAGAAATACCGTCCAGGTTTTACAAGGTTACGAGAATTACCGTTGATTCTGGATGTACTTTCGAATTACCTATACGTTATCATATCAAAACACAACAAATCAATATATAGTGTTAATTTAATTTTCGACAACACCATATATTGATTTTAGGTCAAGTTGAATAAGATTTGTCAAACATAGAAATAATAAGAAAAACGAGAGAGATAGAGATATAAATAGAAATTCATCATATATTGATAAAATACAACAAATTTCATCACTTGCATTTTTTAAACAACCAAAATTCATGATCGATTACTATCAAAGAAAAAAAGCGAGCATTCTCGCTTTTACCTTTTAAAATTCCACTCATCCGATTCATATTTTTCTTTTACCAGTTTAAGGACGTAGTCCATCTCATCATTTGATAGTTTAAACGGTTCGAGGGTAATATTTAGGCCTTCAGAAAAGCCATCCTTGAAAGCCAATTTTGCCTCCTCAAGCGTAACTGTCCGGCCGCTAATTTCATTAATCGCCACCGCCTTCGATTTAAAGGCTTTTTGCATCCTCTCTTTGACACGGTCATTAGAATACTTAAACAAACTAAATAGCTTGTCCTCGTCTAAATCAAGCAAGATTGAACCATGTTGGAGAATAACTCCCTTTTGTCGTGTTTGCGCACTTCCCGCTACTTTACGCCCTTCAACAACTAATTCATACCAGCTTGGGGCATCAAAACAAACAGCACTACGGGGACTTTTCAAAGCACTTCGTTCTTCATCCGTTTTCGGAATTGCGAAATAGGCTTCTAAACCAAGATTGTGAAAACCCTTCAAAATCCCTTCCGAGATGACACGGTACGCTTCAGTCACCGATTGAGGCATATTAGGGTGTTCTTCAGTCACAATGACACTATAAGTGAGTTCATGTTCGTGAAGGACGCCCCTTCCCCCAGTCGGTCTGCGAACAAAACCAAGGCCATGCTTAACGACAGCCTCCATATCAATTTCCTTCTCAACTTTTTGAAAATATCCAATGGACAAACTGGCAGGATTCCAACCATAAAACCGTATAATTGGTGGGATTTTCCCTTCACTATGCCACTCAAGTAAAGCTTCATCTAATGCCATATTAAAAGCAGGTGAAGCATTCCCAGAATCAATATAACCCCATACTTCTCTTTTCATCGTTTAACCCCATTTATTATATTTTTACAATAGCAATTAATCAAGATAATTCGCTGCTTGTTAAGTAATAAACATTTAATAATTCTACCAAAAAATCCTTTCAAAACAAAGGATATCGCTTCTTTAACTGCACACTTTTTATCCTTTTCCAAAGAATTTCTTTGCTCTCAAGCTCAATCACTTATATAATATAGGAGGCTTAGTTAGTTCGAAAGGAGAAGGAAAGTTGGAAGCATTATACTTTATTTTAATTGCGATCGGTGTATTCATTGCATATGCGTTATTCAATTACTTTGCTCAGCGCCGATATTTAAAAACATTGACAGAAGAAGAATTTAAAGCAGGTTATCGTAAGGCACAATTAATTGATGTCCGTGAGCCAAATGAATTTGATGCAGGACATATACTCGGTGCAAGAAACATTCCCGTTTCTCAATTAAAGATGCGTATGAAGGAGATTCGTCCCGACAAGCCTGTTTATTTGTACTGTCAAAGCGGAACACGTAGTAGCCGCGCAGCTCAAATGCTTCACCGTAAAGGTTATCAAGACCTTTCCCATCTGAAAGGCGGATTTAAAAAGTGGGCAGGTAAAATTAAATCAAAATAAACAAATACTAAAAAGTCATTTCACTTTTTAAAAAAACAGCGTCTCCAAAACGGAAACGCTGTTTTTTAAATGACTTCTTCAGTTTTTCATGTTAAACCTTTTGAAAACGCAGAATCGGTTTTCGTGCTGCTGTCGCCTCATCAAGCCTTCCGATAACAGTCGTATGAGGTGCTTCCTGAACAATCTCAGGATTTTCCTCAACCTCTTTAGCAATATGAATCATCGTTTCAATAAAAGCATCGAGCGTTTCCTTTGACTCCGTTTCAGTAGGTTCAATCATTATACATTCTTCCACATTTAGCGGGAAGTAAATAGTCGGTGGATGGTAACCAAAGTCAAGCAGGCGCTTGGCAATGTCTAATGTGCGTACACCTAACTTTTTTTGGCGTTTTCCGCTTAAAACGAATTCATGCTTACAATGCTGATCATAAGGCAGATCGTAAAATTCAGCTAATCGCCTCATCATATAGTTCGCATTTAATACCGCATTTTCTGTCACAGCTTTTAATCCATCTGGTCCCATGCTACGAATATACGTGTAGGCGCGAACATTAATCCCAAAATTCCCATAGTATGGCTTAACTCGACCAATCGACTTCGGGCGATTGTAGTCTAAAATATATTGATCATCACGCTTCGCTACGATTGGTTTCGGTAAAAATGGAATCAAGTCTGCTTTTACCCCTACCGGACCTGAACCAGGCCCCCCTCCGCCATGCGGACCGGTAAATGTTTTGTGTAAGTTTAAATGAACAACATCAAATCCCATATCTCCTGGACGTGCTTTAGAAAGTACTGCATTTAAATTCGCACCATCATAATAAAGTTTTCCGCCTGCTTGATGAACAATTTCTGCCATTTCTACAATATTTTCCTCAAATAAACCGAGTGTATTTGGGTTCGTCAACATTAATGCTGCAGTATCTGGACCAACAACCGACCTTAAATCTTCAAGGTCAACAAGCCCGTATTTATTTGATTTAACTGTCACCGTTTCAAAACCGGCAACTGTTGCTGAAGCAGGGTTTGTGCCATGGGCAGAATCTGGAACGATCACCTTCGTCCTCGCCGTATCTCCATTTGCTTCATGATAGGCGCGAATCATCATTAAACCCGTCCATTCCCCATGAGCCCCGGCTGCCGTCTGGAGTGTCACCTCGTCCATTCCGGTAATTTCTACTAAATGCTCCTGGAGATCATACATAAGCTCGAGTGCCCCTTGTACTGAGCTTTCTTCTTGCAATGGATGGATATGTGCAAAACCATTGTAGCGAGCAACATTTTCATTTATTTTTGGATTATATTTCATCGTACATGATCCAAGTGGATAAAATCCTGAATCAACCCCATGGTTTCTTTTTGACAATGCAGTATAATGACGCATAATATCCAGCTCTGACACCTCTGGAAGCTCCACATCTTTTTCCCGGATATACTCCTTAGGAAGCAAATCAGCTATCTCTATTTCAGGAACATCCATCTCGGGCAGACTATAGCCAATCCGTCCTGGGCTACTGATTTCAAATATAAGTGGCTGATCTTCTTTATGCATGACAATCCCCCAATTCTTCCACGAATGTATCGATTTCTTCTTTTGTTCTCTGTTCTGTCACGGCAATTAACATATGTTGATCTAGTTCTGGAAAATCACGACCTAAATCATAACCGCCGATGATTCCCTTTCGTAGCAATGATTCATTTAAACTTTTTACAGGTTTGTTCGTTTTCACGATAAATTCATTAAAAGATGGTCCTTCAAAGACAATTTCAAACCCCTTTTCTGCGAGTCTTTTACGTGCATAATGTGCTTTCTGAATATTAACTTTAGCGATTTGCTTAACACCTGTTTTACCAAGTGCTGTCATTGCGACTGACGCCGCAAGTGCATTTAACGCTTGGTTAGAACATATATTAGAGGTCGCTTTGTCACGGCGAATATGTTGCTCTCTTGCCTGCAATGTAAGCACAAACCCTCTGCGACCTTCATCATCCTTCGTTTGACCAACAAGCCGCCCTGGGATTTTCCTCATTAATTTTGATGAGACAGCAAAATATCCACAATGAGGTCCACCAAATGCAGCTGGTATTCCGAAAGGCTGAGCATCACCAACGACGATGTCCGCATTAAAGTCTCCAGGTGGAGTCAAAGCACCAAGCGCTAGCGGATTGCTGGAAACAACAAATAAAGATTTAACCGAATGGATGATTTCCTCCAGTTCTCCCAGTGGCTCAATTCTGCCAAAGAAATTTGGATATTGGACCATAACAGCTGCTACATCCTCATCGATCATCTCTTTCAGAGCCTCTATGTCCGTGACCCCATGATTATATGGGATTTCGATAACCTCAATGTACTGCCCCTTCGCATATGTTTTTACTACTTCTTTCGTTTCCGGATGGACAGCCGCTGAAATAAGCACCTTTTTACGTTTCGTTTGCCCGGCACTTAACATCGCAGCCTCAGCTAAGGCTGTGCCACCATCATACATTGACGAATTTGCTACATCCATTCCAGTAAGTTCACAAATCATCGTTTGATATTCAAAGATGGCTTGTAATTCTCCTTGAGATATTTCCGGTTGATAAGGGGTATAGGCTGTGTAAAATTCCGATCTTGAAATTACATGATCAACAATGACTGGTTGGTAATGATCATAAACACCAGCACCTAAAAATGACGAATGGCTAGTAAAGTCTGCATTTTTATTTGCTAAGCCTAACAATTCCTTCATCAAAGTCGGTTCTGATTTTGCCGGTTTAATATTATAATCACGATTAAAACGAACTTTTTCTGGGATATCATCAAATAAATCTTCTACAGTGCGAACACCAATTGCGTCAAGCATTTCTTGCTTATCTTTTTCTGTTAGTGGTAAATAACGATGCTTCATCGTTAATCCCTCCTTATGAACTTATTTATTTGCGCGTTTGTAAAATGGAGTTGAGACAACGACTGCTTTCAGTCTCTTCCCACGAACTTCTACTTCTACCTCAGTCCCAATTTTTGTAGATGTAATTTCTAGTAGAGCAAGACCGATATTACGTTTTAATGACGGAGATTGTGTGCCTGATGTAATGGTTCCAATTTTCCTCCCATCTCTAAAAACAGAGTAGCCGAAACGCGGAATCCCACGGTCCATCATTTCGATGCCAACAATTTTTCTTTCCAAACCATTTTCCTTTTGATTTTTTAAGGCTATTTTTCCAATGAAATCAACTTCTTTATTCAACTTAACAGCAAAGCCAATTCCAGCCTCTAATGGAGAGATTTCAGGTGAAAGCTCTTGGCCATAAAGCAACAAATTTGCTTCAAACCGTAGCGTATCCCGTGCACCAAGTCCACATGGAAGGATTCCTTCCGTTTTCCCCGCCTCTAATATATCATTCCAAAGATCAATGGTATCTTCTGGTTTACAGTAGATTTCAAAGCCATCTTCCCCTGTATAACCAGTTCGCGAGACAAGCGCGGTCTTTCCTTTTAAATTCACTTCTTTATTAAATTTGAAAAAGCCTATCTTCTTTAAGTCAAAATCAGGACTAAGTTTCTGCAAAATACTCTCAGCCATTGGACCTTGGATTGCAAGTTGAGCTATTTCATTCGAAACATTTTTTAAGACAAGATCTTTTTCAAGATGACCTTTTAGCCACTCAAAATCTTTTTCAATATTCGCTGCATTAACAACAAGGATATAATGATTATTCGCTAATTGATAGATAATTAAATCATCAATTGTCCCACCTTTTTCATCACACATTGCGGTATATTGTGCTCCACCATTCTCCAATTTCTCGACATCATTCGTCATCATTTTTTGAAGAAATGGCAAACTTCCGCTCCCAATTAGCTCAAATTCCCCCATATGAGAAACGTCAAACAATCCTGCTTTCGTTCGTACAGCCTCATGTTCTTCTTTAATACTCGAAAATTGAACTGGCAGTTCCCAGCCTCCAAAATCAATTGTTTTTCCATTATAATGCTTGTAAACATCAAATAGCGGCGTTCTTTTTAAATTCCCCATTGAACTAAACCCCTTTTCCAACAATTTATAGTTAGTATGGCCTATTAATAATAAAAAAGGACAGAGTACCCCCTCATTAAAATGAGTTGGTCTCTGTCCTTTCACCTGAAAGTTTACCTATTACGGCTTTCCCCTTTGGTGGCTCAATATTTTGAGCGCTCTCCAGAGTTGCGTCAAACAAGTGTTCTTTTGCCTGAGAGATTCGCTATATGCTTGCTCCTTCGGCGCTACATTATGTAGTCTCTCCCCCTGCCATCATCCGCATCATATTTTTTTATTTTTAGGACATACTATGACGTAAACAAAAACTGTTAATTTTTTATTGCATTACATTTCGAAAAATTCAATTCACTTTTATCCTACCATTATTGAGTTCGTTTCGCCAATATAATATTTGATTACAAAGGAGTGAATAAATTTGACGGTCGAAATATCCTTCGATTCCTCGTGGCAAGATGAATTTATCAATAAACTAACAAATGACGGTCCATGGGGAAATTGGGAGCTATATAAGCTCGCTGTGGAAGGGGAAAAACAGACAATTATTCCAGAATTTGAGGGATTGCAAGCTCCTAAGCATCTTCCGCAACTTGTTCCTTTGCCCCACCAGCTCGAGGTAGCTAAACAAGTGGTGGAAAATATGCACGGAAAGGCAATCCTTGCTGACGAAGTAGGACTCGGAAAAACAATTGAAGCTGGACTCATTTTAAAAGAATACATGATAAGGGGTCTTGTTAAAAAAGTATTGATTCTTGTACCAGCTTCGCTCGTATCCCAATGGGAAATGGAACTTAATTCGAAATTTCACATTCCTGTTATTGCTCAAAGAAAGAGCTATGTTTGGGAGCAATGTGATGTTGTCGTTTCGTCAATTGATACAGCTAAAAGAAATCCACATCGAGACATCATCTATAAACAGAGTTATGACATGGTGATTATCGATGAAGCACATAAGCTTAAAAACAACAAAACTAAAAACTACGAATTTGTCCAAAATTTAAAAAAGAAGTTTTGCCTTCTGCTCACTGCAACTCCCATTCAAAACAGGATTGAAGAAATTTTTAACTTGGTTAGTCTTTTAAAGCCAGGACATCTTGGTAGTGAAACAGCTTTTTTTGACAAATATAAAAAAGATTCTCGACAGATTAATGACAATGAGAAGTTGCAAGAACTTGTAAATAAAGTGATGATTCGCAATAGGCGTGAAGATACCGGTATCGAATGGACAAAGCGGCATGTTGAAGCGATCACAATTGAATTTACGAAAGAAGAGCAAGAATTGTATAGCAGTATCGACCTTTTAAAAGAGGACGGATTAGGGATCTCTACAAACCAATTTTCGCTTATGACATTAAAACGCGAAGCTTGTAGCAGCCGAGAAGCTGTCTACTATACATTAAAAAATATGCTTCAGCGACAGGAGACCCGCTCGGCTGTCTTTGAAGAACGTGTAGCGACGATTATAAAAAAAATTGAAGCGGTAACAACGAATTCTAAAGCAGTGAAAACGTTGGAGTTAATAAAAAAAATAAATGATAAAGTCATTATCTTTACAGAATATCGAGCTACACAACTATACTTACAATGGTATTTACAGCAACATGGAATCACTTCAGTTCCATTTAGAGGAGGTTTTAAACGAGGGAAGAAAGATTGGATGAGAGATCTTTTTGAGAAAAAAGTACAAGTACTGATTGCTACTGAAGCCGGCGGAGAAGGAATCAACCTCCAATTCTGTAACCATATCATTAACTTTGATTTACCTTGGAATCCGATGAGACTTGAACAACGAATTGGTCGGATTCATCGCTTAGGACAGAAAAAAGATGTAATGATCTATAATTTTGGGATAAAAAATACTGTAGAAGACCATATTCTTAAACTTTTATATGAAAAAATAAACTTATTCGAAAAAGTGATTGGGGAACTTGACGATATCTTGACGAAGCTTGAATTTGGAAAGGTTGAAGACCATTTAATCGATATTTTTAGCCAGTCTAATTCTGAAGGTGAAATGAAAATTAAAATGGAGAATTTTACATCAATGATTCAATTTGCAGAAGAAATGAAGGAAGGGAATGTTCATGCAGCAACAGGAAATTCATAACTTCCTAAAACGGTATTTTCTAGCAAACAACTGTGAAATCATTCATTCAAACTCAGGGCATATGACCGTTCAATTAACGGAGGAAATGGATAAGGAATTGATGAACCGCCCGTTCTATTGGCACTACTTAGAAAAAACCGGTGGAATTCCTAACCCAATGAAACTCACTTTAATCACAAACCAAGAGGAAACAGCGAAAGATATCAAAGGAGAAAATATTCACTTTGGATCACCGCGATTGCATCAAATTTTTGCCACTACAAAAAAGCTTGCTCGCTATATTCGTTTATATGAAAACGATTCTGCCGCATCAGGAAAACAGTTACCCTTATACCCATGGCTTTGTTTGAATACAAAAGTATCCTATCGATGCGACCGAAAACGAGATGTCTATCATTCAATTGGATTGCAA
Organism: Bacillus sp. B15-48; assembly: GCF_016879755.1. Classification (GTDB taxonomy): domain Bacteria; phylum Bacillota; class Bacilli; order Bacillales; family Cytobacillaceae; genus Mesobacillus_B. The sequence continues at coordinate 536,050 of NZ_WOFU01000002.1, forward strand.
TTAATTAATGGTCGTATGGTAACAGATTTTCATGATCAGCTAATGAATTTACCATTGACCCCAAAAATACCTGATTATACTTTTACACTTTCACCGCTAATTATGCCGAAAAGTGGGGTAAATCGAATTAAAAATATGCTCGAAGCAAATATTAAGAATGAAGACCATACTTGGTCTATCGAGGCGAGAACGCGCTGGAAGGAAGACCTTGAGCTATTAGAACATTTCTATCAAGATACAGGAGAGAGAAAAGAAAGTTATGAAATCGAGAAACAAGCTTTACAAGAGCAATTCGAACCTAAAATTCATATATCCATTATTAATGGAGGCTTATTTTACTTAACGGAACAAGCGATTTAATTAGAAAAGCGCAAGCGCCTTGGGCAGCCCCGACAAGCATAAGACGCTCCAGATTAGAAGACGCTCTTTGTCTTCAAATCTGGAGTGGCTTGTGACCTCGAGGGGCTAGGCGCTGGAGCTAGACATTTTCTAACTCCAGAAATTTTCTTTCTTATCTTCTAAAAAATACTCCCCTTTAAGTAGCAGATTTTCAAGTTTGATCTGATTACTTTAAGGGGAGTATTGAGATTCTCTTCTACCGTTTCCGTTTTAAGAACAACATTAAGGCATAAGGCAATATTCCAAACCACCGAAATAAAAATGGCGGTTTTTCTGCCTTTCTCACTTCTTTGCTTTTCATTCGGTCTTCTTTTGGTTGATCAGCATATTTGACAACAGTCTGTGTTAAATACTTTACATAATCATTCGTTTTCACAAAAACACCTACCTTCTACGCTAACAAGTGTTTCCTTAACTCCTTTAATTAAACGATTTTTTAACGATTTAATTTTTTTCAACCCAACGAACCATCTTTTTTTCATCTTTGTCATAATGGGTAACAGCAATCCATTGTTCATTCGTTTCGAGTTTAAGCGTAAACGTATACTCATCAATCCTCCCAGAAAGCACTTTTCGTTGAAACAGAACTTCTCCTCTTGAGTACTGAATTCTACCTGAACTGAAGGATTCATCATTTTTCAACTTTTCCTCTAGCTCTTTAAGTGCTGAAAGCATATAGTACTCCCCAACCAAGATTGTTTCAGTCTGCCGATAAAAACGTTTTTCCACCATGTTTTGTTCGATGGCAATTAAAAGAAACATACTAAAAAAAACGACCATACATAAAGAAACCGGATAAACGAAGCCTTTTTCATTCCTCATCCTTCTGTAACCTCAATTGGTATAAATGCTCTTATATTCGCGTTGTGTTCATTACCAGATGAATCAATAACTGTAATTTTGTACCCTTCAGGTAGACTGTTAAACTTTACCTCTGCAACATTTTGAAGGATGATTTCATGCCCTGAAAAATTCACACGCCTACGAAGATTTGTACCGTATTTCTCATATAAAACAGTATCGCTCCCCCTTTGTAAAAATAACTTATCATCTTGAATATTCACTGCGTTACACATGCGTAACTCCTTTTTTAGTTGGCTAGTGAACACTTCCCATTCCAACTTTTGCATTCTCGCTTCACTATATTCATATCCAAGCACTGTCTTTAATCCGAGAGGGAAAAGTGCCATTAGTAAGCAAAAGACCATAAAGGCAATAAGCATTTCAACAATTGTAAACCCTCTATCATTCAACAAGGCCACATTTTCTTGATTTTTCATTTTGAAAAAACCCTTCAAATTCGACACACACCTCCACAATTGAATCAGAATCCTGTCTATTCATTGTTATCGTGTAAACTGTGCCACCGACAACTTCTACTGAATCCCCAGTCATATGTTCCGGATTGAACTTTAGTTGTTGCAGTTGGTCATATAATAAATGAATCGCGTCTGCTTCTTGTCGTACTTGAACGGATTGCCCGAGAAGAAGCATTGTCAACGGAAGAAGAATGCTCGTTGCGAGTAGCCACGCAGATAAGGATAAAAGAATTTCTGCGAAGAAAAAGCCATCATTCTTCAACGACATAAAAACGCCCCCTTCCTATTAGCATTGTCATCCGGTACAAGCGGTCATCAATTTCCACATATAACGAACCAAATTTATTTGTGTTTCCATTAGCAGTAAATTGAAAATAATTCATTGGACTTTCGCGAACTTTAACTCCCGGTGAATAGTGACGCTCAATAAGCATCGGCCCATTAAATCTTGAACGAATATAATAATAATTGGCTTCAGGCATGATATGAATGGTCACTTCTTCTTGACGGGAAATCGCATACTGCTGTGCGTATAGAAAATCCGATTTGAGTTGAGAGAAAAATAATTGTTTTTCAAGGAGTGTGTTTACTGGCTGTAATAGAATTGTGGAGGCAAAAGACATCACTAAAAAAATCGTGAGGACGAGCAGCGTTTCAATTAACGTAAATCCATTCCTACGAATCTTCATTCATCCTTTGGAACGGTGACCTTACCATCTGACGATAAGGAAATCTCCTTGCCATCGGGACAGATTGTTCCTCCTATATAACCGGCGGTCACTAACTCATCAATATTATCTGGAAACTTTTTCTTATCGATGCGAAAAGCCTGGACCTGTCCTTCAACCATTTTCACAAAAGCATCACATCCCTTTGTGTTAATGTTGGAGTTATGCTGTGTAATATTTGGGACAGTAATGATTAGCAGCACAGAAATAACAAGCAAAACGATCATCATCTCAATTAATGTAAATCCTTTTTCATTTTTCATTGGATCATCCCTTTCAAATGATTAAATGCCTTGTAATAACTCAAACATTGGAAGCAAAATCGCTAAGTACAACGCAACAATTAACAAACCAATTACACTATAAAGGACAGGTTGAACGATTCTCATCCCCCTTTCAGTCCATTCCTCTAATTGTGCTAGACAATGTCGACTGTAGAAAAATAACTCTTGATCAAGCTTTCCGTTCTCTTGACCATGCTTAATGATTCGCGAAAGTTCGGCTTCAAAAAATGGAAATGAAGCAATTGCATACTCAAATTCGCTACCTGCAGCTAAAATGGTTTTAATTTCCTTTCCAACACTCATTGAAAAAGGTTCTTGTTTATTGTTTTCAAAAACATTTAAAGCCTCCATAATTGACATTCCACTTGAAAACAGATAGCTTAACTGAACGGAAAAGTTTTGGGAGTACAGAAGTTTTAAAAATTTCCCTATAATTGGAAGAGATACGAGTTTCCTACGTTGTTCAAGGACTGGAGTGTTTTTAAATATGAACTGATAATACCCAGCAACGAACAAACAAAAAATAACGAAAAAATAAAAAGCGAGGGGAACATACGTACTAAAGGCAGAGATGATTGTAGCGAAAATATTTGTTTCAACATTCATATTTTCATAAAGAGAGGTAAACTTAGGTAGTAGAACTTGATCAACAAAGTAAAACAAAATAGATGTTAAAACGATTAAGAAAAATGGATAGCTTATTAACTTTTTTAACCTATCGTAATCATGTTCCCGTTTTAACACCATTGTACTTCCCTCAATTACAGCTTCGGCTAAGCCTCCATGCTGTTCGGCAAAGTACACATAATTTACCAGATGTTTATTGAACTGCAAGTCTGAAAGTACTTGAAAGAATGGATATCCTTCTTTTAATTCAGCAATACAACTCCTTATTTCCTTTTGTTTCTTCCTATCAAGATGATAGGAAAGTGAATCAATGGCTTCTGCTAAAGGATAACCCCTGGCTAATAATTCACCAGTCCTCTTTAAAAAGCTAGCCTGCTCCTCAACAGACCAGTTACCTTTCCTATTCATCAAATACCCACCTATTCCATTCATTTTCTTTTATAAACCCTAGCGCAATCCCTTTTTTTATCACATCCCTTAGTGTTTCATAGTATATGGCCTCTTTTCTGCCTTTTACCTGCATTAATACAGCAGATAATGCACTACCCGTTAATAGTTCGAAAACACTGCCTCTTTGCGCACGACCACTTGTGTAACAGTATGGATGGCATTCCCCCTGACAATAAGGACAGGTTAATTCCACCAATCTTTGCGCTGTCACTGCAATTAAAGTCTGTTCAATTTCTAACCAATTAATCCCAAACTCTAGAAGCCGATAAACTGCTCCCTTCGAATCACGTGTATGCATAGTCGTCAATACTAAATGACCGGTAAGGGCCGCGCGAATAGCGATCTCAGCTGTTTCCTGATCGCGAATCTCACCAACCATAATAATATCCGGATCATGCCTCAGAATCGCCTTAAGACCTGTTGCATATGAGATTCCGGCCTTTTCATTTACTTGAACCTGGAGAACGGTATCACACTGTTTTTCAATGGGATCTTCTAGGGTAATGATGTTCCGATCAATCATTTTCGAGGCCTCTGAGAGGAGGGAATAAAGAGTTGTCGTTTTACCACTACCAGTTGGACCTGTAAGAATTATAAGCCCATGGGCACGAGTTAAAAGGGAATGAAGCTTTTTCGTTGTTGCTGGGAAAAGGCTCAGTTGATATAAAGGAATTTGTTGCTGTTGAGGAAGAATTCGAATAACCATGCTTTCGCTTTTTTTTACTGGGAGGGTGGAGATTCGAAGTCCTACATTTGCCTTGCGATGAGAATAAAAGTAAGATCCGCTTTGCGGTCTTCGTCTGTCACCTATATCCATCGATGCAATGAATTTAAAATGTGAAGTTAATCGTTCACAGACAGACTTTTCAAGAGTACACATGATTAGCAGTTGATTTCCTAGCCGGTACTTAATAACTGTCTCGCTGTCACAAGGAAGGATATGGACGTCTGAAGCACCTTTTTGAATTGCATCAGTTATGATTCGATTTGCTAATGTTTGAATGGATTTTTCAATCTCAAGCACCACCTTTTTATTTGTTAACGTAAACTTCGCCAGTACGTTTCCCATTCCCTGCTAATATTTAAAGGAATTATGTACAAATAGTGACAATTAAAGGGAGCCTCCATTATTTTTTTCGTTCATGAATTCGTCATTTAGTTGTGAACATTTTCTAAACATATAGTGTAAACAGTGTAAACCTCATTCCAATCATTTTACAGCTGTATTATAATAAAGGAAAATTACAGAAGCCAGAGGTGAAGTGTTGTGGAACAAACATTAAAAATAACGGGTGTACTATCTGACCCTACGCGGTATTATATTTATCAATACATTACGAAACAACACAAAGATGTGACGGTTCAAGAAATAGCCGATAATTTTGATATCCATCCTAATGTTGCCAGACTACATTTATCAAAGCTTGAAGATGTAAACATGCTTGTATCTGAAACTAAGAAAACAGGAAAAGGTGGACGCCCAAGTAGGTTATATCGTTTATCTGATGATGTCGTAGAGCTTAACTTTCCTTTTAGGGACTATAAACTGCTTGCAAAAATCTCCATGATGACAATGATGTCTTTAGGTGAGGAAGGGAAAAAGGCATTATATGTTACAGGGAAAAAGCTCGGTGCTGAATTAATTGATCAGGAAATGTCGAGCCCGCATCAATACAAAGATGAATTAAATTTTGACCAGAAGTTAACGATTATGCGAAATGCCGCGACGATTGCGGGATTTTACCCAGAATTTGAAGTAAATAATGATCAAACGATTATTTATTTCCAAATATACAACTGCCCGTTTAAAGAACTAGCTGAGGAGCATACTGAAACGGTTTGTTCAATGCATGTCGAATTTCTAAAGGGCATGTTTGAATCCTTATTCGATGACATTAAGCTAATTGAGAAAGAGAATATGATCGCTGGTTGTGACTCCTGCACATACCAAGCTTTAGTAGCACACTAAACAAAGCTTATTTACTTTTCCCTCCTATTTTCATATAATTGGAATGTATGGGACAGCAAGGGAAAAAGGAGGGGTAAATTTGGATCGAATGTACAGAGTTTTAGGGTTCTGGACAGGAATTTTTGCAATTATGTTTTTTGTAGGGGATATGTATACAGCGTCCTTGTTATTCTTTGGACAAACAGGATTCTTCTTACTTTTAAGTTACTTAAAATTATCCGAACGCATGTATATTTATATCTTCGGAGCATATTTAACTGTTTTCTTTGCCGGCTTTACTTATTACACTACGTTTTTAATGGTACCTGGAGTTGGCCACTAAAACACAATCTTCACCTAAAAACGATGGATTGCTCCATCGTTTTTTTGTTTCACCAAAAAGCTTGGTCACAAGCATCTATCGCTTTTTCTTGGATGATGACATGAAAAGCACTGCTTATTCCACCCGGGATAATTAAGTTTCGGATCGCTCGGTTCTGTTTGCTTTTTTCTGAAAAAGGATTAGAATCATCGTTTTCTTGTAATTCATCAAGAATTCCTAGTTTCAGAAAAAATTCATCTTGTCTATGTTTTTCGATAAAGCCCAACCCATATTTTTCTCCCTGTTCAATGAGTGCATCAAAGTGAACATGACTAGTAATATCCATTCTCCCTGGAAATTGCAGAATATCCCGATACATCTGATGTGAATAATATCCTCTTAAACTTCCATCCTTCCTGGCTGGTGCCTTCCACTCATTTTTCGTATAACCATAATCAACAGTAATGACGATTCCCTTCACTAACGATTGACTGATGGTTTTTATTACATTCTCCATCTCAAGTGGAATTTCTATTCTCTGCCCGTTACTAAGAGTAAGTCTATGTACATGAACAAACGCTTTTATATCTTCCCTCTCTAATGGGATTAAAACTTCTGACAGGCCACCCTCACAATACGTGATCATCACCTCAAACAACTCTCCATCTCGTTTTTCAATTACATGGACAGGAAGGGCATCAAATAATTCATTCGAAAATATTAGGCCATGAAAAGCACCAAGTTCGCCAAGTTCTTTATACTGAACTACATCTTTAAACCCGTTTAGCTCTTCTGATTGTAATTTTCGGTGATAAGCGCTTGTTTCGATTAGTGTATATGAAATTGGCGATGAAGAATATTGACTCCACCCATCTAAAAAAGCTTTAGCAAAACGGCCATTCCCACCACCAATTTCACATATAGCTGCTGGCAAATTGAATTTATGACGGAATCCAGCATACCATTTAGCAACCAATTTCCCATAAATATCAGAGAAATTGCTTGTTGTAATAAAGTCCCCTTCTCGACCTATTTTCATGTCATTCTTCATATAATAACCATATTCAGGATCGTACAGCACCAAATCCATATACTCCGCATAACTTATTCTTTTTTTGGGTTTCCTTTTAATAAAATCTTCTATGTATGTTAGCATTATTTCTCCAACCTTTTTACTATTGACGTGGTGTTTATGGTGTTACATCGTAAAAAGAGCCCAATTACAACTTAAGAAAAACCCTTCATTTTCGAAGGGTCTTTTCTCTTTAATAACCATTTAAAAAGGGATTTGCATCCATTTCCTGGCCAATTGTCGTTGCCGGTCCATGCCCAGGCAAAACAATCGTATCTTCTGGAAGGATAAGAAGCTTTTCATGTATACTTTTTAACAGCTCTGCATGGTTTCCACCACGCAAATCCGTTCTGCCAATACTAAATTGAAATAAAGCATCACCCGAAGCAACAAACCCACCTTCTGCAAAGTAAAAGGACACACTCCCAGGTGAATGACCAGGCGTTTCAAATACCTGAATAGTGAACGCTTCGAGCGTCATTTCCTGCTCATTCTGAATTAAATAGTCAGCTGGTCTCACAGAGATTGTTTGACCTGGTAAAAATGAATTAGAACCGTTTAAAGCAGGGTCCCGAAGCCAGTCCTTTTCCTTTTTATGAATATATACAGGAATAGAAAACCCATCTCTAATCGCATCGACCGCACCAATATGATCAAAATGAGCATGGGTTAATAAAATCGCAATTGGCTTTAACTTTTTTCCATCTATGTATTTTTTTATTTTCTCAGGCTCTTCACCAGGATCGACAATAAGGCAATGATTATTTTGATCTGAGATGATATAACAGTTTGTTTGCAAAGGCCCTAGTGGCAATGGATACCATTTCATAATCCAAAAACACCTCCAATTATTTAGTTGATTTTTATACTCTTCCTATTTTACACTATTCATTGTAAAGAATTAAGTTTTTTGATAAGGAGGGGCATCCTAATGTATACCGTATACGGTGTTGAAGCAAACTCCCTTGCTTCTAGTATTCCAGAATTTCATCAAATGCTAACTTCCTCTTTAGAGGTTTTTGAAAACCATGAATCTATGTATATTTATAAGAATAGCACGGTTGCAAATGAAGCAAAAAACCTATTAATAGAAGCAAACTTATTTGAAGAAGTTCATCCACTCCTAATGGCAAATAAAGGGACAGAAGGAGAATGTTTTTTTGATTACGGATTTAACGGAGAGAAATGGACATATCTATACAAAGATTGTATTTCCGCTTTCACTCTATTTGGAGATGATCTTAACCAAAGTAAAATGGCCAAACTACAAATAAATGAACATTTAATCTACAGTCTCTGTACAGATTCCCAAGAAATATTCTTCATTGATAATCAACTAGAGCCGTTAATAAAAGGGATTGCAAGTGCCTATAAATGTGAGACCAATTTTTTAGACCTCGACAAATGGAAAAAAAACCTATAAAATAGTATCGAATATAAGATAGCGTCTACATAAGGATTTGCTTATTGGACTACTTCACAAAGTAATGCTTAATCATATATTTAAAAGGGGGGATTTCCATGGGTTTAGTTATTATTTTTGCATTAGTAACATTGCTATCATTGTATGGTACATTCAGTGCACTAAAAAACAAAAACATACTTGGGATTATTTTTGGTGGAGGAACTCTTCTAGTCTTTGGCTGGTTTACAATCATGACCATTATTTACTCCGGATATCCAATAGCTCATTAATTCACTTAAAAAGGACCGTAAATACGGTCCTTTTTATATATGCACGAATATATTCCTATTTCCCTTCTCACTTGTTTTCAATTAGATCAATAATATTCTTTTGTTTTACATCAATTAGTTTTTCAAACTGGTATCCATACAGACACAATCCACCATTAGGTGAACAAGAAATTGGTGCATTCTCTAGATCAGAAAAAACCACCTCTTCTTGCCCATCCATCAGAGAAAACTCTATTAACCTAAATCCATTCATATATAAATCAGCGTCACCACTTGACTGTGGTCGAAATTGGAGAATTATTTGTTTGCTATCAATTAAGTCGAAATAAGGAACGAGCCAACCTGAGAACTGCGACAATTGATTCACTTTAAACAAGGAAACTTGTTCAAATTCTTTATTAAAAATTGTATACATAGCATTCTCGGGCTCACGTATGTTCGTTTGGACAGCGATAATAAAATCTCTTGAAGAGTCAATAAAGTGAGCTGAGGAAACAATTTCTTGCTTTTCACCGTAAGTAATTGATTCCTTCACAAGCGCTGCGTGAAGAGTTAGATCGGACGTATCCCAATTAAGATATAAAATGTCATCCTCCACTGGCCAAAGAATAAATGGCTGGGATAACTCAATTTCAATGATATTCTGCTCCTTACTATTAAGAATGAAGCTAGAAAAAGTCCAATCCTCATAAAAGGCCGTTACAAGGATTTCATTTTCATTTTCTTGATTCCACGAAAATTCCAATTCAAATGAATCGACTCGCGTTTCATACAAAAGCACCCCATCTATTGAAATAATCTTAATTTCTCCTACATAACTTGAAGGGGATGAATGAATTAATACTTGGTCCTTTGTTGGGCTAATCATTGTGTTAACGATGGGATACTCACTTTCGTATAATAACTCACTTTCACCTGTTGATAAATGATACATATGTATAAAAGAACCTTCACTACGATTCATTACGTATAAAATCCTTTCGTTATCAATCCATCCAGATACCTCTGAAAATACCCCTTGCATATTCGTAATTGGAAATATTTCTTTTGCACCTGGAGTTTCTTTATCGTACTGAAAGTCATGATTTAAGCTTGGTTGAGGGTGAGAGGTCTTTTCTTTTATACAACCCGAAAGAATAATAATCGCTATTAATAATATGAATATAACAAAGTTTTTACTATTACCTATGTAACAATTTAACCAGCCTTTCACTTCCTCCCCACCTTCCTACTGTATAAAATTACGTAAATGAAAGGAAAATGTTTCAAATTTTTTAAAAAAACATTGTAATTAGATGTGGCCAAAGAAAAAAGGAAGTAATAATAACTTCCTCCTTTTATCCAATTAGGAATCGAACCTATTTAATTTATTTTTCACTAGCCAAGCAGCACCAATCACACCCGCATCATTTCCTAAGGCCGCAAGAGCAAGCTTCGTAGAATTTGCACCTCGCGAAAAACAATGGTTAATGAATTCCTTCGATAACGGTTTAAGAAGTGTCTCACCTGCTTTAGAAACACCACCACCAATAATAATCTTTTCAGGGTTTAAAATATTAGCGACGTTCGCTAGGGCAACACCAAGATAATAGGTGACCGTTTCAATAATTTTAATCGAAACATGATCTCCTTCTCTAGCTGTATCAAAGACATCTTTAGCATTCACTTGACCGTTGGCGACATATCGACTATAAAGCTTTCCTGACTGTTTCTCAGTGTTTTTCAGTTGTTCATGGGCAAGTCGTACAATTCCTGTTGCAGAGGCAAGCGTTTCTAAACAGCCCCTTTTTCCACAATTGCATGCTGCTCCTCCTTCGAGCATGGAGCTAATATGCCCAATCTCACCTGCTGCGCCATTCATTCCTTGCACAATATCCCCATTGGCTATGACACCACCACCAACTCCTGTTCCGAGTGTGACGCAAACAAGGTCCTTTCCACCTTTTCCGGCTCCCTGCCACATCTCTCCTAACGCAGCACAATTGGCATCATTGTCTACAATAACCGGTATGGAAGTTCCTAGCTCCAATTCATCCTTCAACCGATACTTTCCCTTCCAGCCAAGGTTAATTGCTTCTAGTACTGTACCATCTATCGTATTTACTGGTCCAGGTGCACCAACACCAATTCCTAAAATCTTTTCTTTATTTTTCTCTAGATCATCAAGTTTACATTTAATCTCTTTCGTAATGTTTGGAACGATATTCTTCCCGCTTGAGGATAGATCTGTCGGAATCTCCCACTTTTCAACGATTTTCCCTTTAATATCAATATAGGCAATTTTCGTTGTCGTGCCACCTATATCAACACCAATCATCACCTTTTCTGTCATTTCCTTTTCCCCTTATCTCTCTCTCTTTTCCTTTTCAAGTCTGATTTCACGGCGTAACAATAAAATCGCAGTTCTAAATTCTGACTCATCTAATAATTGCGTATGATATAAATCTCTTATTTCCATTTCCATCATTTCCAAGTCGTCAAGTCGATTTCCGAGATAAATGATTGTTCCGTAGCTTTTTAATAGTTGTTGGATATCGTATATTGTTTTCAATGTATTCCCTCTCACTGTGAACATATTTACATTAAAAAGTATAATCGATACCTAATATGTTAACAAGCACCGCTTTATGTTTAACGATCAGGATCCTTTGTATGTAATACTTTTGGACGTCGGTTTTTTAATGGGATAGGCGCGCGAAACAAAACGTCACGAAAGGCTCTATAATTAAACGGAAGAAACGGCCATAAATAAGGAATTCCAAATGAATTCATTCTCGCAAGGAACAAAATAAAGAGCACGATTCCGATGACTAATCCATATAAACCAAACATAGCTGTCGCAATAAGTAGGAACAGCCTTGCTAAACGATTCGCCAAGCTCATTTCATAACTCGGTGTTGCAAACGTACCGATAGCAGCAATTGAAAAATACAAAATGACTTCATTTGTCAGTAGCCCGACTTCAACAGCCACTTGCCCGATCATTAATGCAGCTACAAGACCAAGAGCGGTCGCTAATGCTGTCGGTGTATGAATAGCTGCCATTCTGAGTCCATCTAAACCAATCTCAATTATTAAAAATTGGAGAAACAACGGAATCTTTCCGGGGTCATTAATCCCGATATACGAAAACTGCTCTGGCAACAACTCTGGATTCGCAGCAAGTAAGTACCAAATCGGCAGTAAAAAAATCGATGCCCAGACTAAAATATACCGTACTAATCGCAAATAGGCACCAACTAACGGTTTATTACGATACTCCTCGGCATGCTGCATATGATGCCAAAAAGTTGTTGGTGTGATTAAGACGCTCGGCGATCCATCGACCATTATAATTACATGACCTTCATATAAATGAACAGCCGCCGTATCTGGGCGTTCAGTATACCTGACATTAGGATATGGATTCCAATGTTTCCCCATAATAAACTCTTCGATCGTCTTCTCACCCATCGGTAGTCCATCTGTATCTATTTTCGCAATTGAATCTTTTATTTTCGTAACCATGCTTTGATTCGCAATATCTTCAATATAACAAACGACCACATCTGTTTTTGACCTACGGCCTACTTGCATATATTCCATTCGTAACGTCCGGTCCCTAACTCGTCTTCTTGTTAACGTAGCATTAAAAACAAGCGTTTCTACAAACCCATCACGTGATCCCCTAACGACCCTCTCCGTATCAGGCTCTTCAGGTCCTCTCACTGGATATTCACGAGCATCAATTATGATGGCTGATGTTAACCCTTCAACTAGTAATGCAGTCGGTCCAGAAAGAACCTTTTCTGTAACGTCATCTAAATCGTCTGTCATCTCGACTTCAACATATGGAATGTACGTACGGACAAGTTTTTTTAAAGTATCCGGCTCAAGAGCGGCTGGCTCTAACTTCGCTAAAAACTTCATTAACAAATGTAAAATATCATCTTTTGCAAACCCATCAATCAAAAACATCGCCATTTCTTTTTCGGCATATTCCAAATCGAGCTGAATCACGTCAAAACTTTTTTCAACCCCTAATGACTCTTTTAAATAAGCAATATTATGCTTTAAATCAGCTTGCACAGGATGTTTTATTGTATCCATAATCCACCTCGAAAATCTTGTTCATCTTTAACTAACCATTTTTTTCCTTATCCTTCCCCATCATTGCCACACTTCCAAAAAATCATACTTCATGAAATAAAGCGAAACTTCCATTATCAAAAGGTTTATTTCTATGAATAATGGTTTGGGGCGTGCAACAATAAATGACAAGAAAGTTAATTAAATTCTGAACCAAAAGATGAGGCGTTAAAACTTATAATCCAATTCTTTCTAAGTAAGCAGTAATATTGTCGAGCAATTCATTATATGCTTGATTTCCCGGCTCTAGTTGCAATGCTTTTTTAGCATATTCATTTGCCTTTACAAAGTCCTCTTGTTCAAGATAAACCAATGCGAGATTATAGTATGCTTCATGAAAGTCAGGTTTAAGTTGAATGACATGATAAAGATTCGTTTTTGCACGGTCAAGTTGGTCCCTTTTTATTTCTGTAAATGAAAGCATAAATAGAATTTCGGGTGATTCATTGTTTTTATAATGAGTCAGAACGCGATAAGCATCATCATATTCTTCATCTTGTATGTATTTTTGAGCTAAGATTAAGATCGATTGTTCATTAACGACTGCTTCACTATGATTAAAGCCAAATTGGATTAATCCGATGATAATCACCGCAGTTGCTACAAGGTAGGAGCCTTGACGAATCACTCGTTTCCTTTTAGGGAAGTGGACAATCCCTGCAGCAGCAAATCCTGCTATCAAGCCTCCAATATGGCCTGCGTTGTCAATTCCAGGTACAGTAAAACCAAACACTAAATTAATAGCAAGGACAATAAGGATGTTCATTCCCATCGAACGAAAAAACAGTTGTGGAAAAACAACCCCAAAGTAAAGCAATGCACCAAAAAGACCAAAAATAGCACCACTGGCGCCAGCAGACAAATTCACACTAAAAATAAAACTTGCTAAAGAACCACCAAAACCAGCAAGCAAGTATATGAAAAGAAAACGGTGATTTCCAAAAATTCGTTCAACCAATGGTCCTAAATAATACAAAGCTAAAGAGTTCATGAGCAAATGAAGGAAGCCGATATGAATAAAAATCGGAGTAAAAAATCTCCACCATTCCCCTTCTAAAATTAGCGGATTAAATTTCGCCCCAAATTCAATTAAAGTAGTGGTATCTGTACTACTCCCTTTCATTTCCATTAAGAAAAAGATGATGACTTGTACCGTCAGGAAAATATAACTAAAAAATGGTTTTGCTGCATGAAAAATTTGCTTTTCTGCTTTTTCTCTCTCATTTGCTGTTATTAATGCCTTCCTTCTATATTCATCCGTCTTATTTTCATGTGGCCATTCTTCGTCAACTTCAAACCTCTCCCCGAATAAATTTTCTATCCTTCGTAGAGATTCTCCACTGTTTACACTTTCGATAATTTTACTTGTAACTTTAATTTTTTCTTTAAGAGGTTCTATATAAGGGTCAGCAACCCACTGTTCATAGTCGTCAACTGGGGGATACGCAGAGAAATACAAATTAAGTACACTTAAATTTCCTTTTATATTCTCACGTCGGATTTGTTCAACATTCTTTGCAACAACCTCAATATCACGTAATAACCAATTGGTCCAATCAAGCTGATGAAAAAAAAGACGAACAATTTGTGCTTCTTTATTTTCCATGTTTTCTAACCATAGCTCTCGCTGGTCTTTTGAGAGCTGGATTATTCTATATTCTCGCTTTACGATTAAAAAATAGGCCGTCCTCCAAAATAAATACTCCTCCTTCAAACTCAAATCCCCCTCTTCCTTCTATTCATATAATCATTATAAATAAGTACCCGTATTTATTCTATTAAACGTACTAAGAAAAACCGACCCCACATGGAACAATGACATCATCCATAAAAAAAAGACCCTATTAAAGGTCTTTTACATCGGAAGGGCCTGTGAAAATCGTTTTCATCATTCGATCACGAACACCAGGGATGCCCATTAAGGAACGAACCGCAAACCTCCTCAGGATTGCATTCCCTAATATACGATTCATCACTCGATATCGATTTTGATAAATATAATAACCAGTAAAAGCTAATATGACAATTGATAACGCTCTTTTTACCATTTTCATCCCTCCATTCATATGTTGTTGCAGGAAGAGAACTTTTATCCTTAAAATTAGAAAAAACCGTCCAGTTTATGAACGGTTTTCACATTTCAATCAAATATAGTTTCTTTTATGCCTTTTAATACTTTAACCGAATGGGCAAATTTTTCCTTCTCGACCTCATCTAATGAAAACTCCAATACCTCTCTAATCCCATCTCTATTGACAATTGCTGGAACGCCAATATAAATATCATCATGGTTATATTCGCCATTAAGATAAGCAGAAACAGTTAAGATCGAATTTTCATTTTGTAATATCGCCTTTGTAAGTCGAACAAGACCCATGGCGATTCCATAATAAGTTGCTCCCTTTCTTTCAATTATATGGTAGGCTGCATCTCGAACATTAACAAAGATTTCTTCAAGATCTTCCTTTGTATATTCTTCCCGTTCGTCGATGATTTTTTTAATCGGCTTTCCGCCAATGTCTGCATGGCTCCAAACCGGTAATTCTGTGTCCCCATGCTCACCAATAATATACGCATGAACATTTCTTGTATCAATATTAAAATAATCTCCTAACAAAAATCGAAAACGAGCAGTATCAAGAATCGTCCCTGAACCAATCACTCGTTCTTTCGGTAAACCTGAAAACTTCCAAACAGCGTATGTAAGAATATCAACCGGGTTAGTGGCAACGATAAAAATCCCATCAAAACCATTGTTCATTACCTCACCGACGATTCCCTTGAAGATAGCAGTATTTTTTTCAACCAAGTCCAATCTTGTTTCACCTGGCTTTTGGTTGGCCCCGGCACATATGACAACGATATCCGCATATTGACAATCACTATAGTCCCCAAACCATATTTTCGTCGGTGCTGGAGCAAATGGCATTCCATGGTTTAAATCCATCGCATCGCCCTCAGACTTTTCCTTGTTTAAATCAATTAAAACAAGTTCCTCAGCCACGCCTTGATTTAACATTGCGAACGCATAGCTAGAGCCGACCGCTCCTGTTCCGATAAGTACCACTCGATTTACACGATTTCTTTTCATTGATATATCCTCCTGTTTAACAATCATCTAAAAATAAGTTCCCCCGAACCTTTTGTTTTCATTAAAATAATTTTCATTTATATAAAATGATTCCAAACAAGACAGCGGTTATACATGAAATGAAGTTAACGAAATCATTTCTCAGCCAATTGATTCCTTTAACTAAAACTACTTCCCTGCCACAATGGGTTGGACTTTCAATCGTATTTCCACAATGAGGGCACTTATACTCTGCCTGAAAATACGCACCGATAAGCGTATCAACGACCATTCCAAAAAAGCCAAATAACAAAATAAATAATAAAGCTACAACTTCCAACTGAAAAAGAATCATAGCCGTAACAGCAATAAGCAGCGCACCGAAAAATCCAGCTATTGTTCCAAGAAGACTTATTGCTCCAGAAGTACCTACATCCACTTTTGTAAAAGTTTTTACCGAATAAGGACGTTGTTTGCTTAAAGACCCAATTTCTGATGCCCATGTATCAGAGTTTGATGCTGCAAGTGAAATTGCAAATGCAATCGTAACAATTACCGAATCATAAAAAACAGCTAAAATACCGATTAATGCAGCTACTCCTCCGTTTGCAGCTACTTGAGCCCAATCACGAGTCGAGCCCTTTTCATGTATATCATCCAAAAATCTTTTTTTCCTTCTTTTAACCTTAGATAATATGCTTGAACTTAGAAAAAACACACCTATGAGAACGAGCCCTTCCATTCCAAATCCGATGGCAATACAAGAGCCCGTAATCATTGCAGCAGCTGCACCTGAGAGACTTAATAATCGAAATCGCCAGGCAATTACAGACGTAATGGCGATTAATAAAAAAAGAAAGAATATATTAATCTCCACTTATAAATACCCCTTCTTCAGTAATAATTTTTGAAACAGGCACATCATGAATTTCAATTGGAAGCTCTGCCACCAACTGCATGCTGAACGCTAAACTCAAAGTCTCTCCTTGAAAATGCGTTAAATAGCGATCATAGTATCCCCCTCCAAAGCCAATCCTGAAGCCCTCCTTTGTAAAAGCTAATCCAGGTACAATAAGGAGATCTAGATCGCTTCCGTCAATTTCAACCGTTTCTGATACTTTCGGTTCATATAATTGTGAATACACAATTTCAAGCTGTGAAAATGTTGTAATTAACCGAAATTCCATTGCTCGTGAACTTGGAATACATTTTGGGACGGCAACTCTTTTTCCCTGATCCCATGCCATCTGAATAATTTTATACGTATCGACTTCAGGTTTTCGTGAAATGGTTATCCCAATTGTTTTCGCATTTTGCCAACTTTTATCTTTGAATAGCTGCCTCGTTATTTCGTTCGAAAGATCTTCATAAAGAGAGGAAGTTAAGGAATCCAGCCTATTCTTCATGGTCTTTCGAAACTGATTCTTCCGTTCCATAAGTTAAATTCTCCTCCCCTTTACTATTTTTTTAGTATAAAAAAAAGCAGCCGGGATAGTTCCCGATACTGCTTATTTTGTTTCGCGATGCACTGTTGCACGCTTTTCTCTAGAGCAATATTTTTTTAGCTCTAAACGATCTGGATTATTACGCTTATTTTTTTTAGAAATATAGTTACGGTCTCCGCACTCTGTGCACGCTAACGTAATATTTACACGCATGTAATTTCCCTCCAAACATAACCTGTTTCGTTCATACGACTTTTCTATAATAGCACTTTTCATGTGGAAATGCTAGTAGGTTTTTAATTATTTAAATCATACCGTTTGCCCTTTACAAGGTAAAACACATGTTCAGCAATATTTGTTGTATGATCAGCAGCACGTTCAAGATAACGGCAAACAAATGATAACTGAGTGATTTGGGCTATAAAATCAGGTTTTGTTTGATTTAATTGAAGTAAATCTCTAATCGTCTGTCCGTATAATGCATCGACTTGGTCATCTAATTCAGCCACTCTCTTAGCCTTTGTTAAATCCTCTTCTCCGTAGGCTTCAATTGATAAAGACAGCATTTCTAACGTAAGCTTATGCATTTCCTTAATATGTTCAATTGGCTTAACGAGCGGTTGATTTCCAATGCGAATCGCTGATTTGGCAATATTAACTGCATAATCTGCTATTCGTTCCACATCATTAGCAATTTTAATTCCTACAATAATTCGCCGTAAATCGATTGCAACCGGCGACTGTTTTGCAATTAGCATAATCGCAAAATCATCAATTTCTTCTTCCAACATATTTGCCTTTTTATCATCTTCAATAATTTCTAAAGCTAAGTCAACATCTAGAGCCTCTAGAGCTACTAACGCTTTCGTCAGCGCCTCTGCAGAAAGGCCTCCTAACTCAATCAATTTATTTTGAAGTTCTGATAGTTCCTCTTCAAATCTTTCTCTTACAACCATCGATACTTTCTCCTTCCACTTTATAATACCGGATCTCCATTATTTCTTAGGTAACTTTATTTGCCTATTATCCGAATCGCCCCGTAATGTAATCTTCGGTACGCTTATCTGAAGGATTTGAAAAGATTTTGTTTGTTTGATTAAACTCAACAACTTCACCACTGAGAAAGAAGGCCGTTTTGTCTGAAATTCTCGCAGCTTGCTGCATATTATGTGTGACAATAATAATACTAAAGTCTTTTTTCAATTCTTGAACAAGCTCTTCGACTTTTAATGTAGAAATGGGATCTAGTGCAGATGTTGGTTCATCCATTAAAATAACATCAGGTTCAATTGCTAATGCACGAGCAATACATAGACGTTGTTGTTGTCCGCCTGAAAGTCCGTACGCATTTTCATTTAAACGATCCTTCACTTCGTCCCAGATAGCAGCTCCCCTTAAACTTTTCTCAACAATCTCATTTAGGAGCTTTTTATCCCTGATTCCATGAATTTTAGGACCATAAGCAACATTTTCAAAAATAGTCTTAGGAAATGGGTTTGGCTTTTGGAAAACCATCCCTACCTTTGTTCTTAAATCTTCTACTTTATAGTTGCTATCAAGAATATTTTTTTCGCGATACAAAATTTCCCCAGAAATCTTTACGACTGGAATTAATTCAACCATCCTGTTCAACGTTTTAATATAAGTTGATTTCCCACATCCAGACGGTCCGATAATAGCCGTTACTTCATTCTCATAGACAGAAAGATTAATATTTTTTAACGCATGATCATTCCCGTACCATAGATTTAAATCCTTTGTATCATAGACAATTCTATTTGTTGCCACTGATTCAGTAGCCTCCTCAATTGAAGTAGAAACATGAACCATCGTATTTTTATTTTCAGTTGTTAATACTGCCATTCTTTATACCCCCCGATCCTAGAACCTCTTTTGGAATTTGTTGCGAATATAAATCGCAATTGAATTCATTAAGAACAAAACAATTAATAAAATCACAATTGTTGCAGCCGCTAAATTCGTATACTCTGCTACTAAGGCAGAATCTAGCGTCCAATAATATATCTGTACAGGGAGAATCGTAAACTTATCGAAAATCCCTTCAGGAAATGGAATTAATAATGCGGGTATTCCAATGACGATAAGCGGAGCTGTTTCACCAATCGCCCGGGAAAGTGCTAAAATTGTCCCCGTTAATATCCCAGGTAAAGCAGCTGGTAATACAACATTTTTAATGGTTTGCCATTTTGTTGCACCCATGCCATAGGAAGCTTCACGTAAAAATTGTGGAACTGCACGAACCGCCTCTTGGGCAGCAACAACAACCACCGGTAAAACTAGCAGGGCCATAGTCAATCCCCCTGCTAATACAACGTTACCTAACTCAATCCCTCTTACAAAGATCGTTAACCCTAAAAGACCAAATACAACGGACGGGACCCCTGCTAAGTTTGCAATATTCGTTTGAATCATTGATTGGATACGACCTTTTTTGGCATACTCTTCTAAATAAATCGCTGTACCAATCCCTAAAATCATTGTTACCGGAGCTACGACAACCATTAACCAGAACGTTCCTAAGATCGCCCCCATAATCCCAGCCTTTTCTGGGTCGGTAGATAATCGGTTTGTAAGAAAATTAAAATCAATCCAACCAGCACCATCACGAATAACACGATAAATAAGCACAACTAAAACAAATAGACCGAAAAGTGTTGCTAGTAAAAATAAAAATTTCGCTAAATTATTCTGAATTAACCTAGATCCCATTTTCTTCTGAACTAAATTGTTATCAATATGCTTCATAATTAATATTCCTCCCTAAATTTGCGAGAAATATATTGAGCAACCATATTCATAATGAATGTGAACACAAACAAAGTAAATGCGACGGCATAAAGGCTATGGAATAAAGTTGTTCCTGCTGCCGCTTCCCCTCCAGAAACTTCTACAATATAAGCAGTCATTGTTTGCATCGATTGGGTAACATCAAATGTGAAATTTTTCGAGCTTCCGCTTGCAATTGTTACAATCATCGTTTCACCGATTGCACGCGAAATGCCTAGAACAAATGAAGCAATGATGCCAGAAATGGCAGCAGGAATGACGACTTTAATTGTAACTTCAAGTTTAGTTGACCCTAAAGCTAATGCTCCTTCACGCATTGCATTTGGCACTGAATTCATCGCATCCTCAGATAGTGAAGCAACCATTGGTATAATCATGATTCCCATTACAATCCCAGGACTAAGAATGTTCGTCGGTTCCAAACCTGGAATAAATGACCTTAACAATGGGGTCATAAAAGTAAAGGCAAAGAAACCATACACAATCGTCGGAATACCAGCAAGTATTTCTAGAATCGGCTTCAATACTCTTCGTGCTTTTTCAGACGCATACTCACTCAAATAAATCGCCGTCATTAATCCGATTGGAATTGCCACAAACATAGCAATGATGGTTGAAATAACGGTTCCGGTTAATAATGGTAATATTCCAAATACAGCATTTTGTCCTAACGGTTTTAACTCCGTACCAGTAAAAAAGCTAAGAAATGGAACGTCTTGAAAAAAGAGGACCGTTTCTGTAATAAGTGTCAAGATAATTCCAATCGTCGTTAAAATGGAAACAGAGGCGATTACTAACAGAATCGATGGAATTAGTTTTTCAAAAACATTCCTAATGCTTTTTGTCTTTTTCTTTTCATCTATTAAATCACGGACATTCAATTTACTTTGACCCGTCGTAGTATTCAAGCTCGTTAACTCCTTTCACCCTTATTAATAAACAAAGGTGGGCATTTACAATCTAAAAAGGCAATAGATGAGAAGATTTTCTTCTCATCTATTTTAAGATAGACTAAGATTCCTAATAATTAATAATTATTTAAATGAATTTAATGTATCAATTG
The DNA here is from genome assembly GCF_016879755.1 of Bacillus sp. B15-48. Classification (GTDB taxonomy): domain Bacteria; phylum Bacillota; class Bacilli; order Bacillales; family Cytobacillaceae; genus Mesobacillus_B. The sequence continues at coordinate 557,408 of NZ_WOFU01000002.1, forward strand.
AAGCTTTAATTTGATCTTCAGCAAGTGGTGCAAAACCTGTTTCAGAAGCAACTGTTGCCGCATTTTCCATTGTATAAATCGCATAATCTAATACTTGTGGTTTTGTTTTCGCATTGTCTACATTCAAATAAGTGAACACAGGACGAGTGAATGGTGCATAGTCACCATCTTCGGCAATTGTATCTAATGAAGGCTCAATTGGACCGTTTCCAAAGTCAACTTTTACAGCTGTTAACTTATCTGTATTGCTTGCGTAATATCCATAACCAAAGAATGCAATTCCATTTTTATCTTTTGACACTAGGTCAACTAGAACTGAGTAGTCTTGTTGAAGGTTAACACTATCAACTAAATCTTGTTTATCAAGAATATTTTCGAAGAAAAATTCATACGTTCCGTGGTTTTCATTTGGACCATAAGTTTTAATTTCTTCATCTGGGAATTCTGGACGAACATCAGACCATTTTTCTTTTCCAGCAGTTCCTAAGAAAATGTCAATGAGTTCTTGTTCAGTTAATTCTGTAGCCCAGTCATTTTCTTTATTAATAACGAATGTCAAACCATCTAACGCAACTTTTAATTCTTGTACTTCAAGCCCTAAATCTTCAGCAGTAGCTAATTCTTCATCTTTAATTTCACGAGAAGCGTTGTTGTAATCTGTCCCATTTTCAACTAAAAACTTTTGGAACCCTGCAGATGTACCAGCGCGGCTTACTTCAACAGAAACACCGTCTTGTTGATCCATATAATTTTCTGCCATTTTAGCCATGAACGGATACACTGTACCAGAACCATCTATTACTACGCTTCCTTCTAATTCGGACGTTTCTTCCGTCGTTCCTTCATCTGCGCCACCTTCATTAGTTCCATCTTCTTCGGTAGCTGATTGTCCGCCCCCACATGCCGCGGCAAATAAGGCAACTGCTAATAACAGTGCTAGTATGCTGAATTTTTTCAAGCTTTTCATTTTGTAATTCCCCCTAAGAATTTTCTTTGTTTTGTCCTACAAGTAAAAGAATACACCCCTTTTTTTAAGGTGGAATGAACAGATTGTAAAGCTTGTGTAAATTAACGTGAAATATGTGTAAATTTGTCGAAGCAAGGTAACACTAATAAAAAAAACTGCCTCAATTTGAGACAGTTCAATCATTGATCTTCGTCAACATCCTTATTTAGTTGCTTTCTGCTTCTATCTCTGTTTGTGTCGATTCTTCTGGTTGTGTTTGTCTTGTCTTTTTCAACTCAAAATACGTATCCAGTACCCGGCGGCCAATCGCATTATTGGCTGTATGACCACTTCGCCCTTCATATGCCCATGGAACCATGACGGATATTGCTACTTCAGGATTATTATAAGGAGCATAACCAACAAGACTTAAGTTCATTACTTCAGGTGCGCTATTAAACTTACTTCGTTCAGGTCCATCATAATAAGCTTGTGCTGTACCCGTTTTCCCAGCTGGTCTGTATGATGCACTCGCAAACATGCGATAAGCGGTCCCACCTGGATCTTGCATTACCCGGCGGAATCCTTCCTGAACACCAGCCACCCATTCTGGTTGGGCATCAATTTTGTTAAGGACGGCAGGTTCAAATTGCTTAATTATACCGCCAACATCCGTATTGTCCATAACTGGTTCACGGATTTCCTTTACCATCCGCGGCTGAATTCGATTCCCACCATTCGCGATGGTCGAAACATATTGAGCTAACTGCATTGTTGTATACGTATCATACTGCCCAATTGAAAAGTCTAGCAATAAACCCGGTCGCTGGTCCATTCCTTTAAAACCGGCCATTTCGTTTGAAAGGTCAATTCCTGTTCGCACTCCCAGACCATACTGAGCAAATGAATTTCTAAATGTATCAAAAGCTCCAGTGTTAAGAGAAAGCGGCTGGTTGTAACGGTAGACACCGCCTCCTACATTTATAGCCGTTCTATACATATAAACGTTTGAAGATACTTTTAAAGCATTTCTATAGTCCAACGTACCAAGTCCAGCTCTCCATGAGCTTTTAGGTGGTGTTCCTTTAATCACAATCGGGGTATCATGAAACGTAGTATTGGGGGTAATTGCTCCCGTACTTAAACCTGTTAAAACGGTTGCCCCTTTTACAGAAGATCCTACCGTATATGACGTTGTAATATTCCCAAGTGCAAAATCCTGCATGACATTTCTGCCAGTTTGTTCGTCTCTAACAATTTGCTTTCCAGCCATTGTTAATACTTCCCCTGTATGAGGGTCCATTAAAACAACAAAAGCACGATCAAGCAGGCGAGTTCCCGACTGTTGTTTTGCTTTTAATAATTCCTCTTCTATAATCTTCTCAACCGCCATTTGCAAATCCATATCAATCGCAAGGACTAGGTCTTTTCCTCTTTCACCATCGCTAATAACTACCGTATCCAAAACATTCCCAGCTTTGTCGGTAATATTTTTTACTCTAGCTTTCTGACCATGTAGTACATCTTCATATTGAAGCTCTAAATAACTTTTTCCAACACGATCATTGCGACTATAACCTCTTGAAAGGAAATAATCTAACCTTTCACGTGGAAGTCCTTCATCTGATTCAGTAACTTTCCCTAAAACAGTCTTTAATGTAGAACCTAATGGATAATCACGTTCCCAATCCGTCGTTGTATCCACACCAGGCAGCTGTTCTAAATTTTCACTAACAGCGGCATACTCTTTAGGAGAGACTTCTTTTTTAACGATTTGAGGTGTAAGCGCATAGCCGCTATTCATTTCCCGATAAATAGCGAGAATTTCTAAATCTTGCTCCGTTAATTGATTCAAATCTGTTTCTGATATTCGTTCCAACTGAAGATTATATAGTTCACGATCACTCAACTCTTTCTCGTAATACAAATCCCATTCTTCTTCAGTAATTTTTTCCTCCGCGCGTTCTGGATTCAGGATCATCCAGTAATCCTTTTTATCCCGTTCCCTTACATCATCGGTGTTCTTATCAATTAATTTCGCTAGTTTTTCGGCTACTTTGAGCATTTGTTGCGTACTAGTTCCTTGACTTCTCGTATAAGTAATCGCAGCACTAGCTGTATTATCAACAATTGTTTTCATGTTCCTATCGTACATTTTACCTCTTGGGACAGGACTATTGACAGTAACATCTTCTGTTCGCTCAATTTCCCGTTTGTAATCCTCCCCATACACAATCTGAACGACGCCAAGTCTTAAAACAAGCATCGAGAATAAAATAAACACTGAAAAAAACAGTAAATTCAATCGAAATGATACTTGTTTCTTTTTCTTTTTCTTTTTCCCCAAGTTCCCCCCGCCTTCCTACTTAAGGGTTAGATAAATTTACATACCCTCTTATTTTATAGGAAAGGCAGGGATATTTCTATTGGTAAATATCAAGAGTTTAAATAAGCATTTATGCATAAGAAAATTTAATTTTCCGTATAAAGAAGTAAATGAGTGTATGACCACTCCCAATTAAAAGAAGCAAAAACGGCATACTTTTTTCTTGGTTAAACATGGTAATCGCAACTAAAAATAACAAAATTGATACGATCCTACCAACATTCAGAAAGATTTCTTTCACCACTATGTACTCAATCCGCATTTCTGCTGCCCTCCAACCTCTACCAATGACATCATAGGTTAATGATGTATATGGAACAAGCAATAGGGGGTAGGCAACAGCAATAATAGCAGCATACAACAATAATTTTGTGTAAGTTAATTCAAATATAATTAAAAAGATTGAAAGGTATAGAACAATGCCCCCAATTAGAATCGCTTTTTTTCGCCACTCTTTTTTAAGCATCCGTGACACAAAGAAATACGCTAGAAAAGAAATTCCTGAATTAATTAAACCAAATGTCCCCAAGGCCATTTCACTATTAGTCGTAATGAAAACAAATACAGAAACAATAAACGCAAACGTACCTTCCCTAAACCCTTGTAAAACATGTGCATTTGTAACCATTTTCCAATTATAACTGTGTTTTCTTTCAGTCCAGATTCGCATCGGCCAAAACTTCCCTTCAGCTGGTCGACGCTTTAAAAAGAAACTTAAAAACACCGCAACTGAAAATAGCAATAATGATAAGCCAAATATAATTGAATAACCTGTAAACTTTTCTAGTTTTGAAATGATTAATCCTGCTGCAAACGGTCCAATCATCCCTCCAACTGAAGAGAGAATCCCTAAAAATCCATTGAAAAAATCCCGTGTGTCTGGTTCAGTAATTTCAAAGGTAAGCACATTAAATGCTAACCAATAAAACCCATAGCCAATCCCTAATAAACCACCAAGAAGAAGTAAAAATTCGGAAGCTCTCGTTCCCACAAACAGAACGGCTAAATAAAATGCGGCTAAAAATATAACGCCAATCCTTAAAACAATGACCCGGTCAACTTTTTTTGCCCATCTGCCTGCCAAAATAAAAGTAAACAATTGCATAATGACAGTGGCTAGATTATAAAGTCCGAGATCTGTAAATTCTCCAGATTGTTTCCATAAATAAATGTTTACAAATGTGTTTGACAAAGCCACACTCAAGGAGTAAAGGCCTCCAATCACTAATAATAGTGTTAAATCTTTTGTCAGTTCCACATCTCCAATCAGTTTTTGTAATCTCATCATTAGAAACTCCCCTTTTCTTCTCGGTAGTTTCTAACAATCCCCACTTACTTATTCATCTATAGTCAAAGCAGATTAGAGATTTTATTTTCTAAAAAAACGCAAAAGGCAGGCACTTTAGAAGTGCCTGCCTTTTGCATTCTTACTAGTTTATTTTGAAGCGTTATAACGGTTATTTACTTCATCCCAATTTACTACATTCCAGAAAGCTCCGATATAATCAGGTCTTCTGTTTTGATATTTCAAATAATAAGCATGTTCCCATACGTCAAGACCGAGAATTGGTGTTTTCCCTTCCATTAATGGTGAGTCTTGATTAGGAGTGCTTGTTACTTCTAATTCGCCATTATTTACTGCCAGCCAAGCCCAGCCAGAACCGAAACGTGTTGTAGCTGCCTTTGCAAATTCCTCTTTTAAAGCCTCGAAGCTGCCAAACTTTTTATTGATCGCATCAGCTAATTCCCCAGTTGGTTCACCGCCACCGTTAGGAGAAAGGATTTGCCAAAATAATGAATGATTAGCATGTCCACCTCCATTGTTGCGGACAGCTGTACGAGCTGCTTCTGGAACAGCATCAAGGTTAGAAATAACTTCTTCAACTGACTTAGACAGAAGTTCTTCATTGCCAGCTAATGCATTATTTAAATTTGTTACATACGTATTATGGTGCTTTGTGTGGTGAATGTTCATTGTTTCTTTGTCGACATGTGGTTCAAGTGCATCGTATGCATAAGGTAATTGTGGTAATTCAAAAGCCATGGTTAACATCCTCCTATGTATCTTTAATGAAACTTTTTAAACGATTCCAATATCTTAAAATTTAAGAAATTGGAACGATTCTAAAGCCTCTAGAAATAGATTACCATTCAACAGCAACCAATTTCAAATAATACGCTTTAGCAAACGAATTTAGTTTTCCCTTTTTTAAAAAAACTATTCGGAGAATGATGATTGGAAGATTTTTCGGAAATTCGTCAAAATTATTAAAACCCTTTCCTGACAGTGATTTATGTCGCATCTTGACGGTTGAGGCTTCCATATTATCCCAATATCCTATTGACATAGTAACAATAATTCTATTAAATCAAGGTGTAGAGGGTTAAAAGGAGTGATCTTCATGGATAAAAATATATCATTATACAGTCTGATTCTCCAGAATTTTATTGATAAAGAACCAATCCAAAAAATAAAAGCCGGTACCATTCTTTTTCAAGAAGATGAACAGGTCGAAAATGTTTTTGTTGTACTCAGTGGAACAATCTCAGTTGGACGAGTGCATATGAAGGGAAAAGAATTCATCATGAAACTTCTTAATGGAGATGAAATGATTATTGATTACGAACTGTTTAATCACAAACCAAAATATCATTTTACTGCAAAATCGTTAACAGATAGTGAAGTGATTATGATTAAAAGAGAGATATTCGAGGAATTTGTCCTTAATGATAAAACAGCGATGAATTCTTTAATCTATTGGCTTAGCACACGGTATTTAAAAGCGCAAATGAAATGCCAGGATTTAATTATGAATGGAAAAAAAGGGGGTCTTTATTCCATACTCATCAGGCTTTGTCATACGTACGGAATAAAAACAGAAGAAGGAATCTTAATTGACCTCCCCTTAACTCATCAAGAACTCGCTAATCTAACTTATGGAACGAGAGAAGTCATCCAAAGAATGTTAAAGGAACTTCGGGAACAAGAAATCATCACTTATGACCAACTTAAATTTACTGTAAAAAATTTACCATATTTAAAACGAGAAGTAGATTGTCAAAACTGTGCAGTTGAAATATGCGGCCTTAATTAAAAACATTAAAAAAATCATGCCCAATTCCGGCATGATTTTTTAGTTAAAATCTAATTTTTTATACTTAGGATAAATAAGAATAACAAGGCAACACCTTGCTATTCTTATTTATTAATGATCTTCGCCTAAAACGTAGTCGGCAATATTAACAGCATGATCGCCAATTCGTTCCAGATTGCTGACGATATCTACAAAAACAATCCCAGCTTGACCAGTACAGTTCCCTTCATTAATTCGCATGATGTGCTTTTTACGTAAAGTTCTTTCCATACCGTCGATTTCCTCTTCTTTTTTAACAACTTTCTCAGCGATCGTACGATCATTTTGATCTAATGCTTGCAATGCGTTGTTAACAGTTGAAATCGTTAGCGAAAACATTTTATCTAAATCATCCATTGCTGTACCTGTCATTTTTACTTTATTCGCTTGCTGGTACTCAACAAGTTCAATTATATTTTCAAAGTGGTCCCCGATACGTTCAATGTCACGGACAGTGTCCAACAAATTCCCGTGTTCTTCTGATTCCACCTTAGAAAGAGAGCTTGCAGAAAGCAGTACAAGATAATCGGTAATCTTTCGATCAAGATTATTAATTGCGTCTTCTACTTGTAGTGCTGCTGCCGAATGCTTATTATTTTTCGTTTTCAAAAACTGATCCGTTTCTTTAAGACCTTGTACAGCAAACTTACCCATACGCAACACTTCTTCTTTTGCCTGTCCAAGTGCAATCGAAGGAGATTGTTCAATAAAGATAGGGTCAAGATGTCTAGCCTTGTATTCAATGATTGAATCTTGTCCAGGAATTAATTTAGTTACAATTAAAGCTAACGCAGCAATAAAAGGAAACTGAATGATTGTATTTGTTGTATTAAATATTCCATGCGCAAACGCAATCGTCATCTCTGGATTCAAGGTTAATGCTTCCTGAAGCATTGCGATGATACTTGTAAATGGTTTTAATAAAATGACAAAAATCACCGTTCCGACTAGATTAAAAATCACATGGGTCGCGGCTGCACGGCGAGCAGCTACTGAAGAACCAATGGATGCAAGGATTGCGGTTATTGTTGTTCCAATATTATCTCCAAATAAGATTGGCAATGCACTTTGCAAATCCACAAGCCCCTCTGCAAACAATCCTTGAAGAATCCCAATCGTTGCACTTGAACTTTGTACGAGAACTGTAAACACCGTGCCAACGATCACACCGAGAATCGGATTTGTGCTCATTTGTACGGTTAATTCATGAAACGCCTCAACATGGCGCAAGGGCTTCATTCCGTCGCCCATCAACCCTAATCCATAAAATAAAGCGCCAAACCCGAAGAATATTTGACCAAAATTATGGAGTTTTTTATTTTTAAAGAAAAATAGAAGGAGCGTTCCAAAAGCAAGAATCGGTAGAGCATATTCACCAATATTAATCCCAATGATAAATGCTGTGACAGTTGTACCAATATTGGCACCCATAATGACACCAATAGCTTGGCGCAGCGTCATAAATCCTGCACTTACTAAACCTATTGTGAGAACTGTTGTCCCTGTACTTGTTTGCAGCAATACTGTAACAAATAACCCGGCCAAAACTCCCATTAAAGGATTTGTTGTAAAACGATCTAGAATATCCCGTAGCCTGTCACCTGCAGTCTTTTGCAAACCGTCTCCCAAATATTTTATCCCAAATAGAAAAATACCAAGGCCGCCAAAAAATTCAAACAGCATTGCTTGTACATTCAATTCCATTGTTTCAACCCCTACATTTTTTTCGACTGTATTCAACAAACCTCTACAATTATGTAAAATTGTTTTGTATTTGTAAATAATTTTGACGATAAATTTACAATACATTAATATTCATGGCAAATATTACAGAAATATTACAAAGAGATTTGGATAACTTGTGATTGATAGCATATCAAGATACAATTATACGCGTTATTTAGATTATTAAAAGAGGTGGTTTCGCATGAATATTTTCAAACAATTTTACAAGAGCTTATATTCGCCAAAAGATATTGCTTCCTTTCGATCACAAGGGATTGGAAAAACGATATTATATGTTTTTTTCTTAACTTTCCTTTCAATCCTTCCAGCTATTTATTATTCAAATACAGCAATTACTGGGGCAGTCGGTGTCTTTAAAGAAACAATAAAGAAAGATCTCCCGAATTTCACCATTGAAAATGGCGAACTCCATTCCCCTGAAACGAAGCCGATTACCGTTAACAAAGGAAATTTCTCAATTATTTTTGATTCAACAGGCTCAATGGATAGCGATAATGTTTTAAATACTGATAATACTCTTGCACTTTTAAGACATGAAATTGTGTTAAGTGCAGGAGGAGAAAAACATTCGTTTCCATATTCAATGATTGCAATAAACTCGATTACAAAAGAGGATATTGAAATCGTTATTGAAAGTTCCAACACAATCATTACAATCTTTTTAACAGTCTTTTCTATTGCCTATTATCTTTTTAGCAGTGCAATCCAATTTATCCAAATTACCATATTGGCGTTGCTTGGTCTATTGCTTAAGAATATCACTAAAAAACAACTAAACTATCGAGAACTCTGGCGGATGACCGCCTATAGCGTAACAATTCCAACGATTTTTTTCACAATTATGGCCGTGTTTCAAACACAAGTTCCTTTTAGTTCTCTAATCAATTGGTTTGTGTGTCTCACAGTGCTGCTTCTGGCCATTCAAGAAGTTCCTAGTTCTGAACAACCTATATCCGATTAATGAAAAATGGAAATAGAACAATAAATTTACGTTCTATTTCGGCCTTTTTTGCATATACATGGGACAAACCCTTTTGATGGAGGATTGTCCATATGAAAAAACTGGCAGGAGTTCTATTTATCATTCTCGTATTATATTCCATTTATAACGATTTTAATTACGGAAGTCTTCCTACAGCAGGTATGAATGAAATGGAATCAAACACAAAAACTCAAAAGGAAATTCAATCTATTCCTTACTTCGAACAGGAAATTTTCCCTGGAGACACTGTTCTATCCATACTAGAAAACGAATTGAATGAACCTATTCCCGTCCCAATCTCTGAAGCTGTGGCCGACTTTAAAAAATTAAATGAGGGACTCAATCCAGAGGAGATTAAGTATGGAAGATCTTATAAGTTCCCCGATTATCGAGACACGGATTAGTGAATGTTAAGAAAGAGAAGGAATGACTTTTCTTGTCAACATTCACTCGTCCCTGATAGAATAAATAGGTGCATTACTGAAAAAGCATATATTTCTTTTTTTAAAAGGAGAGAATCACTGTTGAGTGAAATTATACATCGTACAAAAACTCGCCCCGTAAGGGTAGGAAATTTAACAATAGGCGGCAATAATGAAGTCGTCATCCAGAGCATGACGACAACGAAGACACATGATGTAGACGCAACTGTAGCTGAAATTAAGCGTCTTGAAGAAGCAGGTTGTCAAATTGTTCGAGTTGCTTGTCCAGATGAGCGAGCTGCAAATGCCATCTCGGAAATAAAAAAACGCATCAACATTCCGCTCGTCGTCGACATTCATTTTGACTACAAGTTAGCCTTAAAAGCAATTGAAGGTGGAGCGGATAAAATTAGAATTAACCCTGGAAATATAGGAAAACGCGAAAAAGTTGAGGCTGTAGTTAAAGCTGCAAAAGAGCGGAATATCCCCATTCGCATTGGAGTTAACGCTGGGTCGCTTGAAAAACGCATATTAGATAAGTACGGCTATCCAACCGCTGATGGGATGGTCGAAAGCGCCCTGCACCATATTAAAATCCTTGAAGACCTTGACTTTCATGATATTATTGTTTCAATGAAGGCTTCAGACGTGAATCTGGCGATTGAAGCCTATACAAAAGCTGCTCAATCATTTGATTATCCTCTTCATTTAGGCATCACCGAATCGGGAACGCTTTTTGCTGGAACAGTAAAAAGTGCTGCCGGGCTTGGAGCCATTTTGAGCAAAGGAATCGGTAACACCGTGCGTATTTCATTGAGTGCTGATCCAGTTGAAGAAGTAAAAGTTGCAAGAGAATTATTAAAATCCTTTGGCCTTGCTGCCAATGCAGCTACATTAATTTCCTGTCCAACATGCGGCCGAATTGAAATTGATTTGATTTCAATTGCCAATGAAGTGGAAGAATATATCCAAAATATAAAGGCCCCCATTAAAGTCGCTGTCCTCGGTTGTGCCGTTAATGGCCCTGGAGAAGCAAAAGAGGCGGATATTGGAATAGCTGGAGCTAGAGGAGAAGGGTTGCTGTTTAGGCATGGGAAAACCGTGCGTAAAGTTCCTGAAGACCAATTAGTTGAAGAGCTAAAGAAAGAAATCGATAAAATTGCAGCAGAAAAGATTGCTGCGATGACTAAAAATTAAAGACCCGGCTTAACCGGGTCTTTTTTATTTACTTCAATCAATAAAATGGCAAAACAAACATTCCAATGATGATGGAAAGAGCACCGATACCAATTGCCCAATTAGCCACGCCATTTGCTCCTCTGCGATTTCGGGCTACAAAGCCAAGGACCACACCAGTAATCCCTAATATGATCGGTAACACAAACAAGGAAAGAATGGATACGGCGAGTCCAGAAAAGGCCCAAACACCGCCACCAGCCCCCTCCATTTCTGGTGTATCATATTCAACCTGGGATGCACGTCCATTTTCGATTGGTACCGCAATTTCTGCTGCTGTTTCTTCATCAGCACCGGGAGCTCTTTCAGGTGTAATAATTCCAGATCTTTGGGCGTAGTCCATATTACTTTCTAATGGGATGCTCGTACCGATAGGATATGCATCATCACCTTCACCATTCATCCCGTTTTGCAATATATCTTGGTCTTCCTCGTAATATTCGGTTTGATCCTGGTTCAGTTTTTCGTCTGCCATCTTAATCATCCCTCGCTTTCATAGTGGAGCATTTATTATTATGAACGATGTGATGGACTTTTACTTTGTCAATTTTTGACTTGATTATATGTGATTACATTGCAATTTCTTTATAAAAAGGTATGATAAGGGACAGAAGAATTAATTTTAGCAGAGGAGTCAAACAAAGAATGAAAAAGCGTTTTGGCATTGATATCGACGGTACCGTCACTTGCCCGTCCTCAATGGTTCCCTTTTTAAATGAAGCCTTCGGGCTTAACATCACACTCGAAGATATGAAACAATACGATTTAATGCCTTTAGTTTCTGTAACAAGGCAGGAGTTTGCTGAATGGTTTAAGAAGAATGAACCAACTATTTACTCTAAATCACCGCTTGCTAAAGGAGCGAAAGAAGTTCTAAGTCGTTGGGCACGTAATCATGAGCTTTTTTTTATTAGCGCAAGAGGCGAACATCTACTTGAAATTACAAGGACATGGTTCGATAAATATGAATTGGACTATAACCATATTGAGCTGATTGGTAGCCATAATAAAATTGCTGCTGCCAAAAAATACAAGGTCGATCTTTTTTTTGAAGACAAGCATGACAATGCCGTTAGTATTCATGAAGAATGTGGAATCCCTGTTCTTCTCTTTAATACACCATATAATCAAGATCCCGTCCCAGAAGGGGTAGTCCGTGTTAATAATTGGTATGAAGCAACTGAATGGGTCAATAAATGGGGGGAAATGGCGTAAGGATTTGAAACAAACAATGGCAAAAGACCAAATCTTAACCGATTTGGTCTAATAATTAAAACGACTAATTGGATTTATCCTTTATCCTGCTTTAACTGAAATTCACTTTATCGATGATCGTTCTTAATGAACGCACGCTGGGCACTTTCCATAAATTTCAAATTTATGTCCAGAAACATCATACCCCTGCAAATTTACATTGACTATACTCATTGGACAAGTTTCAATTTCTTTCGTCTTCCCACAATCTAAGCAAATAAAATGATGATGATGTGTTTTATGGGAACATGCAAAACGAAAATGCTTTTCCCCAAATAGCTCAGTCATTTCCAATATTTTCAATTCAACAAAGATTGATAAATTTCGGTAGATCGTATCAAAACTTAGACCTGGATAATCAGTTTTCATTTTCTCAAGCACATCCCTTGCAGTAAGATACTTATCACTGTCAGAGAATAGCTTGAGCATATCTTCCCGTTTTCCAGTATGCTTATAACCATGATCTTTTAGGAGAATCATCGCTTCATTAACATTCATTTTGTTCACCCCGTTAAAATCGCTCGTTTCGAAGACCACTTTTTCACCAACACTGTTATAATCAGAATAATCACAGCAATGACAACAATGGTACCACCTGGTGCTAAATCCAAATAATAGGACAGAAAAAGCCCGCCAAGGACAGATGTCTCACCAAAAATAACCGATAGGAGAATGGTTTGCTTAAATCCTCTAGCAATTCTAATGCTTGCAGCAACCGGTAAAGTCATTAAAGAGGAAACAAGCAAAATACCAACAATCCTCATTGATGCAGCAATCACAAGAGCAACCATTATGATAAAAATAAAATGAATTGACTTCGCTGCAATCCCAGTAGCCTTTGCATGTTCCTCATCAAAAGACAGGATGAAAAGCTCTTTGTAAATGACAAATATCGTTACAATCACAAAAATACTTATAAGCATAATCGTCCATAAATCCACCCTGCTCACGGCGCTCACACTGCCAAATAAGTATCCAAACAAATCTGTATTAAATCCATCTGCTAGCGAGATAAAAATAGCTCCAATTCCAATTCCACCTGAGAGAATAATTGGAATGGCCAGTTCTTGATAATGTTTATAGACTGTTCGAAGTTTCTCAATAAGCAAAGCCCCACCGACAGAAAATGTCATACCCATATAAAGAGGATTTAATCCTTGAAAGAAAACGGAGTACTTACCGAGAAATAAACTTGCGGCAATCCCTGCAAGAGTCACATGGCTTAATGCATCAGCGATTAACGAAAGCCTGCGGACGACAATAAACACTCCTAACAATGGGGCAATAATTCCGATAATAATTCCTGCTAAAAATGCATTTTGTAAAAATTCATACTGAAAGATTCCCGAAATCATGTATGTGCCTCCTCATGATGGTGATGCGTTAAGAGGTGGACATCATGACCGTATATATGAGAAACCTCATTTATTTTTTGTTCTTCAAATTCTTGTGAACTTCCATGAAAAAATAACACTTTGTTCAAACAGGCAACATTTGTGACTTTATCAGAAATGGCTCCAATATCATGGGTAACCATTAATAACGTAATTCCTGCCTTATTTAAATCGGCTAGCATCTCATAGAAAGATTGAACATTCTCGGCATCAACACCTACAGTTGGTTCATCTAAAATAATGAGTTGAGGTTCACTGACAAGTGCCCGAGCAATGAAAATGCGTTGCTGCTGCCCTCCGGAAAGTTCACCAATATTCCTATCGGTAAATTTCTCCATCCCCACAGCCTTAATCGCTTCTTGTACTTTTTTACATCTGCTTTTTTTGGAAAATGAAATAATCCTAATTTTTTTGTCAACCCACTTGCAACCACTTCATATACTGTTGCAGGGAAGCCACTATTAAAGGAGTTTGCTTTTTGAGAGACGAAGCCAATTTTCTCCTTTTCTTTAAAATGTTTTATCTCTTGTCCGAATAGTTTTATGTCTCCTTGTTGAGGTCTAATTAATCCAAGGATTAGCTTTAACAACGTTGACTTCCCAGAACCGTTTGGACCAACAATTCCAAGAAAAGCTCCTTTTTTAATCGTGAGCGTTATATTTTCTAACACATTCTCCCGATCATAACGATAAGACAAATTTTTTATCTCAATTATTGGGTCATCCCTTTTCACCTAAACCACCTACACTAAATAATAAGAATCATTACGATTTACTAACGTAGTATACCTCATAAGGACGAAAATGTAAATAAATGAACTTTTATCATCGGGAATTTGTTATTTAAAAGTAAAATTATGTTTTTATGTCACAATTGCCTAGACATCAACATACGTTAAAAAGAGGTGATCAAAGTGAAAATTTTTGAAAACATCGTCAATCATAAGGTTAGCACGATAACTGGGGAAGATCTGTTAAAATATGCCGAACCTTTTAAAATTGAAATTACGAAAGAACATGCGAATAAAATTGCTAAATACTTAAGAAGTAAAAAAGTAAACATTTTCGATGATCAGGAACGTGTTGTATTAATTAAAGAAATTGCGAAGATTGCTGGCCCCGAAACAGCCAAGGAAGTAAATAAATTATTTAACCTTTTAACAAAAGATAAGTAAAAACGAAGGGAAAAAGCTCATACAGCTTTTTCCCATTTATCATTTACGCCTGTAAAATAACTTCGTGCAAGTCTTCGTTGAACGTTTTCTTTTTTAACATTTCAATCTCAAATTGATATGGAGGTTTTTTATTCTTCTTATCTTCTCCAACAAATGGTGTCTCTAAAATTTTTGGAATTTCCATTAATTGTGGATGATGAACAATATAATTTAATGCAGCAAACCCTATATGACCAAATCCAATATTTTCATGACGATCTTTTCGCATACCAACAGCATTTTTACTATCATTTATGTGAAGGACTTTCATACGATCGAGACCGATAATCTTATCAAAGTCATTCAAAACACCATCAAAATCTTCGACAATCGGGTATCCGGCATCATGTGTATGGCATGTATCAAAGCATACAGATAATCGTTCATTATGGACTACACCATCAAAAATCATCGCTAATTCTTCAAATGATCTCCCGCATTCTGATCCTTTTCCAGCCATCGTTTCAAGGGCAATTTGGAGATTTTCATTCCCGGTTAGTACTTCGTTTAGGCCTTCAATAATTTTCTTAATGCCAGCCTCCGTCCCTGCACCAACATGTGCCCCAGGATGAAGAACGATTTGTTTTGCTCCTATTGCCTCTGTCCGTTCGATTTCACTGCGAAGAAAGCGAACCCCTAACTCAAACGTATCAGAATTCGTTGTATTTCCAATATTGATAATATACGGTGCGTGGACAACAAAGTCCTCTATCCCATTTTCCTTCATATGCATTCTGCCTGCTTCGATGTTTAAATCCTCAATTTTTTTCCTTCTCGTGTTTTGAGGTGCTCCAGTATAAATCATAAATGTGTTAGCGCCGTATGAGATCGCCTCCTCACTTGCAGCTAATAACATTTTTTTCCCGCTCATTGAAACATGTGAACCGAGTTTCAACATTTCACATTTTCCCCCTTTAGTCTACTTCTTTCGTCTCTCTATCCTTTTTGCTCTCTTTTTAATTTTATCTATATCAGCCTGCATTTTTTTCTTATATCCCGGCTTCACCTTCTGTGGTTTTTTAACCATTGACTTAGCCTTTAATTCAGTCTCATCTTCCTGTTTTTGACGTTTCTTGCGCTTATTCCGATCATTAATTTCTACTACTTCAGCATTTTTTACATCTATATGTTTAAAATTCACACCTAACTTTTCTAATTTGTTAAGTGCATCCTCGTCTGAAGACTCGTAAATCGTAAGGGCCGTTCCTGAGAGATTCGCCCGAGCGGTTCTCCCCACTCTATGGATATAAAAATCCAAATCGGATGGGAGCTCGTAATTAATCACATGACTAACACCCTCAATATCTATCCCGCGTGCGGCCAAATCAGTCGCAACGATATACCGATATTCTAAATCCTGAATTTGCTTCATCATTCTTTTACGTTCTCGTGGGCTTAAATCCCCATGAATTCTTCCGACTTTTACCCCTTGAGCAATGAGACCGTCGGCCACTTCATCTGCTTTTTTCTTTGTATTTGTAAATACAATGGCTAAATAAGGATTAAAAGCTTGTAAAGCAGCATTTACAAGGCTCACTTTATTTCTATGTCTAGTCGGCATAATGAGATGATCAATATTTTCTGCAGTGACCTTCCGCGGATTCACTTGTACATAGAGAGGGTTTTCCATATATTTCTTTAAAAATGGTTTTAACTTCTCTGGTATGGTCGCAGAAAAAACGAGAATTTGTAATTTTTCAGGCATTCGTCCGGCGAATTGATCAACATCATGTAAAAAGCCCATATCAAGCATGAGATCCGCTTCATCCACTACAAGCATTTTCGCTCGATGGATGTGAAGAGCCTGATCCTTCACAAGATCGTTAATTCTTCCTGGTGTACCGATAACAATGTGAGGTTGCGTTTTTAATTTCTCAATCTGTCGTTGTTTATCTGTTCCGCCTATAAAGCATCGTGCCGTAATTTTTTCTGCATCAGATGCATCCTCCGCAATTTTAAGTACTTCATGGTAAATTTGATTGGCTAGCTCCCTAGTCGGTGCTGTTATTACGGCTTGTACCTCATTCAATTCTGGTTTTATCTTTTCAATGATTGGAAGGATATAGGCATGTGTTTTACCCGTTCCTGTTTGTGATTGGCCAATTGCACTCTCCCCTTTAAGAATAATTGGGATTAGCCTCTTTTGGATTTCTGTTGGTTCTGTAAACCGAAGTTTTCTTATCGCTTCAACTATGAATGGTTTAAATTCATATTCTTCAAAATTTGTTATAGTCATTAAAGTGCTCCTTTTAACTTCTCTATCGAGATTAAGATTGCCATATATAACGGAAGTCCATCTGTTATTATAATCCACAATCGTAAAAATCTCCATTTATCCCTTATTCTAACCTTTTTTTATCGTTGATAACATCTTTGTTTTTTACTTCCCTATTCCCAAACCAATTTGAACGTAATGCATATTCTACATAGAGGAACAATTAGAAAGGAGGCTATCATATGCATCCAGGACCAGGTGCTCCCTTCCGTGGAATGGGTCAAGGGTTTATGAGACAAGGACCAGGATTTTTTGGTGGAGGGGCTCCGATGCGCTCTATGGGGCACTCACCATTTCAAATGAACCCAATGATGGGAATGGGCCAGCCTGCACGACAAGGAGGTGGACTGCTCGCCAAACTTTTCGGAAGAGGAAGCGGAATGGGAATGCAAAATTTTGGTGGAGCAGCCGCAAATGCAGCCGCTAGAACAAGTGGTAGTGGTGGTTTATTACAATCCCTGACAAACCCAGGGACAATCAATGGTTTTTTAAATAATACTCAACAAATTCTAAAAACAGCCCAGCAAGTAGGACCGATGATTCAACAGTACGGCCCATTAGTAAAAAACCTTCCGGCAATGTGGAAACTTTATCGAGGATTTAAAGACATGCCAGATTCTACAGATAATGATGATGAGGAAAAAGCGAAGACTAAAACTTCGGCAGCAAAACAAAATCACTCCTCGAGAATAGAGACTGAATCGTCAACGACCGAAAGTGAAGAACCACGTAGCGAATCAACTCAAGTACCAAAAAGAATAAAAGGAGAATCAACACCGAAATTATTTATTTAAGAACGTTTGAAAACCTCCTACTGGAAATAAAGTATTTTGTAATCTATATTTAAGTTTACTATAATAGACATATAGAAAAAGAGGTACCTGCAGGAGGATGACTCAATGAGAGTAATTAAAATTTCACCGCGTGGATATTGCTACGGTGTTGTCGATGCTATGGTGATCGCCAGAAACGCGGCTCTAGATAAAAGTTTACCGAGACCCATCTACATTTTAGGAATGATCGTCCATAATAAGCATGTCACAGATGCTTTTGAAGAAGATGGGATCATTACTCTAGACGGGAATAATCGCAAAGAAATTTTAGAGAAAGTCGAAAAAGGCACGGTTATTTTCACTGCACACGGGATTTCACCGGAAGTACGTGAGCTAGCAAAAGAAAAGGGACTAGTGACAATTGATGCCACTTGCCCCGATGTTACGAGTACACATGAGCTTATTAGCGAAAAAGTACGGGAGGGTTTTCAAGTTATATATATCGGGAAAAAGGGACATCCCGAACCAGAAGGCGCGGTTGGTGTTGCGCCAACGCTCGTTCATCTCGTTGAAACTGTAGAAGATGTAGAAGCACTACAGTTAAATTATGATAAGCTTATTTGCACAAATCAAACGACTATGAGTCAATGGGATGTTGCTGATATCATGAAAAAGGTAGAAGAAAAATTTCCTACTGTTGAATTCCATCGAGAAATTTGTATGGCAACACAAGTAAGGCAAGAGGCTGTCGCGGAGCAAGCGAAAGAAGCAGATGTATTAATTGTCGTTGGAGACCCAAAAAGTAATAACTCTAACCGTCTAGCACAAGTTTCCGAAGAGATCGCTTCAACTAAAGCCTATCGAATCGCCGATGTTTCTGAACTTAATCTAGATTGGCTAAAAGGAGCTAAAACAGTTGCAGTAACTGCTGGTGCCTCCACCCCTACGCCGATTACGAAAGAAGTCATTTCTTTCCTGGAACAATATGATCCGAATGATGAATCAACATGGATGAGAGAGAAAAAAATCCCCTTGTCCAAAATTCTCCCAAAAATAAAGAGAACAACCGGTTAAAAACAAAACCGGTGAATAAAGCAGTTTTTAATGATAAAGAGTGCTTTCGAAGCACTCTTTATTTTTAGGCTCTGTTATAACTGAATGTTGATTTTACTATGATTGAAAAATAAACGGATAAATTCCGCCTAAACTGGGAAATACCGATATTTCCTTAAAAATAAGGGGAGTATTTCCGTCTATATGATCAAAACCTTTGAATTTCGGCTTATTTAGAGCAGTTAACCGGAATATCTCCGCTTATTTCCGCTCCATAAGCCTCCACTATATACATTAGGCGGAAATTCTCCGCCTATATTACAAGAAAATCAACAATGAATAATAACTGAGCATATTTTTAAATAAACACAAACGGATCTGTATTGCATTCTGAGGCGATAAATTCAACCTCAAAGCCTTTTTCAACAGCCATTTGATCCATTTTCTTCGCTACTCCTACTTTCATCACTTTTTCTACATTGTGACCAGGATCAATCATATTTAATCCAGCCATCATCGCATCATGAGCTGTATGATAATAGATGTCCCCGGTAATATATACATCTGCGCCGCGGAATTTTGCTTGTGAAAAATATTTATTTCCATCTCCACCAAGGATAGCTACCTTCTTTACGCTTGCATCTAACCTACCCACCACGCGGACACTGTTTACTTCAAGTGATACTTTTACCCGTTCAGCAAACGACTTTAAGCTCATTTCCTCAATTACGCCAATTCTACCAAGCCCTAATTGTTCTCCTTTGTTTTCTACAGGATATAAGTCATAGGCAACCTCCTCATATGGATGGGCCTTTAACATAGCTGCTACGATTTTTTTTTCAAGGCTTTGCGGAAAAATCGTTTCAATTCTACTTTCTGACACCGCTTCTAAACGGCCCTGTTCTCCGATGTGTGGATTCGTATGTTCCCCTGGTAAGAACCTGCCTGTTCCACTTGTTGAAAATGAGCAATGACTATAGTCACCAATCGCTCCTGCCCCAGCATTTCCTAAAGCTCCCCTTACTTTATCCGCATCTTCATTCGGAACGTAAACCACCAGCTTCTTCAACTTATCCTCATAAGTGGGTACTAATACCTCGGTATTTTTCAACCCAATTGCCTCTGCAAGGAGATCATTCACTCCTCCTTTCGCAACATCTAAATTTGTATGTGCTACATATACGGCAATATCATGCTTTATTAATTTTGTTATTAATTTCCCAGAGGCATTTTCCTCAGTAATCTGCTTTAACGGTCTAAAAATGGGCGGATGGTGGGCGATGATTAAATCAATCTTTTTTTCAATTGCTTCATCTACCACATCTTCAAGTACATCAAGAGCAATCATTACCTTTTTAACCAGCTTATTTAAAGCACCTACCTGCAAGCCAATTTTATCCCCTTCCATTGCATAGGCTTTAGGAGAAAATTGTTCAAAAAGCTGAATTACTTCATACCCATTTATTTTTTTCATTGAAGTGCCTCCTCCACTAACAATATCTTCCTTGAAATCTCTTGTTTCTTTTCGATTGTTTCTTTATTTTGCTCAGCTTTTTCTAATTGAGATAATATCCGTTGCCAATTTTGCTTTTCTAGAGTCCATTTTTCCCGAAAAACATCATTCCTATCTTTTAATAGAAACGGACCAAATAAAATTTCGGCTTCAACCTTTTCGCTATATGGTTTCATTGGTTTCCCTTTTTCACCAACTAAAATTTCATAAATTTTTCCGTCTTCCATTAAAATCGTTTCTGCCATTAGTTCCCAACCGTTCTCAATCATCCACTTTCGTATTGAAGCAGCTCCAATATTCGGCTGAAGAACGATTGTCTTTACTTGATTGAGCTTTGCTTTTCCTCTTTCCAAGATGGTTGTTATTAACGCACCGCCCATACCAGCAATCGTAATACAATCCACTTCTCCTGGCTGAATGACTTCCAATCCATCGCCTTTACGCACGGAGATACGGTCCGTAAGACCCTCAGCTTGGACTTGTTTCAAAGCCGACTGAAAAGGCCCCTCTACTACTTCACCCGCGATAGCAAACCTTACTACGTCTTTTCTCACCAAATTGCAAGGCAAATAAGCATGGTCGGAACCAATATCCGCCAATTTTGAACCTTGCGGAACATAACTTGCAACTGTAGCAAGTCTATCGGAAAGTCTCTCTGTATTCATTCATTCACCTCTAATTATATTCTAATGTCATTAATCCTATCATATATATATTAAGATAAACCTGGCAAATTGAACTGCTCGATCCTTTTACCAATGTAGTTAAATTAACGTTTTTTCCGTCTTAAAAGGGATTTATCAATTTTTGATACGGTCACAAGCGTTATTGCTCAAATCGACCAAATATTCATATATGACTTTTTTCAGGAAAAATGTACCACTTTAATGTTTTTTTACATCGTTCTATGATTAATAACTCGTTTAGTTATAAAATGATGGCCCTTATTCCCCGTACTCGGATTAAAAAGGTGGATTATTCATAAATAACCTAAGTTTTATTGCTAGTACTTGGATTAAAGCGATTTTCGGCCGTTTTTTATTGCTAGTACAGGGATTATATTGGCCTTCTGACCTCACTTTATTGCTAGTACTCGGATTAACCCCTCATTTTACATCGTTTTATTACGAGTACTAGCAATATATCAACGAAATTTGCTGTTTTTAATACGAGTACTTGGATTAAAAAACGCGTTACCAGCATTATCGCTCAAAAAGCCTACAGAACCTTTCGGCCAATTGTTCATAAGAGACCTTTACTGGATAAAACTCACAAAGGTCCTTGTGCCCAGTACTTGGATTAAACTTTATTTTAACTAGATTTAACCATATATCTGACTTAGCATTCTTAACTTTAAAAAAAGTCCTTTGCAGATGCAAAGGACAAAGCAAACGCTTTTATTTCATTTCCGCTAACCATTGAGCCATTTTTTCTTCATTTCCTGGAACTAAGTTACCTGGCATTCCATTAGGTGTTCCATTTACTAAAATATCCTCAATTTCTTCAACCGTGAAGTCACTCCCAACAGTTGTCAATGCTGGACCTGAAACACCTTGGTATTGGTCTCCATGACAGCCGATACAACTCTGTTGATACAACTCTTCAGGACTAGCTTCTGCCACCTCTTCGGTGCTCTCCCCACCTTCAGCTTCATTTGCAATTTGTTTTGAATCCCCTAAGCCTTTAAAAGAAAGGAAAAACATTAGGCCAATACCAAACACCATGATTAGTACAAATGGAATAATTGGATTCCGGTTCACACATACCCCTCCTTATGTATAACATATTTATAACTAATGCAAACAACTTTATTTTACTTGAAAAATGTAGCAAGGAAAAGGGGAAAAGTAAAGTTTGTCACACTTATACACAAATTAGACAAAATTTTAAAAATTAAACGAATAATAACAAAGAGAAAAACAGTTATTATCAACCTTTTACTGGAAAATTTAATAAGACTATTTGCAAAGTGAGCGACAATTCAGTAAAATAACTGTAAGTAGTGTTAATGAAAAAAGGGAATAACTTGCCCAATAAGCAAATTACCCCCATTTTTCCTATTCAAGAAAGTCTTTTAATCGCTTGCTACGGCTCGGATGTCTTAGTTTTCGCAATGCCTTTGCTTCGATCTGACGGATTCGTTCACGGGTAACACCAAACACTTTTCCAACCTCTTCAAGTGTTCGTGTCCGACCATCGTCTAACCCGAAACGGAGCCTCAAGACATTTTCTTCCCGATCTGTCAGCGTATCAAGGACATCTTCTAGCTGCTCTTTTAATAATTCATAAGCAGCATGCTCGGAAGGTGAAGTTGCGTCTTGGTCTTCAATAAAGTCACCTAGATGAGAATCATCTTCTTCACCAATTGGGGTTTCCAATGAAACTGGCTCTTGGGCAATCTTAAGAATTTCACGTACCTTTTCAGGTGTTAAATCCATATCTTCCGCAATTTCTTCTGGAGTTGGCTCCCGACCAAGATCTTGCAGCAATTGCCGTTGAACCCTAATTAATTTATTAATGGTT
Organism: Bacillus sp. B15-48; assembly: GCF_016879755.1. Lineage (GTDB taxonomy): Bacteria > Bacillota > Bacilli > Bacillales > Cytobacillaceae > Mesobacillus_B. The sequence continues at coordinate 580,258 of NZ_WOFU01000002.1, forward strand.
TCTACCATATGGACTGGGATTCGAATCGTTCTTGCCTGATCGGCAATCGCCCTTGTAATCGCTTGGCGAATCCACCAAGTAGCATAAGTACTAAATTTGAATCCTTTGCGATAATCAAATTTTTCAACTGCCTTAATCAAGCCCATATTTCCTTCTTGAATTAGATCCAAGAACAGCATTCCACGTCCAACATAGCGTTTAGCAATACTAACTACAAGGCGGAGATTGGCTTCAGCAAGACGTCTTTTTGCCTCCTCGTCTCCTTCTTCAATTCTTGTCGCAAGGTTGATTTCTTCCTCTGCAGACAGGAGGTCGACTCGACCAATCTCTTTTAGATACATTCTAACAGGGTCGTTTATCTTAACGCCAGGAGGGACACTAAGATCATTTAAATCAAACCCCTCATTACTTTGTTTAGCAAGTTCCTGAACACCAGGGTCTTCATCCTCTTCACTTACACCTACGAGTTCAACGCCTTGATCCCCAAGAAATTCGTAAAATTCATCCATTTGGTCAGAATCTAACTCATAACTGGACAATCTTTCAGCAATATCATCGTAAGCAAGGACACCGGTTTTTTTACCCAGTTCCGTTAACTGATTTTTAACTTGTTCTAATGTTATTTCTGTTTCAACCTCTTTAGAACGGGCCGACTTTTCAGCCATATGTCCCCCTCCTTCCAAAATCACAAAGCTTTAAATTTATAAAGACTTTCGCAACTGAATAATTTCCATTGCGATAGTGGCTGCACGTTTATAATCATTTTGTCGTTCTGCTTCTTGTTGTTCCTTTTGCTTATCCTTTATTTTTAACATTTTTGATTGATTCAACACCTGTTTAATATAATCTGTTAACTCTTGATCACTAGGCTCTTCATTTAGCGTCATCATCCCGATATCTGCTACAACCCTTTTTAGCTTATTATCTTCAAGGTAATTTAAGAACCTATTAAGATCTGGTTCATGACCTTCTTCATAAAATCCTAACAAGTAAGTCATGATGGCTTGATGGTCATCAATATTAAACGCCTTTCCCTGTAATAGATGCTGTACTTTATAGGCGATTTCATTATCCTTTAGCATATATGAAATTAGCCGTCTTTCCGCTTCATAGTAAGCAAGTTTAAGGCCCTGTTGTCTCATCACCATTTGCGGTTGACGAATAACTTGTTCTAGCTGACTCTTTTCTTTTTTGGGGCTTAAAGGTGAATTTTGATTCAACTGTTGCTTTAAAGCATCTAATGATATTGAAAATTCATTTGCTAACTGTCTTAAATAGAAATCTTTTTCAACCGCCTTCGTGAGACGATTGATTTCAACCAAGCCTTCTTCAATATATTGAAGGCGATCTCCTTCATTCAGAAGGTTTTTTCCTCTTCGTAAGTATAGAAGTTTGAACGATGTTAACGTTGAACTAGAACTGATGACATCTTCTTTAAACTTATCTGAACCAGAGTTTCGTATATAATCATCAGGGTCGAGGCCGTCTGGAATAACAGCAACCTTCACTGTACAACCAGCTTCGTCAAGCATTAACGCTGCGCGATAGGCAGCTTCAATTCCAGCATTGTCGCCATCATAACAGATCGTAACTGACTGGACATTTTTTTTAATACTAGAAACATGTTCAGGTGTAATCGATGTTCCCATTGTGGCAACACCGTTTTCAATCCCTGCCCTATCTGCAGCAATTACATCCGCAAATCCCTCAAACAAAACGACTTGTTGTTGTTTCCGTATAATCGATCTTGCTTGATGAAAATTGTATAAAATTTTACTTTTATTGAAAATTGGCGTTTCCGGACTATTTAAATATTTGGGCTCATCATCCCCTAAAGCTCTCCCGGAAAAAGCAATTGTATTCCCTTGATGGTCATAGATAGGAAACATAATTCGATTTCTAAACCGATCAAAAAATGTCCCGTCTCGATCTCGCTTAATAATCAAACCTGATTTTTCTATATCTTCCGTTGCATACCCTCTTTTTTGCAAAAGATTGGTAGCAAACTCCCAACTTGGTAGAGAATAACCAATTTGAAATTTTTCAATTGATTGTTTTGTAAAACCTCGGTTGATTAAATACTCAAGCGCTTCTTGACCCTCATTTGTATTTACTAACAAGTGATGGTAAAATTTCCTAAGTAGTTCATGCGCTTCGACCATTTGTCGAAGATTTTCAGGAATGGCCTTTTTTTTAACAGAAAGTGGGGCTTCTAACTCTAGTTGTACATTGGCACGGTCGGCGAGTTTAAAGGCCGCCTCTTGAAAGGTCAGTCCATCAATTTCCATTACAAACGAAAAAACATTTCCACCTGCACCACATCCAAAGCAATGGTAGATCTGTTTATCCGGTGATACCGAAAAAGATGGTGTATTCTCACCATGAAAAGGACAGAGACCGAAATAATTGCGACCATGCTTTTTCAGCTGTACATAATCACCTATGACATCTGTTATTTCCACACCTTGTCTAATTTCTTCGAGCTTCTCCTCGGCAATTCTTTCTGCCATAAACATTACTCCATTTACTGGTGCTTTTCTTTTCTCTTAAGAGATTTCGACAAAACCCTCGAAAATTCCTTCACAAAATTCTCACGATCCTTAACACTGAAAACTTTTGGTCCCCCTCCGTAATTAACTGCCTTTCTCGCTTTTGCTGAAAGATAACGAAGTTCTAGTGCAACTTAATCCTTTTTGACAGGACAAGAAATCCGCATCGACAAAAACTGTCAAACAATTTAATTCATAACTAGTAATTCTACATCACTCCACATAATCCTTCTTTAATGTCAGGATTTTTTAAAAATCAGTTTTTGTCGAATTTTTCCACTGGTATTCACTTGACAAGTAACAATAAATAGTTTATTCGTAAACAGCCAAGTCTAAACCTAAAGTTGGATAAATTTATCACAATTTTTTATTATAGTATAAGAAAAGCTTTTTTGCTATTGTTTTTTTCGTAAAAACTAGTTGTGACAACAAAAAAAGAAGAGCACATTACACATGTGCTTTTTAAAAAACAAAACGGCACTCTTAACTGAATGATTTTTTCAACAATATGTTCATGATTCCATTTGCACTTTCCTCAACAGCCTTGTTGGTAACATCAATGACCGGGCAGCCTATTTTAGCAATAATTGAGTCGAAAAACTCAATTTCTTCTTTAATCCGCTCAATATTTGCATAGATTGCTTTTTCGTTTAACCCTAGAGAAATCAAACGTTCTCTTCGAATTTCATTTAACTTTTCCGGTGTTATTCTGAGACCAAAACATTTTTCTTTAGGAACTAAAAACAGTTCCTCCGGTGGATCAATCTCTGGAACGATTGGAACATTCGCGACTTTATATCTTTTATGCGCTAAAAATTGAGATAAAGGTGTTTTGGATGTTCTTGAAACCCCTATTAAAACGATATCGGCTTTTAATATCCCACGGGGATCTCTCCCGTCATCATATTTAACTGCGAATTCAATCGCTTCGATTTTTTTAAAATAATCCTCATCTAACTTATGAACAAGTCCAGGTTCATTTAAAGGTGATTCTCCGCATTGATTTTGAATTTGGCTCATTAATGGACCAAGGATATCACAAATAGTGACTCCTTCACGTAAAGCAGCCTGTTTCATATAGTTGCTTATTTCAGGTTTCACTAAAGTATAAGCAATCATGCCGCCATCTTGTTTCGCAAGCGCGAGAACATCATCGACATTTGAAACATCCTCAACAAATGGGAACCGCTTAAGAATAATCTCAGAATCCTTAAACTGACTAACCGCTGCCTTTGTAACAAGTTCTGCCGTCTCACCTACTGAGTCTGAGACTACATAAATTATTGATTCTTTACTCATTGATGTACCATCCCCCTATTTACATCTATTCATCCTCAGCTAAAGCAACAAACGCCTTCGTAATATTTGTTTTTGTCAACCTTCCAACAATTTCTAATCCATTTTCTGTCTCTTTAATAATCGGCAAGGCATCAATCTGTTTATCAATGAGCTTTTTTGCTGCATCAATTAGTAGATCCTCTTTCTTACATACTGTTATGTTCGGCATCCGTGTCATGATAATATTCACTGGAATTTGTGTTAACTCCTGTTTCCCGATACTAGCCCTTAACAAATCTTTTCGTGACAAAACACCGACTAAGAAACCCGTTTTGTCAGCAACGAATAAAGTCCCGACATCTTCTAAAAACATCGTAACGATCGCATCGTAAACTGACACATTTTCAACGATAACAATCGGTATCGACTGGTAATCTTTAACAAAGATATTTTTCAAATGGTCTGTCAACAACTGTGTGCCTGTTTTTCCAGTATAAAAATACCCGACTCGAGGTCTTGCATCTAAAAAACCAGACATCGTAAGTATCGCTAAATCCGGCCTTAACGTAGCACGTGTTAGATTTAGCCTTTCTGCGATCTGTTCACCTGTTATCGGTCCATTTTCTTTTACAATACTTAATATTTGTTCCTGTCGCTTATTTAGCTCGATCATTTTCACCACCCAACTATGAACATGTTGATCATCAGAACAAAATTTATTTTATGTAACTTTTTAGAAAAGTACCTGCCAACAAAAACAGGCACTTTCCCTCATAATTATTTAACATTAATAACATTCACCTTAGCGAATTTCAAAATCAAGGTGGCAAGACCGGCCATTTGATTTAAGCGATTCTCACGTAATTCCTTTCGATCGGCCATTACCATCGTATGCTCAAAATATTGATTAATAGACGGTTTTAAGGAGTGAAGAACATCGTAAAATTCCACAGCTGCTAACCCTGTTTCCTCACGTTTGGCTGCATCGAGATAAGAATGATACAGCATTTCCTCTTGGTCATTTTCAAATCGTTCTCGATCGATATCTCCCATTTCTTCAGCTTTAGTAGCAATATTTAACACTCGGCTAAGCGCTTCTATCGTTTCTTTAAAACCTTCACCCTCTATTTTTGACTGTAAAACATTTGCCTTTTCCAATAAGCTTGGAACGCTTCTCAACCCGCTTCCGAGAACAGCATCAATTAAATCATACCTAATTTCTTGTTCCTGAAGTAGATGCTTCAATCTTAAACTAAAGAACTGTTCTAAATCATGAAAAATCTCTTCGTCGCTCCGTTTTGCTATTTTATCTTCTGTAATAAGGTTTAATGCTAGACCAATTAATCGTTCAAGTGAGATTTCCCAGTTCTTATTTACTAACGTTTGAACGACACCTGTTGCTTGTCTTCTTAAGGCATATGGGTCCTGTGATCCGCTTGGAATCGTCCCAATCGCAAAGAACGAACAAATGGTGTCAAGCTTCTCTGCAATTGCTACAACGGCTCCTGCATCACTCTGTGCGGTATCATCCTCAGCATTTCTTGGCATATAATGTTCACTAATCGCCTTGGCAACTTCTAATGTTTCTCCTTTTTGAAGAGCATACTTTTCGCCCATTACTCCTTGTAATTCAGGGAATTCATACACCATTTGTGTAACTAGATCAAACTTGCCTATTTCTGCTGCACGGTCAACCGCTATTGTTGTTTTTTCATCAAGGTCAAGAGCCTCACTTACTAAGTTGGCCAGTTTTCGCACCCGGGCAACCTTATCCGAAATTGTCCCTATCTCTTCATGGTACACAATCGTTTTCAGTTTTTCTAATGCTGCTTCAATCGATAATTTCTGATCTTCTTTATAGAAAAATGCAGCATCAGCAAGTCTTGCACGCAAAACTTTTTCATTCCCACGAGCCACCTGTTCAATGTGTCGGTGATCTCCATTTCGAACCGTGACAAAATAAGGTAGCAATTGGCCGTCCTGTGATTTAACCGGAAAATACCGTTGATGCTCTTTCATTGATGTAATTAATACTTCTTGAGGAATTTCCAAAAATTCCTTTTCGAAGCGTCCAAATAAAGCTGTAGGATATTCAACTAAATGATTGACTTCGTTAAGCAAGTCTTCATCGATAGGAATAATCCAATTGTTTTCTACTTCGATCTTTTCAAGTTGGTTGCGAATAGCCTGTTTCCTTTTATCCGCGTCAGCTATGACAAATTGTTCGAACAGACTTTCCTCATAATTAGCAGGTGAATTCAATTTTATATTCGTTCCTAAGAAGCGATGACCCTTCGTTTCATTGCCAGTCACTACTCCTGTAATTTCAAAAGAAACCACTTCTTCACCAAACATCGCAATCAGCCATTTAATTGGGCGGACATAGCGAAGTTCTTCATTGGCCCAACGCATGTTTTTAGGAAACGTTAAACCCATTACAATATTTTTCAACTGTGGAAGTAAAGACACCGTTTCTTGCCCTTTTATAAACTTTTTAACATGGGCATATTCAACTCCATTTATTTCTTTAAAATAAATATCCTCGACGGTTAGTCCTTGTCCACGAGAAAAACCAATCGCTGCTTTCGACCATGAACCATCTGGAGTCAACGCGACTTTCTTCGCGGGACCTTTTGCCTCTATAAGATTATCTTCTTGGCCTTCGGCCACACTCTCAACAAGGACAGCAAGTCTTCTCGGTGTTGTAAATAACTTTATTCCGTTATAAGAGATGTTATTTTCTGAAAGCCATTTTTCTACTTTTAGTCCAAATTGGTGAATCGATTCATCGATAAATCTTGCCGGCATTTCCTCTAAACCAATTTCAAGCAATAAGTCACGATTACTCATGTCGTAGCTCCTCCTTTCGTTGTAAAATTGGAAACCCTAACTTTTCTCTTTCTTCATAAAAAGTTTTTGCCACTTTTCTCGCAAGTGTACGGCAGCGACCAATATATCCTGTCCTTTCCGTCACTGATATCGCACCCCTTGCGTCAAGAATATTAAAAACATGTGAGCACTTTAACACATAATCATAAGCAGGATGAACAAGTCCTTCTTCCATTTGCTTATGCGCTTCTTTTTCATAAATCGTAAATAGATTAAAGAGCATTTCTTGATCCGAAGTTTCAAACGTATATTTTGAATGTTCAAACTCAGGTTGTCCAAAAATATCTCTCACAGTAAACCCATCTGTCCACTCGAGATCAAATACATTCTCTTTATCTTGTATATAAGAGGCTAAACGCTCAATTCCATATGTAATTTCAACGGAGACTGGTTTGCATTCAAGTCCTCCAACTTGTTGAAAGTAAGTAAATTGAGTAATCTCCATTCCGTCTAGCCATACTTCCCAACCAAGACCAGCACAACCAAGCGAAGGATTTTCCCAATTATCTTCGACAAATCGAATATCATGTTCAAGCGGATTAATTCCTAATGCTTTCAATGAATCTAAATAAATCTCTTGAATATTATCCGGAGAAGGCTTCATAATAACTTGGAACTGGTGATGTTGGTATAAACGATTAGGGTTCTCCCCATAACGTCCATCTGCAGGCCGGCGAGAAGGTTCGACATAAGCCACATTCCAAGGTTCAGGTCCTATCGCCCTAAGGAAAGTATACGGACTCATCGTTCCCGCTCCTTTTTCAACATCATATGCCTGCATTAATATACAGCCTTGTTCAGACCAATGCTTCTGTAAAGTGAGAATCATATTTTGAATATTCATTCCTTATTACACCTCCAAAGTTTCTAAGCTTTAAACATAGAATCAAAACAAAAAACCCCCGTCTCTATGCCTGTTTATAGCATAGGGACGAGAGTTACCCGCGGTTCCACCCTAATTGCTGCAAAATTTGCAACCACTTTCGAAAAAGTTGCTCCGAAACGCCATTCACTAAATCTCTGCACCCTGGCTTCCACCATCCCAGGTTCGCTTTTACAGAGGGCATTAGCTACTCCTTTTCATCAATGCAACATATGTAATTTACTATGAATAATAGCGAAAACACATTCAAATGTCAAATACTAAAGTACTAAAGTCGATCCTTAAATTGATTGAGTTGGCTTAAAAATTTTTTTGTTTTTAAATGCAAACCGGAATATTCCTCATAATAAGCAGTAATGACTTGTGATAATTGTGCTTTCGTTTCTGGCTTAACGGATATATTGCCTAAACGCGAAAGGTCTAAGAAGTAAAACAATTTCAACAACCGAACAACCGACTGTGATACCTTAATATGGTACGGGTCAATTTTCAAACAACGATGGCATAGAATGCCTCCTTCTCTTATCGAAAAAGAAAAAGTCCCATCTGTGTGCCCGCAATTTACACATTGATTCAAAACAGGATAAAGCCCCAGTACATTTAACATTTTCATCTCATAAATATTAACGAGTATTTCCAAATCATAGCCATCATTCATATATTGTAGAGTCTGATGCAATAGTTCAAATAAAAACGGGTTAGGTCTTTTTTCCTCTGTACCCTTATCGGTTAAATCAATTACATAACTTGCATAAGCCGTTAAAAAAATATCTTCACGAATACTTCTCATTGATGAAATGATATCACCTTGCTGCAGGGTTCCTAAACCACGACCTCTTTGAATTAAGAAGATTCCGTACGTAAAAGGTTGGGTGACAGCTGTCAGCCGACTATTGGGCTTTTTTGCTCCTCTTGCCATCACTCCAACCTTTCCCCATTCTCTCGTATACAACGTTACGATCTTATTTGATTCTGCATAATCGGTATTCCTTATAACGATGCCTTCACATTTTTCCAGCACCATTCTTCACCATCCATTTTAGGAAGACAAAACCTATGAGATGGGAAAATCAAATTCTGCTAGCTCTTCCTCCTGATTATCGGGTATTTCTCGTGCATCCTGCTCTAATTCCTTGAACAGGAGATAAGTGTCAATATTACCTGTCTGTGAGAAGACTTTCCAGGTAAAATCTAACATCGAAAACCCCACCTTTCAAATTTTCAACTAGCAATTTTCAATCCCGAAGTCTTATATATATCATGGCCTGTCAATTTAATTTTCATGTTACACAATTTTTGTAAAAAGATCGGATGCATAAAACATTTATTTTTTAAATAAATTAGTTAAGGCTTTTATCCAACAGATAGAGCGAATTAATTAATATTCATCGTCTCGAAAACCGTAATCTCGAAGATGTGTTGCCCTATTTCGCCAATCCTTTTGGACCTTAACCCATAATTCAAGAAATACTTTCGTACCAAGCAAATTTTCAATATCAATTCTTGCTCGCTTACCAACTTCTTTTAGCATACTACCTTGTTTCCCAATTACAATTCCCTTTTGTGAATCCCTCTCAACGATAATCGTAGCCATCACATGAACTTTATCTTTTTTTCGTTCTATCTTTTCAATCATAACAGCTAATGAATGTGGAATTTCTTCACGTGTCAAGTGGAGTGCTTTTTCTCGTATTAATTCAGAAATGATAAAACGTTCCGGGTGGTCCGTCACCTGATCAGCTGGGTAGTATTGTGGTCCCTCGGGTAGATAAGACTTAATCTGCGTCAGCAAGGTTTCGATATTATTCCCTTCAAGGGCTGAAATTGGCACAATTTCTTTGAAATCATATTTTTCTTTATAATCGCTAATGATCTGCAATAGTTTGTCTGGATGAACGAGGTCAATCTTATTGATTATTAGAAAGACAGGTGTACCAACCGACTGAAGCTTATCAATGATAAATTCTTCTCCCCGACCATAACCTTCTTCTGCATTCACCATAAATAAAACAAGGTCAACTTCTTTAAGCGTATTTTGCGCTACTTTCATCATAAAGTCCCCTAGTTTATGCTTAGGCTTATGAATACCAGGAGTGTCAATGAAAATTAACTGCGAGTCATCAAGCGTTAATACACCTTGAACTTTATTACGAGTTGTCTGCGGCTTATCGCTCATGATCGCAATTTTTTGCCCAATGACTTTGTTTAAGAACGTAGATTTCCCGACATTTGGTCTACCGATAATTGAAATAAAACCTGATTTAAATTCTGTCATGTTATTCATGTAAATCCTCCGATGAAAATGCCCCTGGCAGTAGTTCTTCTACAGTGATTTCCTTTATATCCCCATTCAAGTTCGTTAAGTACACTTTCATTTCTTTCGGACATAATTCTGATATGACTTGACGACATGCTCCACAAGGTGGGACAGGGCGTGTCGTATCAGCTATTACAGCAAGAGCTTTAAATTTGCGGTGTCCATGAGCATAGGCGCTAAAGATAGCCGTCCTCTCGGCACAATTACACATACTATATGCAGCATTCTCAATATTGCATCCTTGAAAAATAGTTCCATCCTCGGAAAGCAGTGCTGCTCCTACTTGAAATTTGGAATATGGAACATATGCTTTTTCCCTTGCCTTTTTTGCCTCATTTACTAAAGTTGTAAAATCCATTAGTGATCTCCCTTTCCATTATTTTACCTTATTTTGACGATGAATTCATCGGTAAAAACGAAAAAAAATAAAGTTTTTTAAATTTTCAAAAAATATATTTAAACTTTGGACTTGTCTTGCTATTGTACTGAAAATAGATGAAGCTTTCAAATATACGAAAAAAAAGAGCTGCCCTAAGTGGACAACTATACAAATACATTTAACAGTTTAGGTCCGAAGATAATGACACCAATTATAGCTGCGGTAATCGCAAACACCAGTACAGCTCCAGCAGCAATATCTTTCGCTTCTTTAGCCAGTGGATGATAATCCTTTGTTCTTAAATCAACCACTCGTTCAACGGCACTATTTAACATTTCAGCTGTTAACATACAACCGATACAAAGGAAAATGATTAGCCATTCGGTTACTGAAACCTCTAAAAGGAACCCAGCAAATAGGACCAATCCGGCAATAGCAATATGGATTTTTAAATTTCTTTCTTTTTTTACTGCAATGACAATGCCACTAAATGCGAACCGAAACGAATGGATGATTGACCCTCTTTTAAACTTGTTATTATCGCGTGAGTCCATACTCATCTAATATTTCCCTTTGTCTAGTAAACATCTCTTTCTCATCTTCCTCTGTTTCATGATCATACCCTAGCAAGTGCAAGAACCCATGCACCGTAAGAAAACCTAGCTCTCTCATGAAGGAATGATTATACTCGCCTGCTTGTTCCCTTGCTTTAGCTGTCGAAATAATGATATCACCGAGAATTCGCGGCAAATCTCCCCCTACCACTTTCAATTCTCCTTCCCCTTCTTCCTCCAAAGCAAAAGAAATCACATCAGTTGGCAAATCCTTCTGTCTATATTCACGGTTAATCTCACGTATGCGCTCATTTGATACGAATGTAACAGAAAGCTCACTGCCTTCTTCTACCGCCTCCGTAGTGGCAGCGAAATTTAATAATTTTTCAATCTCCCGAATTTCTTTTTCGTTTAATTCTTGCGTTTCATCAAATAAATCAATTTCTAAACTCATGATTTTTCCACCTTCTGTTTTGTCGTATCTGGATATTCTATTCTGGAATGGAAGATTCCTTTTAATGTCTCGCCAAACGATTCACCAACTGTATGCAGCTCTTTAAGAGTTATATCACATTCATCCAATTGTCCATCTTGAAGCCGATCAGTAATAATATTTTTAACTAATGTTTCAATTTGTTCATGAGTTGGATTGGCCAATGAACGGACGGCTGCTTCAACACTATCGGCTATTCCGATAACTGCACTTTCTTTTGTTTGTGCTTTTGGTCCTGGATATCGGAAATCAGCTTCTTTTACATCATCGTCATGTTGTTTGGCTTTATGATAAAAATACTTCAACAATGTCGTCCCATGATGCTGTTCAGTTATATCAATAATTTCCTTTGGTATTCGATTTTTTCTTAATAGTTCAGCACCATCTGTCGCATGAGCGATGATAATATTTTTACTCGTCATCGGCGATAGTTTATCATGAGGGTTTTCAATATTCATTTGGTTTTCAATAAAGAATTGTGGCCGTTTTGTCTTTCCAATATCATGATAATAACATCCAACCCTAGCTAATAACCCATTCGCTCCAATTGCCTCACAAGCCGATTCTGCAAGATTCGCAACCATCACACTGTGATGATATGTGCCCGGCGCTTCTGTTAAGATTTTTCTTAGTAGAGGATGATTTGGATTCGACAATTCGATTAATTTCATCGTTGAAAGAACGCCAAATCCGGCTTCGAAAAATGGCAATAAACCGATGGTAAGAACGGCAGAGCCAATGCCAGATAAAATCGCGACTAATAAATTTATTCCGTACTCTATGCCGGAATATTGGGTATTACGCAATAGGGCCAGTGAGATGATGACGAAAAGATTGACCATCGAAATGAAAAGGCCAGCTTGAAGAATTTTTGAACGTTGATTTTGATGACGCAAATATAAAATGCCTGATAGGCCACTAACTATAATATAAAAGGCGACAGTAACATTCAACGTTCCGGTAATTCCTTGATTAAAGATGATACTACCGCAAATGCCAAGAATGATCGTTTGAAAGATTGCTAATCGTTCATTGATTAAAATTTTTATCAACATAGGACCCATTGCTGCTGGGAATACATATCCTATCTCTGAATATTTATAATCTGTAAACAGGCTCAAAAGTTTCATAACCAAAAAAGCACTAATAAAGATCAAACTAAAAATAAGCAGCTGCTTTTGTTTTTTTTCTTTTTTACTCATTTCATCAAATAAAAGGAAGACTGCACATAAAATGATGAAAATAAGCATAGCGAGGCCTACAAATGGTTTTAAAGAATTTTCATTATCCAACAGCCCTGCAAGTTCTAACTGTTGGTAAATATCTCGGCTAATTAACTGCCCCTCTTCAACAATAATTTGACCTTCCAAAATTTTCACTGGGTCGACCCCATCGCTTGCCTGTTGGCGAAGCTCCTCGGTTGCCTTTGGATCATAAAATTCATTTTGTATAATCGCAAAACGCCCTAATTCAATAATCGCATTCCTTAAATTTGCATGAATGCTGGCAAACTTTAGTTCCTCTTCAACTTGTTTTTTTGCATTTTCTACCCCATCAGCTGGGATACGACGGCTCATGACATGATTGACAGCAGTGACTGTTAAATCCTTTGCAATGGATAACTCATCAGGTCTTGCTTGAAGCATCGCAGTAAATGCTTGATTCGAAACATCATCTGTTACTGACTCTGTCAATTTCTCTTTTACTCTCGTTAGTTTATCTTCAATGACAATTACAGGGGATTGAGTGACTTCACCAGTTTGCTCCGACTGCCGTTCTTTGCGCTCAGCATCTATTTCATTGTTAACCTCAGTTACTGAATCAAAAATAGAAGTAATTAAGTCAACCTGGTTTTGGGTGTATTCTTTCTTTACAATATAAACATCCTGAACTTGATCGACTGCTTCCTGTCGCTTTTTCTCAGTATTAACTTTGTCTTCAACGGTGATCGGTGACCGTACCGTCTGGTCAGCAATCGAAAAAAGATTAAGATCAAGTTTTTCCGGTTTGACATGATTATACATCGTAAGAAACATAAAGATTGCAAGAACAAAAAATAACAAAAATCTGAACAACCTTATATTAAGCAAGCTAAGTATTGAAGCAAGAGATTGCTGTAATTTTTGCACTTCATCCCCTCCTTTCCTGTCTTTTCAGTATTCACTCTAAATATATTCATTCTTAACTATTTTACATCATATCAGTTTTACCAATAACTTTCATCTTCATTCTAACCGAGAGCGGAGGAAGAAAATTCACCGCTTGGCATGCACTTAACACTTAAATGAAGCGAAAATGGCTTAGCCAAAAAGAACAATAACCTGTCCTTTAAAGACAGGTTATTGTTCCTCATTATTTCTTTCATAAGCATGAATAATCTTTCCTACTAACGGATGACGGACAACATCTGACCGACCAAGATAAATGAAGGAAATCCCCTCTACCCCTTTAAGAATGTTTTCCGCTATATTCAACCCTGACTTGACTCCTTTTGGCAAATCAACTTGTGTTTGATCGCCTGTAATCACCATTTTAGAGCCAAAACCAAGCCTTGTAAGAAACATTTTCATCTGAGCTTGAGTTGTATTTTGTGCTTCGTCAAGAATAACAAACGCATCATCAAGTGTTCTTCCCCGCATATAAGCAAGCGGAGCAATTTCAATTGTTCCCCTCTCAATTAACCGCAATGTGTGCTCTGTGCCTAATATGTCATGTAAGGCGTCGTATAATGGACGTAAATAGGGATCTACTTTTTCCTTCAAATCTCCAGGTAAAAAGCCAAGACTTTCTCCTGCTTCAACTGCTGGTCTTGTTAAGATTATTTTCGTAACGTTTCCATTTTTCAATGCATTTACAGCCATAACAACTGCTAAATACGTCTTCCCAGTTCCCGCAGGACCAAGCCCAAAAACTAAGTCATTCTTCCTAATCGCATTGATATACTCCCTTTGCCCAAGAGTCTTTACTCTTATTGACTTACCTTTTGAGTTTCTAGCGATTTCTTCCTCATAAAGATCACGGAAATAATCTAATGTCCCTTTTTCAGCCATTTGAATTGCATAAGTAACATCACGTTCACTAATGTTAATTCCCTTCCGAATCACGGAAAGCAATTTTTCAAGCACTGCACGCGCCATTTCAACTTTTTCACTTGAACCAGTTAGGTTGACTTTATCTCCTCTTGTAACAATTGAGATTTCAAGTTGATTTTCTACTAGTTTAAGATTCGAGTCTGAATTCCCGAATAATGCGATTGCCTCATCGTGATCGAGAAGTTGTACTTCCATCGTCTCTGTCATCTTCGTCTCCTTGTATTATAGGTTGGCTTTTAGCAATATCTTCTATTATTTGAAAAAGAATGGATAGCTTTACTTTACCATTATTTAATGATTGATGTAAAATCTCTTCTCCTTTTATTGTAGCATCTTCTGGTAATTGATTTTTTATATCCTTCCTGGCAAGGTTAATTGCTCTCTCAATCGCTTCTTCTTTCGTATAATTCCGATTGACCTCTTCACGCTCACGAATTGTTTTTTTTGTCATGGCAAGCGGCAATTCCCAAGAAAGCATTTTTAATTGTTGCGTGGTTTCCTCCATTTCAAATTCTTTATACTCATGCTTGTTAAACCCCCAAAAAGGAATACTAAGCTCACCAACATTGAGGGAATATTTCCGTTTTTCCTCGCCACTGAATACTTGAAAAGTAGTTTCGAGCGGGAGTTCAACTTGTGATTTATACCATGTTTCTCCTAATATTTCCCCCCTTGCAGCAACGGCTTTTTTCTCATCCTCTTTGCCAATTAATCCAGAAACTAGCAATTGTCCTGGTTGAACGGTATCATTAATGGCAACTACCTTTTCCCCTTCCTCAACAAACATACGAACAATCGTTGCCTTTTTAGTGGCAACCAGATTTTGAGCTTCGTACGTTTTAGGCTTATCTGGATCTTCCTTCTCAACTACCTGAAAATGATAAATGGTTCCCCTTAACTCAACCCCAACCCATGTCAATGCTTTCACATTATCTGTAAGTTCACGTTGAATGACATCGACATTATCGAGCGTAAATTGAGGTTTCCCGATTATTATTCCCATTTCCTTCAATTCTTTGCGAATCTGATGTTCAGTAGCTGGACTAGCTCCGTTAATTTCGATGCCCCAAACCATGTTCGATAACACCATAATTATCACTATAAAAGCAAGCGTTCCTGCCAAAAAACCACTGTTTGTCCACATTCGTCGTAAAAAGAAAGGGCCGCCAACCCTCTCGATAAATCGAACTTTTACTTCACTTTTCCTAGCGGGCCCTCTTAATTTCTTAACATCAACAGCTTTAATATGGAATGTAATCACATCCTCACCATGCTTCTTTACATTCCATATTAAAATCCCGCTTCTTGTTAGCTGATTTAAGTACCGCTCGATTCCTCTCCCTGTAACCTTTACACGGACGATTCCAACAAAAAAGTTCAACCACTGATTTTTCATGCCCTTCCTCCTGAACTATTCATTGATATATATCACTTGATCGATTTTTCCCTCGAGTAGGATTTCTTCCGGCATAATTGTTTTTATTACAAACGCCTTTCCTTTAACGAGCAACTGTCCTTGCTCTAACAAAAGCCGAACCTCCCTATCAGAGAAAGCAAGTAATCCTCGGTGGTTTTCAATATAAATATGGATTTGACCAACCATTGTAATTCGGGGGAGATCCATCATGACATCTGGTGGAAGATCCATTTTTTGAGTCATCCAATTTCGAATGAGTTGGCTCCATTTTTTTGCCATAAAAAAAGAACCCCCTTTCATCTCATATGTATGAGTTGAAAAAGAGTTCTAGCACTCCTTTTTAGGAAGTTCGAATGATTACCTTCTCCTTGTCCGATGTGGATCCTTTGCCCTTGGCTGCCCTAATATTTGCGCCCATGCAATGCCTTCGATTAAACGATCAGCATCAGGTTTCAACTGCAAGGAACCAATTTGAGCGTTGTTTGCTGCTCTCATACCTTGCTCATTCGTTGAGTTGAGCGTAATTTGTTCAGCTTCTTTATTGACTCTTTCTTGTTGCCGTTCTTCAAATTTCTTTTGAAGTTCTGATAACGTATCATAAACGGTTTGATTTTCTTTCGTTTCGACTTCTGGCCCTTTGGCTGCATCATTGTGAGGTTGCTGAGTTCGCCTTTCATACATCGTTTCACGGGGAACTCTTTTTTCTGGTTGTCGCTGTTCAGGACGAGCAGGTGGTTTTCTCCGGCGCTGCTCCTGTTTTTCCTCCGCTTTCGGCTTTTTAAAAAGACTTGAAAGCAAACCAATGAGAAGGATAAGTAAAATGGGATTTTCAAATAGGAACTCCATTTAAGCCCCCCCTTTCGAAAAGGATCCGCTCCTAACCATCCTTTTTATCTTCTTTATTTCCACCAGTTAATTTTCCGAATGAATCTCTCATATCCGTATCTGCTTCAATATTTTGGATATTCATATAATCCATTACACCTATATTTCCATTCTTTAATGCTTCAGCCATCGCCAATGGTACGGTCGCTTCGGCTTCGACTACCTTGGCTTTCATTTCTTGTACACGAGCCACCATTTCTTGCTCTTGAGCTACAGCCATTGCACGGCGCTCTTCTGCCTTCGCTTGAGCAATTTTCTTGTCTGCTTCCGCTTGGTCAGTTTGTAAAATTGCACCAATATTTTTACCGATATCAACATCCGCAATATCAATCGAGAGAATTTCAAATGCCGTTCCAGCATCCAGTCCTTTAGATAATACGGTTTGCGAAATCCTATCAGGATTTTCAAGGACTTTCTTATGATTATCAGAAGAACCAATTGTGGATACAATCCCTTCCCCAACACGTGCAATGATCGTTTCCTCACCAGCACCACCGACAAGGCGATCAATATTCGCACGTACAGTAATTCGTGCTTTCGCTTTTACTTCAATTCCATCCATAGCTACACCAGCAATAAATGGGGTTTCAATGACTTTCGGATTAACACTCATTTGCACAGCTTCTAAAACATCTCGACCAGCTAGATCGATCGCCGCCGCTCTTTCAAAAGAGAGTTCAATATTTGCCCGGTGAGCAGCAATTAATGCATTTACAACACGATCAACATTTCCTCCAGCAAGATAATGACTCTCGAGTTGGTTTGTTGTTACACCAAGTCCTGCCTTATGAGCTTTAATTAACGGAATGATGACCCGATTCGGAATAACCCGGCGGAGCCTCATCCCAATTAATGTGAAAATACTAACACGTACCCCAGCTGCCAATGCAGAAATCCACAGCATAACGGGTACGAACGTAAATAATAGACCTAGTAATAGCAAACCAAGTACAACTGCAACTAATAGCAAAAGCGTGCTTGTTGTCATAACCATATTCATTTCCTCCAATTCAATTTATTACTCCGGAATTTCACGGACAACCACCCGAGAACCTTCCGCTTTAACTATTTTCACTCTCTTATCCTTTTGAATAAAATTGCCTTCACTGACAACATCTATTCGTTCATCTCCAATTTGCACGGTTCCTGAAGGCCGTAGCGCTGTAATAGCCACTCCTTCAAGACCAATGAGCTCATTCCGCGTTTTATTCGAAATATAACCACTTTCAGTGCTTGTTGAATCTGTTAGAACCATTCTTCTGAAAAATTTCATCTTCTTCCCCAACACCTTTACCATCAGGATGGAAACGAGCACAGTTATAACAAAGGCAATCAATAAGGATAATGCCATATGGGCAACGTTTCCTGAAGCTAAGAAAAAGCTTGAAATTACCGCAATTAAGCCAATAATTCCAACAATTCCTCCTGCTACGAAAAATTCCAAAATGATTAATGCAATCCCAATAATAAAAAGAATAATTGCCTCGTAACCAGCTAATCCCGCAACTAAATGACCGTAGAAAAACAATAACAACGAAGAAAGCCCCATAATCCCAGGTATCCCAAACCCTGGAGAATAAAGCTCCAGTACAAGTCCGATACTACCAATTGAGAGTAATATAGGAACAACATAAGGGTTTGTTATAAACCTTGCAAGCTTTTCTGCAAAGCTCTCCTCGACATTTTTAATTGTAGCATTTTCATAACCTAGTTCAGACAGTAAATCATTTATGTTATTTACCGTACCTTCTGAGTAGCCGACATTAAGAGCTTGTTCTGCTGTTAGTGTCAACAATTTTCCTTTTCCGGCGCCATAATCTGGGAGATTCACTTCTTCATCTGCCATTGCTAAAGCATAAATAGGGTCGCGTCCTGACTCATGAGCCGCACTCTCCATTGCGGCTAACCAATAAGAAACTGCTTTTTTATCCGCAGTGTTTCCTGTTTGATCAATGATTGCTGCTGATCCCATAACCGCGCCCGGAACCATATAAATTTCATTCGCATTTAAAGATATAAACGCACCGGCTGACAATGCCTGCTTGTTAACATATGCAATTGTACGAAGATTAGTAGATGTAATAAGTTTTCCAATCTCACCTGCAGCATCGACAGCACCCCCAGGAGTGTTGATCTCGAAAATAATTGCCGATGCATTGTCAGCCTCTGCTTCTGTAACAGCCCTTTTCAGAAAAGCATGCAGGCCTTTTTCGACTGTTTCTTCAACTGGTACAACATAAACGGTCTCACCTTTTGCGGATGTCAATAACGGTACAAGATAAATGAAAAAGCCGATTAATAGGAAAAATAGTATTGCCAACCGACGCCTTGACTTCAAATTCTCCCCTCCTCTCTGAATTTTTTCCGGCTTATTGTATTACGGTCTTCTTATTCTAATGGTTTCATTTTTGAATAAAAATATTAACTTATACACCTTATTACATTATGTATATTTTTATCATATCATACACAAGCCTTTCCATAAATTAAAAAGCCGTAAGCAGAAGCTTACGGCCTGTGTTCATTTTTTTATGAAAGGTGTTGTTGTACAAGTTTATTAACAAGTGATCCATCTGCCTTACCCTTAACTTTAGGCATGAGAGCAGCCATCACTTTTCCCATGTCAGCTTTAGACGATGCTCCAATCACTGCGATAGTCTCTGAAATTATAGTCATCAACTCTTCTTCACTGAGTTGCTTCGGCATATATGCTTCAACATAGGATAGTTCCATTCGCAATTTTCCAACAAGGTCTTCACGACCTGCTTTATCAAATTCCTGGAGGGAATCTTTGCGTTGTTTCATTTCGCGAGAAAGTACAGTCAACTCTTCCTCTTCGGACAACTCCTGCTTCCCGAGCTTAATTGCTTCGTTTTGCAAGGAAGACTTTAACATCCGAAATGTCGTGAGTTTGTCTTTTTCCTTGTTCTTCATCGCTTGGATTATATCTTTATTTAAACGCTCGAGAAGACTCAATTGATTCCACCCTCTCTTAGAACTTGCGTTTTCTAGCAGCTTCAGACTTTTTCTTACGCTTTACACTAGGCTTTTCATAGAATTCGCGCTTTCTAGCTTCTTGAATTGTACCTGATTTCGATACAGTTTTTTTGAAGCGTCGAAGAGCATCTTCAAGCGATTCGTTTTTGCGAACAACAGTTTTAGACATTCTCTTTCCCTCCCTCCGAACACAACACACTTACATTAAAGCACATGGAAACCATGTACTTTGCAATTATAATATAACAGTGGATATTGGTCAACTGAAATTAAGTACAGATTGTATATTTATGAAAAAAGTTAATTCGAATAAAAATTCCGGCATGTCCATAGTGAACGCTCATAAGTATAAACAGAGAGGGTGATTTCAATGATTTTTATCGCTTTGTTTATTCTTTTTATTTTAGTGTTTCTTTTTGGAATGATGACCCTAAGACAAGGCCTTTTTAGCCTATCTGCAGACTCAATGAAGGTTTGGCTCGCAAAAATGACTGATACCCCTTTGAAGGGCTTGCTTGCAGGTGCAATCGTCACCGCCTTTCTCCATAGTAGTTCAGCAGTTATGGTCCTTACAATCGGTCTAATAGGAGCTGGCCTGATGACGTTCCGGCAATCGATTGGCGTTATTCTCGGTTCTAATATTGGGACAACCTTTACACTTGAAATGATTACAATAGATCTTGACGTTTTTATTGTCCCATTAGCCATTATCGGTGCAATACTTATGGTAACGAAAACTGTAAAAAAACAGAATATTGGGAAAATTCTTTTTGGTATGGCTTCCGTTTTCGCCGCCATGCGAGGTTTTTCCTTTCTAGCTGACCCCTTAACTTCCCTGCCGCTCATTGAACAAGCTCTTAACGAGATGAATACCAATTTATTTTTTAGTCTAGCAACAGGCACCATTTTAACAGCGCTTATTCAATCAAGTACAGCGATGTCAGGAATATTAATGGGTTTTTTAGCGGAAGGAACGATGGAATTTTCCTCTGCCCTCGCTGCCATATTAGGAGCAAATATAGGGACATGCGCAACGGCTCTCCTTGCCGCTACGGGCGCTGGAAAGGATGCGAAATTAACCGCATATGCTCATTTTTGGTTAAATTTTGCCGGTATGCTTTTGTTTTTCCCGTTGATTGACGATTACGCTCGCATTGCTCCGTTTACAGCTGAGAGAATGGAAGTTCAATTGGCACATGCGAGTGTTCTATATAATGTCATTTCATCGCTCCTTGTTCTCCCAGTGGCCAATCAGTTTGGAAAAATGATTATCTATTTACACGGTAAATAATAAAAGACTGCCGTGGCAGTCCTTTATTATTTATATAACAGCTTTCCCCGAAACGGTTTCTTCGTCTAGTATACGGACAAACCGCCCTTCGTTGAATGGATACCCTACTTTTTCAAGCTTTACCTTCACAATTTTCCCTACCATGTCTTCTGTAGCAGGAAGAATCACTTTTAAATAATTATCAGTATAACCGACAAAATATCCATCTTTATCTTTAAATTTTTCTTCCGGAATCACTTCAAGCACTTCATTTTCAAATTGAGATGCATATTCTTTTGCTAATTGGTCTGATAAGGTAATTAAGCGATGTACTCGTTCGTTTTTAACCTCTTCAGCAACTTGGTTATCCATCCTTGCTGCTGGAGTACCTGTTCGTTTTGAATATGGAAAAACATGAAGTTCAGAAAATCTATGTTCCTTAATAAAATGATAAGTTTCCATAAACTCTTCTTCCGTTTCCCCAGGGAAGCCGACAATCACATCAGATGTAATGGCTAAGCCAGGAAGCACTTCTTTCAGGCGAGTTAAACGTTCAGCAAAGAACTCCATCGTATATTTACGTCTCATTCGTTTTAATACCGTATTTGAGCCTGATTGAATCGGAATGTGTAAATGACGAACGATAATATTGGATTTGTCAATTACATCTATAACTTCGTCCGTAATTTGACTAGCCTCGATGGAAGATATGCGAAGGCGTTTTAGCCCCTGTACATTCGCTTCAAGATCAGCTAATAATCTTGCCAAATTATAATCTTTCATATCTTCACCGTACCCACCAGTATGAATGCCTGTTAATACTATTTCTTTATAACCAGCATCAACAAGCTGTTGGGCTTGATGAATGACTTCCTGTGGGTCCCTAGATCTCATTAAACCGCGAGCCCAAGGGATAATACAGAATGTACAAAAGTTATTACATCCTTCTTGAATTTTTAAAGATGCTCTTGTTCGATCGGTAAACGCAGGTACATCCATTTCTTCGTATACACGACTTTTCATAATATTACGTACACCATTAATTGGTTGTCTCTCTGTTTTATATTGTTCGATATAATCAAGCATCTTTACACGATCTTGTGTACCGACAACAATATCTACTCCAGGTATAGCGATAATTTCTGCTGGCGATGTTTGCGCGTAGCATCCAGTTACGCAAATGACCGCATCTGGATTTTTTCGAACCGCGCGTCGAATGACTTGACGACTTTTTTTATCTCCTGTATTCGTAACTGTACATGTATTAATCACATATACGTCTGCCGTTGCTTCAAATTCAACACGATCATAGTCCTGTTCTTTAAATAATTGCCAGATTGCCTCGGTTTCATAATGATTCACTTTACAGCCAAGCGTATGAAAAGCAACTGTAGGCATAAACTTCACCTCATTAATTCAAAATGATAGGAAGCGGCGGAAAGTAAGTATAAAGGAGCCGTTTCCGTTCTTAAAATTCGTGGTCCTAGACTACAAGAAACGAAGCCGTTCTCTTGTAAAAAAGATACCTCTTTTTCTGTAAGTCCTCCCTCAGGACCAAATATAATTAATAGCGATTCATTTGCACGCATCTTTTGGAAAACTTCATATAATAACGAAGATTCTCCCTGCTTTGCTTCTTCCTCATAGGCAATTAGCTTATAATCGTACGTAACTCCATAGGCAACTAGATCATTTAAGGTATTTATGAAATCGATTGTAGGAATAAAGTTACGATGCGACTGCTCAGCAGCTTCTTTCGCAATTTTTCCCCATCGTTCTATTTTTTTGCTACTCTTTTTCTCATCCCATTTAACTATTGAGCGAGCTGCTTTAAAAGGAACAAAGCGACGAGCTCCTAGTTCCGTCCCTTTTTGAATAATCCAATCTAGTTTATCCCCTTTCGGCAGTCCGCTCGCAATTGTGATGCGGACGGGCAGTTCAGAAGAATCCTCATTCCATTTTACAACGTTCGCAACTACTTTTTCAGCGGTAATTTCTGCAATTTCACATAGTGCGCTTTCACCGTGTGTTGAAACACATATAATTTGGTTTCCCTGCTTCATTCTCATAACCCGAACGAGGTGATGGTAATCATCACCAACAATGTGAAACTGTTCATCTTCTGTGGGACTGTTCACAAAATAGCGTTGCACTCTTCCAACCTCCCTTCTTCCGCATCCAATTCAACAAATTTTCCCACCAAAAGAAAAAGGGCGTGGAAGAAATGCCCCTTTTCTAAAATCACTTTTTCGCAATAATTGACACCCAATCTTCCATCGTAATCACTTCTTCAATCATAAAACCAGCATTGATGAGTGCTTCCATAACGATTTCCTTTTTTTGTTGAATGATTCCAGAGGAAATAAAATATCCATTCTTTTTTATTATTCGGCTTGCATCATCTACAAATCGTAGAATTACTTCTGCTAAAATATTCGCGACGACAAGATCCACTGGACCATCTATCCCGTCTAAAAGGTTATTTTGCCGAACGTCGACCACATGATGTACTTTATTCAGTTCCGTGTTTAATCTAGCTACATTTACAGCTACTTCATCCAAATCTAACGCTTGGACCCGTGCTGCTCCAAGTTTTGCCGCTGCAATACTCAAGACACCTGACCCTGTGCCCACATCAATGATTTGGTCACCTTGCTTGACTGTTCGTTCAAGTGCCTGAATACATAGAACGGTGGTCGGGTGGGTCCCTGTCCCAAAAGCCATGCCAGGATCAAGCTCAATAATTAACTCATCCTCGTTTCCTGGGGTATATTCTTCCCATGTTGGAACTATCGTAAATTTCTCAGAAATTTTTACTGGGTAATAATATTTTTTCCAAGCGGTTGCCCATTCTTCTTCATGAACTTCAGCAAGTGAAACTTTATTTTTCCCAATATCAATATCAAAGAGAACTAAGTTATTAATTGCAGATTTGATCGCTTCTACTGTTTCACCAAGAAAACTGTTAATAGGTAAATAAGCTTTGATGATTACTCCTTCTTCAGGGTAATCATCAGGATTGAGCTGATAGATTTCACCGAATTGGTCCTCTCTCTCTTTTATTAGTTCTAACGGATCTTCGATAACAACACCGCTAGCTCCTGCTTCATGTAAAATATTTGAGATTGGCTCAATCGCCTCATTTGACGTTAAAATGCCAATTTCAGACCATTTCATTTAAATCCGCTCCTTCACTACTCACCCTTAAAGGCTCTTTTAACTTTTGAGAAGAACCCCTCTTCTTGTTCTCCTAGAGGAACCTGTCCGCTAATATCGGCAAATTCTCGCAATAATTGTTTCTGCTTTTCAGACAGCTTCGTTGGTGTAACAACCTTCACAATAATATGTTGATCGCCTGTACCATAACCTCTTACATTTGGAACGCCTTTTCCCTTTAAACGGAATCTTGTTCCAGTTTGCGTTCCAGCTGGCACCTTCAATTTTACTTTGCCATGTACAGTTGGGATTTCAATTTCATCTCCCAATGCGGTTTGGACAAAAGTAATCGGCATTTCACAGTATATGTCGTCCCCATCTCTTTCAAAGAATTCATGAGAACGAATATGGAAGACAATGTATAAATCACCTGCAGGACCGCCATTAATTCCCGGCTCTCCTTTACCCGCTACTCTGAGTTGCTGACCATCATCAACACCAGCAGGAATTTTTACATGTATTTTTTGTCGCTTACTCACTTTACCGTTTCCTGAACATGTACGGCATTTTTCTTTTATTTCTTTCCCTGTCCCATTACAGTATGAACATACACGGCGATTTACAATCCTGCCAAACGGTGTATTTTGTTCGATATTTAATTGACCGCTTCCATGACAATGACTACACGTTTCAACCTTTGTTCCTGGCTTAGCACCTGATCCACTACAAGTATCACATGTTTCTTCACGTGGAATTTCAATATCTGTTTCCTTCCCAAAAACGGCTTCTTCAAAGGATAACGTCATCGAATACTGAAGATCGGCACCTTGTCTTGGAGCATTTGGATCTCTCCGTCTACCGCCGCCACCGCCACCAAAAAACGTATTGAAAATATCTTCAAATCCACCGAAACCACCGCCAAAGTCTCCACCACCGAAACCTTGATTTGGGTCTGTGTGACCAAATTGATCATAGTGGGCACGCTTTTGATCATCGCTAAGCATTTCGTAAGCTTCTTTAACTTCCTTGAATTTTTCATCTGCATCAGGTTCTTTATTAATATCTGGATGGTATTTTTTTGATAATTTACGATAAGCTTTCTTAATTTCGTCCTTAGATGCTCCTTTACTTACACCTAAAACGTCATAGTAGTCCCGTTTACTCATGATAAACACTCCCGATCCTTTTCACATAAACGTAATTTTACCATTCAACGTTCAAGAAGCGCAACAGATAATGACTGAATGCACGATAAACCACATTTTACACATGGTCCCCTGAGTCCATGGGCTGTCATTTCCCTTTCCTTTTTCGACTCGCCAAGAAGGGACTAATCAAAGAAAAAGCCAAAGCCAAGGAAGACCTGACTTTGACTTCAACTTTGAGATTTATGCTGCTTACTTCTTGTTATCGTCGACTTCCTCGAACTCTGCATCGACAACATTATCATCATTCGCTGTAGAAGACCCATCTTGTCCTTGGGCTTGCTGTTGCGCCTGCTCATAAAGCTTCATTGTCAGAGCTTGAACAATTTCCTGCAATGCATCTTTTTTCGTACGAATCTCTTCAAGATCATTTTTCTCGATCGCGGCTTTCAGTTCATCTTTCGCTTCGTTTGCTTTAGTTACTTCAGCCTCATCTACTTTCCCTTCAAGATCTTTAAGCGTCTTTTCGGTTGTAAATACGAGCTGATCAGCTTCGTTACGAAGTTCAACTTCCTCTTTACGTTGTTTATCCGCTTCTGCATTTTCCTCAGCTTCTCTAACCATTTTTTCAATTTCTTCATCAGAAAGACTTGTTGCAGATTTAATCGTGATTGCCTGCTCTTTGTTTGTACCAAGATCTTTTGCACGAACGTTGACAATTCCGTTTTTATCGATATCAAAACTTACTTCGATTTGTGGAATTCCACGAGGTGCTGGAGGAATATCGGCCAATTGGAAGCGTCCTAATGTTTTATTATCGCCAGCCATCGGACGTTCTCCTTGAAGCACATGGATATCAACAGCTGTTTGATTATCAGCTGCAGTTGAGAACGTTTGTGACTTTGATGTCGGAATAGTTGTATTTCGATCAATTAATTTTGTGAATACTCCACCCATTGTCTCAATTCCAAGGGAAAGGGAAGTTACATCAAGTAAAACGACATCCTTAACGTCCCCAGTAATAACTCCACCTTGAATAGCAGCACCCATGGCTACGACTTCATCAGGGTTAACGCCTTTATGAGGCTCTTTGCCAATTTGTTTTTTGATTGCTTCCTGTACGGCAGGGATTCGCGTAGAACCACCCACAAGGATAACCTTATCAATTTCAGATGCACTTAACCCTGCATCTTGTAATGCTTGACGAGTTGGTCCCATTGTCCGTTCAACAAGATTTGATGAAAGTTCTTCAAATTTGGCACGAGTTAAATTCACTTCTAAATGAAGGGGGCCAGCTTCGCCAGCCGTGATAAACGGCAATGAAATTTGTGTAGATGTAACACCAGAAAGATCTTTTTTCGCTTTTTCAGCAGCATCCTTTAAACGCTGTCCAGCCATTTTATCTTTAGAAAGATCAATTCCATTATCCTTTTTGAACTCTGCGACTAAATAATCAATGATTACTTGGTCAAAGTCATCTCCACCAAGGCGATTATCACCAGCAGTTGATTTAACTTCAAATACACCATCGCCAAGCTCAAGGATTGAAACATCAAATGTTCCGCCACCAAGATCGTAAACAAGAATGGTTTGGTCCTCTTCCATCTTATCTAAGCCATACGCAAGAGCAGCAGCTGTTGGTTCATTTATAATTCGTTCTACTTCAAGACCAGCAATTTTCCCTGCATCTTTTGTTGCCTGACGCTCAGCATCATTAAAATATGCAGGAACTGTGATCACAGCTTTTGTAACAGACTCCCCCAAATAATCTTCTGCGTACGATTTTAGATATTGAAGAATAATCGCAGAAACTTCCTGCGGAGTGTATTTTTTTCCTTCAACTTCCTCTGTATGAGATGTACCCATATGACGTTTAACAGACATTATTGTATTTGGATTTGTAATACTTTGACGTTTAGCTACTTCTCCAACTTGACGTTCCCCATTTTTAAAAGCAACGACAGATGGAGTTGTTCGATTTCCCTCTGGATTTGGGACGACCTTAGGTTCCCCACCTTCAAGTACGGAAACACAAGAGTTCGTTGTTCCTAAATCTATTCCAATAATTTTACTCATGGAAAATAATACCTCCCCACTATTATGTAAGCAATCTATTGATTCACTTTTACCATTGAAGGACGAATCACTCGGTCCTTTAAAATATAGCCTTTTTGTAATTCAGCCACTACGATATTAGAACCAAAGTTTTCATCATTATCCTGCATCACAGCCTGATGACGATGCGGGTCAAACTCCTGCCCAACCGCTTCAATCTGTTCAACACCCTCGTTTTTCAACGCAGTTAAAAGACTTTGATAAACCATCTCCATTCCTTTTAAAAGGGATTTTGATTGTTCATTTTCTGGTTCCATTTGCAGGGCCCTTTCAAAATTGTCAAGTGCCGGCAATAAGTCCGTCACAAGACTTTGTGCTCTATATTTGGCGCTTGCCTCAAGGTCCAACCTCGAACGGCGGCGGAAATTATCAAAATCTGCCTGAAGACGAAGGTAACGATTATCTGCTTCCTCAAGTTTCGCTTGTAATTCAGACACTTTTGTCTTCAAATCCTCTTCATTTTCCACTTCGACTTGATCAGCATTTGCAGCCTTTCCTTCAGCAGCTACTTCTTCAACAACTTTTTCCTGTTGATTTTGCTCACACTCCAATTCCGGAGCCATATTATTTTTCTCTTCCATGTACTAACTCACCTCCCTTTAAAGATTAACACTATCGTTTTCATCTGCTTCGTCATTTTAAATGTTAATGGATGGAACTGCGTGTTGTGTTCCACCCTTAACAATATTTCCATGCTTATTTATTTTGATACAAATCTGTCAGGACCTTTGATAAATCTGAACTGATAAATCGAAGCAAACTAATCACTCTTGAATATTCCATCCTTGTTGGTCCTAAAACTGCAACTGTTCCAAGCTTTTCATCTCCAATTGAGTAAGTAGCGGTAATTAAACTGCAATTTTCCATTGCTGAATTATTATTTTCCCGGCCGATTTTTACGTTAATGCCCTTAGGATTTTCACGAATAAGTTGTGAAATTCCATCCTCATGTTCAATCATTGACATTAAACCACGTATTTTACCGATGTCATTGAATTCAGGCTGGTTCAACATGTTTGTTTTTCCGCCGAAAAATACTTTTTCACTAGCCGGGATGGCCAACGCTTCAGAAAAGGAATTCATTAAGACGTCATAATTTTTTATATGCTGTCTTAAAATATTTGCTACCTCTTTATATATGTGTTCATTTAGATGGACGAGTGAAACGCCTGTTAAACGTTCATTTAAAATATTGACCATTTTTTCTACATCACTAGGGTCAATACTCCCTGGAAAGTGGAATGTTCGATTTTCGACATGCCCTGTATCAGTGACAATAATGGCAATCGCAGTATCTTGATTTAATGGAATAATTTGCAGTTTTTTTAGCTTGTTTTCATTAACGGTAGGACCAAGGACAATCGACGTATAACTGGTCAACTCCGAAAGGATTTTTGCTGATCTTTGAACAATTTTTTCAAGTTCATAAATCTGCTCAGCAAAGATTGAACGGACGGATTGTATTTCGGTCTTTTTTAATTTTTGTGGAGGGAGCAAATGGTCCACATAGTAACGATACCCTTTTTCGGAAGGAATTCTCCCTGAAGAAGTATGCGTCTTTTCAATAAAACCTAATTCCTCTAAGTCAGCCATTTCATTGCGAATTGTAGCAGAACTGAATAAGATTTCTTCCTTTTTCGACAGACTCCTAGAACCTACCGGTTGAGCGGTACGAATAAAGTCATCAACAATTACCTGTAAAATCAATACTTGTCGGTCTGTTAACAACAATCATCACCCCTGTTAGCACTCTTTGTTAACGAGTGCTAAATCTAATAATAAATTATCAATAATATGCGCTATTGTCAATGGTTTGATCTAGAGAAACTACCTGCATCCTCTCCGTAACAACATACTTTTTTTAAGCTACTGTAAAAATGCCTGGAAGACTTCATTCCCTAACAAGCGCCCTTGGCGTGTTAGCCGGATAAATTCATCTGTATACTCAATTAAACTTTTTGCTGACAAATCATTTATTTCCTGTTCGAATAAATGAAGGGGATTTACTTTAAATTTTTCTGTGAATTTCCAAACAGACACACCTTCTGTTTTTCTTAATCCAAGAAACATCTCTTCTTCCATTTGTTCAGCCTTTGTAGTTTGGTGATTTTCCAATAATGGATACTTGCCGTTTTGTAACGGATCGATATATTTTTTTAGCGGGCCATAATTAGACCTGCGATACCCATCGACATAACTATGTGCTCCGGCACCAAACCCGAAGTATTCGTCATTATTCCAATAAGTTAAATTATGTTTGCTTTCATATCCTCGTACAGCAAAATTACTAATTTCATATTGCCTTAACCCTTTTTTTTCCATTTCATCCATTAGCAACTCATACATTGCCGCCTCTGTTTCCTCACTAGGCAAGTGAAGCTTTCCGCGATTCATTAAGTTATAAAAAACCGTTTTCGGTTCAATAATGAGCGAATAACCTGAGTAATGAACTAAATTTAATTCCAACGCAGTTCTTAATGTCGACTTAAACTCTTCAAGCGATTGTTCGGGCAAACTATAGATCAAATCAACACTTATATTTTCAAAACCAGTAGTTTTAGCTGTCTCAATCGACTGAAATACATCTGCTGCTCGATGCGAGCGCCCAATCGATTTTAAGAGCTCATCATTAAACGATTGCACACCAAAGCTTAAACGGTTGACTCCTGCAGATTTTAAAATGGTCATTTTTTCCTTCGTTAAATCACCAGGGTTTGCTTCAAATGTAAATTCTGTCCTCTCATTAACCGGAAGATGCTCCCTAATTATTCGAACAAGGGAATCAAGTTGGTTCGCATTTAAAGCTGTAGGTGTCCCTCCACCGACAAAAATGGATTGAAGCTCATTATCTGGGAAATCAGCAACCGTCATTTTTATTTCTTTTTCAAGGCTAGATAAATATTCTCCAATCGGCTGCCTATCCATTAATACTTTATTAAAATCGCAATAATGGCAAATATGGTGACAAAAGGGAATATGGATATAGGCTGCTTGTATCAAATCATCACTTCCTGTTTTTTAAAAAAGAGGCTAGAACCGGTTGAGTCCAATAACCCCGGTCTAACCTCTCCTTTATATTTTATTTTTTCAAATTATTGTCATCCATCTTAAGCACAGCCATGAATGCTTCTTGAGGTACTTCAACAGAACCTACTTGCTTCATTCGTTTTTTTCCTTCTTTTTGCTTTTCCAATAACTTTCTCTTTCTGGAGATATCTCCACCATAACATTTTGCTAATACGTTTTTACGGATCGCTTTTATCGATGAACGGGCGACAATTTTTGTACCGATCGCTGCTTGTATAGGAACTTCGAATTGCTGTCTAGGAATCAGTTCTTTAAGCTTTTCAACAATGACTTTTCCACGTTCATAGGCAAAGTCTCTATGCACAATAAAACTGAGAGCGTCCACTTTTTCTGCATTAAGCAAAATGTCCATTTTCACAAGGGTAGATGGCTTATAACCAATTAATTCATAATCAAAAGAGGCATACCCTTTTGTGTTTGATTTTAACTGATCGAAAAAGTCATAAACAATTTCAGATAGCGGAATTTCATAGACGATACTAACACGAGTTTCGTCCAAGTATTGCATATCAATAAAAACTCCACGCTTATCCTGGCATATTTCCATGATTGGTCCTACAAAATCATTTGGGGCCATCATCGTAGCTTTTACATATGGTTCTTCAATGCGATCAATTTTTTGTGGATCTGGCATATTCGAAGGATTATCTACCTTTATTTCAGATCCATCAGTCATAACCACATGATAAATAACACTTGGTGCCGTTGTAATTAGATCAATTTTAAATTCCCTTTCAATCCGTTCCTGAATGATTTCCATATGAAGCAACCCAAGAAACCCACAGCGAAAGCCAAATCCTAACGCCTGTGAAGTTTCCGGTTCATATTGCAAGGCAGAATCATTTAATTCCAGTTTTTCTAGCGCTTCTCTTAAATCATTAAATCTCGCTGTATCAATTGGATAAAGCCCGCAATATACCATTGGATTTAATTTACGATAGCCAGGCAAAGGCTGAGTCGCACCGTTTTTCGCATTTGTTATCGTATCCCCGACACTTGTGTCACCGACGTTTTTAATCGCCGCAGTCAAAAAGCCAACATCACCAACTGATAACTCATCAACCAGGACTGGTTTTGGATTAAAGACTCCAACTTCCGTCACTTCAAACTCTTTTCCAGTCGCCATCATTTTAATTTTGTCGCCAGCTTTAACGGTTCCATCAACGACGCGTATATAAGCCACAACGCCACGGTAAGCGTCATATAAAGAGTCAAAGATTAGTGCTTTTAATGGAGCGTCAGGATCGCCTTCTGGTGCAGGGACCTTTTTGACAATTTCTTCAAGGATTTCTTCAATCCCTATTCCTGCCTTCGCAGACGCCAGTACAGCTTCAGACGCATCTAGCCCAATGACATCTTCAATTTCACCTCTAACTCGCTCAGGGTCAGCACTTGGAAGGTCAATTTTATTAATAACCGGTAAGATTTCCAAGTCATTGTCTAACGCCAAATAAACATTGGCAAGCGTCTGTGCTTCAATCCCTTGAGCAGCATCAACTACAAGAATTGCCCCCTCACAAGCAGCAAGACTTCTAGACACTTCGTACGTAAAATCGACATGTCCAGGGGTATCAATTAAATGAAAGGTATAAAGTTCTCCATCGGATGCCTTGTATTTCAATTGGACAGAATTTAATTTAATTGTTATACCACGTTCACGCTCTAAGTCCATCGAATCCAGGAGCTGTTCCTTCATTTCCCTTGATGTTAAAGCATTTGTTTTTTCAAGGATACGATCTGCAAGTGTCGATTTCCCATGGTCAATATGGGCAATAATTGAAAAATTACGGATCCTAGATTGTTGTTTCAATCTTTCTTCTCTACTCATTGTTGCTTCACTCCTACCTTACTCGCGCATACACACTATTTTTTGATTATATCAGCAGGGAATTGAAGATTCAATTACAAAAGCGGAAGTGGCCCATACGAACCGCTTATTAATCATAAAGTGCAGAAGAAAAGCAGCAAGTGTATCCCCGCTGCTTTTTGTTATTTTGTTATGATATCTAGCGATTTTGTTACAGTAGATTCGATTCCTTCGGCGATTTTTTTTCCTATTGAAGAAAAGAAATTAAATGTTTCCATCTTCTCTAATTGCTCTCGTTTCTTCTGTAAATCATGACTAGAGACATTATTTCCGAAAATGGTCGTTTCATTTTTTCCTTTTTCATTTTCCTTTACTATAAAGGCCGATTGAAAACTAGGATCCTCATAACCCTTCATATCGTGAATTCCATTATTTGCAAGCTGCATTCCCGTCAATACGCAAACGAACATGATACACGCTAATAGAAAGGTTTTCAGCATAAATAATTTCATCTTTTATCACCCTAGCCTGGCAAAAATTAATGATTTAGTTGTGCATCCACTTGTTCTGCTTGCCAATAGTATTCACTGAATACATCGGCTAGTGCATCTGCTGATCGGTAAAGCTCCTCGAATGTATTATCCACCCCACCAAACTCTACTAATAATACATTTTGTGATAAATCTTGATTGTACACTCCATTCATACCAGCGCCCTTATTTTCAATGATGCCTCGACTCAAACCTTTATAGTTCTCTTCCAATAAATGATGCAGTTCGGATGCAAATTTTAAATTCTTCTCATAGTTTTGGTTATTGCCACCAATAACGAAAGCTAGCTTTGCATATGATTCTCCATCGATTGTGATCGTTGTATCTTTTTTGCGTCTGCTATCACGATGAATATCAATAAAATAGGTTAAATCACGACTTCCTGTCATCGCCTCCTGAACAACGCCTCTAGATTCCTGGTAGGCTTGACTAAACCTCAGCCCTTTCTCATTTAACTGGCCCATTATATCGGTTTTATCTACAGTCGTGCCAATCCCTTTCGCCACAAGACTTTCTTTTAATCGGTCACCGATATTCGTTACATTTACTTGTGAATGATAGGCATGATCTGGATTTGTTACCCCTTCTAAGTAAGGCAGGAAAGACTCACGATTATGGGAAAAATAAAGATAGACTACCTTTTGGTCCCCCGTTGAATTCGGTGGCGCTACGGAGCCTCCACCACTCCCTTCCCCAGTGTTAATATCTTCCGTATTCTTTAAAGCCGCCTCCTGCTCCGCTTGAAGCACTTCAAGGGGAGGTGCAGACTCTATCGGCATATTCGTATAATTCGTTCCTTCCCCTGCTACTAATATTTTCCCATCAAATAAATCAAATCCTGGAAGTTCTCTGCCAAGAAAACTTCTAGGATCATCTAAACTAATATTCGTTGATAGTTCGAAAGCTAAGCTTGATAAACGAATTGTTTTCTCAGTTTCTGGGAGAGATTGCAAAAATTGATGATTTTCCCAACCCATTAGCCG
This sequence comes from Bacillus sp. B15-48, assembly GCF_016879755.1. Lineage (GTDB taxonomy): Bacteria > Bacillota > Bacilli > Bacillales > Cytobacillaceae > Mesobacillus_B. Next base: position 614,105 of record NZ_WOFU01000002.1, read on the forward strand.
GTATAATGCCTCGCCATCAATCGTGTCTGCTGCATGATTAATTGAAGCAGATGTGATTCGTAACTCCGGCTTTAAAGAAGTCAACATTCCACTTAAAGTAAAGACAGCGATAAGAAAAAATATAAAAAACAATGCTACTCTTAGTAGGCTTGTCCCTTGAACAGTTACAATCATTCCTCGTCCTTTTAAACGTTTCACCGTTCCACCTCTTTTAGCAAGTCTAGTAATTCATATGACTTTACTAGAAAAGATAGAACATAAAACAAAAAACGTTCTACAAAAGACAGTTACATGATTTAATGAGTATAACTTCCCACATTATCTTCGTTTACTTTAGAATGTAAGGCAGCATTCAATCCACTCGCGATTAAGTTTGCCATGTCTTCAATAAAAACATCTACCTCTTTAGGTGTAACCATCAAATTATGTCCCAATGGCGCAAGAACTTCATAGATTAATTTCCGCTTTTCTTCTTCTTCAAGTGTTCCGACCATTCCTAAAAATGTTTGTCTTTGTTCTTCCTCTGGCAAGTCCTTATCCGTAAGTTTCTTTTTCTTTCCAAAGGTCATTCCCGCTGGAACTAACGACCTAGATGGACGATCTCCTTCGCGCATTTCTTTGCCAAAATGTTTTAAGATAAAGTCTATCGCATCACTTGTAATTGAAACAGCATCAACAACGGTTGGAACTCCAATGGCAATGACTGGTACTCCAAGAGTTTCTTGACTAATTTCCTTTCGTTTGTTTCCAACTCCGGACCCTGGATGAATCCCTGTATCTGAAATTTGGATTGTACTGTTTACTCTTTCAATTGACCTGGAAGCTAAAGCATCGATGGCAATGACAAAGTCTGGTTTTGTTTTTTCAACTACACCGTAAATAATATCACTCGTTTCGATTCCAGTGAGTCCCATAACCCCTGGAGCTAACGCGCTGACTGGACGATATCCATCCTCAACATGTTCAGGTTGCAATTCATATAAGTGACGAGTTACGAGTAAATTCTCACAAACAATCGGTCCAAGCGCATCAGGGGTCACATTCCAATTCCCTAAACCTACAATGAGACACTTAGCATCTTTCCCAATTCCTTTTTGCTTAAGGAAATTTGCAAACTCAGAAGCAAATACAGTCTGAACTTTTCTTTGAAGTTCACTATCTTGTTGGCGAATACCAAGAACTTCAATGGTTAAATATTTGCCGCTTTTTTTCCCAATGATTTTTTCTCCCTCACTTGTAACTTCCACCGAAGAAATTTTTATATCATTCTCTTCTTTTTCTTTTATAATTACACCTTCAAGATGTGACACATCCGATTCATCTTGTACAGTCGCCACTCGTTCAGTGACTGCCATTTCCCGAGCTTCAATTGCTAAATCAGTTCTGACTGAATACATACTTAAATCAATTGAATCTTTCATTATGCACCCTCCTCCAATAATTATTTCCTATCTTTTCCTATAATGTAAAACTTCATTCAAAACGAATATGTTTTATCATTTTCGAAAATAAAAAATAAAAACATTTCACTTAAAACGAAGTGAAATCAATGAAGAGTATTGCATTATTGACTGCTGAATGATAAAATATCTCTTGTTCTTAACAATTAAGAAAACGTACTGGAAAGGTCGAGTTCCATTAATTCTCGACGCTTTTAGGAGGTGAACGGAATGCCAAACATTAAATCTGCTATTAAACGTGTAAAAGTTAGTGAAGCTAATAGAGCACAAAACATTACAGTTAAATCTGCGATGCGTACCGCTGTAAAAAAAGCTGAAGCTGCAATCGTTAATAACGATAGCGAAGCAAACACAGCATTTGCTGCTGCTGCAAGCAAGCTTGACAAAGCTGCTACTAAAGGACTTATCCATAAAAACGCAGCTGCCCGCAAAAAATCTCGCTTAATGAAAAAATTGAACGCAAACGGTTAATTTTTTCATCAAACGATTCGTTTGAGAACATACAAAAACGACCACTTGTAAAGGGTCGTTTTTTATTTTGTATACACAAAAACACTAAGCGCCAAACACGTACAAATGGTTGGCGCTTTTTCATCAATTCTTTACGATCGATTAAGCTGTAACACGATCATTTCAACCAATAATTCCTTTTTCATTCCGCCTGTTTTCATCTGAAAATCGGCATTAGCAATCATTTTTATAATTTTCGTCAATTCTTCATCGGAAAAATACTTAGCCTGCCCAGCTGCCAACTTTACACGATAAGGATGGGCTTTCAAAAAACCTGCCATTTGTTGCTGTCCATAACCTTTTCGACTTAATTCTTTTACTTGATAAATCAAACGAAACTGCCCTGCCATTAGCGCTAATATTTTGATTGGCTCCTCATTTTGTTTAAGTAAATCATAATAAATACGTAATGCGTCTTCGATATTACGATGAACGATTTTATCGATTAGCGAAAAAATATTTTGTTCAAGTGATCTCGCCACGAGCTTGTCCACCATGTTCGAATCAATCTCTTTTGCTTCTCCAGCATACATGACCAGCTTGTCGACTTCACTCGCAAGCATAAAAAGATTGGGTCCAGCAAGAGTTAGCATCATCTCAATTGCTTCTATCTTAATACTTACACCATTGCTATTCGCCCTGTTTTTTATCCATGATTTCAAGTCAGCTTCACCAAGTGTTTTTGCCTCTCCAACGATTGCCTTTCGTTTTAATGCTTTCGTAATTTTTTTCCTTTCATCTAATTTTTCATAGGGAGCAGCAAAAACGACAACTGAATAAGGGGATGGCTCTGACAAATAAGCTTCAAGTCTAGATAAATTATGTTCTACTTTCCCCTTTTGCTTTTCTGAAGTTAAAAAAACTGGATTTTGAAGAAAAATCAGCCTTTTTTCTCCCATAAATGGAAAAGTTTCCGCATCTTCTACTGCTGCTTCGATTGGGGTTTCTTCGAGATCGTAACTGGAAAAATTAAAATCGATTTCCTCTTCCCGTAACACATTTTTTATCAGCAGTTGCTTCGTTTCATTAATTAAGAACGATTCGGTCCCATACAATAAATAAATAGGTTCAATTTTCTGTTTGTTGATTTCTTTCCAAATATGTAGCACCTGTTCTCCTCGCTCCGTTCATTCAATTTCCTCTTTCTATCGTAAAGAAGCTTGGTCCGTTTGGCAAGCATGCGGAATCGCCAAATTTAATCTAGCGATTCCACAATTTATAGTAAACGTTGTATATAAGCCCCGGGTAACTTATATAACAACGGTGCACCATGTTAGAATATTAGAAAACGCTTTACTACACTGGTATTTTCACAAAAAATCGTCTATACTAAATCTGAAAATAGGAGGGGGATGGGCTAATGAATCAATTTGAAAAGAATATCAATAATAAACGACATGATATTGTTGATGCAGGAGTTGGTTTCATCGTTTCATTTGTTTTTTTTGCAACGATGTTCATCATTGCAACAGTGATTCAAGTGATTGGAAGTTAATAAATACTTACTTTGCTTGAATGGTGGGGATTGCCTAATGGCAGTCTCTTTTTTGTTATCTTAAGACTGATGGTTTAATTACATCCTATGGAATCCAAGTACGAAAGGTTCCATTTTTTCCTTTAAAAAGATACAAAATTGCACCGTTTTGATCCGTACGATAAATTTCAACATTCCCCTCTTCTAACCGTTCAAGTACATCTTTATGTGGGTGCCCGTAACGATTTCCACGACCCACAGTAATAACAGCAACCTCTGGTAAAATCGTATCGAGAAAAAGTTGAGAAGTTGATGAATTACTGCCATGATGCCCTACCTTTAAAAAATCAACCTTCAGATCACGAAAGACAGTTATTAGCTGTTCCTCCCCGCTTTGCTCTAAGTCACCAGTAAATAGCCATGTTTTCCCGCCAACCTGTGCCCAAATAACAATCGATCCATCGTTCTTCTTTGAAAGCTCCTCCATCGGGCTAAGCACCAGAAACCGATTGTCTTCAACATACCAACCATGCCCCTTTCCGACAATTTCTACTTTAATCTTTTTTCTCATGGCCATTTCTAAAATTTCAATTTCCTTCTCCGATCGTTCGCTCGCAACTGGCAACATGATTTCCTTAATTTTTAATTCAGAGATTAACGCAATCGCTCCGCCAATATGATCCATATCCCCATGAGTTAAAATAAGCTTATCGATTTTTCTAATCCCTTCGCTTTTCAAATATGGAACGAGCACATCTTTTCCAACTTCATAAGCATCTCTACGGCTTTGCCAATCTTCTCTATTAAAAGTAATCGTCCCTCCAGTATCAATTACGTAAGTACCACGTTGATAAGGAAGCTGTATAAGAATGCTATCACCTTGACCAACATCGACAAAAACAATCTTTCCATACGGTGAAAGGTAAGGAGACACAAGTTGAATGAAGATTGGAAGGAATGGAAGGACAAATAAGAAAAGAAGCTTACTGTGGCTAAAATATTTCTTTTCCCACCAAATAAATGTAACCACTAATGTAACAATGTAAATGAACAATTGAACGCTAGCAGGTTTACCTATAATAAGAGAAGACATTGGCAACGAGGCAAAGGAATAGGAAAAAGTATTCGTCAACAAAATTAATTTTGTAATGAGCGGAAGCAACAAATCTAGAGCAAATGGAAAAACAAGTTGAATGAAATATACAACCAAAATCAAAGGAAGAAGAATGATTGAAAAAAGCGGAACAAATAGCAAATTTGAGACGACGGCAATCAATGAAATCTCATAAAAATAATTGATAATAATGGGGATACTTGTTAAGTGGGAGATAATGGAGACTACAGCTATTCTAGAAAGATAAGATGAAAATCGGCAAATAATTCTTCCTGCAGAAAGAATAAGTGCCAAACTTACAAAAAATGATAGTTGGAACCCTGGCTCATAAATGATCATTGGAGATAAGGTGATTAGCAACAAACATGTAATTGAGAGGATGTCAATGGGGGGAATTCTAAGTTTCCATCTTCGTAAAAGCAAAAAAATTAAAAGCATTGTTGCAGCGCGCATGACCGAAGGTGCTAATCCAGTTAAGATGGCATAAAGCGGAAGCAAGATGATTAGGGAAAGTTCTGCCTTTTCCTTCGTTACTCCAAAGAAAAGCAGCAAATAAAAAACCATACCTGTAAGCAGGCCAACATGCAAACCTGAAATCGCCAACAGATGAACCGTACCGTTTTTTGTATAACTGTCTTTTGTTTCTGGACTCATTAATTGCCGATCACCAAATAATAGTGCAGAAAAGATTGCGGCAGTTTCTTCCTCAAGATGATCAGCAAATGTTTGAACCTCTTTTTGTCTATATGTTCGCAAAATCGTTAATATATTTCTTTTCCCATGCGATATTCGATTTAAATCTATTTCTTCCGGTTCAAGCATCCAATAAATATTCTTTCTTTGTAAATATTGCTGGTAGTTAAAACCATTTGGATTTCTTGATTGACCTGGTTGTTTAAGACTACCAGCAAGGAAAATTTTTGTTCCAGGATATATGGTCTCTTTTAAAGAGACCTTTTCCTGGGAGGAACGGATACGATAACTCAACATCGCCTTTTCACGTTCAGGAAGAATTTCTACGAGAGCGGATAACCTGTCGCCGTCAAATTTAACCTCGTCAATAATACGAATCGTAAAACTCGTTTCCTTTCCACTGAATACTGATTCTTGCGCTCCTTCGGATAAATTGGCTACATGGATAAAGAACAGATACACAATCAAAAAAAAGCTTAATTGCCGATACGTGAATTTTTTATAAATGAATAAAATAAGATAAAACGCAAGAAAAACAAAACTAAATGCAAAAGCATTTTCAAAAACAGTTAGAAGAGCTAAAATCGCAATAATTGCTACATAAATGCAATTCCCTCTCATTTTAATCCCGTTCTTCTAAAAGGACTTTTCGACTATGGACTTGTTCTGTATTAACCCCTGCTTTTTCAAACAATTCCATCGCATATGGATGGTTTTTATAGTCTTCAGCATAATACACAGTTTTAATACCAGCTTGAATAATCGCTTTACAACATTGCAAACACGGGAAATGAGTAACATAAATCTCAGCATCAGCTGTAGGAACACCGAACTTAGCACATTGCAAGAGAGCATTCATTTCTGCATGAATTGTACGGATACAATGATTATCGATGACATAGCATCCTTCATCAATACAATGCTCCCCTCCTGCAATTGAGCCATTGTATCCTCCAGCAATAATTCGCTTGTCTCTTACAATTGTTGCTCCAACCGCTAATCTTGTACAAGTACTACGTAGCGCAAGCAATTGACTCTGTACCATAAAATATTCATTCCATGAAATGCGTTCCATGATGCTTCTCCTTCCATTCACCTTTTCTTTTTTAGTTTACTTGTTTCCATGCACATCTGCAATTTCTTATTTCACAGAAATAAAGTCTTGTAATTTCTCAAAAGTTTTCTCCCCAATTCCTGAAATTAATTTCAGCTCATCAATACTTTTGAAAGGTCCGTTCGTTTCTCTAAATTCAATAATAGCCGCCGATTTAGCAGGACCGATGCCAGGCAATGTCTCAAGTTCACTAGCTGTTGCCGAATTTAGATTAATCTTTGAGTTCGTTTCACTTGAGAGACTCACACCTCCTGTAAAATCCTCACTTAAGAATGCTGGCGCTTCTTCACCAATTATCGGAACATATATACTCATCTCATCAGCGACTTTCAATGCAAAATTTATCGCTGATGAGTCAGCATCTTTTGTGAGTCCCCCTGCCTTTTCAATTAGTTGAATGATTCGTTCGCTTTCATCGACTTCATAAACTCCAGGATTCGCTACAGCTCCTTTCACTTCTGCCATCATAACCACCTTACTAATTATTTCTTCTGTACGAGATTCCATATTCTGTGGCTTTTCCTCTGTTATTTCAGGAAGTCCCCATTCCTCATTCGTCTCAAACACCCCTTGATCAACAGAATATAAATGATATCCATAGGCTAAAAAAACAAGCACAATGAAAACTGCTATTATCATTCGTTTATTTTCATTCAACCAATCAACCATCTTTATCCACCTTTCTTAATCTTGGTATATTTTTTCCTAATGAGACATAAGTTGTTAGGAGTAAGGAATGGAACTGCGTGAAGGAGGGAAGGGACTTTGAAAATAGGGATTATTGGCACCGGTAATATGGGGAGGATATTAACTGAAGCCCTGATTGATGGGAATGCTGTTTCCCCTTCTTCAATGATCATTACGAATCGAACATTGATGAAAGCGACTGATTTAAAAAAAGCATACCCAGAGATTACCGTTGGAACAACCGCAGCAGAAGTGGTAGAGAAAGCAGATGCCATTTTTGTTTGTGTAAAACCACATGACGTCTACCCTTTAGTTCAAGAACTTAACTCTGTTCTAAATGAGGATAAATGCCTCATCTCCATTACTAGTCCAATTAGCGTGAAGCAATTAGAGAGTATAGTTACTTGTTCTGTTGCTAGAGTAATACCAAGTATTACAAATAGAGCACTTGCAGGGGTATCTTTAGTTTCTTTTGGAGAAAAATGCAGTTCTTATTGGCAGCATGAACTTACCTGTTTATTGAAGCATTTTTCAACCCCAATTGAAATCGATTCAAATATTACGAGAGTTGCGTCAGATATTGTTAGCTGTGGACCTGCTTTTTTCAGCTACCTCAGTCAACAATTCATCTCAGCTGCCGTAAAAAAAACCGAGATCAATTATGAAACTGCAACAAAACTGACAGGAGAAATGTTAATTGGTCTTGGTGAGCTGTTGAAGAAGGAGTATTATACATTGCCAACCTTACAGGAAAAGGTCTGTGTCAAAGGTGGAATTACAGGAGAAGGTATTAAAGTTCTTGAAAATGAACTAGGGGATGTTTTTGAACTTTTATTTAATGCAACGCATGAAAAGTTTGAGGAAGATTTAAGGAAAACGAGAGAACAATTTGGTATAAAATAAACTTCTCGATAAATGAACAAAACTCCTGCTTTTTTTAAAATAAAAAAACAAGTGCTTTATAATTAAGCACTTGTTTTTTTCTGCCTTTACTTTAAATCCTTCTTTCTTGCCACAAACATGATTCGTTCCGAATCATCACTTGGTAAAGTAGGTAAAAAATCAGCAGTAAGCTCTAACAATTCAAACCCAGCATTTTCCAGCCAAATTTTATACATTGTCGGTTCAAAAGTTCTTTGTAAATGGTGTTCATCGACTCGATCATATTGTCCTGTCATCTCATCATAAACGAAAAAAGTGAGTTCATGTTCAACACTATGAGGCGACTCTCCAGAAAAACAGTCCCAAATATAAGCTATTTCTTCATCATTATAGGTGAATGGACTACTTTGAAAAATAACATCCATTTTATATATAGAATGAACATCAAAAAGAAATAAACCGCCCGGGCTTAAATGTTGGTAAACCTTTGCAAACGTTTTTTTAACATCGACTTCTTCTGAAATGTAATTAAGCGAATCACAAAAGATGCCAACGACATCAAACTCACTAAGACCAGTTAACTCTGTCATATCTTGATGGTAATAGGGAATTTCCAATCCCTCTTCTTCTGTTTTTGCCTGAGCAACAGCAAGCATATCCTCTGATAAATCAATTCCTGTAACTTGAAAACCTGCTTTTGCAAGCCGTATGGAAAGCTCACCTGTTCCACAAGCCAAATCCATTAACCGGCTTCCGCTAACTTCATACTTTTTTGATCTATCGATGACCCAGTTCACCCATCCATCATAAGGGACATCCACCATCAATGTATCATATAGATAGGCAAATTTTTGATAGGTCATTGACTAAGCTCGCTCTCTATGTTTTCAATTGGAGCATCTCCCCAAAGACGTTCTAAATTATAATATGTCCGTTCATCACGGTGGAAAACATGGGCAATGGTATCTCCTAAATCAATCAAAACCCACCGGGCTTCATCGAACCCTTCAATTCGTTTGATTTCAAAACCATTTTCTTCAGCCTTTTCTTTAATTTCTCGAGCAATCGCTTGCACTTGTTTATCAGAGTTCCCATGACAAATCATAAAATAATCGGAAACTAAGGAAATTCCTTTCATATTTAAAACGAGGATATCCTCTGCTCGTTTATCATCCGCTGCTTTTACAGCTGTTTGTAGCAATTGCCGTTCGTTCATTCAATCAAGCCTCCTAAGATTTTACTAAATCATTATACGTATAAATCGTGTCAGGGTATACAGGTTGATTCTTCTTTAGCAAAAATTGAATCGAGTTTTTTACCGATTGTATTAACGCTTCCTCTAAATTCGTTTGAGCCAATTCTCGGACTTCATCCACCCCTGGGAAATGTCTTCCAGGTTCTATATAATCTGCTAAATAAATGACTTTTTCTAATAATGTCATTCCCGGACGTCCTGAAGTGTGGTAACGAATCGCGTCAATAACTTCCGGATCACTTATCCCAACTTCTTTTTCTACAAGATATGCTCCAACAGGTGCATGCCATAATTCACTATTGAAATTTAGCAGCTCTTTATCCATCCCCTGTTCAAGGATGATTTGTTTCATTTCATCCTTCGGACGGAACTTGGCATAATCATGGAAAATAGCCGCCAGTTCTGCCTGCTTTACATTTACATCATTTTTAAATGCTAACTGAATCGCTGTTTCCATAACTCCAAGCGTATGTTTATATCGGTGGTCCGTTAATTGTTTTTTTACAATTCGTAATGCGATCTCACGGTCCATATAGTAGATTCTCCTCTATATATTTCCTCACTGGCTCAGGGACCAAATAACGAATCGTGCCGCCCTCTTTACACCTTTGTCTAATTAAGGATGACGAAATTTCAATCGATGGTACTTCAATGAAAAGAATATTATAATCACTTTCACTACAATGCTTGGGACGATTGACTCCAACAAACTTAATTAGCTCTTGCAATTCTTCTATTCGATGCCATTTTGGCAAATACTCTATCATATCCGCACCAATAATAAAATGAAATTGAATATCTTTATGTCGCTCTGTTAAAATTTGCATTGTCTCATATGTGTATGAAGGACCCTGTCTCTCCATTTCAAGCGTTTCAACGAAAAAATTCGGATGCTCACTGACCATTATTTCGAGCATCCTCACCCTTTGATGATCTGAGACAACCCCTTCCTTCAATTTATGAGGAGGATCCTGATTTGGCATAAACCAGATTTCCTCTAAATCAAGTGCATGGAAGACCTCATTTGCTATGATTAGGTGACCTATATGTGGCGGATTAAATGTCCCACCTAATATTCCAACCTTTCGCATATCCGATTCCTCCTTCCCGATTACCGGGGGAGTTCAATTTGCTTATTTTCGCGAGATTCCTTATATAACACAATTGTACTTCCAATTACTTGTACTAATTCAGCTCTTGCTCCTCCTGAAAGCTGTTGAGCGACTGTATCTCGATCGTCTTCACAGTTTTGCAAAACACTAACCTTGAGCAATTCGCGGGCTTCTAGCGCATCTTTAATTTGCTTAATCATATTCTCATTCACGCCAACCTTGCCAACTTGGAATATAGGATTGAGGTGGTGTGCTTTCGCTCTTAAAAATCGTTTTTGTTTTCCTGTTAACATGTAGAACCTCCTAGTTGATTCAAAACCATATCCTTCATTCTTTCTGTACCTGGAAAAACTCCAGTCCACATTTCAAAAGCCAATGCCCCCTGATAAACAAACATATCTAACCCATTAAAAATGCTTGCCCCCATAGCCTCAGCATTGCGTAAAAACCTTGTTTTCAATGGATTATAAATAATGTCAGTAACGATACAATCGTTCTTTAAATTCGTAAATACAAGCGGTGTTTCCTCGAATTGTGGAGCCATGCCGATTGACGTTGTTTGAATGACCAGATCATACTCTTCAATCCGCTTTTGCGCTTTTTCCACCTCAAAAAGATTCGATTGAACAGAATATGGGCACGCTTCTACTAATTCCTCTGCTTTTACGAGCGTTCGATTGCAAATGTCTATGTTCTTTACCCCTGCTTCAGCCATTGAAAAATAAATAGCTTTAGCCGCACCACCTGCACCGATAATTAATACATTTTTCCCAGTTAGTGAAATACATCGATCGGTAAAGGCACGAACAAACCCTCTTCCATCTGTATTGTATCCAGTTAACAGACCTTCCTCGTTCACAACCGTATTAACAGCTCCAATTGCACTCGCTAACGGATCAATCACATCAAGGTGTGGAATTATAGCCGTTTTGTGGGGAACTGTGACGTTAAAACCACCTGCACCAATTGCTTTAAAACCTTTGATCGCTTCTTCTAAATTCGTTGGGTGAACATGAAAAGGCAAATAACTCGCATCAATATCATAATAACCAAAAAGATCGTTATGCATGATAGGTGACATTGAATGAGCAATCGGGTCACCTATTACTCCAAAAAGCTTTTTCAATTTTATCCTCTCCCCTACAGACAAACCCAAGTGTTTTTTTCTCTATATTAATGATTTTCTCAGTATTACCTGAACACCCTTCGGCACATGAGCGGCAACTTTAACCCCGACATCATTTACCGTTACCCAACCAAGACCTGAAAAAACAACGTCGGTTTTTGGTTCTTTAATCGTAAACTCATGCCTAACAAGTTCCGGAAATGTGTCGATTTCTTCTTCTCTTGGCGGAGTTAACAAATCACCAACATGTTTTTCATAAAGCGAATCAGCATTTTCTAACTTTGTTCGATGAATATTCAGTTCATTTGGTAAGTAACATGTAAATGATTTCCTACCACCAGTTAAATAATCGAAACGCGCTAAGCCTCCGAAGAACAAAGTTTGAGCTTCATTTAATTGGTAAATCTTAGGCTTTATTTCTTTTTTCGGGGTAATCACTTTTAAATCGCGTTTATCTACAAAATGGGCCATTTGATGGTGATTAATAATTCCTGGAGTATCAATTAATGCCTTGCCATCTTCCAGTGGGATTTCAATTACATCTAATGTTGTTCCAGGAAAGTGGGAAGTTGTGATTATATCTTCCTCACCGGTAACCTCCTTAATAATCCGATTAATAAAAGTGGATTTCCCTACATTTGTACAGCCAACTACGTACACATCCCGTCCATCGCGATAGGAGTCGATTGCTGCCGCTACTTCTTTTATATTTCCACCTTTCACGGCACTTACTAGAAAAACATCCTTTGGACTTAACCCTAAATTTTTCGCTTCGCTTTTCATCCAGTCAATTAATTTTTTTTGTTTAACCGCTTTAGGAACTAAATCCATTTTGTTTCCAATAAGCAGAACAGGATTCTTTCCCGCAAACCTTTGAATACCCGGCAACCAACTTCCATTAAAATCGAAAATATCAACAATTTTGACAATCAACGCATCTTTTTGTCCAATTCCGTTTAATATTTTCAGGAAATCATCATCTGTTAAACTTACATCCTGAACTTCATTATAATGTTTTAAACGAAAGCAGCGTTGACAGACAACAACTTCTTTCTCTAAAGAAGCTGGGGGCGCATACCCTAGTTTATCTCGCTCTTCTGTTTGTATTTTTACGCCACAGCCTGTACACACTATTTGTTGATCATTCAATTGCTAATCCTCCCACTTCAATTTGCCTTGTTTTCTGAAAAAATTCAATAACCTTCTTTCAATCGCCCGATTAAACCTAGTCGCTAATCCATCTGTCTTCGTGACTGGTACAACTAAAATTGTATGAAACCCACCACGATTTCCACCAAAAACATCTGTCAGAAGTTGGTCACCAATTACAACCGTTTCTTCTTTCTTTAAACCCATGTCTCTTACCGCTTTATTAAAAGCCTTTGTCATCGGTTTTTTAGCACGGTAAATATATGGAGTAACAAGTGGGTCGGCAAAAAATTTCACCCTTGCTTCATTATTATTTGAAACGATTGTGACGAGAATATTATGGTTCTTCATTTCTTCAAACCACTTAATAAGCTTAGGGGTTGCGGAAGGACGATCCCACTCCACTAGCGTATTATCTAAATCCGTGATAATCCCTTTAATGCCTTTTGCTTTTAAGCTTTCTGGCGTGATTTCAAATATACTTTTTACATGCTGATCTGGTAAAAAATGCTTGAGCAATGAATGACACCTCATTATTTACTTAGATAATGTTAACATCATAACTAATTTTTTCCGTTGTTTCAAAATATAACGTGAAGGAATAAGAAACTTTTCGACAATTTTCAACTCAGTTCTCATTTGTGGATAACTTTATTCACATTATCCCCATTGTACAGCTTGTCATTTTCTCCTTTATAAACAACTTAATCACAGGTTATCCACCGTTATTGTGGATATTTAGAACGGTTGTTCTACATGATTAAATCTGTTAGAGTTAGGGTACAAATTGAATAACTTACTAGTATATGTACATCGGTTCATAATAATACATTCATTTTCGGGGGTGAATGACACTACATGCGAAAGCTTTCGGATGAATTGTTAATCGAATCTTATTTCAAAGCGAAAGAATTAAACTTAAGCAAAGAATTTATTCGCTTAATTGAAACAGAGATTAAGCGCAGGTCATTAACTCAAAAAATTCGTGTTTCTTCTTAAACGTCCAGCCGGGCGTTTTTTTGTATCAACCTACGTTCATTTAGGATGAGGGAGAAATGAATCATTTCAATTCTCCAATTTTCTCTCCCATTTGAACGGAATGAGGCAACTGTATGTCCTTGCGCAATCGGATACGATTTTCCTCAAAAAGCAAAACAACAGTCGACCCAAATGTAAAATAAGCAATTTCCTCGCCTTTAATAAGTTCTTCTCTTTCATGTACTGTTTCAATCGAGTTAACGAACATCGCCCCTACCTTCACGAGCGCAATCCGGACAGTATCGTATTTAATCTCCGTAATCGTTCGAAAGTTTTTTGCCAATGTCTCTTTTCCATATTTAAGTCCGAGGCGATTCACTGGATAAGAACGGTCCCCTAGTGTCCACTGATTGATGACAGTCCCTGAAATCGGACTATGAATGCGATGATAATGACTCGGACTCAAATATAAAATCATATACGTTCCATGTTTATAGTGTTCGGCCGTTTCCTCGCTTCCAAGCATTTCTGCAATGGAATAGGTCTTCCCTTTCACTTTAATCATATGATCTGGTTCAATCAGACCAATATCTTCAATAATTGCATCGACCGGACTCACGATTGCTTCTGTCTCGTCAGCAATTGTTCTGACCCCAGGCTTCAGCTTTCGCGTAAAAAACTCATGCAAGCTAGTAAATGCATGCAATGCTTTTTCCATTTCATCTTGATTTATTTGGTAAGTCCTAGCAAACGCAGGAATCACCCTTTTGCTTAAACGAGATTGTGTAAATCTCCTTAACAGGTTAGAGGACCACTTTCTGTTTGTCAATTCAATCATTAACCGATACAGCGTTTGAATCAAAGATATAACCTCCGAATAAAAACTCTTTAAGAACATGGTCAATATCATATAGATGTAATAATAATTCCATGAGTGATATTATAACACTATGCTTAGCTCTCGTACTATTATTATACAAGGAATTTTATTTGAATTCAGGGAAACTAAAATATTCCTGTTTAATAGCAAAAAAAGCTGGTCATCGGTAAAATGACCAACTCCGTAATAATCCCCTCCGTTATTTCATTTTTTTCTTTTTCTCCTTTTCTGCACGATAAAATTCATGAAACATTTTCATTAGCGCCCTTTTTTCGATGCGAGAAACATAACTCCGCGATATCCCTAATTCTTTCGCAATTTCTCTTTGTGTTTTCTCTTTCTTAAGGTCAAGGCCAAAACGTCCTACTATTACTTCTTTTTCGCGTTCATCGAGGACATCAATATATTCCTTTACTTTCTCAAGTTCCATATTTAACTGAATCGTATCAATCACATCTTCAGATTCCGATTTTAATACATCGATTAGCGAAATCTCATTTCCTTCTTTATCCTGCCCGATCGGGTCATGGAGTGAAACATCTTTTTTCGTTTTTTTCAATGCCCGTAAATGCATGAGAATTTCGTTTTCGATACAACGTGCAGCATAAGTTGCAAGCTTAGTCCCTTTCCCTTCAGAATAACTTTCAATCGCTTTGATTAACCCAATTGTTCCAATTGAGATTAAATCCTCTGAATCTTCACCCGTATTCTCAAATTTCTTAACGATATGAGCGACAAGCCTCAAGTTATGTTCAATTAACATATTTCGTGCATGCGCATCCCCTTCGGCCATTAATCTTAAGTACTTTCGTTCCTCTGCTTGAGATAACGGTTGTGGAAACGCATTATTCTTAACATATGAAACAAGAAAAATAACTTCCTTTACTAAATATCCAAGTGCTACAAGTATTCCAGACACTTTTCCACCCCCCGTATATTTAGGCTTTTGCCTATATTAAATTTCTATGAAGAAACTACCGGGTTCGTGTATGTCCCAACAAAATCTTTTCATGTAAATTATTTCCTAAACGTAAAAAAGCACTGACAGATTGTCAATGCATTTCTATATTTCTCTTTCTACAACATCGCTTATTCAACACTCACTTCAGCGACGATAATGCTTCCAATAGAAGCACAGATGACGAGTCCGATAACGATTGAGAACATCATTCCACCCCTTTATCAAATCATTTTTTCGCTTCAAATTTATCATATTCACACAATAGAAATAGCAAAAAATTATGAACTTTTTGTTAACATTTAGTTTTAATCTGTATAAAAAAACGCCCAATTATGGACGTTTTCGGTTGATCATATATTCTTGACCTTCGTCAGTTTCGTTTAACTTCGTTCTGCATCTTTTCGAAAGGCTTAGAAAAAAGATTGAACACAATAATAGCCCAAATGAGGCACCAGCAGCGATATATTTTTCTACCAATTCGGGTAATACGGTAGGGATGATTAGCGATAAATAAAAAAATACACTTACAGCCAATAATACAATTCCGTAAAGGCGATAATCAACCATCTTCTCAAATAATTCCTTTACCTTCAATGTTATATTCACCTCTACATTCTCTATCTTTCTCCACAAATCGTTTACCTGCTACTCTATAAATTTATCATATATGTGAAGGTGATTGAGCATGTAAATTGTGTAAAAAACCCCATCATCGCAGATGATGGGGTTATAAATTAACTTTGTTTTGATTGCAGAGCAGCTGTTATCTTCATAACAAGACTTGCTGAATGAACGGCAGCTTTATTAAGAAATTGTTCGAACGAAACATCTGATTCTTTCCCAGCAATATCCGATAACGAACGGATGATAACAAATGGTATTTTATACTGGAATGCCACTTGTGCAATAGCCGCAGCTTCCATTTCAACTGCTTGTACATTAGCAAACTTAGATTTAATGAAATCAGCTTGATTCGGCTTACTAATAAAAGAATCTCCAGTAGTGATTAATCCTTTTTCCACCTGAATCGCATCAAGTTCTGCTGCACACGCTTCTGCAATAGCAACCAGTTCAGCTTCTGCTAGAAATGCAGCTGGCAATTGCGGAACTTGACCATATTCATAGCCAAATGCTGTAACATCAACATCATGGTGCCGTACTTCAGTCGAGATAACAACATCCCCTACGTTTAATATTGGATTTACCCCTCCGGCAGAGCCTGTATTTATGACATAATCCGGATTAAACCTTTCAAGTAAAATGGTCGTCGACATAGCGGCATTTACTTTACCAATACCTGAACGCAAAAGGACCACTTCTGCTCCTTCTAAACGGCCAGATGTAAATTCGTAACCTGCAATTGTTTCCGGTAACGGGTTTTCAATCTTTTCTCTTAATAATGTTACTTCTTCATCCATTGCACCAATTATTGCTATTTTCATTTATATAACAAACCCTTTCTTTAGCAAACTTCTTGAATCCTGTTTGTTGGGCCTCAAGGGGCGTTTAAACCTTCTTGAAGAGTGACCTTTTAACTGTTTAATTCTTCTACCTTCACAGGCATCCAGCCTTCGTTATCAACCCATTCAATTGCAACACGGAACTTCACAGTACCACCTTTTTCCGATACAGTTCCTGCTGCGCTTTGCGGCCCCCCATTATTTCCTAAAAACCATACGGTCATTTGGTTCACATCAATCCCAGTTGCATACGAAATAGCTTTTAACATTTCCTGCCAATCAACTGAGGAAGAATCGTATACAGCTGTATGTTCCCCCGATTGCGTTGTTCCAACTGGCTTCCAAGTAGGATCAACAATCGTTCTCTTTACATCCGGACTACTGCCGCCTTCGGTAACAATCGGCTCAGTCTCCTCATCTTTGTGATCCACATCATTATTGTCTTCATCATCACGTTTTTCAATGTCTGTCGATTGATCTTCCACTTCGTCAACTTCTTTATTGCCAGAGCTATCAGGAAGATTGTTACCATCGTCATTTGTTTGTTCTGCTGCTGTATTCTCCTCCACCACTTCACTCTGGCCGTCACCAAAAAAAATATTTACTGACACAAAAATAATTAGAAGAAGTACCAGGACGATTAACCCGTTTAAAATTAAATTCGTCTTTCTTCTTTTTGCCAATTTTTCTGCTCTAGAACGATCTGAATCGTTATTCAACATCCTTCACTCCTAACATTTAGGATGCCAACATTCTAACATGACTTTCTACAAACATGGAAGTGTTTTAATCATGCAATGAACCCGAATACTAGTCACTTATCGTTTTTAGTTTGTACTAATCCTCTATTTCGTTTTTATAGATCGCTGTAACCATTTCTGCGAATAAAGGGTTAACTCCCCCTTCATCTATCGGAACACCCAAATTTACAACAACAAGCGCATATTTTGGGTTTTCAAACGGAAAATATCCAGCAAACCATTTATTATGCTTCTGTCGTCCCTCCTCGTGAATCCCCGTTTCGGCTGTACCCGATTTTCCGGCGATAGAGTAAGGCAAATCTTGAAACCATCGACCAGTACCTTCTTCATGAATAACAACTTGCCGTAATAGATTCTGTAATTTTTGCGCAGTATACGGTGAAATCCGCCCTCCTTCAAGTTGTTTTGGCTTAAAACTCGTCACTTTCGTCCCATTTTGATATAAGACGGTATCAACTGCCCTAACCATTCGCTTATCTCCGCCTCTTGCAATCGTTGCCATCATATTTGCTACAGCTAATGGCGTTACTCTCACTTCATGCTGCCCAATTGCAGAAAGCGCTACATAATTTTGATCCATCCTTGTAACATCATCTACAAAAACCCTTCCCGCCTCTTCGTCTGCTAATTGTTGAAAGCCTTCTGTATGGAACACAGTCCCGGTCCAGCCTACCTTTTCAGTTAGAGAAAGCTTATGTGCATATTTTTCAAGAATTTCTTTATCAATTGCCTGTAACTCCTTTGCAAGATCTGCAAATGTCCGATTACAGCTTCGTGCAAAACTTTCCGTAAAGTTCAGGACCCCATGTTGATAATTCATATCTGGTTCTCCATTGATCGTTTCACTACAATTAAAACGCCGTGATTCCGAAAGCAATTCATAATCAATTGCTGCCGCAGCTGTAACTGTTTTAAAAATAGATCCTGGGATTTGTTGCTTAAGCATTTTATTATCAATACCCGAACCACCAAATGGATCATTCCTGTTCAGATGCGGCCTTGACACCATTGCTAAAATATCATTTGACTTTATATCTAATAAAACAAGGCCACCGTCTTTTATTCGATGTTTATCCACGAGCTCCTCTGCAATCTCTTGGAGTGTTTTATCGACTGTTGTTTTCACATTAATTGGATAGAAGGGATTAGCTGGTTCCGAAAGTTTCACGTCAATCCCAAACAATGGGGAACCAATCCCATCGACGTGGAAAACAAGTCGGGATTTCCCTTCACCGATTAATAACTCATCAAAGCTTTTTTCTAAACCTGAAAGTCCAATTAATGTGCGTTGCGAATATTCATCTTTTCCATATCTCTCTGCAAGAATTCTAGGATTCTCACCCGTTATCCCAATTAATTGGTCTGCATGAGTATTTGTTAGCGGGTACTTCCTTTCGACAGCGAACACACCAGGTATTTTCAACTGATTAATCGCTGTCATCTCTTCAGCGGATAACACGAGCGGACGAGGTTGCCCAAATGCAAATGGCATTTTTGACTGTTGCACGGCATCGTTAAGTTGCTGCTCAGAAACATCAATAATATTTGCAATTTTTTCTACTGGCCAATCTAAATCTTTTAAAAAAGGAAAAAGAATGAGTACTGGAATTTTTTTATATACTAATGGCTCTCCTAAACGGTCAAGGAAATTCCCTCGGCCATTATCAATAACCATTTCTTGGACTCTTTGATTTACACTTGCTTCAAGCAGATTAACACCATGCTTTGAAAAAGACCCAGTTGATATTAGCTGGATTTGTGCAAGCCTGCCAACTAATAAAGTGATTCCGAAAAAACAAATAATAATCAAGCCTATCAGCCGTTTCTCCTTCATAAAAAACACCTCGTCAAAAGTGTTGACGAGGATGGCATTTTTCAAACTGAGACTTTTTATTTACTTCACACTTGTAATACGAACATTCATTTCTCCACCTGGGGTTTGAACAGTTACTTCTTCACCAACTTTTCGCCCTAATAAACTTTTAGCGATTGGTGAATCATTAGAAATTTTCCCTTCAAACGGGTCAGCTTCTGCACTACCAACGATGGAATAAGATTCTTCTTCGCCGTCAGGCAATTCAATAAAGTTAACCGTTCTACCTAAAGTAACCGTGTCGATACTCGTTTCATCTTCTTTAATAATTTTCGCATTGCGAATCATGTTTTCAAGTGTTGTAATTCGCCCTTCAACAAAGGCTTGCTCTTCTTTTGCAGAGTCATATTCGGAGTTTTCGGAAAGGTCCCCAAAACTGCGAGCAATTTTAATTCTTTCAACAACTTCTTTTCGTTTAACCGTTTTCAATTGTTCTAATTCCTGTTCTAATTTCTGCTTTCCGGCAAGTGTCATCGGAAACACTTTCTCTGCTGCCATTATCTTTCACTCCTTCTAGTAATCACAATTCCCCATGATCATTCACATGTATGTAGGGCTTTTTTTAAAAAAATATACAGGAGCGCGTCCTTTTAAAAAGGGCGCGCACTGCTAACAACTATATTATCTTATCTTGTATTTATGCTATTGTGTCACAAAAATGATTTTTGTTCAAGAATTGTTTGTATTTTTGTGACCAATAAATCAATTGCCACATAATTCTGACCGCCTTCAGGGATAATGATGTCGGCATAACGTTTTGTTGGCTCAATAAATTGATTATGCATTGGCCGCACAACATTTATATATTGTTCAACAACTGATTCCATTGGACGCCCGCGCTCTTTAATATCCCGGGTTAATCGGCGAATGATTCGCAAATCTCCATCCGTATCAACAAAAAGTTTCATGTCCATAAGATTACGGAGACGTTGATCCTCAAGGACAAGGATTCCTTCGAGAATAATTACATCCTTCGGCTCGACATGGACGGTCACACTTGATCTTGTATGAATGGTATAATCATACACCGGTTTTTCAACAGCTTCATATTGCAAAAGCTTTTTTAAATGGTCAATTAATAAATCATGATCGAAGGCTAGAGGATGATCATAATTTGTCTTCAACCGCTCTTCATATGGCAAATGACTTTGGTCTTTATAATAATAATCCTGCTCCAAAACCATGATTGAATGCCCTTTAAAATTCTCATAAATGGCCTTTGTTACACTTGTTTTTCCAGAACCAGAACCGCCAGCGACCCCAATTACAACTGGTTTGCGTTCCATTGATTATTTCTCCTTTCGCATCATGTTGAATGGGTAAACAGGCTGGCTTAACTTAAATTTAACGATTTGCAGAGGATGACGAGCGGCATCAAGCTCATTTCCATCTTCATCCCAAATCTTATCAATGGTCACATTGAAATTATCAATCTCAGGTCCGAAGAACTCCACTTCATCCCCTGGCTTGAAATGATTACGCTGTTGAAGAGTAACGACCTCTGTATCGACATCATACTCTAACACCATACCAACAAAGTCAAAAGTTGTTTTTTTGCTATGGTTTCCAAACATTTGCTCCTTAAACCCTGGAACTCCTTCAAAGAAAGCAGGCGCTGTATCACGATTCGCACACTTATCAAGTTCTTCGAGCCATTGTTCGTTAATTTTGAAGTTATCCGGGTCCGCACAATATGCATCGATGACTTTACGATATACACTGACTACTGTTGCAATATAATGAATCGATTTCATTCGCCCTTCAATTTTAAGACTGTCAATCCCGAGCTCAATCATCCGCGGAATTGATTCAATTAATTTTAAATCTTTTGGACTCATCACAAATGGTGCATCTTGCTCTTCATAAAGTGGAACCTCATTATCCCCATCTAGTTGATAAAGGTCATAGTCCCAGCGGCATGATTGACAACAGCCGCCACGATTAGAGTCCCGAGCTGTCATATGATTACTTAATGTACAACGTCCTGAATAAGCAATACACATCGCGCCATGAATGAAAGTTTCGATTTCAATATCAACCTTTTCTTTCATTTCCTTTATTTCATCTGCACTTGTCTCTCGTGCAAGTACAACCCTTTCAAGACCCTCTTCTTTCCAAAACTGGACCGCTTTCCAGTTAGACAGGGATTGTTGTGTACTTAAATGGACCTCAACTTGAGGTGCTACTCGTCGGCATGTTTCAATGATAAGCGGATCGGCCACAATGATTCCATGAACACCAGCCGCTTGAATTCCCTGAAGATAGTCTTCAAGGCCATCAATATTCTCATTATGGGCAAAAATATTCGTAGTAACATAAATCTTCGCTCCATATTGCTTAGCGAATTCAACGCCCTCTTTCATTTCTTCAAGCGTGAAGTTATCCGCATTTGAGCGAAGGCCATATTCTTGACCACCGATAAATACCGCATCCGCACCGTATCGTACAGCAATTTTTAGTTTCTCAAGGTTTCCTGCGGGCGCTAATAACTCTGGCTTTTTCACAATGACGCGTTTTCCATTGATCACTTTTGAGACCTCATCCTTTACTGCTGTCATCACATTTTCCTCCTTTTTCTATTATTTAATACACCGTTTCTTTAAAGAAGAATCCTGTATCAATTGGTCGGTTTGGTGGTTGAATCTGTTCGACCTTGGAAAGCAAGTCATCCTTCACGTCCTCATATTCGTCCAGGTTCTCGACAACTAAATCGATCGCTTCACGATAAAGTTTCGTAACTGATACTAAGTAATCGCGATCCTTTAATATCCCATCAATTTTGAAAGAATCTACTCCAGCTTCAATCATTTCCTGAAGTTCATCAATGATACAAATATCATTCGGACTCATAATATGTGTTCCGTTCTCATCTTCAAAGATTGGATATTTATTATTCCGCTCTTTATCATGAAGAATCATATTTTTTTGCTGTTTGCGGTTTTCGATTTCCATTGCTTTTCCTTGATATAAGAAATAGTTCCCTAACAGCGAGCGTTTCGACTGAAACATACACGTCATTCCATGAACTTGTACTTCAATTTCAACTTCGGCATTCTCTTTCATTTCAATAATCTCTTCCATACTGATCTCACGAGCAAGAATAGCACGAGATGCCCCTTTTCTCCCCCAATAATTACAGTGATACCAGTTTGTTGCTGTTGTTTCTGTGTTCCAATGCAACTTCATATTTGGTGCAGACTCTTTTGCTGCCATTAGTACCGCAGGGTCCCCAAACACAACGGCATCAACATTTATTTCTTGTAAAAAGGCAAGGTAGTCATTCAGCAATTGGACTCGATCATTGTGAAAAATCGCATTCATCGCAACATAAACTTTTTTCCCTTTTGAATGGGCGACATCAACAGCTTTTTTTACCTCTTCACGGTTGAATTCGCCCGCTAAACGAAGACCGAATTTTTGTTCCCCAACGATAAAAGCGTCCGCTCCCGCCTCAATTAACGGAAGAATATCCTCTACATTTGTCGGTGTTAATAATATTTCTGGTTTTTTCATCGTTTTCACCTCTTCATACTAATCGCTACTCCATCACCAACCGGAAGAATCGTTGTATGAAATTCCGGATGGTTCATAAGCCACTTATTAAAATCATCTATTTTTTTTACTAAATTTCGAGTTCGTTTATTTTCTACTGCTGTTTCAGCAACAAGTCCTTTGTAAAGAACATTATCTGTAACGATCACTCCGCCTGGTGCTAGCATTTTTGAGTATATTTCAAAGAAACGCCTATATTGACCTTTGGCAGCATCAATAAACACAGTATCAAAAAGCCCATATTGTTTAATTTGACTCTCAGTTTCAAGCGCGTCTCCTAAAATCGTTACAATTTGTGCAGACTTGTCCGCTTTTTCTATATAATTTTTTGCCATGTTTAACCGGTCTTCATCTCGTTCAATCGTAACAATTCGCACTTGCGGAAGAGCATGAGCAATTCTCAGTGCAGAATAACCAATTGCCGTCCCTATTTCAAGAATTCTTTCAGGTTTTTTTATTCTCAACAATTGAAGCATCGCTTCAATCCCTTCTCGCTCCATTATTGGAACATTATGTTTCATTGCATATGTTTCAATCTCAGCGAAGATGCCCGTGCTGGCAGGAATCAGAGAATCAATATATTCATGTACCGGTCCAACTAACATGCTGCATTCACCTCTACTATTTTCATTCTGCCCATTTATACGGTCAAGGCATGAAAAAATAGCGTTAACAGGGTGATGAGAAAAAAATCAACTGCTTAGCTACATCATCACTGTAATGGACGCTATCGTTATACGTGTAGTAACCCTTTTTTTGCCTGTAAGGTATGGAAAAACTCCTGTTTATCGATTTTTCCACTAAGTAAATAATTCAATAAAAAAACACTTGACTATTTTATCATAAAAAAAAGAAAAATGCTAATTCAAAGCATTTCCCCTTATTGTTAATTATTGGTTTGTAATATGCTCAGCAACTAAGCGACGATGTTCATCATATGTTTTCGAGAATAAAACATTTCCTTCTGGTGTTGCTAAAAAGTAAAACAAATCCGTTTCCTCAGGGTTCAGGGCAGCTTCAATCGACATCGTTCCTGCATTCGCAATTGGTCCTGGAGGCAACCCTTTGTGAAGATAAGTGTTGTACGGTGACTCGAATTTCAAATCACTATAATACACTCTGCTTTTATGTTCCCCTTGAGCATACAACACGGTCGGATCTGTTTGTAGTGGCATTCCCGTCTCCATTCGGTTGTAGAACACGCTAGATATTTTCTTTCGATCCACTTTTTTCGTTGCTTCTTCTTCAATTAGAGAGGCCATTGTTAGAAGCTCGTGTACGGTCATTCCATGCTCCTCAGCTAATGGCAGATATTCAGCTATAACCTCTGTCGTTTTATCTAACATAGCCGTGACGATTTCCTCTACTGATGGATGTTCAGTATAAAAAGGATAAGTAGCCGGGAACAAATATCCTTCTAATGGATAACGAATATCTTCGTTAAAGATTTCCTCATCTAGTATTGTCGGATACCTTTCCATTAAAGTATTTAGAAACTGTTGGTCATTAAATTTTGCCAGTACATCTTCATGTTTACGTTCTGTTTTCTCTGCAATAATCTCAGCAATTTGAGCAAGCTGTTTTCCTTCAGGAATCGTCATTGTCATGACCGCATTTTCCAAGACCGTTCCTGTTTTTAGAGAACTGATTACTTCATCAATTGTCATTGATGGATGCATATGATAATTTCCAGCCATAAAACCAGCTTCATTTTTGAACTTAACATAATACTTAAATATTTGTGCGTCCCGAATAATTCCATGCTCCTCAAGAATTTGTCCGATACTTGAGGCCGAAGAACCAATTGGGATTTCAACCTCAACTTTCTCATCATTTGTTTCATCCACTGGTTTTAAAGCATTTGATACAAACAAATATCCGCCGCCACCAATACTAACGATGAGTAATAATAATAGAATGGCTGAAATGAAAACGATTTTCCGTACAACTTTCGCTTCTTTCTGTTGCTCCACCAGTTTTTCATATATTAATTGCCTTTTTTCATTCTTATCGAGTGTTCTATTCTTCTTTTTCTCCTGTGACATCCTTTCCCCTCCGGGTTGTCATTTTATCCTAATGTAACATCTCGAATTATTATACTATATTTCTTGTTTGCCGTCGTAAAAATTATGATAAAATCAGACAAAAATTGCAATTAACACTGAAAAAAACCAGGAAATTTCTCCTGGTTTTTCCATCAATTGAATTAAACTTACGTTTTATTCTTCCTCTTGCTCCGCAAGGAAAGTTTCTAACATTTCCTCAATCATATCCCACTCTTCATCTGATTCAATTGGCATTAATTCTCCATCTTGACCATCTTCAGTCGGTGTAAAAGAAGAAGCGTGAATTTCTATTTCTTCATTATCATCTTCCTCTGATCCAAGTGGATAGTAAAGTACATAAGACTTCCCAAACTCTTCTGAATCGAAAGTAAACAATACTTCACATAATTGTTCGTTTCCGTTTTCATCTACTACTGTAATGTTGTTTTCACCATGATCCATTGTTTTCACCTCGTTATACTATTTAAATACCCTTGTAGTATCATGACCGCTGCCATTTTGTCAATCACTTTCTTCCGTTTTTTTCTACTTACATCTGCTTCAAGCAAAACCCGTTCGGCAGCAATAGTTGAAAGCCGCTCATCCCAAAGAATAACGGGAAGGCTGAAAAGCTTTTTCAATTCCTCTGCATAAACTTGGCAAGCTTCCCCACGCGGTCCAATGGTCCCATTCATATTTTTCGGAAGACCTACAACGATTCTGCTAACATTATGCTCTTTTACGATCTCACTTAAACGAACAAAACCAAACTCATTTTCATCTTCATTAATTTTAACTGTTTCAAATCCTTGTGCCGTCCACCCCAGCTCATCACTTAAAGCGACGCCAACCGTTTTCGTACCAACGTCAAGACCCATTACACGCATTTATCGATCCTCTTTTGAGCGTTTTAAATAAGACTTGACCAGTTCCTCAATAATTTCATCACGCTCAAGTTTTCGTATGAGATTACGGGCATCACGATGACGAGGGATATATGCCGGATCACCTGATAGTAAATACCCAACAATTTGATTAATCGGATTATACCCTTTTTCTTGAAGTGCTTCGTACACCTCGAAAAGCACGTCACTCACATCATGTTCAAACGGCTCTTCAGGAAAGTTAAATTTCATGGTTTTGTCGAACGAACTCATCGAATGCACCTCACATTTCTTTAACTGACAATTATTATTTGAGATACCTACATTTTACACTACTTCACATATATATCAAATGGATTTAACCCATTTTTCGACAAATTGTAAAGCATGATCAAGTTTTTCAGGGTTTTTTCCGCCAGCCTGGGCCATATCAGGTCGGCCACCACCACCACCGCCGCATATGCTAGCTGCTTCCTTTACTAACTTACCTGCATGATATCCTTTGTCAATCATATCTTTCGTAACAGCAGCAATTAAGTTCACTTTTTCACCATCAACACTTCCTAGCAAAATGACAGCTGAGCCCAGTTTTTGTTTTAAGTCGTCAGCCATATTCCTTAAACTGTTCATATCAGCAGCCTGGACACGTGCAGACACAATAGGAACTCCATTCACTTCTTTCACTTTTGAAGCAAGGCTCCCAGCTTCAATATTTCCTAATTTAGCTGCTAATGATTCATTTTCACGATGGAGCTGTTTATTATCGGCTATTAAAGTGTCAATGCGCGCAGCAACATCTTTAGGTGCTGTTTTCAGCTTGATTGCAGCGCTTTTTAATATAGCAATTTGATCGTTTAACACTTTATAAGCATCTTCACCTGTAACAGCTTCTATTCTTCTAGTTCCTGCACCAATCCCACTTTCAGAGACAATTTTGAACAAGCCAATCACTGAGGTGTTCGGTACATGACAACCGCCACAAAGTTCTAGACTATAATCACCTACTTGAACAACACGCACAATATCACCATATTTTTCCCCGAATAACGCCATCGCTCCCATCGCTTTCGCTTCAGCAATTGGTTTAAAGTCGGTTTCGACAGCAATACTTGCCCAAATTTTCTCGTTCACAATTGCTTCAATATCCTCTAACTCGGCTTCAGATACTTGTCCGAAGTGAGAGAAGTCAAAACGTAAACGATCTGGTTCAACAAGGGACCCAGCCTGATTAACATGGCCTCCAAGAATGTCCTTTAAGGCTTGATGAAGTAAATGTGTAGCCGTATGATTCTTAATAATCCTTGAACGGTTTTCTTTATTCACTTTCGTAAGAACAGCTGTCCCTTTTTTCAACGTGCCGATTTCAACTACTGCATGATGCAAGTTCTGACCGTTTGGCGCCTTTTGAACATCTTTAACGACTACTCTAACACCATCTGCTTCAAGTGTACCTTTATCAGCGATTTGTCCACCGCTTTCTGCATAAAAAGGAGTCTTATCGAGAATAAGATGGAACTCTGCACCTGCTGACACTTCCTCTACAAGCTGACCACCTTTAATAATAGCGACAACCTTTCCTTTAGCTGAAAGCTGATTGTAACCAACAAATTCGCTCTCCTCTTTTATGTCACCGAGAACCCCACCTTGAACCTGCATAGAGCCAACCTCTTGTCGAGCCGAACGGGCGCGTTCCCGCTGTAAGTCCATTTCTACCTCAAAGCCTTCATGATCGACTTTCATTCCTTCATCAGCAGCATATTCTTCTGTTAACTCAACTGGAAAGCCATATGTGTCATATAATCGGAAAACATCGGTCCCTTGGATCGTGTCACTACCTTTTGCTTTTTCACCCTTAATTAATTCGGACAAAATAGCGAGTCCTTCATTGAGAGTTTCGTGAAAACGATCTTCCTCATTTTTGATTACTTTTTCAATAAAGTCCGCTTTTTCTTTTACTTGCGGGTAAAAGTCTTGCATAATCTCCCCTACGACCGGAACAAGTTCATACATGAACGGTCGGTTAATATTTAACTTCTTCGCATAACGAACAGCTCGGCGAAGTAAACGGCGGAGTACATAGCCGCGCCCTTCATTCGAAGGAAGCGCTCCATCTCCTACAGCAAACGCTACTGTTCGTATATGGTCAGCAATTACTTTAAAAGCCGTGTCTTTATCTGCTTTTACTCGATATTTTCCGCCAGAAATTTCTTCTGTCGCTTTAATTATCGGCATAAATAGGTCAGTGTCAAAATTAGTCGGGACATTTTGGATAACTGAAGCCATTCGTTCAAGGCCCATCCCCGTATCGATGTTCTTTTTAGGAAGTGCTGTATAAGTACCATCCGGATTATGGTTAAATTCTGAGAAGACAAGATTCCACACTTCAAGATAACGATCATTTTCCCCACCAGGATATAGTTCTGGATCATTTAAATCGTTTCCATATTCAGGACCGCGATCATAGAAGATTTCCGTATTCGGACCACTTGGACCTTCACCAATATCCCAAAAGTTCCCTTCTAAACGAATAATCCTTTCTTCTGGAATGCCAATTTTTTTGTTCCAAATTTCAAACGCTTCTTCATCCTCAGGATGGATTGTAACAGAAAGCTTGTCTTTTTCAAAACCAATCCACTTCTCGTCTGTTAAAAACTCCCACGCCCATTCAATTGCCTCTTCTTTAAAATAATCGCCAATTGAAAAGTTCCCAAGCATTTCAAAAAACGTATGATGCCGAGCTGTTTTTCCAACATTCTCAATATCATTTGTACGAATCGATTTTTGAGCATTGGTAATGCGCGGATTTTCCGGAACAACGCGACCATCAAAATATTTTTTTAATGTTGCAACCCCACTGTTAATCCATAATAAAGATGGGTCATCATGGGGTACGAGCGGAGCACTTGGCTCTACTGCATGATTTTTCCCTTTAAAGAAATCTAAAAACATTTTTCTAATTTCTGAACCTGTAAGCTGTTTCATATGTAACCTCCACTATCCTTTTATTCATTTTTTTGCAAACAAAAAAGCCCCATCCCTGGACAGGGACGAGACTTGACTCGCGGTACCACCCTGATTATGAATTCCAAAAAGGAAGTTCATCTCTCAAATAGCCTTAACGCAGCTATACGGCAGGTTTTACCTGCACTCCAGATTAGCCTTCTGTTACCCTTCACCGAGAATTTCTTTCAGCCTAGGAAATTCTTCTCTTTTCAGTGGACTGTAACATACTCGATCTTTCCACATTTTTATCAATTTTCATCTATAGCGAATTATATAAAGCGAAAAACTATTTGTCAAATCTTAATGAATTGCCTTTGTTTTCATTCTTATCACATATTCCTTTGCATGAAGAAACGCGGCTCTTAGAACAACTAACACCGGGACCGCAATAATTAAGCCGAGAATGCCGCCAATTTCTCCACCGGCAATTAGAGCAAACATAATGACTAACGGATGCATATGGAGACTTTTGCCAACGATGATTGGCGAAAGAACATTCCCTTCAAGAAATTGAAGGGAAAAAACAATCACTAAACATAAGATAACCATCTTCATTGAGATTGTTGCCGCAATGATTACAGCTGGGACAGCTCCAATAATTGGTCCAAAATACGGAATAACATTTGTTATACCAACGATGAATCCGAGCAAAAGTGAATAGGGCATCCCCGCTAAAAACAAAAGGAAGGTCGCCAATATTCCAATAACAAGACAAACAATTAACTGTCCTCGAATATAGCTCCCTAACGATTTATCAACATCCTTTAAAAACTGTTTTCCTTGTTCACGCCAACTTTTTGGAGTCATATACCATGCTGATTTTTTCATGGTATCGATATCTTTTAACATATAAAAAGCAATAAATGGAATAATTGCAATCATGACTACAGAATTAAGAATTCCTTTTAGACTAGATAAGAGGCTAGACAGAATTCCTTCAAGATACATTTCACCGCTCGAAATTGTAAGATCAATGCGCTCTTTTAGGGCTGGAGGCCAGCGCGATGTCTCGTCCTGAATATTATCAACCCATTCCTGATAATAAGCAGCAAAAACGGGCGTATTATCTGCAAGATCATGAAGTTGGCGAACAAATGTTGGAACACCTTTATAAATCGCAAATCCAACCCCACCAAAAAACAAACTATATATAATTGTAACGGCAATTCCTCGATGAATTCCCCTACTATGGAGGTGTTCAACAACGGGATGTAAAAGATAAGTAATGAACGCACTTATTAAAAAAGGAATAAATAAAGTGATGAAAACATCAAGAACTGGAAGCCATACAGACTGCAATTTCATAAAAACAAAAAGAACAATAAAAATGAGGAGAAGAAAGCCTAGACGGTAAAACCATTTTACTTGAATACCCAATTCTAGCACCACCTTTACACTAGTTTTAAGACGATGGCTAGAGATTATTCATCTCCATTACAGTAAGACGAAAAAATCCCCTGTTAGTCAACAGGGGAAAGAATTGTTAAAACAATACTTTAGTCATTCGTTTACGCATACGCTTCATTTGACGTTTATCAATCATATTATTTCTTTGCATGTAATTAAACGCAGCCATTCCTGCTCCAACCACTAATGCTGAGGTTACCATTCTATTCATAAAGCATCACCTCTTTATTTTAGATTATATTCCAAACATACGCTCTTCCTCATCGAAAAGGTCATCAAGGGAACTTAATGAGCCATCCTCTTCTACTTGGTGAGTGTGGATGATTCCTTTTGAAAGAGATAGCTCAATGAAGCAATTCCAGCAATAATATTGATTAATTCCTATTTTTCCGATATCTTTACTTTGACAGTTCGGGCATGTCATCATTTATGCTCACCTCGTTAACATCTTTCATTACGTTAACAATGATGGCATCTTTTATGATTGCAGGGGGATCAACAGCATGTATAAAGCGCTTTCCATCTGTTATATCTGCAAAAAAGCCATCCGTTAATTCGTACCCTACAATCGTGCCCAAATCTTCGAGAAAATATACATCCAACAAAAGCCCTAATTCTTCCCCGTCATTTGAATACATCATTTTTCCAGAAAGCGCATCTTGGTGTTCAAATGTATATTCTGGCGGTTCTGCAAGCGGCTTTAACACCTTTGAACTCTCAACCAATACTCCGCTAGAATCAACAGTAAGAATATCTTCTACATTGAGTGAGCACCTTTTCTTTATTAGACTCGACTTTTTTACAAGCAGTCCTTTCACTTCTCCTTCACCTGATAAACAGAGGTCAATGACTTCACCAAGTTTTTCCCCATTGTGCACAACGATGACAGGAAGACCTTTTATGAAAGAAAATGTCCGCAAAGCAGAGCCCACCTTTCCGAACATTTTTAGTTTAGCCTTCTTCCATAAAATCATAAGGTGTAACGTTTTCCATTCCAATCATCGGATCAACGATAAGCAGATCAAAAGGAGATTCATTGTCCGTCTCCGTTTCTTCCAATTTCTGTTGTTGTTGGGGCAATGTTTCACACAATTTTTCAATAAGAGTGCTGTTCCGTTGAGAATCATCAACACGATTAATTCCTAATCGAAACGCTTCTTCTTCCCCACAAAGAATGAGAAATTGTTGACTACGAGTGATTGCCGTGTAAAGAAGATTTCTTCTTAGCATGCGATAGTAGCTTTTTACAACTGGCAAAATAACAATTGGAAATTCACTTCCTTGTGATTTATGAATGGAACAGCAATAAGCATGAGTAATTTGAGATAAATCATTCTTTGTATATGTGACTTCATTTTCCTCAAAGGCGATAACAATCTGGTCTTGTTTTTCTGTATTTTCCTTTGCATAAAAAATCGCCACAATTTCTCCCATATCTCCGTTATAAACATTTGACTCAGGCTGATTCACTAGTTGAAGTACTTTATCTCCAATTCTGTATTTGACATCCCCGTATGCAATTTCCTTTCTGTTTCCATCAGCATTTGGGTTAAATATTTCTTGCATAAGGATATTTAATCGATCAATTCCAGCCGGTCCGCGATACATCGGCGCAAGCACTTGAATATCCTTTGCTGTATACCCCTTATTTTTTGCATTGATAACAACTTTTTCAACAACTTGTGAAATTTGACTAGCTGTACAACGAATAAAAGACCTGTCCGGCTGTTGTTGAGCTAAATGCTCAGGCAAACTTCCCTGTTTTATTTGATGGGCCAGTTCAATAATGGAAGAGCCTTCTGCTTGGCGATAAATATCCGTCAGTTTCACCGTAGGAATTTTTTTAGAGTCCAACAAATCCTTTAACACTTGACCAGGACCGACGGAAGGAAGTTGATCTTCATCTCCTACAAGAATGACTTGGATACGTTCTGGCAAGGCTTTAAACAACTGATGTGCAAGCCAAATATCTACCATTGATGTTTCATCGACAATTAGAATTTTACCGGCAAGCTGTTGTTCTTCGTCATGCTCAAAACCGTCTGCTCCGTTCCAACGTAAAAGCCGATGAATCGTAACCGCTGGTAAACCAGTTGATTCTGCCATTCGTTTAGCTGCTCTCCCTGTCGGAGCACATAGTAAAAAGGGAAAAGGTTCTTCCTTTTTATAATCTTTTAGGTCAAGCGAGCACCCATGTAGATCTGCATAAAGTTCAACAATTCCTTTAATAACGGTCGTTTTCCCTGTTCCTGGACCACCTGTTAAAATCATCATCGGCGACATTAATGCTGTTTGAATTGCATCTTTTTGGCTTGGGCCATATTGGACCCCAATTCGTTCTTCTAGGTTTCCAAGAGCAAGAAGAAACTCAGATTCAGGAAATTGATTTTCGTATTCCTTTTGATCAAGTATTCGCTTTATATTGGATACAAAGCCTTTTTCCGCAAAATTCAAAGAAGGAAGATACACCTTTTGATCTTCAACAATGATTTTCCCTTCTTCACCAAGAGAGATGACTTCCTTCGAAATGTCACTATACTCAATGCTTTCAGGAGCGTTTTCTTCAAGTAATTTTTTTACTTGTTGAAGCAATTCCTCTGCATTGATATATACATGACCAGACTGCATACTTGCGGTCTCTAGCACATATAGACATCCTGCCTTAATTCGGTCAGGGTGGTTCCCGGTAAGGCCAAGTTGGCGACCAAGTTCATCAGCCCGTCCAAACCCAATTCCTTCGATATCCTCCACAAGTTTGTATGGATTTTTTTGGATAATTTCAATTGCTTGTCCCCGATAGGCTTGATAAATTTTCATCGATAATTGTGGTCCAAATCCATACTGATTTAAGGCTACGATGACTTGTTCAAGCCCTTGGTTCTCCATTAACGTATCATAAAGCATTTTAGCCTTATCAGGTGACAATTTTGGAATCCCATCAAGAACGGACGGGTTCTCCATCATTTTCGTGATTGCATTTTCTCCCAAAGTTTCGACAATGCTTTCGGCGGTTTTCTTTCCAACCCCTTTAAAAAGGTCGCTCGCTAAGTAGGCAATAATTCCTTGTTTTGATTGTGGCAAATCCTTGCGGAAATGTGTTGCCTGAAACTGAACGCCGAATTTTGGATGTTCCATAAACTGACCAAAAAAAATATACGTTTCCTGTTCAAGGATCCGGGGGAAATAACCGGTAATAACAGCTTCTTTATCATCATATTGTTCACTCGTCTCTTCCACACGAATACGTAATACTGTATATAAGTTTTGCTCATTATGAAAGATTGTCACAAGATGTTTGCCTTTTATGTATTTGCCTTGTTCAGAAAATAAATCGAGTGATGCCTGTTGTTCCATCGTTTCCCCCTCCCATTTAACATGTAGCTAAGATTGATTTCCTTCAATCAATTTCTTCCCGTGACCAGCCAAAAGATGATCAGTCTGTACTTGCAACGTACGGTCAAACATTTCTAACGCCTTTTCCGCATCCTCCTTGAACCCATAAGCGACACCAAGATTATAAAGTGCATCCGCATGGGTAGAATCAATCTCAATACATCGGAGAAATTGCTGAATCGCCTCATCGATATATTGTTGCTGCGCAAGACAAAGCCCATATTGAAAATAACTTTCAGCATCATTTTCTAAAAGCTCAGTACTTCTTTGTAAATAGGGAAGCGCAAACCTCCCTTGATTAAGTTGGACTAGCGTCATACCAAGCATAAAATAGTTGTCACCAGACTGCAGGCCTTTTTTTAATGCTAGTTCAAAATTTCGTTTCGCATCCTCGAAACGCTCTAGGTCATAATTGAGATTGCCTTTACTGTAATAAGCTGCAACCGCATCGGAATCAATCTCAAGTGCACGGTCATAAAATTTCAATGCTTTTTCTGTTTCACCAACAGCCGTTAAAACATTTCCGAAATTTATATGTGCGACAGCGCTTTTCGGATTCTCCTCGATCGCTTCCATAAATTGTTTTGCTGCTTCTTCCCATTTCCCCTCTCTCATATATTTTATACCTAGTTGATTTTTATCCTCCATCATTACACGCTCCATTTCTTTTCGCTAAAAAGTATACCATATTTCGAATAAAAAAATCCTCGGTTCCAAAATAGGAACCGAGGATTCATTATCCATTTCATTCAACCTACGTAAGTGAGCTTTTTTCCAGC
Source organism: Bacillus sp. B15-48 (assembly GCF_016879755.1). Classification (GTDB taxonomy): domain Bacteria; phylum Bacillota; class Bacilli; order Bacillales; family Cytobacillaceae; genus Mesobacillus_B. Next base: position 648,657 of record NZ_WOFU01000002.1, read on the forward strand.
CTTGAAAACATCATCAATGGTTGCTCCACCAAGACATTCATCCCCATCGTAAAATACAACCGCTTGTCCAGGAGTAACCGCTCTAACCGGCTCCTTAAACACCACTTTTACTGTATCTTCTGCCAACAGCTGAACAGTAACTTTGTTGTCGGTTTGGCGGTAGCGAAATTTCGCTGTACATTCAAATGATTGTGGTTTTGGCTGATTTGAAACCCAGCTAACATTCACCGCATGAATGAAATCGGAGTATAGTTTCTCATTATGAAACCCTTGTCCGACATAAAGGATATTACGTTCTAAATCCTTGCCAACGACAAACCATGGGTCACCTGACCCACCTATCCCTAAACCATGTCTTTGACCAATCGTATAATACATTAGCCCATCATGGGTTCCTTTCACTTCGCCATCTAGCGTTTCCATCCTGCCTGGCTGCGCAGGCAAATAATTGCTTAGGAACTCCTTGAAATCACGTTCACCAATGAAACAAATACCTGTACTGTCTTTTTTCGTCGCTGTTGCCAAGTTCGCTTCTTTCGCAATCTCCCGAACTTTAGCTTTTTCGAGATTGCCAATCGGGAACATTACGCGTTTTAGCTGTTCTTGAGTTAATTGATTTAAAAAATAAGTTTGGTCCTTATTTTCATCGAGGCCCCTAAGCATCTTATATTCTCCATCACGAAACTCAACTTGAGCATAATGTCCCGTCGCTAAATAATCCGCGCCTAAGTTTAATGCATGCTCTAAAAAAGCTTTAAATTTAATTTCCTTATTACACATTACATCAGGGTTTGGCGTCCTCCCTGCCTTATATTCATCTAAGAAATAAGTAAACACCTTGTCCCAATATTGTTTTTCAAAATTAACTGCATAATATGGAATCCCAATTTGGTTGCAGACGCGAATGACATCTTCATAATCTTCCGTCGCCGTACAAACTCCATTTTCATCGGTATCATCCCAATTTTTCATAAAGATACCGATCACATCATAGCCCTGCTGTTTTAAAAGCAAAGCGGCAACTGAAGAATCAACTCCTCCAGACATACCAACAATCACTCTCGTATCTTTAGGTGATTTCTCTAACACCATGATTCACCTCATTTAATAAAAGCCCATTTTCGGACATTTAATCCTTTCGTAAACGTTTTACCAATTTAGCCGTTTCAATTGCTGCCTTTTCAATTTGTTCTCTCGTATTATTTAATCCAAAACTAAAACGAATTGAATTTGTTAACCGTTCAGACTCTTTTCCGAACATCGCAACAAGAACATGCGAAGGATCAATTGAACCAGCAGTACATGCTGAACCACTAGAAGCAGCAATTCCAGCTAAATCAAGATTAACGAGCATCGCCTCCACATTTGTACCCGGAAAGCTTAAGTTTAAGACATGAGGCAAACTATTTTCAAGTGAACCGTTTACCATGAACGAAATTTCAGTCTGCTTTAACTGATCAATAAATAATGTCTTAAATTCAGTAAACAGTGTTCTTTTCTCTACCATTCCTCGTTGAGCAAGCTTTACTGCTTCATGAAACCCTGCAATCGCCGGAACATTTTCTGTTCCCGCTCTCCGTTTTCTTTCTTGTTCCCCTCCGAATGTGATTGGCAACAACTGAATACCATCCCGTATATATAAAAAACCAATGCCTTTTGGTCCATTGATTTTATGAGCTGAAACAGAAAGCAAGTCTACTTTCAACTTTGTCACATCTAATGGTACCGCTCCATAAGCTTGTACAGCATCAGTATGAAAAGCGGCGTCATGTTCTGAAAGGAGATGACCGATTTCGGCAATCGGTAGCAATGTCCCTACTTCATTATTTCCATACATGATCGTAACAAGAATCGTGTCATCCCTCAATGTACGACGAAGTTCATCAATAGAAATGTTTCCTGTTTCATCAACCGGAAGATAGGTAACCTCAAACCCACGTCGTTCCAGCTCTTGGCAACTATGAAGAACGGCATGATGCTCAATAATCGTCGTAATAATATGCTTCCCTTTATGCTTATTCTTTTCAGCATAACCGATGATTGCTAAATTGTCAGACTCTGTTCCTCCGCTCGTTAAAATAATATTATTCGCCACTGCTCCAATACTGTCAGCTAAATCCTGTCTTGTTTCATCAAGAATTCTCCTCGTCTCACGTCCGAAAGAGTGAATACTCGACGGGTTCCCAAACTGTGTTTGCATTACCTCTGTCATTTTTTCAATGACTTGAGGGTGAATCGGTGTAGTTGCCGCATGATCCAAATAAATTCTTTCCAAAAGTCGACACCTTCTTTAATGTTACTTCTACTCTTTAAAATTATATATAGTACATATAGCCATCAGAGACACCACGGTCATCCGTATGAGTAGCTAAATCCTCAATTGTCGTATTATCCAAAACATTCTTTATAGCATCACCTATACGAATCCAAAGTTCTCGTTTTGCCGGTTCTTCATCCTGAATTCCCTCAACGAGCGTAATAGGACCTTCAAGTACACGAATGATGTCTCCCGCGGAAATTTCCGATGGTTCTCTCGTTAAAACATAACCACCATATGCTCCCCTAATACTTCGAACAAGTCCAGCATTTCTTAATGGGGAAACAAGTTGCTCTAAATAATGTTCAGATAAATTGTTATTTTGTGCAATTGCCTTTAATGATATAGGACCTTCCCCAAAATTTTTCGCCAGTTCAATCATAATGGTCATCCCATAACGTCCTTTTGTTGAAATTTTCATAAAAACGCACTCCCTTTTTCATTTCTAAAGGAATCTTATTTATTCTAAGAAATACCTGTTAGTTATCAAAATAATTCCATCACATTTTCTGAGTTATTTTATCGGCTTTAGCCATTATACCATATCTTTTAAGACTTATACATTTGCCTACTCATGAAGGTATGTTAAAGTAAAATCATATTTTGCTTACGTAATGAGGTGAGAAAATACATGAGCGTAAAGCCTCTGGCGTTTAGAATGAGACCACGAACAATTAATGAAGTTATCGGTCAAACTCATTTAGTTGGTGAAGGGAAAATCATCGACCGGATGGTTAAGGCTAGACAACTAAGTTCAATGATTCTTTACGGACCCCCTGGGATTGGAAAAACTTCCATTGCCTCGGCAATTGCTGGGAGCACGAAGTATGCATTTCGAACATTAAATGCAGTTACGAATAATAAAAAAGATATGGAAATTGTCACTGCAGAAGCAAAAATGTCTGGGAAAGTGATTCTCTTGCTTGACGAAGTCCATCGCCTCGATAAAGCGAAGCAGGACTTCCTGTTACCGCATCTTGAGAACGGGATGATTACATTAATCGGAGCAACGACAAGCAATCCATATCACGCGATTAATCCTGCCATTCGAAGTCGTTGCCAAATATTCGAATTAAAACCTCTTGAAGCAGATGAAATTAAACTGGCAGTATTGAGAGCATTAGAGGATGAAGAACGAGGGTTAGGAAAATACAATGTAGAAGTGAAAGAGGATGCATTGAACCACTTGGCTACGGCAGCTAATGGCGATGTTCGAAGTTCTTTAAATGCGCTTGAACTGGCTGTTTTATCTACAGAACCGGACAAAGATGAAAAAGTAGTGATTGATTTAAAAACAGCGGAAGAATGCATGCAGAAAAAAAGCCTTGCTCATGATAAAGACGGCGATGCTCATTATGATGTGTTATCTGGATTCCAGAAATCAATTAGGGGAAGCGATGTAAATGCAGCTTTGCATTATTTAGGCAGGCTAATTGAAGCAGGCGATTTAGTTAGCATTAGCCGAAGATTGCTAGTCATTGCTTACGAGGATATTGGATTAGCCAATCCACAGGCGGGAGCTAGAACGTTAGCCGCAATTGAAACAGCCGAAAGAGTCGGGTTTCCTGAAGCAAGAATCCCGTTAGCCAACGCAGTGATTGAGCTTTGCTTGTCCCCAAAATCTAATTCTGCAATCTTAGCAATTGATGCAGCTTTAAGTGATATTCGTGCTGGTCTGAGCGGCGAAGTCCCTGACCATTTGCGCGATGCTCACTATAAAAGTGCAAAAGAACTCGGACGCGGCATCGGTTATCTATACCCTCATGATTATGAAGGAGGCTGGGTAAAGCAACAGTATCTTCCTGATAAATTGAAAAGAAAAGTATACTTTAAACCGAAAAGAACTGGAAAATTCGAACAAGCCTTAGCCACCGTATACGAGAAAATTATGGCGCTTAAAAAATAATGAACCTCCTTTTCCCGAGATGGGGAGAGGAGGTTCATTTACAATCAATCATTGACACGGTGAATTTTCACATCTTTTAAAAGTTGCCTTACAACATAACTCGCCATAATTAAACCGCAAGTTGATGGAACAAAGGCATTAGAGGATGGCGGCATTTTTGCTTTACGTATTTTCGCGTCTTCTTTTCCGACTACCTTATTTACTTCTTCAAGACTTATAATTGGACTCTCATCAGAAAACACAACGGGAACCCCTTTACGAATGCCTTCTTTTCGAAGTCGAGTACGAATGACCTTAGCAATCGGATCTGTATGGGTTTTTGAAATATCAGCGATTTGAAACCGGGTTGGATCCATTTTATTCGCTGCCCCCATGCTAGAAATAAGCGGAATCCCTCGTTTCAAACATTCTTTTGTTAAATGGATTTTGTAAGAAATGGTATCAGAAGCATCAACAACAAAGTCAAGTCCATAGCTAAAGAACTGCTCGTACGTTTCTTCCGTATAAAACATTTTTAAAGCAATCACTTCACATTCAGGGTTGATGTCGCGTATCCTTTCTTCCATCAGTTCAACCTTCGGCCTCCCGACAGTCGATAATAACGCAATCAACTGCCGATTGACATTTGTAATATCAACATCATCTTTATCAACTAGTATAAGCCTTCCAACTCCTGATCGCGCTAAAGCCTCAGCAGAAAACGACCCGACCCCGCCGATGCCGAGGACCGCCACTGTACTATTCTTCAAAAGATTAAGACCTTCTTGACCAATAGCCAATTCATTTCGAGAAAATTGGTGTAACATCTATCTCACTCCAAACAAAGGAAAATTAATTTTATTTTTTTATACTTATCCCCGCTAAACATTAAAGCATTCTTCGAATAAAAACAAGGCATACCGTTTGAGTTACTTTTGCGAAAAAAAACTCCATGCAAGCAGCATGGAGTTGCCGATTTCATATGTAAGTTAAGAGACCCAATTGTGCCGTCGCGATAATACCTTCGTTTTGAACCCGCTCTATGGCAGGTGGGTACCCTGTCCTAAAATTTGCAAGTCCCGTTGAAAGGCATTTACTCGTATTAGGAACTCCGGACTCCCAAAGGAAAAATGTTCGGTCAAAACTTATGGGAATACAACGAACACATCAGGACTCTTATCTTTATTAAAAGAATATCATATGGGTACCCGAAATTCAACTAAAGGCATTCCAAATGTATTCCGCTATTTTTTAACATTTAGTGACAAATATAGCTCATTCAATTGGTGTTTGCTAACACTACCAGGTGCCTCTGTCAACAAACAACTTGCACTCGCCGTTTTCGGAAAAGCAATCGTGTCTCGGAGATTTGTTCTCCCAGCAAGAAGCATTACCATTCGATCAAGCCCTAAAGCAATTCCCCCATGCGGTGGAGTTCCGTATTCAAACGCTTCTAACAAAAAGCCAAATTGGCTTTCAGTCTGTTCTGGCGTAAATCCAAGTACTTCAAACATTTTTTCTTGAATCTCTCGTTCATAGATACGAAGTGAACCTCCGCCCAATTCATATCCATTTAAAACAAGATCATACGCTTGCGCTCGAACACGCCCCGGGTCTGTCTCTAAGTATGGCAAATCTTCCCGTACTGGCATCGTAAACGGATGATGTGCAGCATAATAACGTCCATCTGCTTCATCGAACTCAAGTAAAGGCCAATCAGTAATCCAAAGGAATTGGAATTTCGATTCATCAATTAAATTAAGCTCTTTCCCAAACTTCAATCTCAAAGCACCAAGAGCATCAGCGACAATTTTCTTCTTATCAGCAACAAACAGCAACAAATCGCCGATTTCTGCATGTACTAAAGAACTGATTGCATTTAGAGCGTCTGCATCAAGAAATTTTCCAATTGGTCCCTTTAATCCATCTTCCTCTACTTTTACCCAAGCAAGGCCTTTCGCACCATAAACAGCTGCAAACTCTGTCAATCCGTCGATGTCTTTACGGGAATATTTGTCCGCAACTCCTTTTACATTCAGTGCTTTAACCTGACCGCCACTCTCCACTGCCGATGTAAATACTTTGAAACCTGAATCTTTTACTGCTTCAGATACATCGACTAATTCTAAACCGAAACGAGTGTCTGGCTTATCTGAACCATAACGGCTCATTGCTTCATCATAAGACATTCTTTGAAACGGAATCTCTACATCGATTCCTTTCACTTCTTTCATTACTTTATGCATCATTTTTTCAGTCATCGTTAATATATCTTCTTGGCTTAGGAAGCTTGTTTCAATGTCCACTTGTGTAAATTCTGGCTGACGGTCCGCACGAAGATCCTCATCCCGAAAACAACGGGCAATTTGGTAATACCTTTCCACCCCACTTACCATTAGGAGCTGTTTAAAGATTTGCGGTGATTGTGGCAAAGCATAGAACTCTCCTGGATGAACCCTGCTTGGAACTAAATAATCTCTTGCTCCTTCAGGAGTGCTTTTCGTTAAAATTGGTGTCTCGACATCAAGGAAACCTTCTCCATCAAGAAATTCTCTAATTGTCTTCGTCGTTTCGTGTCTCATTTTTAACGTCTGAAACATCTCTGGACGTCTCATATCAAGATATCGATACTTCAGTCGTATGTCCTCGGAAACATCCGTCTTTTCAGAAATCATGAAAGGCGGTGTTTTCGCCTCATTAATAATTGTAATTTCTTCGACGAGCACTTCAACTTTTCCTGTTGGTATGTTTTCATTGAAGGTTTCTTCATCTCTAGCGACAACTTGTCCCTTAATATCCAAAACATATTCACTGCGCACTTTATCTGCAATTTGCAGTGCTTCTTTAGACGCATCAGGATTAAAAACGATTTGAACAATCCCAGTACGGTCTCTTAAATCAATAAAAATAACCCCGCCAAGATCACGGCGTTTACTCACCCAACCTTTTAATGTAACTTTTTCACCTATTGCTTTTTCAGTTACTTCACCACAAAAATATGTTCTACCAAACATGATGTTTCCCCCTTATTTTGCTAACTCTATAAATTTTTCTAGAAAGCGATCAAGCGGTAGCTCAACTTGGCCACCATCTTCCATCGTTTTTAATCTAATTTTATTTTCTGCCAATTCGTCCTCACCTAAGACGGCAACATATTTTGCGTTAAAGCGGTCAGCACTTTTAAACTGAGCTTTAACTTTTCGATCAAGATAATCTCTTTCAGCAGAAAAGCCAGCGCTTCTAAGTTTATGAAGAAGCCCTACTGTATAATCCTTCGCATTTTCTCCAAGAGCTACAAGATAGCAATCAATCGATTTAGTTACTGGCAACTCGATTTTTTCTGCTTCAAGTGCAGCGAGTAGGCGCTCAATGCTCAGCGCAAATCCAATCCCAGGTGTTTCCGGACCGCCAATCTCTTCAACAAGTCCATTGTAACGGCCTCCACCACATAAAGTAGTAATGGCCCCGAATCCCTCGGCATCACTCATAATTTCAAACGCGGTATGATTGTAATAATCTAAGCCACGTACTAAGTTAGGATCTACGACATATTCAATATCAAAATTAGATAAGTATTGTTTTACTTTTGAAAAATAGTTACTTGATTCTTCAGTCAAATAATCAATAATCGACGGTGCAGACTTCATCAACTCATGATCTCGATCAGCTTTGCAATCGAGGATTCTCATCGGATTTTTTTCCAAGCGGCTTTGACAATCTTTACAGAACTCGCCAATTGCCGGCTGAAAGTGAGCGATTAATGCCTCACGGTGCGCTCCTCGACTCTGTTTATCACCAAGACTATTAATGACTAACTTCAATTTCTTCAACCCAAGCTCTTGATAGAGAGCCATTGCTAGTGAAATTACTTCTGCATCAATAGCGGGATCGTTGCTTCCCAATGCCTCAATTCCGAATTGAACAAACTGTCGGAATCGACCTGCTTGTGGACGTTCATAGCGAAACATCGGTCCCATATAGTAAAGCTTGACCGGTTGAGTTGCTTGTCCAAACATTTTATGCTCAACGAAAGAGCGTACCGTTGAAGCCGTCCCCTCAGGTCTCAGTGTAATATCCCTGCCCCCGCGGTCAGTGAAGGAATACATCTCTTTTTGAACAATATCGGTTGTATCTCCAACCCCACGCGAAAATAATTCCGTATGTTCAAAAACGGGTGTGCGAATCTCCTTGTATTGGTATTTCTCACAAATTTCCCTTGCTTTCATTTCGATATATTGCCATTTCTCTGTTTCTCCTGGCAATATATCTTGTGTCCCGCGAGGTATTTGAATCTGTTTAGACATCCTGGACAACCTCCTAATCTCCACTTCTAATATATGTAAATATAAAAAGCTCCCGTCTCCTTGTTATAAAACAAGGGACGAGAGCTTATAGTTCCCGTGGTGCCACCCTAATTGAAGGCATAACCAATCACCTTCCACTTTTACAGTTAACGCCTGCAACGTCTTTTCCTACTAATGGAAAAACCACGTTCAGAAAGGAGCCTAAGGAGTGTTCTTTCATCAAGTCATCATGCAGAAAAGCTTTCAGCCGAGGCTTTTCCTCTCTTTCCATGTGGGTCTTCATTACTGTTCTCCCTCAACGGCAATTTTTTAAATATAATATTATATTTCCTTATAATACGGACGAAAAATCAGGTTGTCAAGAACGTTCCAGCTGTTTTTTTAACTTTTTTACATCTCTTTGAGTAAGTCCGAATTCTGCTGCTAGCTCAATGCCTGTTGCACTTTGCTCTTTTCGTATAAAATCATGTAGATCGACATTAAAAAGCTGATTTTCTCCTAATTGAGCAGAATACCCTTTTTCACTTTGACGCATATAATCACCTTCCGTTCCATTATCTTTTTATTCTTTCCCACGAAGCAAAAAAACTTTCATCCGGAGAACAAAGAAAGATTTCAATTTTACAACAAAAAGAATAATTTGGTGATTTTAGAATACGAATCCGTTAAAATGAAAATGAATCTTCGTAAAAAGGATGTGGACCGATGCGCTTAAAGAATTTTCCCGTCGTCCCCCTCCTCATTCTGCTAATTTTCGGCAGTATTTATCCCGGTTTATTTGTGAAAGCAAATAACCAAACTTTAACAATTACTGCCACGAATTTGAATGTGAGGGAAGGACCTGGATTAGATTCCCCTGTTGTCGCGAAAGTCCAAAAGGGGGAGCACTATTCAATTATTCAAAAAAAGGATAACTGGATTCAAATTACCCTATCGAATGGGAATGTAGGTTGGGTTTCGAACGAGTTTACAGCAGCAGATAAACAACACAAAAAAACTTTTCAGGCCTTTGCTACAGACAAGCTGAATGTTCGTAGCACCCCTTCTTTAAACGGGTCGATTATTGGTCAGTTAACGAAGGGCGAACAAGTGACAGTCCGAATGAAGGAAAATGACTGGGCTCTAATTCATTTTGATGGGAAAGAAGCTTGGGTCAACTCACAATACTTGACTACAACACTATCACCTAGAGCAGTACAGCGAGTGCCAAGTGGACAAGCTACCGTAACAGCGACGACATTAAATGTCCGTGATCAAAATTCGCTAAATGGGAAGGTGATTGGCTCGATCACTAAAGGAGAAACCTTTCCTGTCCTAGAAGAACATGATAATTGGCTTAAAATTGAGTTTAAACCAGGCATTACAGGATGGGCTGCAAGCTGGTTTTTTCAAACAGCCGAACAACAACCATCAACTGCCACCATAAAAGATCAATTTGTTACCGTTTTAAATGATGGAACAAACATTCGTAACGATGCCGGAACAAATGGTCAAGTGATACGAAGAGCCAATAAAGGTGAAACATTTGAAGTGATTGAGCGCAAAAATGATTGGTATAAAATTCGTTTCAAAGATGGTTCTAGTGGTTTTATCGCAGGCTGGATTGTCTCAGTTAACGGAAATACAGATCAAATAATCAGGTCCGGTACTGGCAATGATAAAAAAAATAAAGTCATCGTCATTGACCCAGGCCACGGTGGGAAAGATGTTGGAGCAATTGGTACAAGAGGAACATTTGAGAAAACAGTAACATTACAAACGGCAAAGTTATTATCCGAAAAGCTCAGAGCATCTGGAGCAGAAGTATACTTGACAAGAAATTCAGATACATATCTTCCGTTAGCATCAAGGATAGCGATTTCCGAACAAAAAAATGCGGATGCCTTTATTTCCATACATTATGATAGTCATTTCGATCCTACGGTTCGTGGAATTACAAGCTATTATTACCATGACAATCAATTAGCCAAGAACTTACATTCAGCTGTGACAACGAGGACAAGATTAACGGATCGAGGGGTTCGTTTTGGTGATTACTATGTCATTCGCGAAAACAAACAAAATAGCGTCCTCATTGAACTCGGATATTTAAGTAACCCCACAGAAGAGTTGCTCATTACATCCAATCAATATCAACAAGCAGTCGCTACAGGTCTGTTCGAAGGATTAGCAACCTATTTTAGCAATAAAGAAACGGAATAATTGAAAAAAGGAGCCTGATTCGGCTCCTTTTTCAATTACTTTCAATAATCAATGTTACTGGTCCGTCATTGGTAAGCTGTACATCCATCATTTCACCAAATTGTCCGGTCTCGACATTTACCCCTTTATTACGAAGGCTCTCATTAAATACTTCATACAATTTGGATGCATGGTCAGGACGAGCCGCTTCCATAAAGTTCGGACGTCTCCCTTTTCGGCAATCACCGTATAGTGTAAATTGAGAGACTGATAAAACTTCCCCACCGACATCAAGCAGGGATAAATTCATTTTTCCTTGCTCATCCTCGAAAACACGAAGGTTGGCCACTTTTTCCGCGAGAAAAGTGGCATCCTTTTCCTGATCTTCATGAGTAACACCGACAAGGACAACAAAACCTTTTGTAATACTCCCGGTAATTTCATGATTCACTGTAACTTTTGCTTCTTTACTCCGTTGTACAACTACACGCATTCATCTAACTCCTTACACTCAAACATTCCCCACCTATTGAAGTAGGAAGACTAATTTAATACCCTTCGTACGGCATAAATATCCGGAATTTGTTTAATCCGATCGACGACTTTTTGCAAATGGCTAACATTTGTAATTGCAATAGACATACTAATGGTTGCGACTTTATTCCGATCAGATTTTCCAGATACAGCCGTAATATTTGTTTTCGTTTCACTTACCGATTGAAGAACTTCATTTAGAAGACCCCTTCGATCATATCCACTAATCTCAATATCGACTTTATACTCTTTTCGATCATTGAGCGCCGTTTCCCACTCTACAGGGATAAGCCGTGCCTGTGCGTCATCAGTATGAATATTTGTACAATCAGCGCGATGTACAGAGACCCCTCGCCCTTTTGTAATAAATCCAACAATTTCATCTCCTGGAATTGGATTACAGCAACGAGAAAGTCGAATTAATAAATTGTCAATACCCGAAACACGCACACCTGATTCGCGTTTTTTCGTTGGTGGCAGTGCCTTTAATTCAGATACCGCGTTTACAATACTCTTCTCCTGTTCCCTGTCACGCTTTTTCCGCAATTTTTCCGTTAACCGGTTTGCGACTTGCAGAGCGGTAACCCCATTATAGCCAACTGCAGCGTACATATCTTCCTCACTGGAAAAATTAAACTTTTCTGCTACGCGCTTAATATTCTCAGGAGTTAATATTTCTTTCAAGTCAAAATCCATGGTACGGATTTCTTTTTCAACAAGCTCTTTTCCTTTATCAACGTTTTCATCTTTCCGTTGCTTTTTAAAGAACGCACGGATTTTATTTTTCGCTTGGGAAGTTTGAGCAAGTTTTAGCCAGTCTTGACTTGGACCATAGGAATGCTTAGATGTCAAAATTTCAATGATATCACCCGTTCTCAATTTATAATCCAAGGTAACCATTTTGCCATTTACCTTTGCACCAATTGTTTTATTGCCAATCTCTGAATGGATGCGATAGGCAAAGTCAATTGGTACAGAGCCCGACGGCAACTCAATCACATCGCCTTTCGGTGTAAAAATGAACACCATGTCAGAAAATAAATCAATTTTCAGCGATTCCATAAATTCCTCGGCATCCGCCGTTTCGTTTTGAAACTCAAGAATCTCTCTAAACCATGTCAATTTTTTATCTAAGGTTACGGCTTCTTCAACTGGTTTTCCCTCTTTATATGCCCAATGAGCCGCAACCCCAAATTCAGCGATTCGATGCATTTCATCTGTTCGAATCTGAACCTCTAATGGTTCCCCTTTCGGGCCGATGACTGTTGTGTGCAATGATTGATACATATTTGGTTTAGGCATCGCAATATAGTCTTTAAAACGTCCTGGCATCGGTTTCCAGCAAGTATGAATGATTCCGAGAACGGCATAGCAATCTTTTATACTTTTGACAATAATACGAACAGCCAATAAGTCGTATATCTCATTAAACTGCTTATTTTGCAATGCCATTTTCCGATAAATGCTGTAAATATGTTTAGGTCTTCCGGAAAGTTCCGCGTTAATTTTCACTTCTTTTAACTGGTCACGAACTTCGAGCATAACCTCATCTAAATACTGCTCTCTTTCCGCACGCTTCTTTTTCATTAAGTTGACTATCCGATAATACTGTTGTGGATTGAGGTACCTTAAAGCCGTATCCTCTAACTCCCATTTGATTTTTGAAATCCCAAGTCTATGGGCAAGCGGCGCAAAGATTTCAAGTGTTTCATTTGAAATTCGCCGTTGTTTTTCATGCGGAAGATGCTTCAGCGTCCTCATATTATGAAGGCGATCCGCAAGCTTTATCAAAATTACACGGATATCTTGTGCCATCGCAACAAACATTTTTCGATGATTTTCAGCCTGTTGCTCTTCCTGAGATTTATATTTAATTTTTCCGAGCTTCGTCACTCCATCAACAAGCATCGCCACTTCACTATTGAATTCCTCTTCAATATTTTCAAGGGTAACTACTGTATCCTCGACAACATCATGGAGAAATCCAGCTGCTACGGTTGCCGGGTCCATTTCAAGATCGGCCAGGATACCAGCAACCTGAATCGGGTGGATGATATAAGGCTCACCCGATTTCCGATACTGGTCGTGATGGGCATTTTCCGCAAAAATATAGGCCTTACGTACTAATTCTACATTCTCATCATTTAAGTACTCACTTGTCATTTGGATGACTTGCTCGGCGGTTAATACTTCATCTTTCGCCATGAGATCACCTTTTATCATTATAATCTGGATTCAAACAATCTCCAGCAACCATTTTAAAATAAACATCCTATTTTGCTTATTATCAAAGAAAAAGTCCATTCTGTAAAGAAAAAGAATTAAATTTGTTTAGAAAATAAAAAATGTGTCGAAAAAAAACTAAATATAGGAAAAGGCACTCCATAGAAGTGCCCACAGTTTAATATTTCATTAATGTTAAAATATCATAATTCTTTAATTTGCTTCGTCCATCAAGATAAGATAATTCGATAAAGAAAGCTAACCCAGCGACAACTCCTCCAAGTTCCTCGACTAGTTTAATTGTTGCCTCAATCGTTCCTCCCGTTGCGAGCAAGTCATCAATAATTAAAACTTTTTGACCGGGTTTAATCGCATCCTTATGAATGGTGAGGACATCTTTTCCATACTCAAGACCGTAATCAACCTTAATTGTCTCTCTAGGAAGCTTTCCTGCCTTCCGAACAGGAGCAAAACCTATTCCTAAAGAATAGGCAACCGGACATCCTGCGATAAACCCACGAGCTTCAGGACCAACGATTAGATCAACTTCTTTGTCACGAGCATAAGCGACAATTTGATCCGTCGCAAATTTATACGCTTCTCCATCCGCCATTAATGGAGTAATGTCCTTAAATTTAATTCCCGGTTTTGGCCAATCGGGAACGATGGATACATATTGCTTTAAATCCATTCTGTTACTGCCTCCTCATTTTGCACCGACCCTTGAATGACTTGGTCGAACCAACTCTTTAACTGCTCAAATGATGAGTAGAGCAAATCATTTTCAAGAGTAACTATCGCTTGTTTTTTCTTGTATGTTGCTGATTCAGATAAATCCCTTTTCGGTACATTCTTTTCTAATGAAATAAATCCATTGTTTATTTTAACAAACTCTAAGTCAAAAAACACCTGTGACATAAAATCAACTGTTTCTTTTGTCCAGCCTCGGTATTTTGCTAAATCTTCACCAAAACGCCTTAGGTCAAATCCACCCTTTTTCGCTAAAAACGCATAAAACCACTTAAAATGTTCTCTCGTTGGCATCGTACTGAAAAATTCACTATTCTCTTTATAGAAGTGAGCATATATTCTCGCCGGATACTTATTTTCAAATAGTTCCTCCAACATTACTAACGAAGGAGGCAAGTCTAGTAAAACAATATTTTTCGAGTCGAGGTGTAGTTGCTTTGCCTCTGCTTTACTCGTAATTTTCACTAACTCTTCTCCACAAAAGGCACGAAATTTCTCTGTTCCATCGTCATCAAAAGCGACCCAGATTGTTTCCTCTTTTGGCACCATTTCAGGAAGCTTTTCATGCCTTCGCAATCCCCGGATATCAAATAATTGCCATGAAGCAACAGTAAGATCGTGAAGGAAAATTTGTGGCTTTCTTCGGTTATTCCATTCATTGATTGCTAATTCACCAATGACTGATACATTTGAGATCGGCGAAATGTCTTCATGAAGATGCCCTAAACCAAATCCGACGCCATCAAGAGTGGCTCCTTCATTTGCTAAAGTAATCTTTAAATGGTTATGGTTAGCACCAATCGTCCGCATTCCAGCAATCTGTGCATTTCTAATGATTACTTTCGGTTTCGGATTATCGACCCCGTAAGGAGCAAGTTGACCCATTTCCATAATAGAATCAAGATCAATAGATTCTAAATCTACCTCTGCATCGATTTCTGTAATTGGAACTAAATCCACTTCCGTCAGCTGTTCACTGGCAAGCGCATTTAATCTTTCTCGTAGCAAGTCCACATCATCAAGATTTAATGTCATTCCAGCAGCCATCGGATGTCCGCCAAAATGAGGGAGGATATCTCTACATGTCGATAAATTTTTAAACAAATCAAAACCATGAATGCTTCTGGCTGACCCTTTTGCAAGTCCTTTTTCTTGATCATAGCTCAAGACAATCGTCGGTCGATAAAACTTCTCAACTAGGCGAGAAGCGACAATCCCAATTACACCTGGGTTCCATCCTTCTCTCCCAATCACAAGTACATGATGATCTTTACTTGGATAGTTTATTTCTACTTCACGAATCGCTTCATCGGCCATTTTTGCGACGAGCTGTTGTCGTTCTTTATTAAGTGAATCGATCTCTTCGGCTAATATTAATGCTTCTTCACGGTCATTTGTTAGCAAAAGCTCCACCGCAGGTTCGGCACTTTCCAATCGTCCTGCCGCATTAATTCGTGGGCCAATGATAAAACCTATTGTCTCTTCTGTCGCCTCAGCAGGATCCGTTTTGGCTATAGAAAGCAATGCCTTTAGTCCTAGGTTTTTCGTTTTTCTCATTTGTTCTATGCCTTTTTTGGCAATTTGTCGATTTTCTCCTGTTAAAGAGACAAGATCGGCAATCGTTCCAATAGCAGCAATTTCCAATAGCTTTTCTGGTAAAAATCCGTACAGGGCATGTGCCACTTTGAAAGCGACTCCAACGCCCGCTAATTCTTTAAATGGATATTCACTATCTGCAAGTTTTGGATGGACGATTGCTAGTGCGTCAGGTAGTATAGGACCTGGTTCATGATGATCTGTAATAATTAAATCAATCCCTAACTCTTTCGCAATGTTTGCTTCGTGAATCGCTGCAATGCCTGTGTCAACGGTAATAATTAACCGAACCCCGTCTTCTGCCGCTTGCCTAAATGCCGGCTCATTTGGTCCGTAACCTTCTGTAAAGCGATTTGGAATGTAATAATCTACCTTCGCACCTAAATCTGAAAGTACCTTCATCATAACTGTTGTTGAAGTAACACCGTCGGCATCGTAATCTCCAAAGATCAGAATCTGTTCTTCATTTTCAACTGCTTGTTTCACTCTTTGAACGAGCTTTTCCATATCGTTTAATAAAAAAGGGTCATGAAACGGTTCTTGTTTTTCATACAAAAAGCATCGCGCTGCTTCTTCCGTATCATATCCACGATTAACAAGCAAATTTGCGGTCATAGGAGCGATATTAAGTGCTTTTGCGAGTTGCTCCGCCTTTTCTTGATCGACTTCTTTTACAACCCATCTTGTCCTAGATTTTAACATACGATCACCCCTTAGCTTTTTAATTATACAGAAGCTGCTTTCGGCTTTCAATGGATGGGATACTCCACATAAACAAGAAAAAGGAAATCCACAGTCAGCTTCGACTGTGGATTTTTTCTAAACTTGTGGTTCATCAGAGTAATTGCGTTTTTCCTTATATGTGTGGATAACTCCCTTTTTCTTCAATTCTTTTGTTTTCAATACATACCATATTTGTGCAGCAATGAAAAGAGAGGAATACGTTCCTGAGATTAATCCAATAAGAAGCGCCAATGAGAAATTCCAAATTGATTCGCTTCCAAATAGTAACAGGGCAATAACTGCAACAACAACAGTTAACACCGTATTCATCGAACGAACCATCGTCTGTCGCAAACTTTTATTGACGACATCAGCAATATCTTCTGCTGTTTTCAACTTTTTCTTCTTCTGTAAATTTTCTCGAATTCGGTCGAATGTTACAATCGTATCATTGATGGAGTAACCAACAATTGTTAAAACCGCTGCAATGAACGTTAGATCGACTTCTAACCTTAATAAACTAAACACTGCAATGATTAAAAAAGCATCGTGCAGTAAAGCAATAATCGCAGGAACGGCCATCCGCATTTCGAAACGGATCGTTACATAAAGCACAATCCCGATGCTAGCTAAAATAAGCGCAACAAAAGCGTTTTTCGCTAGCTCTTTCCCAATCGTTGGCGAAACAGTACTCACATTTGGTTCAGAGCCATATTGATCATGTAATTCAGCCTTAATATCATTAATTTCTCCTTGCGTAAGAACTCCTTTATAACGTGCAACACCAATCTCATTGTTATTTCCAGAAATGACAATATCATCTGTTTCAATTCCAGCATTGCTTAAATCCGCTTTAAAGTCTTGGGTAGTAATTGTTTCGTCTGATAAAACTTCGATTCTCGTCCCGCTAGAAAAATCAATGCCTAAATTTAAACGGAAGATGATGAGAACAGCTAAACCAATCGTGAGCAATATACTTGATGCTAAGAAGAATTTTTTTCGATGAGCGATGAAATCAACGCGATCAAATTTTGTTTTTAAATCAAGATTATCTATATTTTCAGCAAGATTGTGAATTTCGCTCTTTTTCACACCGAACCAGCTTGGCTTATGATTAAGGAAGCCGCTGTTCACCCAAAGACTTAAGAATAGCCTTGAACCAAATACTGCGGTAATAAAGCCCATCACAATACTTAAAATAAGCATCGTCGCAAAGCCTTTAACTGAGCTAGTCCCGTAAATAAATAGAACAACCGCGGCAATCAATGTCGTAAAATTGGCATCAAGAATCGTAGACAACGAGTTTTTACTTCCTGCTTCAAACGCAGCCTTCATTTTCCGACCAACCTTAATTTCTTCCTTGATTCTTTCGTACGTAATAATATTGGCATCAACAGCCATCCCGACCCCTAAGATTAATGCTGCAATTCCAGGGAGAGTTAATACCGCATTCATCCAGTCGAATACTAAAAGAATTAAATAGATATAAATAGAGAGCGTCGTCACCGCAATCAAACCTGGGAAACGGTAGTATGCAAGCATGAAGATAAAAATAGCAATAATGCCGATGATACCAGCCATAATTGTTTTATCCAATGCTTGTTCACCAAATTTAGCACCAACTGAAGTAGAGTATTCTTCTTCGAGCTGAACCGGAAGGGCACCCGCATTCAAAAGATTCGCCAATTGGTTTGCTTCTTCAATCGTGAAGTTTCCGGTAATTTGTACGGTTTCCTGTGGCAAAACCTGCGTAACATTTGGAGCCGAAATATATTTTGGCTCTGGTTTCATTCTCTCTTCCTTATAAGCATCGGCGCCTTCTTCAAAATCTAGCCAAATAACGAGTTGATTATCAGGGGCCATCGCAATAATTTCCTGCGTCACCTTACCGAACTGTTCTCCACTTTTTAACGTTAGGGATACGCTTGGCATATTGTTTTGGTCAAAACTTTGTGAGGCACCGCCTTCCTTTAAATCGGTACCATCGAGCTTAATATTGTCATTGGCATCGCGAAATGTCAGGTTCGCTTCTGTCGAAAGAATATCTCGCGCCTTTGCTTGGTCGGTCACTCCAGCAAGTTGGACACGAATACGATTTTCTCCCTCTATTTGAATGACCGGCTCACTTACACCTAAAACATTGACACGACGGTCAAGGGCTTCTACCGTACTAATTAATGTCTCCCTATCTATGACTTGTCCATCTTTCGCTGGTTTCACTTCATAAAGAACCTCAAAACCACCCTGAAGGTCAAGACCTAATTTAATATTTCCTAATATATTCTGGGTGGTTCCCCCCATCACACTCCCAATTAATAAAACAATTAGAAAGAACGCGATGATTCGACTGCGTTTTACCATTATGTATAAATCCTCCTTAATCATGTAAGCAAAAAAATGCTGTCATACTATTTTAACATAGCATTTTCGTTATGGATTTGTTTAATTTTCCATTACACATAATACCGTTGTTTCTGTCATTATTTCAACAATTCCCTCCGTTCGTCTTCATCATCAAGAACAAAGCTACCGAGCTTAAAAGCCTCAACTGTCATAAAATTCATGTACTCTCCTGGCTGAACAGACAAAATATCGGCGACAATTTCATATAGTCGGACATCATCTTTCGGTTTTTTCCACTTTTTATTAAGTAAAAAAGTCCATAATTCTTGTTCCTTTGCCTCTCCATAACCGAGTATCTTAAATTCTTCAAGTTTACTTCTCATTGCGGGTCTAACGTCATTTCTGAATTGCTCATACTTATGCACGTACTCCGCCTCCCTGGCTTTTTCATTAAAATTTGAAAAATCATATAACTTGTCATGCTTTGTCCACTCGTCTGCATATAAATTATTGTATCTGAATTTAGTATTTTTGAGAAGGCGGGAACAGGATGTCAAAGTTTTTAAAAGGAACGGTCATTTTACTTATAGCAGGATTTGTGACAAGAATCCTTGGTTTTATTAACCGAATTGTCCTTGCCAGATTTATTGGGGAGGAAGGGGTTGGTCTTTATATGATGGCCTTTCCCACTTTTATCCTCGTCGTAACAATCACACAACTAGGGCTACCTGTTGCCATTTCCAAGCGCGTTGCTGAGGCTGAAGCGAAGGGAGACTTTCCAAAGATCAAGAAGATTCTCGTCGTTTCGTTGGCGACAACAGTTTCTTTGTCTGCTATTTTTACTCCTGCATTGTTTTTCTTAGCACCGAAACTATCACAAATTCTTTTTACAGATGAGAGGACATTGCTCCCTTTACTGGCGATAACGCCAATTATTCCAATTGTCGCGGTGTCAGCCGTTCTTAGAGGCTACTTCCAAGGAAGACAAAACATGAAACCTGGGGCTATCTCTCAAGTGGTTGAACAGATTGTTAGAATTACGTTAATCGCTGTTCTTACAAAAACTTTTTTGCCGTATGGAATTGAATACGCTGCTGCAGCTGCAATGGTTTCGGCAGTTATCGGAGAATTAGCTTCGCTCTTGTATTTATTAACGACATTTAAAATCAAGAAAAAATTTCGCTTACGGCGAAACTTTTTTCAGTTTGTTCATTCAGGCAAATCTACCTTCAAGGAATTAATGAGCATTGCTTTACCGACCACTGGCAGTCGAATGATTGGTTCGATCTCATGGTTTTTTGAACCAATCGTCGTTGCCCATAGTCTAGCGATTGCTGGTGTCGCTGCCTCTGTTGCGACGAAACAATATGGAACATTAACAGGATTCGCCCTTCCGCTCCTAATGCTCCCTTCTTTTGTTATGAACTCGTTATCTACCTCTCTGGTTCCCGCAATCAGTGAGGCGCATTCAAAGAAGAATTATAAAATGATTGAACATCGCCTGCAGCAATCATTAAGGTTTTCATTTATAACAGGAGGATTATCAATAATCATCCTTTATGTATTGGCTGAACCTTTAATGCTTTTGATGTTTGGAACGAAGAGCGGGACAGAATTCGTACTGTTGATGGCTCCATTCTTTTTATTTTATTATTTCCAAGCTCCGCTTCAAGCGACACTCCAAGCACTGGACCTGGCTAGAGCAGCAATGATTAACAGTTTAGTTGGAAATATTGCTAAACTCGTCGTTATTTTTTTACTTGCCAGTCAGCCAGCTTTTGGAATAACTGGAGCTGCTTTAGGCTTAATGATGGGATTCGTCTTAACAACCTCCCTCCATTTTGCGACAGTTATTAAAGCCGTGTCTTTCACCTTTCATATACGTGAATATACGAAGACATTTATCATTATTGCCGTGTCAATTTGGCTCGGGTTTGAAATTTGGGATATTCTCGGACAAGAACTCTCCTTAGCTATAAGAGTAGTGCTGTCAGCTGCTAGTGTATCATTTATTTACAGCTTCGCCGTTCTTGTTACCGGATTGATCAAACGCGAGGAAGTCATCCGCATCCCATTCATTGGAAAACAACTATCGAAATTAATACCTAAACAATAAACTAGGGCTCAAGCGCGAATGAAAAATAACGCACTAATTTTTGCTAGTGCGCTATTTTTCATCCTTAAGATCAATATAAAACTTATGATTATTACGGTTAAAACTACAATAGGAAATGGCTGATAAATTATTATACCCTTGTTCAGCTAGTTTATCTCGTAACCATTTTTCACTTTTACCGACTACTTCTAAATTCTGATACTCGATTGATCCATCAAGAATAAGGGTAACGCTTACGACCGCCTGCTCACTTTTCTTAAAAATGGAGAGTTGGCCAGATGTCTCCAAAATCGCATATTCGACGTCAGCAATATCGCCAACCCCGTCTTGTCTTAATTGAAGAAGCAAATCATCAAAATTATATCTTTGCTTTCTCATTTCATGTTCATTAATTTTCCCTTTATTAATTATAATACTTGGCTTTCCATCCACTACCAACCGAAAGCGCCTGCTTTTCATTGATAAAAACGCGAGAAGATATTGAACCGCCACAAGTAAAATCATCGGCAGGATGGACTTAAACAAAGTTTGATCTGTTTTTTCAATTGCAATTGCTGCCATTTCGGCAATCATTAAAAACACAACTAGGTCTAACAAACTTAACTCAGCAATTTCCCTTTTACCCATTATCCGGAAGATCGTTAAGATAACCAAATAAAGAACCAATGTTCGAATAATGATCGAAGCATACTCTTCCATATCCGTCTCTCCCTTCGAAACATGGCATTAAGAAATAGGATTTGCATTGCTTGCAAAATTATGACCTTTTTAGAACAGAGCTTATTAGTAAAAAACGGAAATTTTTATTCTATTTTTATTTCTCTGGAATATGCTTGTACTAAGCCAATTGTTACCGGTAAGAAATAGAAGCGTATTGAAAGGGGAGAACCGCATTGGAATCAAAAAACCTTGGAATGGCCGTTCTTTACGGTGTCATCGCCATATTTGTCCTAGCCATTATTAGCAGTTTTATTTTCTCGCTGTTGTTCAGGTTTACTTCAGTGCAAGAATCATCGTTACAGTACATCGTAACGACCGCATCATTTATTTCGTTATTCCTTGGGGGGTTTATTACAGGACGGAGTGGCAAACAAAAAGGCTGGCTCATCGGAGCGCTGACAGGACTCATCTACTCGATGATTATTTTCTTATTTCAATACTTAGGACATAATAGTCTTTTTGATACTGAACAGCTCATTTATCATACATGTTATATGCTTACTGCCATGATGGGGGGAATTTTAGGGGTAAATTTATCAACATCCTCGCAGTCGCGATCATAAAACCGGGTCTTTATGAATTTTCTCAACTAAAAATAAAAGCAGGTGCTCCTTGGCACCTGCTTTTTGATGATTAATCCTGGATGACTTCGCGCACAGAATTACGATCATATGTAAGACGTGTTCCATCGCCGCACTTGATCACGATTGTCCCTTCATCTAATGCGTCTACAAACCCGTGAAGACCACCAATTGTTACAACACGGTCTCCTTTTTGCAATTCTCTTTGCATTTGCTGAACTGCTTTTTGCCTCTTTTGCTGAGGACGGATTAGTAAAAAATAAAACAAAACAAACATCAAGATCAGTGGAAACACTGTACCTAATAATCCTTCCATCTTTTCCCCTCCTTTCACCATGTCAAGTCAGCCTATTAAAAATTCTTGGCATTCGGCTTATTAAAGCCGTAACGCTCAAAAAATTCATCTCTGAAATCTCCCAAACGGTCTTCCATGATTGCTTGTCTGACTTGCTCCATTAATTTTAACAGAAAATAGAGGTTATGATAAGTCGTAAGACGAATTCCGAATGTTTCATCACATTTAATTAAGTGGCGAATATAGGCTCGTGAATAGTTTCGACATGTGTAACAGTCACAATGTTCGTCAATCGGTCGATAATCTCTTGCATATTGGGCATTTTTAACGACTAGACGTCCATGACTTGTCATTAATGTTCCATTTCGAGCGATCCTTGTTGGCAGTACGCAGTCAAACATATCAATCCCGCGAATGGCCCCGTCAACTAGGGAATCAGGCGAACCTACCCCCATTAAATAGCGCGGTTTATTTGACGGCAATAATGGAGTTGTAAATTCAAGAACACGATTCATAATATCCTTTGGCTCCCCAACAGAAAGTCCACCGATTGCATAGCCAGGGAAATCAAGCGATACAAGATCATTCGCACTCAACTTTCTTAATTCTTCATATTCCCCGCCTTGAACAATTCCAAACAAGCCTTGCTCATCCGAACGCTTATGTCCTTCTAAACATCGCTCAGCCCATCTTGAAGTACGTTCGACCGATGATTTCATATACTCAAAAGAGGCTGGAAATGGCGGACATTCATCAAACGCCATCATAATATCAGACCCTAAATCGTTTTGAATCTCCATCGCTTTTTCAGGTGAAAGAAATAACTTATCTCCATTTAAATGGTTTCGAAAATGAACGCCTTCCTCCTCAATCTTCCGGAATTCACTTAAACTAAAGACTTGAAAGCCTCCTGAATCAGTTAAAATCGCACGATCCCAATTCATAAATTTATGAAGACCGCCTGCTTCCTTAACAATCTCATGCCCCGGACGAAGCCAAAGATGGTACGTGTTGCTGAGAATAATCCCCGCCCCCATCTCTTTTAGTTCTTCAGGTGACATTGTTTTAACCGTAGCCAACGTACCTACGGGCATAAAGACTGGTGTATCAAAAGAACCATGCGGTGTATGAACACGCCCAAGCCTTGCCCCTGTTTGTTTACATGTCTTAATTAATTCATAACGGATTGCAGACAATGTTTGTTCTCCTTCCATGATTTAACTGCATCAAACGTTCAAACTCCATTTATATAATGAACATTGCGTCGCCAAAGCTGAAAAAACGATATTTATTCTCAACAGCTTTGTTATAGGCATTCAGTACATTTTCACGGCCCGCAAGCGCACTAACGAGCATGATCAAAGTCGACTTCGGTAAATGAAAGTTCGTAATCATTCCGTCAATCGCTTTAAACTCATACCCAGGGTAAATAAAAATATTTGTCCAACCAGTTGCTGCTTTAAATTCCCCATTATTTGCTGTTGCAATCGTTTCTAATGTTCGAGTTGAGGTCGTTCCAACCGTAATGATGCGTCCCCCTTGTTCACGGACCTCATTTAACAGCCGTGCTGTCCCGTCAGAGACGACATAAAACTCAGCATGCATCTCATGCTCCATTATCGAATCTGCACTAACTGGTCGAAAGGTTCCTAGCCCAACATGGAGGGTGATAAAAGCAATGTGGATATCGTTTTTACGAATGTCTTCGATCAGCTCCTCGGTAAAATGAAGGCCTGCTGTAGGAGCAGCAGCTGAGCCTCTTTCTTTTGCATAAACTGTTTGGTACCGCTCTTGATCATCTAACTGTTCTTTAATATAAGGGGGCAGTGGCATTTCTCCAAGTTCATCTAGTACTTCGTAAAAAATTCCATCATAGGAAAAGTGTAAAGTACGACCGCCATGGTCCGTTTCGCCAGTACAAATAGCTGTTAACAGCCCATTTCCAAAGATAATCTTTGTTCCTTGCTTTACGCGCTTAGCAGGCTTTACAAGCGTTTCCCAAGTATCACCTTCTGCCTGCTTTAGCAATAACACCTCAATTTTGGCCCCTGTATCTTCCTTCACGCCAAATAATCTTGCTGGAAGGACACGCGTATCATTGAGAACAAGTACGTCTCCTGGTCGAAGGTAGTTTTTTATATTTTTAAAAACATTATGCTCGATATCGCCGGTTTTTTTATCAAGCACCATTAGCCTGCTTTCAGCTCTTTCCAGCAGAGGAACTTGTGCAATAAGTTCCTCCGGTAAATGAAAATCAAATAAATCTACTTTCATGTTGTACGTCACCTATATTCTTAAGTATTAACGAAACCGCCCAATAAAATAAAAAATCAATGATAGAAGAATACTGACGACAATTGATGTGACAATCGGAAAATAAAACGTCGTACTCCCCTTTTTAACAACAATATCCCCTGGCAGTTTGCCGAGATTAAAAAAATGTACGAGTAAGCCAGCAACGAAAATGACCCCACCAACAACCATCAATAATTTACCTAGACCTGTCATTCACTGGGCACCTCCATTTGAAAATGTCGATAAACTGCATCGGTAACCATTCTCCCACGCGGTGTTCGCTGCAGAAAACCAATTTGAAGAAGGTATGGTTCATAGACATCCTCAATTGTATGGGACTCTTCGCCAATTGTAGCTGCAATCGTATCCAATCCAACTGGACCGCCACGAAATTTTTCAATAATCCCTTTAAGTAATTTATGGTCGATATGATCAAGCCCTAAACGATCGACTTGCATTAACTGTAATGCTTCTACTGCAAGCCTTTCATCAATCGAGCCATTTCCTCGTACTTGTGCAAAATCCCGCACGCGCCTTAAAAGACGATTCGCTATTCTTGGTGTTCCCCGTGATCTTCTACCAAGCTCATTTGCCGCTTTGTTATCAATTTCAGTATCAAACAACTCAGCCGTCCTAATGACAATTTCTCGTAGATCCTTCTCATGATAGTATTCTAATCTACTTAGCACGCCAAAGCGATCTCTTAATGGTGCCGATAAAGAACCTGCCCTTGTCGTTGCCCCCACTAGCGTAAATGGCGGAAGATCTAGACGGACAGAACGAGCTGTCTGTCCTTTCCCTATAACGATATCAAGACAAAAATCCTCCATAGCGGGATAGAGGACTTCTTCTATCGACCGAGGGAGCCGATGAATTTCATCGATAAATAAAACATCGCCCGGTTCCAATGCAGTAAGAATCGCCGCCAAATCGCCCGGTCGTTCAATCGCCGGACCTGATGTTGTGCGCAGGTTGACACCCATTTCATTCGCAATAATCGCTGCAAGCGTCGTTTTCCCAAGACCAGGGGGGCCATAAAGCAACACATGATCGAGTGTTTCTTGCCTTTGCCTTGCCGCTTCAATGAATACCGCAAGATTCTCCTTTACCTTTTCTTGACCAATATACTGTTTTAACGACTGTGGACGCAAGCTTTGTTCAAATGAAAGCTCTTGATTGTCTGCCTCTCCGGAGATGATTCGTTCTTCCATAGTTCATCATCCTTTATCAAATCTAGTTATCTAATCTAGTCTATCTTAATAATTTTTGCAATGCCTTTTTAATATATTGATCTGTTGTTAAGTTTTCCATTTTGAGCGCTGGAGTGACTTTCTTAATCTCTTTATCCGAATAGCCAAGTGCTTTCAAAGCAAGGATTGCTTCATCCAATTCATTGGATTGATCTTCAATTTCCGGTGTAAATAAATTAGGAAAGTAATCTGGGACAATATCTTGAAGCTTCCCTTTTAAATCAAGGATCATTTGCCTCGCTGTTTTCTTTCCTACTCCTGGAAATTTAACGAGAAACGCTTCATCCTCATTTTCAATCGCATTCACCACTTGCTGCGGCTCACCTGAAGCTAAAATAGCTAGTGCTCCTTTAGGGCCAATTCCAGTGACACTTAACAACCTCATAAACAAAGCCTTTTCTTCTCGAGATTGAAATCCATATAAAGCTATAAGGTCCTCACGAACATAATGAAAAGTATAAATCTGCACATCAGATCCCATCAGGTGGGAAAATGAAAATGGGTTCGGCGTATAAATTTGATAGCCTATACCACCATTATCAACGACAATGTATTCAGGACCAACAAAGTCCATTCTTCCTTTTATGTACTCATACAATGCTACTCGCTCCTCTTTTATGCTGTACACAAAATTTTATCACACTATGTTGCTAGGAACGAATAAAAATAATATTAAGACAACAAAAGGGGAATCAGATTTAAACGCAGCAAAAAATATCGACCGATTAATCGATGAAACGTTTTTGAGGCGAACCTTCCATACCGCTTAAAAATAAATAGGGCCGGTAATTTACCGACCCTGATTTTCTACTTTCGTATATGGTTTAAATGCCTCAATCACCTTTTCATATTGATCTTTTGAATTAATTGGGATGCCTTTTTTAAGTTGATTCCGAGTCCTGCTTTCTAATTTACCGAGATCTATTTGGAAAAAAGACTGAATAATGTTTGATTCATCAGGTTTGCCATTGAAGATGGATAAAACCCCATCTCCAGATAATCCAAAGTAACCATTCGCCTTTAATAAGGGGGAGATGTCATCCACATATTGTTTAAGTACGACGGTATCATTTTCTCTTCTTATAAATTGCCAATCTTCATATCGAATCCATAAATCTTCCATTGACTGTACCGTTTCATTGACCTTCTCTTCGCTTATTTCACCATCTAAATAGACTCGCTCAAAAATGACCGTCAACTCCAATGGGGCTGTGTCATTTTTAACGAATGCCTTTGATTGTACTGCTCCAACGGTCCCACTGAATAGGCCTATTATTGTTATGAATACACAAAGCGTCTTGACAACAGACTGAAATCCCATTGCCGGTCACCTCACTTTTTATTATTCATTTATAGTATGGACAAAAAATTTCTTATTTATGTTAAACCTTGCAATCATAAAAATAGTTTCTTTTATTTTTCAGCGACTGTTCTTATATTTTCAAGGAATCTTTTTCTTTTTGGAAATTGGTTCACGGTTATTTCATACAACGAGGCTAGCAGATTAGAATCATGAAATAAATTTTGGCTAATTAAACGATTCCATTCCCTGTAAAAATCTGCTGGATACATTAAGCCGTATAAGAAACCACCTTTTTGATGAATAAAAGAAGAGAGAGCGTTTATGTCCATAAACTCTTCAAGCGACCAATCCATGAACGGCAGAATGCGATTCGCATACTGAAGTAAATCAAATTCTTTCGGTCCTATTGATACAAGGTCAAAATCAATCAAATACAATTTTTCTGTGTTATCTTTTATAAAATTATGATGGGCCACATCTCCATGAAGGATTACTAATTTATTTAATTCAAAACTCGAATGATATTGCTTCATCCCAGCTAAAGAGCGCTCCCCCCATTCTAGCAGTTCTGCCGTAATTGTTGGTTCAACAAATTTATTTACGATTGGTTGATTGGTTTTAAATCGATGATAACGTACTTGCCATTTAGTTAACAAATCTTGTTTTTGTAAAAACGGAGAAAAATCTTCTACTAAGTTTGCGGAAAAGGAGTGAAATTTAGAGAGTAATTGAATGCCTTCCATTCGTTCATCGTATGAGCGGAAGGTAAATGGCGGTTTTTTCACATCTAAGTACTCAATACATCCATAATAAACGTTTTCAAAGAGTAAAGGTTGATTTGTAAAATGATAAAAGGTATATGTTTCAACAAATCCCTGCTTTTTTAAAGCAGCTGTTAAGTTCTGATGTAATATAAGTTTCCGTAAATCATGATAGCCTTTTAAAATGAACGGAAAAACATCGGTAGCAATGAAAAAAACATGCTCTCTAATTTTGGTGATTTGTTTAATTGAAACTGGCAGCTTACACGATAAAAAGGAGAAGAGACGATCGATAAAATCGTCCCTTCGTGAGTATAAATTAATTTTCATTGCTTTCATCATCATCTTCGTTCCGTTGCATTGGGCCAAACCCGGCATGTGGGCCGAACCCGGCATGTGGACCAAACCCAGCATGTGGACCATATCCGGCGTGTGGGCCAAACCCAGCATGTGGGCCATATCCCGCTGGCGGCCCAAATCCTGCTTGTGGACCATATCCGACTGGAGGGCCAAATCCAGCGTGTGGACCATATCCGGCTGGAGGGCCAAATCCAGCGTGTGGACCATATCCGGCTGGAGGGCCAAATCCAGCGTGTGGGCCATATCCAGCTGGAGGGCCAAATCCAGCGTGTGGACCATATCCGGCTGGAGGGCCAAATCCAGCGTGTGGGCCATATCCGGCTGGAGGGGCAAAACTAGTTCCGCCACAACCGCAATCTTTAGGTGCTTTCATCGTTGGTGCAGCCTTATGTGGCATTTGATCCATTGCCCCTGCCACATGCGGCATTTGATCCATCGCTCCTGCCACATGCGGCATTTGATCCATCGCTCCTGCCACATGCGGCATTTGGTCCCACGCTCCTGCCACATGCGGCATTTGATCCATCGCTCCTGCCACATGCGGCATTTGATCCATCGCTCCTGCCACATGCGGCATTTGGTCCCACGCTCCTGCCACATGCGGCATTTGATCCATCGCTCCTGCCACATGCGGCATTTGGTCCCACGCTCCTGCCACATGCGGCATTTGATCCATCGCTCCTGCCACATGCGGCATTTGATCCATCGCTCCTGCCACATGCGGCATTTG